>NZ_BAAHBI010000035.1:111798-711771 GCF_054776755.1 Spirosoma litoris | reverse complement strand
AAAAGTCAATCCCGTCAACAAGTCAGATTGCTGTAAGAATTAAATTGGAAGAGTACTAGTTATCTTTAGTTTTCTATAACCCAATTATTTGTCCACATGAAACATGTTATCTGTGCACTATTGGTGGCACTTGTATTTACCGTGAACAACAGTCAGGCGCAGGATTGCCTGGGCATGACGTTCAAGACCGGTATGAACTTCGAATTGAGTCATTTTAATGCCAAAGAAAAGCCAATCGGGAAAGTGCTTTATCAGGTCAAAGATGTCCATAAAGAAGGGAGTTCGACGGTGATGGACATTACGGCGCAGTTTGAAGATGAGAAAGGCAAACAACGTCCACCTTACCTTATTCACTACACCTGCACTGGCGACGAACTGGTGGCCGACATGGCAGGGATGATGCAGGCCATGCAAAATGGTGGCATGAAAGACATGGAGCTGAAGCTGAAAACCAATAAGCTTGTTTACCCCGGCAAACTCAGTGTTGGGCAGAAACTAAGTGATGGACAAATGGAGGCTGAAATGAGCAGCGGTGGTGGCGGTCCAATGGCAAACATGAGTATGACGATGGCGAATCGGCAAGTAGAAAGTAAAGAGCCGATTACAACGCCTGCCGGAACATTCGACACCTACAAAATCACGGCTGACGTCAATTTTGAGAATAAGGTGATGGGTATTCCCATTCGAAATACGATGCGTGTAGTCACCTATCGAACTGAAAAGCAATTGTTTGACGTAAAATCAGAGTCCTACAACAAGAATGGTAAGCTAATGGGCTACTCGCTGTTAACAAAAACCAACTGACGAAAAAAGATGTATGATATAGAGTATATGATGTATTTATGCTGAGAAATCATACATCATATACCCTATATCATACATCTTTACGCAACTTTGTTGCAAAAAAGTGGGTTAACCTAAAGAATCATTGCCCAAGGCATTGTATTTTTGTGCTTACTCATGAAAACAGATAGTCTCTCCCGTAAAGCGGATTATATTGGTATTACCGGCTCGGTGTTGTGCATCATCCACTGCCTTGTTACACCCGTATTGTTGCTAACGACTTCTTTACTTCAGGACACAACTCTTCGTGTGGGCTACCTCAGCCTGGACTACGTCTTCATTGGGGTCAATATCATAGCCGTTTATTTCGCTACCCGACATTATGCCCCTCGGGCCATTAAAATAGCCCTTTGGGGCTTTCTGAGTCTGTTCAGTATAGCACTATTGCTGGAAGAAACGGCACCTGCTTTTGAATACCTCGCCTATGCATCTTCGGCGGGTTTGGTTATCACGCATATACTGAACATCCGGCAACACCGGGTAAGTCATACGCATTAGTCTGAACCGCACGGGCGGCCCCGCAGGATTTTTATGATTGTATTGATTAGCATGATTCTGAAAACCGTTTCTGATGCTAACAAAATCATAGTCGGTCAATCAAATCAAACAAATCCGGTTTCAGTTAGCGCTAAACGCCCGGTTCGTCATAAACGTATTATCCGTCAGGGTGAGCAGGAAGGCAATGATTTGCGCCTTTTCCGTATCGGTTAGGGCTATACCGAGCTTCCCGTTGGTTTTCAGCGCTGGGTCGAGCGTAGGGCTATCCGTAACACCTGTTCGGTAATGCTCAACTACTTGATCTAAAGAACTAAAGCGCCCATCGTGCATGTACGGAAATGTTTTCTCCACATTCCGCAGGCTCGGCACTCTAAATTTCAATCGGTCAGCTTCGTTTAGGGTTATGGTGTAACGTCCCTGATCGTTGATACCACTAACCGGAAGGCCATTATTGCGGTAACTTTTATCGGTAAATAAATCTGTCGCATGGCAAGTGGCACACTTCTGCTGAAACAGTGCTAATCCCGCCAGTTCATCGGAAGTTAGCGTTCCCCCACTCTCCTTTCTGACGTATTTATCGTAACGCGAATCGGCAGATACAAGCGTTAGTAAAAACTGCGAAATGGCTTTCAGGAAGCGGGCCGTTGTGACGGTGTCAGAGCCAAAAGCGGCTTTGAACAAGGGCGGATACTTAGGGTTTTTCTGAACCCGATTGAGTGCTTCCGAAAACTTTAAATCCATTTCGACGGCGTTCTGAATGGGCGAAATGGGCAATTCGTCCAGACTCGTGACGCCCCCATCCCAGAAAAACTCACGATCCCAGGCCAGATTCTGCAAACCCGGCACATTGCGCGTCCCGAATTTATTATCAATTCCATGACTCAGCGGATGGTCGGAATGGCCAAACCCGGCAAACTGCTGGTGGCAGAATCCACAACTAAGGCTCGTGTCGCGCGAAAGCATGGGGTCGTAAAACAATGTTTTCCCTAAAGACACCCCTTCCACCGTCAACGGGTTCGTTGTCAGGTCGTAGAGTTTGGTTGGGAAATTAGCTGGTTCGCGAAGTGTAACGGGCGTAGTTTGATACTGAATGCCACCGCCTGGATCAGGAGGGACTGGATCAGGGTCTGATGTTTTCTGGCTTTGGCAGGCAATCACCAATGCAAACAGAAGCGCACTAAAAAACAGCCCGATCCGCTTTGCCGATATGGTTTTCAGAAAAATCATTGATTGGCCTGAACACCCGCCAGACTGAACATCTGTGCGTAATTGTTAGAAATATTGGTCGAATAGGGGTCAAACATCACGGACGAATACTGGGCTATACTCAGTTTGGTAGGCCCATCAAATATCTTCATCACATCGGTTTTGAGTTGAACCAACGGCACAGCACCAGCCTGTACAGCAGCAACACTACTCGAAAACGGAATCGTTATCGTCCGTAAGTTATTAATGGTTTTCTTTCCATCATAGCCCCCCCCAAAACCACCAACGTGGTAGAAGAAAGCATTATTTTGAAGAGCGGGTGCCACCGGAGACGTCCCTTCCAGCTTCAGGAAAATATAACCCGAGTTCCACTCCCAATACATACCATCGTTCAGCGCCGGATCGAGCACGCCCGTTCGTTTGGTGATGTCGGCCAGACTGCGCAGGCTATCGACCCCAACCGTAAACGTCAGACCGGTGTAGGTGCCAGCGGGCAAGTTGTTCAAGGTAATCGTCTGAGAAGCGGGTTTATCCTCCTGAATCAGAAAATAACTGCTGTCCTGCGGGACCACATAGTCGCTGCCATCCTGTTTTCGAAGGCGAATATTGCTAACGAAATAGTTGAATTTGGTAACGGTGAAGGTTTCGCCGGAAGAGTTCTGGTAGGAACCCGTACCTAGTTTCAAATCCGACGTGCTGACAACATTATCGAAGGCAATTCGCAGCTTTCCGGATGACGTCGTCAGCGGGTTTGTGTCGTTCGAATCGCAGGCAAGAACAAAGAGCCCAATAGCCAGTATGGCCAATAGTCCAGCGGTAGTAGTCGTTTTCATAGCGTAGAATGCATCACAACAACAGAAGGAGTATGTTCGTAGGTAACGAAAAAAGAGCCTAAAATCATCTAGGCTCTGGATTAAATCTGTGTTAGGAAAATGATTGGCTGATTATTTTTTGTCATTCCGACGACAGGAGGAATCTCACGCTTCTCGTTTGGGAAATTTGAGATTCCTCCTGTCGTCGGAATGACAAAAAAGGAAAAAACTCTTCTACAAACTCTTCAAATAGGCCAGACTCTTAGGCACTTGTTGCTCCACAGCCATGCTTTCGTCTTCGATGTAGAAATGGTCGATGGAGGTTTTGCGGGCTGCTTTCAAAACGGCTGGCCAGTCGATTTGTCCAGTTCCCAGAACTACCGATTGTGAATTGGCCATCCCCCCTTTATCGCTGTGCGGTACGCCTTTCTCTACGTCTTTCAGGTGAATAAGCCGGAAGCGTTTGGGGTATTTCAGGAGCAACGCAGCGGGGTCCTGTCCGGGCAAGTATGTCCAGGTTACGTCCATTTCATAGCCAACATATTCCGGATTGGTTTGCTTCACCAAATAGTCGAACAGAGTGCCATTCTCGTAGGGTTGAAACTCGAAACCGTGGTTGTGGTAGCAGAACATCATACCTTTGGCGTGTGCCAGTTTCCCAAAGCGATTGAACACCTCGGCAGCTTTCTGCATCATTTCCAGGGTGGCCGCTGTCTTGTGCGGGATCGAACCGATCCGGATGTATTTAACCCCCAATGCCTGGGCATTTTGCAGAATGGAATCGGGCTTCAGATCAATAGCGTCGTAACTCACACCATAGCTGCTGCACTTCTGCCCACGCTGATCGAGCAGGGTGCGTAATTCAGGTGCCGTTTTTCCAAACAGGCTTGAAAATTCGATGTCGGTAATGCCCCAGGCTTTGATCTTGTCGAGCGTACCGGGAACGTCTTTACTAAAACTCTCGCGCATCGTGTACGAAACAATGCCGGGTGTTTTAGGAAGCAGTTTGCCAAACGGTTGCGCCTGCACTGCCGATGTTCCAAACAGGAGCGGTAGTAAAAATAGGGTTGTTCGTTTCATGCTGAAATTCAAAATAAGAAAAGGAATTTACAAATTAACGAGGATGCTAGACCGGCTAGCTATTTTATTTCGACAGGATTAACAGGATTTGCAGGATTTTTATTGGCCCTAAATCCTGCAAATCCTGTTAATCCTGTCAGAAAAGTAAATCATTTTACAACGGGAAACGCCACAACGCGCAACTTGGTACAGCCGTAAGGAATGAATGTCAGGGTTTCAACTTTGTCGGAAACCTCACCCTGATAAATGCCTTCGCGGGTTGTAACCGGCTGACGGGCTACACCTTCCACCAGCTTCCAGTTCGGAATCTGACGCCCCGTTGTTTTGATTTCGATGGGTGCACTGGCTTCGTTCCAAACGAAGTTAGCAGGCATTGGCCTGACCGTGACCGTCGTGTTTTTTTCTGGATCTTCGATGATTGCTTTCGGCAACCCATAGTTCCAGGCAGTTTTTGGCTGATATTCGAAATACGTACCTTCCGTTTTTTCAGTCTTTTCATCAACCGTCGATTCTACTTTTAAAGCATAGACGAGCGGTCCCCGTTCGATGGTACGTGAGTTTTTTGCCCAGTTGCTGGTCCGAACGGGCATGGGCAGTTTCAAAATTACTTTGTCGCCATTTTTCCAGGCTCTCGACAGGCTGATTACCTGCCCGCCCTTATCGGAACGCAACTTTTGCCCGTTAACAAACACCGTTGCTTCGGTGCACCAGCCCGGAATGCGTAAGGCGAAGAGAAACGTTGTGGTTTGTGGCAAATTGATCGTAAACGCAATCTGATCCTCAAACGGATAGTCCGTTGCCTCCAGAATTGTCACCTCTGTTCCATTAGCAACTTTGGCCTTAAGCGTATTCGGGGCATATTCCAGGGCGGCAACTCCACCCGATCCAGTGGCATACCACAGATGCGACGCAAATTTGGTCCAGCCCTGGTGCATGTTAGCCGTGCAACAGGTGTAACCTGCGTAAGGGCCAAACACATTGTTCATCCCCCGCCCAAATGGCAACGAGAAATCAAACACACCCCGCGACACCTGCACCTGATTGGCAATCTGGAAATACTGCCGCGACCGGTAATCGTCGGTGGTTTGGGTAGGCAACGCGTTGAAGGTCATCCGTTCGAGCGCATCCATGTACGAAGGGTCACCGGTGATGCCGATGATTTCTTCCAGCGAAAACATGGTTTCAACGATGGCGCACAGTTCAACGCCCTGCGTCGGTTCGTTGCCGTGCAAATCTTCGTCACCCGAGAACATACCGTGTGGCAGGCCGTGCAGTGTCATCAGATCACCGAAGCCCGTTTTCACCGCATTCAGGTATTTAGCGTCTTTTTTGGCCCGGTAATATTCGGCGGGGAGTTTCAAACCCATACCCACATTAACCGCATGGCGATCCATCCATTTCGTCCCGGTTTGATTTACAGCCGCATCGATGGCCCAGTTGCGGCCGCCCAGCAGGTCGGTCCAGTTGGTGGTCTGTTTGTAGAGCAAATCGGCCAGATCGAGCAGGAACTTATCGCCCGTGTGATCGTAGAGCCAATACACGCTCATGATATTGTCGCCACCGCGCGATTCTGCCCACTCGGTCCATTTCGCCAGCGGGCAGGTTTTCAGGTTCGCATATTGGTACTTGAAATACTTCGTCATGAACGGAATCACGCGCGGATCGTTGGTTGCCGTATAATACTGTTGCAATACTTTGAGCATCACCATTCGTGGCCACCAATCGGCTCCATCGGCGCAGGACTCCATAGGTTTTCCTTCCAGCTCTTTCTTGGTCAACGGGCCGAAGAACCCGCTGGGACGCTGATGATCCAGATTCCAGTTTACGTATTTCAGGACTTTCTCTTTCAGGGCTTTATCGTCCAACTGATAGGCTAAGGGCAAAGCGCCATCGAGCCAGTAAGGCGTTTCTTCCCAGGCATCGCCTTTGCCCCCAAGCCAGCCGTTATCGTGTTGAACCTTCGCATGATACTCATCCAAATGGCCAGTCGCGCCATTTTTCATGATGACCAGTTGCTGGTACAGCCAACCTTCGGGCTTGATAGCACCCAGTGGTAATTCAATGTATTTCTGCGGAGCTAACGGTGCGCGACTCGTTACGTACAGCGGTTTCTGCTGGGCGTGTGATAACGCTGTTGTCAGCAACGCAATGCCGGTTAAATGGACTACGAATGAAGTTTTCATGAAGTAAATCGGCGTTGTGCCAGAAAACTAAAGACGCTTACGAGCCAATTTACCCTATTGGGTCGACGAAAAAGCATCGTGATGGAGTTAACAGTCAAGCCTGTGGCCACAAGTCTTTTTCAACCTATCTTGTAAACGGCCTTACATTGGCTATCTTGAGAATGTTATCAAGCCCCTACCCCATCATGGCCTTCTTCCGTGAATATGCTCCTCATCCGGCCTTGCAGACATTCGTGCGTCATTACTGGATTATTCACATTCAACTCGATCCTAAAACCCCACGAGCGCAATTACCCACAAAACCCTATCCACCCAGCCCAGAACAGTGTCTGTACTTTTATCCTTACAACCTGCCTCACAGCGTTAAAGCAGGCAATCAGGCTCCCGAAGGTGCTACCGCTGGTATTGTAGTAGGGCAGCCGCTTACGCGCATGAACATCACCCTTAACCCCAACTACCTGATGCTGAAAGTCAGTTTTCAGCCGGGGGCTCTGTTTCGACTGTTGGGAATACCAATGAATTTGCTCGTGGATGACCACGCCGATCTGGAAGCGATTACGGGCAATCTCGTAAAAGAAGTATATGAGCGCCTTCCGGAAGCAGCTGGCTACGAAGCCATGATTCGGCTTGTTGAAGACTTCCTATTACGAAAAGCTGCTCAGTGTCAGGCAACTGTCTTACCAATCGATAGGGTTGCTCAACGCATGCTTGATCCGGCAGCCTATCATCAACTCGATCAGTTAGCTAACGATGCCTGCCTGAGTATACGCCAGTTTGAACGCAAGTTTCGCGAGCGGGTAGGCGTTAGCCCTAAACTATTCACTCGAATTGGCCGATTCAGACAGGCTTATAAACTCCGCGAAATCGACCCCAATCGCTCCTGGCTCGACATTGCCTATGCCTGTCAGTATTATGATCCGAATCACTTAGTCAAAGATTTTCAGCAGTTTGCAGGCACTAGTCCCAACCAGTTATTTACCGAAGAGTTAGCCCATCGGCAGTTGATGAACGCCTTTGCCAGCCGGTCAGGCCGGTCCTGAAGTTGTCGTTTTTTTACTATGCTCCTGATGCTCTGTTGGCTCAGTTTTGCGGTAAATTACACAACTATGGAAAACACAAGTCGTTATCTGCACAGGGCGGCAATAGGCTATTTCATTGCCAGCGTAGGTTTACTGGCCTTCGGATTCCCATTTTGGTTTTTAAATGCCATCGACAAGATGCCCAAAGGCCGCTTTTTTCCCCCTTTCTTTTATCTGGTCGATGACGTGTCAGGAATTTGGCTAACCAACTGGCCTCAGTTAATAGGAAGCTTAGGATTACTTATTGGGGGTATTTCACTTTGGCAAGCGGGCGAGCCAATCGGTTTTGAAAAAAAGAGGAGGCTGCTAGTTGTCCCGATAGCTGGAGCGATCAGTTATTTGCTAAGCATATGGGTGATTTTACCTTTTGCCCCATTAGGAGCCATCCTGAATGGATTAGGGATGATCGTAGTAGGTGTTGCCAGCCTTAAATCGAAAATTTGGACAGACTGGAAACGGTATACTCCGCTCCTGATAGGGCTTTTTCCGTTTGTATTTATGTTTCCGCTCCGGTTTTTAACCGGGGCACGACCTCCTGCCATGATTGGTCTCTGGGGCTTCGCCTGGTTAGCGTTGGCAGTAGCCGTCTGGCAACGATCAGCAGAGGTAAAAAATGTATCGAAATTGGCATCGAACAGCTAAATGGAATTGCTTAGGATAGCGCCGACGATTATATAGCGTAGCCAGGCCAGACAATTTATAGAACTCACAATCAGAAGTTTGCACGAAATTTCCGGGGTTTAGCCAATTTTTAGTTAGAACTAACTATTGTAGCCCAGCGGTGCTATCAGGTGCTTTGTGGATGCATATTCATCTTATCAAGAAACTGTTATGAATCGCAATCACACCCTGTTATCTCGCTTATTGCTCGTTTGCGTCGCATTAGCTGCTCTGAGCTGTTCCTCCGATGACCCGATCAAAGAGTTAAAGCTATTTTTTGGCTCTTATGCCGGTACTGCTACTAATCAGAACAACAGTGCCGATAAAAAAGCAATGAGCATAAACATCACCAGTGAAAGCAATCCCATTGCCGGTACGTATGTGCTAGCTGGAGCAACCGGAAAAGTATCGGGCTCGGTACTGGGAAAAATTTTGGATTTGACACTCAAGCCCGATGCAACGGGCACCACCTACACGTTTTCGGGCACAACCAATGACGACAATAGTGTGGTGACCGGAACCCTAACTGGCGTAGAGTCCTCTACGACGGTTAAGTACAGTGTATCTCTGTCGCAATAAAGCAAACGACGGCATAACCTCCTCTCAGCTACATCCATCAGAACGCCTACAACCTAAGTCAAAGCGTTCTGTGCGGATACAGAATCAACCTTAACCCAAATTAAGGTTTACCTACAGCTAGTTGTTTTAGTCAATAATCCCCTACCTTTGTCGGGCAACTTTAGGGGTGTCAGTCCAAACCGGGCTGACTGAGAGACTACCCTCATTACCTGATGCAGTTCGTACTGCCGTAGGGAAAAGTTATCTGGACACGCGCTGCGCTTCTAAAGTTGCTGTTTACAAACTCTGACGAACAGCAACATGTCTCCAACTACGCAAGCCCTCTGGACCGACCTGACTCAAATCCGCAATCAGGCTCCGCTTGTCCACAACATCACCAACTTCGTGGTCATGAACAACACAGCCAATGCCCTGCTGGCTGTAGGGGCCTCGCCCGCCATGGTTCACGCGCCCGAAGAAGTCGAAGAGTTTGTTTCCATTTCCAGCGCCCTCGTCGTCAACATTGGCACGCTCGATGCCACGTTTGTGGCTGGTATGAAGCTCGCGATGCGTCAGGCAAAGTCGCTGGGGAAACCCATCGTTTTTGATCCGGTTGGTGTTGGGGCAACTACATACCGCAATCGGGTCAGCGAAGAACTTCTTGCCCTAGCCCCTCCTGACATTATTCGGGGAAATGCGTCCGAAATTATGGCCCTGGCCGGACTGAACGCACAAACCAAAGGCGTTGATAGCCTCTATGGGTCGGATGCCGCTCTCGACGCAGCTCGACGGTTAAGTTCTGTTTTAAGCTGCGTGGTGGTCATCAGCGGAGCAACCGATTACATCGTTCAGGGCGAACAGCTAGCTTCCGTAGCCAATGGGCACCCACTTATGACCAAAGTAACGGGCATGGGCTGCACGGCTACGGCCATTATGGGAGCTTTTGCCGCTGTTAATAGCAACTATTTTCAGGCCGCTGCACACGCCATGGCCGTTATGGGTATTGCGGGCGAATTGGCGGTTGAGACAAAACAGGCTCCTGGGAGCTTACAGGTCAACTTTCTGGATGTGCTACACGCCCTGTCCGAATCAGAAGTTGAGGAACGGATTAAGCTGTCGTGGTCATGAGCCAGTTGTATTTAGTGACCGATAGTGCCATTGCTCAGGCGGCAGGGCATTCGCTGACTTTCGTGGTTGACGAAGCCTGTCGGGCGGGTGTTCGATGGGTGCAGTTGCGGGAGAAATCCCTCTCGACCCGCGCCATTCTGGAACTCGGTAGGGATTTGAAACGCATTACACAAGCTTACGGAGCCAAACTCATTATCAATGACCGGGTCGATATTGCGCTGGCCGTTGATGCCGACGGCGTTCATGTCGGGCAGGAAGACATGCCGCACGAGCTGGTGCGTTCGCTGATTGGGCCGGACAAAATCATTGGCCTCTCGATCAATAATCTGGCAGAACTGGAAGCGGCTCAAGACGCCGACGTAGACTACCTAGGCATTGCTACCATCTTCCCAACGGGCACCAAGCAGGATACATCCAGCCTGTTGGGACTCGCGGGGCTCCAGGAAATTTGCAGTCGAACCCAGCTACCTACCTTCGCCATTGGCGGCATTAATACCCGAACGATTCAGGACATTATCCGAACCGGCGCAACAGGCTCAGCTGTTGTTTCGGCCATTTGCGGGCATACTTCACCTTACGAAGCAACTCATGAGCTTATAAAACTGATGGATGATGCACAGACAAAAGTAGTGTCGGTTTTAAGAAACCGACACCACTCAAAGTGAATAGCAAAATTACGCCCGGACGTAGCCGTCCGGGCTACGAAAATGAGAAACTACACACGCGTTTTAACAATTGCTGGCTCGGATAGTGGCGGAGGAGCTGGTATCCAGGCTGATCTGAAAACATTCTCGGCGCTTGGCTGCTATGGGATGTCGGTGATAACGGCCCTGACGGCCCAAAATACGACATCGGTGACGGGAATTATGCCTGTGCCCCCTGCCTTCATCGCCGAACAGTTGAAAGCTGTATTGAGTGATATTGGTGTCGATGCGGTTAAAATCGGGATGCTTCATTCGCCGGAAGTCATTGAGCAGGTGGCTCAAACACTAACCGAATTTGGGGTATCTAACATTGTGCTGGACCCGGTGATGGTGGCGAAAAGTGGAGACAAACTCTTACAAGATGCAGCCATCGACGCCCTCATAACTCAGTTACTGCCCATCGCATCGGTTATTACGCCTAACCTGCCCGAAGCCAGCGTTTTGCTAGGCCGTCCGGTCGAGACGCTGGCCGATATGGCACCTGCCGCAACCGATCTGGCCAAACTTTGCCCTGGAGCCATTCTGGTGAAAGGAGGACATTTAACAACCGAAGAAAGCACCGATCTGCTGTTTGTTTCTGCCACCGAATCCCATTGGTTTCCGACGAACCGCATTCAAACCAACAATTCGCACGGAACGGGTTGTACACTTTCCTCGGCCATTGCCTGTGGATTAGCCAAAGGACAGTCGGTGGTTGAGGCCGTAGCAGCCGCCAAAGCCTACCTGACGGGGGCGCTTCAGGCAGGGGCACAGTATCAATTAGGGCATGGTCATGGCCCGGTTTACCATTTTTACACCAACTGGTCTTAGAAAACGATGCGCTTCACCGAACAACTCTGGCAAGATATTAGCCCAATTTATTCGTCCATCCTGACGCATGGCTTTGTCGATGAACTCATGACGGGGCATCTCCCAACGGCGACATTTCAATACTACATCCAACAGGATGCCCTGTATTTGGCCGATTTTAGCCGCGCCCTGAATCAGTTGGCCGCGCGGGCCACCACGCCCGACGACATGCTGCAATTCACGCAATTTGCGCAGAACGCAATTCTGGTTGAACGGGCTTTACACGAGACCTATTTCTCGTTGTATGCAATTCAACCAGAAACCACGAAAATGCCCGCCTGCTTTGCGTATACGAACTATTTGCTAGCTACAACCTCGCTCCAATCGCTCGCCATCGGGGCAGCCGCTGTTTTGCCCTGTTTCTGGATTTACCGACAAGTGGGCAAGCACATTTACGAGCGCGCCATTCAGGAAAACCCGTATCGTGCCTGGATTGACACGTATGCTGGCGACGCCTTCGACCAGTCGGTCAGCAAGATGCTCGACCTAACCGACCGTTTTGCTGCATTAGCCAGCCCAACCGAGCGAATCCAAATGCAGGAAGCCTTTCGCGTATCGAGCCGACTGGAATGGTATTTCTGGAATGATGCCTATACCCAGAATCGGTGGTTGGTGTAGACCGGTATTTTTTGTCATTCCTACCTTAAGAGGAATGACAAAAAATACGATTTCTGATTATTGTACTAGCTTCATATTGACAGGGTCCCAATGAATGATCTTTTTGCTAAAAAAACTAGCATTACAAGCAAGAGCAGGCGCAGCGGCTCTGAAACCAAACTCCCCATTCTCAACCACAGGTTTACCCGTTCTGATCGAATCGAAGAAATTAGTAAAATGGTCCAGGTGGTCATCGTAGCCAGCAGGCGCTTTAAAGACAATATCCTCTTTAGTAGGTCTTCTTCGTTGTTCGGGCGTCCATTTCGCGTCGTAATCCTTTTGCATGTCGTCCTGCATAGCCTTCGAAAATGTGAACAGGGAATCGTATCCGCCAAATCCGGGAGCCTCAGGCATTAGGCTGTGTTTGACCGTAATATTATTGCCGATCACATCAATAACACCTTCTGAGCCAACCAGTCGGATAACTTCCTGACCGCCCGTACCACTGATAAAATTCACTTGTAAGGTCAACTGGAAAGCAGCGTGTTCGGGGCTGTCGGGATATTGCATCACACCCGACATCACATCCGGCAGATTACGTCCATCCTTCCAATAACTGAATTGCCCGGTGCTGTAAATAGTTTTAGGGCCTTTTGAGTTGGTAATGAAGTGAGTACCACTTAGCAAGTGGATAAACAAGTCGCCTGCTACGCCGGTACCGACTTCTTTAAAAGCCCGCCACCAGAAAAACTTCTTCGCATCGAAGGGCATTTTGGCCGTAACGCCAATAAAGCGTTCCCAATCGGTTGTTTGGGCACTGGCGTCTTTGGGAATCGTGTACTCCCAGGCCCCAATCGAACTTTGCCGGTCATACACGGCATTCACCATGTTAAGCTTCCCAATTTCACCAGCCGCCAGCAGCTCTTTTGCCTTGGCATAACCGATACTACTCACTCGCTGGCTGCCCACCTGCAACACCTTACCCGCCTTTTTAGCCGCTGCCATAACCGGATAACCTTCGCTAATTTTATAGACCATCGGCTTTTCGCAATACACGTGCTTGCCTTTTGCCAGAGCATCCAGCGTAATGCGCGAATGCCAGACATCATGCGTTGCAATAATCACGGCGTCGATGTCTTTTCGCGCCAGCAGCTCTTTATAATTTCGGGTGGTGTATAACTCATTCCCGAATTTCTCCTTCGCGTTTTCCAATCGACCGGTATACAAATCGCAAATGCCCGCCAATTCTACACCGGGCACTTTGAGCGCAGTAGCCAAATCAAAATGTCCCTGCACGCCGTACCCAATCACACCTAGGCGGATAGTGTCATTAACTGAGACTGGTTTCTCGTAATGAATAATGCGTTCTTCGGCTTTTTCCTGGGCAGCCAGAGACGACAAAGGCGAGGATGCCGCCACTAAACTGGTAGCTCCAATTTGTTGTAAAAACTGTCTTCTTGAGCTTGAATTATGCTTTTGCATGTAAAAGGAGGGTTACGAACTGATAATTGAACAAGTTCTATTTTCGACAGGATTAACAGGATTTTCAGGATTTATTTTACTGCTATCCTACTCAACAAATCCTGTTAATCCTGTCAAAAAAATGTTTTAGGATATCCATAAGCTAAACTTGTCTTACATTTAGTTGACCTTGTAGCTGACGAAGGCAAATTTTCGGCTATCAGGGCTCCAGGAAGGTATGTACCCTGACCACCATAAAAAACGGGCGTAACATCTTTGATCGCTTTGGTTTTAAGGTCCATCAATCGAAGTTTGACATTTTTACCAAACAAATGATTTTGCTTTTCGTCAGACATATAAGCAATGTAAACAATATGCTTATTATCGGGCGAAGGATGGGCAAACCAGTTCAAATTTTCATCGAAAGTTAATTGTTCGGGCTTCGATCCATCGGGCGAATAATCGGGGCCATCGTCCGATCCTTCAGTAGTAGTCAGCCGTTTTTCGGTTCCTCCCTCAACCCCAATCGTATAAATATCAACATTCCCGTTGCGCTCGGCACAGTAAGCGAGCGTCTTACTATCGGGAGTCCAGCCATGCCAGAACGACGGTACTTCGGAGGTGATTTTTTTAGGTTCTCCCCCAGCAAGCTCAGTATCCTGATAAAGTACGCCAGTTAAAAAGCCAGTGGCATCGGTAGGCAAACACGCACCAGGTATTTCCGAAGCCCGGTAAGGAAAAATAAGGGAAGCACGTAGATTCTTTCCTATTCGGGGGCTGTTTTCACATAGACCCTTTTTCATTGTGATTTTTGGCAAATGGACCCCGATATGGTTTTCCCGAATTGTTGCTACATTCCCGTACAATCATTAAATGCAATCTGTATGAATTCCTGAAAGAGAGTTAGCTAAACAAACGGTTAGAGGCAGAACAATGATTTTATCAATTAACTCAACCGTTATGGATAGTATTAATCAACAGCAACCCGAAAAAAATCACGAAGATTTAGCAGGTGCCGAAGCCGGAAAAAAAATAAAAGAACTAGTCGGCAAAAGCAATACCTGCTATTTCTGCACAAAGATCACGACTGGTGAACCCCTGAAAACAAGGCCGATGTCGGTACAAAAGGTAGATGACGATGGCACTTTCTGGTTTTTAAGTGCTGACGACAGTCATAAAAATGCAGAGATAGAGACTGACAACAAAGTTCAGCTTCTCTTCCAGGGCTCCGATTATTCCGATTTCCTAAGTGTATACGGAGTGGTTACTATTTCTAAAGACAAGCAACTCATCAAGGAACTCTGGGAACCCATTTTAAAAACGTGGTTTACAGAAGGCGAGGATGACCCGCGTATTACAGTACTAAAAGTAGACGTTCAGGAAGGCTACTATTGGGACAATAAACATGGCAATGCAGTGGCCTTTGTCAAGACCATTGCGGGTGCAATTATGGGTAAAACCCTGGATGATTCCATTGAAGGAACATTAAGAGTATCCTAGCGAACTGATCCGTTTGTGCTATCAGGTCTGCATCTTCACCGATCTGGTAGCACGAACGTTCTCGCACCTCCCATTATTCACGTCTAATGGCTTCGACGGGATCAAGTCGGGCGGCTCGCATGGCGGGGTAAGTACCGAAAATAACGCCGATCAACATCGCAATCACCATGATGATCATAAACGTATTCCAGGTATACGCCATCTGAAAAGGCACATCGGTAAGGGCTTTTACGATCGGCACAAAAGCCAGCGTGCTTAGCAGGCCCAGCGCCAGGCCGAGTAGACTACCAAAGGTTGAAATCGTGATGGATTCTGAGAGGAACTGCCACAGTATATCCTGTTTTTTCGCGCCAAGAGCTTTGCGAACACCTATTTCCACTGTGCGCTCCGTTACCGAAATCAGCAAAACATTCATGACCCCTATGCCGCCTACCAGCACCGAAATGCCCACAATCATACCCATGATCAGCCGAAATAGCAGGAATCCTTTAGCTACTTGACTCACCCGCTGCTCGTTGGTGATAATCGAAAAGTCGGCCAGTTTTGCCTTCATGTTGCTAGTCAGCCAAGTCTCGATCTGCTTTTTCAATTCAGGCACTTCCTCAACGTTTTTGGCTTCAATGATACCCATAGGCGGGGTAACTTTCAGAACGCTATCCGGAAATAGCGTAACGGGCATCATCAACTGCCCAACTTTAGCATCTTTATCAGCCGAAATTCCGATCACAGTCAGCAAAGTACCTTTATACACAACCTGCTGATTGATCGCCGTTTTCTCAGGCTTCTTCCCTACTAATTGCTTCGCCAATCGCTGGTTGATAACGGCAACGGAACGTTTATTTTTCAGGTCGGTTTCGCTAAATGCAGTGCCATGGAGTAACTCAATATCGGGATGAAGCGGCAGGCTCATGCCAGTAACAATTGTTCCAATAGAGCGATTAGCTGCCTTTGCGACAATCTCATCGTTCTGTCGACTATAGAGGTAGCCGGTTGCTGGTTTTGTCAGGCTCGCCCGCAGCTTCAGGAAAGAATCGTGATTTAAATAATCGTAGTTCTGTTTCTTCACCCCTACCTCATTCACCGATTTGTAAAGGTTGGGTTGAATCAGAATGGAATTGAGCGAGGTTGTTTTCGTGATCTGCTCCTGGGCGTATTGCTCCATCCCATCAATCAATGACAGCATAGCCACTAGCGCAGCTACCCCAATCACAATACCCAGTATCGACAGAATAGTATGAAAAAAGCGCGTCCGAATATTTTGGAGGGCCGTTACAAACGAAACCAGGATTTTCTTGGCCATGAGCGGTGCAGTGCTAGCGTAGAAGCCTCAAAGTAAGGCACTTTACTAACCCAATGCGACGCTTATGTGATGAGAGGTTTTCTGACTGATTTCTTCTTAAGCGAAAGGTGACCCTTTTTGGGTTAAATATCGGCCAATGTTAAACGAGATGCCATTCAGTATCTCAACATCTTTGTGCCAATCCTTCACTTGCCAATCCTCGTTAGGTGTAGCTACGGTCACTTTTTTGGCTTGAGTCGTAATCCAGATCACTTTCTCGACGCCAAATTTCAGTAGTTTCTCTGTTTTCCGGAAGATATAGTTATCACTGGTCACATCGGTAGGATCGGCAGTAATATCTACTTCAATTACGACCTTAGGAGGTACCTGGGCATAAAACTCATCAATAGCTTCGATGGGTAGGGTGGCACTATCGAAAATGAGAATGTCGCCCGCTAAATTATTACGTTTGTCGAGATGAAGGCCTGCTTCGCTCGACAGAATGGTAAATTGATTTTCATCTATTTGCTTACCAAGTAATATAATAAGATGGGTAACGATCAATGATTGTAATGTGCTTGAACCCATAATTTCTGAAAACGTTTTCGTGCCTGCCAGTACCTCCAGATAGCCTTTGTAATGAATAGGCTTACCATCCATGATTTCGTAAATCAGGTACTCCGGCACTTTCGCTTTGGGCTTTCGCGCTTGCACTCCAGACTTGGTTGCTATCATTTTTCGCTCAGTTTTTACTAGTCAAAGATACCCCAAATTTATTATTTGCTCAACCTAAACGTACTCACAGCTTTCCCGGTTGCACCTACCAATAATTCCGTTTTTCCCGCAACCTGTACAGTCACCAGATCGCGAACGTCGCCATCCCATAGTAAGCCTGATTGTTCCATTGGTACGTATGCAAACTGACCTTTGCCTTTGTTCAGAAACAGTTGCCCTCGGTTCGCGTCTTCCTTACCCAATCGAACGCGGTTGTATTCTCGATTTCCACCGATTAGCAAATCCGGCAATCCATCGTGATTGACATCGGCAGTTGTCAGTGCATAGGCAGGGGCCATCTGTGCCTCGATGGGTAACGGCTGCATGGTAAATTTTGGCGTTGCACCTCCATCATTATGAAACAGCACCGTTTGGAGCGTCGTAGCCTCCAATTTCTGGGCGCGGTTCAACTCCTCCGGATCAAACAAATCGGTGATTGTTGCTTTGGAATAGCTGGTATAATCCGGGAACTTCTTCCGCAACGTCACCACCTGATCGAGCATTTCGTCGCGGGCATTGAACGGGTGTGGCTCTCCATTAGTGCGGCCTGTTCGGTCATAACCGGCCAACACGGGCAACAGCGAACCGGCTACATTCTTAATCCCGTACAACGTCAGAGGTCGATTAGGCGACGCCAGAAGTTGGCTGTTCAGTCCGGCATTGGCGGCTATGATGTCAGGATTGCCGTCGTTATCAATATCCTGTATCAGCAAGCGATTCCAACAACCGGGGATAACTGGTAACCAATCGGCAAGCGGCTGTAATTTTCCCTGCTGAAAGGTATACGGTTGAACTGGGCCAAAATCAGTAGCCACCACTAGTTCAGGGCGTTTATCGTGGTTGAGATCAGCGAATACAGCATCCGTTACCATACCCAATTTGGCCAGAATGGGTTGCAGGCTTGCTTGCTCCGTAAAATGGCCTTTGCCATCATTCAGCAACAAATGACTGGCGGGAAGTTCAGGGTAATGACCCGGCACAACTCGCGCTCCAACGAATAAGTCCTGATCGCCATCGCCATCGATATCAGCCGCGCGCACATAGGACGCACTTACCCGCACATCGGGAAACGAACCGGCTTTCGTCAAATGCCCCTTGCCATCGTTCAGGTATAACCGTACTTGCAAACGGGCATCACCAGCCGGAAGCTCGTAACCGGCACTGCCGACGACTAAATCCAGATCGTGGTCGCCATCAACATCGACCCAGCTTGCTCCCGCATCTTCACAAGCCCGGTCGGCAAGTAAGGCTGGTTGAGGCATAGGTGTAAATCCAGTGGGGCTAACCAGAAGTACCTGACCACCCTGACCTCGCCCACCGCCAACAAAAACATCCGGCTGCCCATCGCCATTCACATCGCCAACGGCGAAATACGGCCCTATTTGAGATAGCATATACGGCAATAATGGTTGAATCTTGAAGTCGTTAATGGCTTCCTGCTGATGCGTTATGACGATCTCATTATCTGCTTGCCAATAGGATTTGGGCAGAACGGGCAGAGCCATTTCGCCCGTTGGTGCATAGGTAATTGTAAGCGGTTCCGTAATTTGAGTTGGCCGAACAAGCTGCGTTTTGCCATCCGCCCAACGAATCTGTACAGAGTCGACCGCTGTTGTTTTGCCCAAACCAAACAGTAAGGGCATGTACATGGACGACTGAAATCCACGAACGGGCATAAACTCCTGTACCTGCATCTGCCCCCCTGCCCAAACGGTGGCGCGTGCTCCCATTATTTTTGCAGGGTTCGGGCTTTTTAGTTGAAGACTAAGGTGATTATTTCCATCCTGTTTGTCAGCATGATTTTCATAGATACTGGCTTCGGCATTCACGTTGTTGATTACCAAATCCAGATCGCCATCATTATCTAAATCTGCGTAGATCGCTCCGTTCGATTGCGACGGTTCGTTGAATCCCCACGCTTTTGTTTCATTCGTAAACGTTAACCGCTTATCCGAATCGCCGGACCGATTTCGGTAGATGTAATCAGGTGCATCGATGCTGGGCATTTTGGCAATTACCTCCATCGGATTCGATTGAGCCCCTGTCTGGCGTGCCTTCAACTGCTCGTCCATTGTGAACTTCAGGAACTCCATATTCGTGTAATCACGCGCGTAGCCGTTGCTCACGAACAGGTCCTTCCAGCCGTCATTGTCAAAATCCGCAAACAGCCCTGCCCAACTCCAATCGGTATTAGACACCCCAGCCAGTTGACCGATTTCGCTGAAAATTGGGGTGGAGGGAGGAAAGGAGGAAGGGGACGAGAGGGAGGAAAGGGATTTGTCATTGTCTTTTCCCTCTCCTCCCCTTCCTCCCCCTCGTCCCTCCCCTTCCCCCACATTCAATTGCAGCATATTGCGCATGGTTTGGTGGTGAAAACCGGCCCGGAGGAGCTGGCTGTATTTATCGTAATTATCGTCGCCGGAGGTTAGCTTGATGCGTTCGTTCCCTTCGGGGAGCATGTCGAGAGTTAGCAGATCGATACGACCATCGTTGTTTACATCGGCGGCATCGGAACCCATCGAATAGAGCGATGTATGGCCCATTGCATCCCGCACGACTTCTCTAAACTGGCCGTTCTGCTGGTTGATGTAGAGATAATCGTTTTCGTTGTAGTCGTTCGAGACGTAGAAGTCGAGCCAGCCATCGTTGTTGAAATCGCTCACGGCCACACCCAGACCAAAGCTCAGAACGTTCGAAACCATCCCGGATGTGTTGGATACGTCAACGAATTTGCCGCCCGTACTTCGGTCGTTTCGGTATAGTTTACTGGAGTAGTTGGGGTTCGTTTGCTGTTTAAAATCGCCAATCATTCGGCTGAAACCCGCAAATTCCTGCACTGAGTGATTGAGCAGAAAGCAATCCAGATCCCCATCCCGATCATAGTCGAAGAAAGCGGCCTGGGTTGAATAGGCCGGATCATCGAGACCATATTCAGCGGCTTTTTCAGAGAAGGTGAGATTCTTGTTGTTGATAAAGAGCAGGTTCCGGCGAAGCCGTGCATCCGTTGCCGCCGAGCGACAAACGTACAGATCGAGCCAGCCATCGCCATTAATGTCGACCGCCGAAACGCCGGTATTCCAGCCATCGGCAGCACCAACGCCTGCTTTGTCGGTAATGTCTTCAAAGGTTACCTTACCTGAGCCGGGTTCGGTTTTATTTAGGTAGAGTTTGTTGGCGTTCAGGTTGCCGGTGAAGTATAAATCCGTCAGGCCGTCGTTGTTGAAATCGCCCGCTGCCACGCCCCCACCGTTATAGAAATAGCCGTATTTCAGCACATTGAATTCGGGCGATTCGTCCAGCGTGTTTTTAAACGTAACGTTCGTTTGGGAGGACGGAAGTTTCTCAAATAAAGTATCAGCATTGTCGCAGGAAGCGCAAAGTAATACGAGCAGGCAGAGCGAAAGTAGCTTCATAGGTTAAATATAAACCGCGACGGCGGACCGCGCAAAGGGCACAAAGGAAAACGCAGAGGCCGCTGAGAAAACTCTGCGACCTCTGCGTTTTCTTATACGTTTATAAAAAAATTAGTTTTTGTCCCACCACAACGGCGTCGTTACCTTATCGGCACCGCCTAGGAGCGATACGGCTTTAGCCGCTTCCGTTGCATTGGTTTGCTGTTCAACCAGCAGAATCGGGATACGACGAAGAACACCGCCCGCTGGAATATCCGGGTTGTCGGAGTTCGCGACTGGGTACAGTTTCGGGAAACGTGTCCGACGGTATTCAGCCCAGCCCTCGAAACCATCCGGGAAGATAGCCAGCCATTTCTGGGTACCAATCTGCTCCCGCTGAATAGCTTCGGTGCTGCCCCAGGCTACCGGAATGTTGCTCAACGGTGCTGATTTCAGGTAATCATTCGGAGCAACCGGCGTTTTCGTGCTAGTCTGATAAGCACTGATAGCCGCAGCGCTTGTTACACCCCATTGAGTCAGGGACATAGCGATACCCTTGTTATAAAAGTCCTTCGCAGTGCCGCCCATGTTCCATCCGTTCAGGGCACCTTCGGCCATCAGGAAATAGGCCTCGGCAGTTGCCATTACGTTTTGAGGAGTAGCCAGGCCTGTCGAGGTCCAGCGTTGCCCTACGTGCGAGTTGGCATCGGCAACGTTAACAGGATCGGTTAACTGAGTTGTCGCCAGACCATTGCGTAAACCTTCATAGGTATTGGTTTTTACGGCAGGCAGGAAGTAAGTTGGCAAACGAGGATCGTCGTAGCCTTTCAGAACCGATTCCATAGCCGCACTCATCCGGAACTCGTTCCAGTCCGACATGATCGAGAGGCCGTTGTTGTCGCCCCCTTTGGTACTACGAGCCACTAAAGCATCATCGTCGGGGCTGGTTGTCAGAACACCACCCGCTACCGCTGCTTCGGCTTCGGTTTTCGCACGAGTAGGGTCAACTTTCGAGATCCGTAAGGCCAGACGAAGCCGGAGTGTGTTGGCAAACTTGATCCATTTGTTCACGTCGCCACCATAAATCAAATCGAATGAGCCGTACGGTTTTTCCGACGTTTTACTCTTCAACAGCGTCGTGGCAGCCGCTAACTTTTTGAAGAAGTCGTCGTAAATTTTATCCTGCGCATCGTAGGCTACTGACGTAGCGGGTTCACCCGCTTTGAAGTATGGGATTGGCCCAACATAATCGGTCCAGCGGTGAAATGAATACACCCACCAGATGTTTGCCAGTGCATTTTCGGCCGAACTGGCATCGGTATTCGCCAAAATGGTTTTCAACTGGGGTACCACTTCCGTGTATTGGGCGGTCCAGGGGCCTTGTAGCCAGTCCATCCGAATCACGAACCGATCAGAAGGAAAGTACGTGGCAACGCAAGCGAAATACTGGGCATACTGATCAGAAAAAAGGTTTTGACCAACCTGATAGTTACCACCGGGAAGCGTTGCTGCCGATTGCGCTTTCGAAAACAAGTAAGGAATTTCGCCCGCACCAATAACTGATATTTTGGTTTGGTTCGTGTTGATCTCTTCGAAATTCTTCGTGCAGCCAACAGCCCAGAATAACGGAGCCGATAGGCTTGCCGCCACGAGCGTTTGCCGCAATAGCTTTTTATAGGATGTCATAATGACGATAGTTTCGAATTAAAAAGAAAGTTTAAGATTCAGACCGATGCTCCGGTTCGACGGCAGTGTACCGTATTCAACACCCTGGAAGTTACCATTGGTGAGGTTCATGTCTGGATCGAACCACATTTTCCGTTTACCAAGGCCGGGGATGTCCAGCAGGGAACTACCCCGATAAAACCAGAATAAGTTGCGGGCCACAAACGACAGACGAGCCGACTTGATGAAGAAGTTCGATGGAACGGGAATACCGTAGCCAAGCGACACTTCGCGCAGACGAACGTTGGTCGCGTCATAAGCGAAGAATTCGCCCCAGCCGTAGCGCTTGCCCGATACCGTTTGCCAGAATTGCTCAGCCGTAATGGCCGTCGAATTCGTTTTCCCAGCGCCAATCATCGTTACGCCATCAGCACCAGCCACGCCAGCCGTTACACCCGGCAATACCCAGCCACCGCCCCGATTCTGCGCCGTTACTTCAGGAATACCGCTGAACGCCAGGTTCATTTCTGTACCCGATACCGCTATACCTCCAAACCGACCATCGACCAGGAAGCGGAGTGAGAAGCCTTTATAGGTGAATGTGTTGGTGAAGCCTAATTGCATTTTCGGGTTAAAATTCCCGATCAATTCCTGATCTTTCGTGGCAACCGGTAAGCCCGTCGATGAAACAGATGCTTCTGAGACAGTAGAGCTACTCGATTGAGAGCCGATTAGGTACTGGCCTGTGGCTGGGTCTTTCGCCCAACGATACGACACGATATCACCGTAAGAACCGCCTTCGGCAACGATTGGCGATGCTGACCGACCGTAACCGCCTGACAGGAACGCCGTTTTAATATCGGGCGACAGGCTAATGATTTTGTTGCGGTTCAGGCCCATGTTTAGGGTCAGATCCCACGAGAAACGATCCGTTTTGATGGCCGTTCCGTTGATCACCACTTCGAGACCCATGTTGCGGATGTCGCCTGCATTGATGTACTGATCTTTAAAGCCCGACGCTGGTGCCAGACCTAATTTCAGCAACTGGTTGATCGAGTTCGTTTTGTAAGCCGTAACGGTTGCTCCCAGTCGATTGCTGAAGAATCGGGCATCAACGCCGATTTCTACGCTTTTCGTAATCTCAGGCTTCAGATTTCCAATCGCCAGCGTACCATCGCGACTAATAAAACCAGACCCGGCTCCTTGCGAGTAGGAATAGAACTGATTTAGCAGATATGGATCAGCTGCGTTTCCTACCTGAGCAAAAGAACCGTTGATTTTCAGGAACGAAAGCGGTCCCGACAGTTTCAGCAGATCCGACAGAACAACCGAAGCACCAACCGATGGGTACTGGAACGAATATGGCTTAGGCAAAGTAGACGACCAGTCATTCCGTAGACTGGCGTTCACGAAAATAGCATCCCGCCAGGCCAGCGATGCCTGACCAAACAACGATTGCGTTTGTACACGCGTAAAATCATCCGTTGTGCTCAGGTTCGTACCAAAAGCAAGGTTAAATTTGTTAGGTACGTTCAGGCCGTCCGCTATGGCATTGGCCGATTGGTACCGGATATCCTGAATGATGGCACCCGCCTGATAGTCGATCGTCAGATCTTTACCAAGATTGTTTTTCCCTTCAATCAACAAATCGTACCA
Source organism: Spirosoma litoris (assembly GCF_054776755.1). NCBI lineage: Bacteria > Pseudomonadati > Bacteroidota > Cytophagia > Cytophagales > Cytophagaceae > Spirosoma > Spirosoma litoris. The sequence continues at coordinate 687,847 of NZ_BAAHBI010000035.1, read as the reverse complement.
GCTTTGGGTATTCACGATGTTGTTCCGTGAGAACTTACCACCCGCCTGATTGGCCCATAAAATCGTTCCCTGCGCATAGCTTTCTTCGTTTTTATCGAAGTACTTATCGAGGTTAGCCCGGCCCTGAACACTCAGGAAATCCGTTAGTTGATATTTCGCCAGAACGAACCCGATAATCCGATCCCGATATTGATTGATGGCCGTCTGATTGGTCATCCAATACGGATTCTGGTAGATAGAGTTCAGCGTTGATGGCCAGGCCGTTGGGGTCAGCACATTATAGGCATTCGGTGCAGCATAATTCTGCGCTGTTGACAGACTCACGTTACGTGGAATCTGATAAAGATCAATTACCGGTGCGTTTTCTTCACCCGTCCGCGGCTTGTTGATCACCGACTGATTGATGTAGGTCACCTTCGCATCGGTCGATAATTTCGAGCTGATCTGGTTCGACAAACGCAGGTTGATCGTATGGCGCATGAGGTCATTGCCTGGTACCGTTCCCTGTAACGCGTTGTTGGTATACGATAAATACGTCTGCGATTTCTCCGAACCGCCCGTAATACCAATCGAATTATTCCAGCTTACCGCCGTGCGGAAGAAATCACGAATGTTGTTCGGTTGCGCTGAATAGGTATCCGTTTTGCCCAGATAGTTTGTATACGACTGACCCGTCATAGCTGCTCCCCAGCTAGCACCAACGGTAGGGTCCAGCTTTCCGCCAACACCCTGACCATACTGGTTTTGTACCATTGGCAAGGCAAACGGCTTATCAATTGAAACGCCCGAGTTGACATCGACCGACACCCGACCCGATTTACCACGTTTCGTTGTAATCAGGATTACACCGTTAGCGGCCTGACTACCATACAACGCAGCCGCCGACGCACCACGCAGTACGGTTACATTCTCAATATCATCAGGGTTGATGTTCGATGCCCCATCGGAGTTCGCAACGCTACCGAAATCGCTGGTTGCCTGTCCGAATGTGCTATTGTTGATCGGGACACCATCCACAACCATCAGGGCATTGTTTGTCCCCTGAATAGAACGGTTACCACGCAACACAATCCGCGATCCAGTACCGGGTCCACCTGAGCCTTGCGTGATATAGGCCCCAGCAATTTTCCCTTGTAACGTGTTCAGTACGTTACCATCCCGCACCTCATTGATCTGAGCGGGTTTTATAGCCTGAGTTGCATAGCTCAGCGCTTTCGCTTCCCGTTTGATACCTAATGCGGTTACCACTACTTCGCCAAGTAGACGATCATCGGTTGCCAGTGAAACAGTAAGCTGGGATTGCCCCGGCGCTACAGCTACATCTTTCGCCACAAATCCTACCGATGAAATGGTTAAGACTACATTTCCAGCAGGAAGCGTCAGCTTAAATTCACCAGCGGCATCCGTCGTTGTCCCTCGTGAGGTTCCTTTAATAACCACGTTTGCCCCAGACACGGTCTGGCCCTGCTCGTCGCGTAATACGCCAGATAGTTGCCTGTCCTGCGCCCAAAGTGGCCCAGTTATGGCAAATAGCAGCAAAATGCAACAAAGTACATTTTTTAACATAATGATAGAATAGGTTAGAATGAAATAGTAATCTTAAAAAATATTATTTTGACTTTACATTAAAACTCAGAATTCTATTGAATATTCTAAGTAAAAGCCTGATAGTTCTTAAAAAAATTTAAAATTAATGTACTTTTAATGTAGAAAAGACGGTATAAAATACCCATAGGTAAAATAGGTAATTACTCAAATCAATATTTTCATATCACAATAAAATCAATAAATAATTTTATTTGCAGGGACATAAATCGCCCTATGAACTTATCTAAAGTAACCTAGTGTCTTCGACGTGGTCATCCATAGTTATTGAATACTCGTGGCATAAGTAAAACACTTATCTGTAAATCCAGGAAGTTTCTCCAATTTTCATTTGTCATTCACATTACACTAATTTCTACCATGAACCAGTCAATGAATCCAGAAAAAATACCCGTAGGTGTAGTCGGACTGGGACTGATGGGTTGTAGTATCGTAACATGCCTCTTGATAGCCGGACATCCGGTTGTGGCGGTTGCTCCGCTTCCAGTCGATATGGAAACCGCTGAGCCGCGCATTCGGGAACATCTGGCAAAAGCTTATCAGGAAGGGCTGTTCACACAAAACCCGGAATCATATCTTCAACAACTAACTATTACAGAGGATTATAGCCTTCTCAAAGACAGCAAAGTCGTGATGGAGTGTACGCTCGAAAACGTCGCGATTAAACGATCGGTCTATGAGAAAATCGAAGCCGTTGTTGCCGAGAATGCCCTTATTACCAGCAATACGTCAGCTATTCCGATTAGCCTGCTTCAGCGCGAGGTCCGACTTCCTGCGCGGTTTGTGGGTTTGCATTGGGCAGAACCCTCACATACAACTCGATTTCTGGAAATTATTTGTGGAGACCTGACCGATATTCTAACGGCCGAATGGCTCTATGAGTTGTCGCACTTATGGGGGAAAGAGCCGACGTTGGTTCGGAAGGATATTCGAGGATTTATCACCAATCGCCTAATGTACGCGATGTATCGGGAGGCCTTTAATCTGGTCGAAAACGGCTATGCGACGGTTGAAGATGTCGATCGGGCCTGCCGAAATAATGCCGGCTATTGGATGACTCTCGTGGGCGTTTTCCGATGGATGGACCTGACGGGCGTGCCTGCTTACCACACGGTTATGAAGGATTTGTTTCCGACGCTGAGCAATCAGACAGAAGTCCCCAAGCTGATCGACGATATTGTACAGGCAGGCGGTAAAGGGGTTTTAAACGCGCAGGGCTTTTATGACTACACACCCGAAGAAGCCAAGCTTTGGAAAGAAACCTACGAAGAATTCAGCTACGATATTCGTCGGCTGGCGCTCAAATACCCGGTCGATGTCGTGAAAAAGAAGCTAGCTCGCGACGCTGATGACTAGTTTTTTTGACAGGATTTTCATAATTTTTTATTCCAGAAGCTGTTTAAACTTTCTTATTGCTATTGAATTTGAATCGTTTTTTGTCATCCCGACGCCAGGAGGGATCTTCGGCAACTGGTTATTTACCGAAGATCCCTCCTGGCGTCGGGATGACAAAAACAGCCCAGATTCTTCTATAAAAGGAAAAGTTTAAACAGCTTCCCAGTAAATAATCCTGTTAATCCTGTCGAAAAAAGATCATGTTGGTGATTGGAACGGTGACAGTAATCGGGAAGCGTTTTTACGGATAAAATAAGATCCGATCCCGGTCCGTAATCCCATCTAGTACGTTATGCCAAGCTCAGCCACTACGGGCAGATGATCTGAAGCATACTGCTCATCAATTACTCGGGTTGACAGGCTTTTAAACGTGCTCCCCGGTTTGAACATGATAAAATCAATAACACGATTGGGCTCTTTAACTGGAATTGTGGGCTTGCAATCCAGACAGCTTCGGGTAAAATGCTGGTCCAGCAGACCAATGACTTTACTGTCGGGTTGCGCATTAAAATCGCCCGCCAGAATTACGGGAAGCGTAGACTCTTTAAACAGGTTTATGATTAACTCTGACTGGGAGAGTCGATTAGGCTCTTTTAAATCGAGGTGCGTACTGGCAAAGATGACCTTTTCCCCCTTGGCTACTTCTGCAGTTATGGCGGCTATCGTTCTGGTTTCTCCACCAATTGCGGGGTCGATAGGCAGAGTCAATCGTGTTGAGTCGATTATCGGAAATCTGGATAGAACGGCTACGCCATAATCACCGCCCTGATGGTCGATGGCTTTCGAAAAAAAGTAGTGCATTCCCGTTAATCGGGCTAGTTCTTTTGCCTGGTGTAATCCTTTCCCCGAACGTTCCGTATTCACATCGACTTCCTGGAGGGCAACAAAATCTGGCTTTTCATTAGTGATCACGCGGGCAATAGCCTCTACCTCAATTTTGGTCCCGGCCGATGGCGGATTGCAGTGGTGAATGTTATAAGTCATCACCTTAAGCTTTTTCAGCTTCTGGACAAAAGGGCCTTCGCCAGCATACGTTGCCAGTGAAAGGAAGGTAAAGAGCAAGCCAATAACTGTTCTCATATGAAGGGGGTTATGCAATAAGTTTGTGTCTTTGCTACGATTACGCCTTTGCTTTTTTGGGAATGACATATTTCCCTACTACTTCGCCATCATCACGAATCATTTTTAGCGTCAGCTCTTTTGGGGTAGCATGGAGCTTTATTAACGTTCGATTCCCTTCCAGCGGACCGCCACCAATTACGATGGGATAGTTATGCAGCGCATCAGGATCATGCGTGCCATAACGGTGGGTATGCCCCGAAATCTGAAGATCGATTTTGGCTTTGTTCAACAGCGGTCCGAACACTTCGCGGCCATGCATAGGGCCATGCCAGTCGCCAGAATGGTAGGGCGAAATGTGAATTAGAACGATTCGGAAGGGCGCTTTTTTAAACTCAGGACTCTCAATTTCCTTTTCCAGCCACTTTTTCTGCGTTTCCCGGTACCGATCAAAGGCCGACAATCCACCATATTCAACACTATCATCGCCTTTATCTTCGCCCGAATCCAGCACAACAAACCGGACCGGCCCATGGGTAAACGCATAGTAATACTTGTCTTCAGGATATGCAAAATAGGCCGGAATGTGCCGGGAAAAACTCCCCCGACATTCATGGTTTCCCTGGGTCAAAATGAAAGGCATTTCAGCGGCAAAAATATCGACCGACGGTTTAATCAGATGATCGACGATCTGACTTTCTTCGGTAACCCAATCAAAGCAGTCGCCGTTAAACACCACGAAATCATAATCTCGTTTGTTGCCCGTATAGCCGTGTCGGTAAAGCAGTTGCGGAATAATCTGTGGTCGATCGTGAATATCGTTGAACACCACCATCTTGAATTCTTCTTCATTTTCGGCCGGTGTTTTAAAGCCGTACATGGGGCTGCTAATGGTTTCGCCAAACTCAACCTTCGAGCCTTTGTAACCCAGAACTTCGGTCGAAACGATCTTGTATTTATGCTCGGTACCCGGATTGAGATTAGAGAGTGTAATTTTATTGATACGATTATTAGCCTCAATCAATCCGTTGACATACCCAAATTCCCGCTTGCTAGTATACGTTCCGGCTCCATATTCGACCCAGCTAAAGCAGTTTTTGTGCGTAATCCACATGATTGTCACGTCATGCGTACCCATGTTTTGAAGATAAGGACCAGCCACGAAATGATTTTTCTCTTCCGCTGGGGCAACAGCTGCGTCATTGGCTAAAACCGGGGCAATAGGAAGCAGACTCAGTGCCCCAAGCTGCGACATTTTTTCAAGGAATAATCGTCTATCCGAAATCATTGTCATGAAGTAGTTAAGGAAGTTCAGTATTCGAAATGGCCCGTATTGGTTTTCACAAAATAATCAAGCTTTTTTCTACCCTGTGAAGGGCTCAACAGCGTAGCGTCGGTAGATAAAAGCAGTGCACTTTTTCCGGCGTGCCGTAGGTACGCGACCCGTCGCGTACCTACGGCACGATAGATAACTCAGAAAACCCATTTCCTACCGACGCTGCGCTGTTTGATCCCTACGGGATTTTGCTCGATTAATTAATCAAAACCAATACGGGCCATGACGAATACTGAATTTATATTAGTCGAAGGAATTAGTTCCGTTAAAATTAATTACTCCCAGTTCGGATTCTGAGTCAGGTTGGGATTCAGCAAAAGCTCCTGTGTCGGAATGGGATACAGGTAATCCCGCGCTTCGTTAAATTTCTTGGTAATATGTCCATTCACGACAATATTGCCGCCTTTACTGCCATTTTCCAGCAATATTTCGCTGCCTAACTTGAGGAGTTGAGCGCCAGCAACTGTCGGCTTGGTGCCCTCATAGATGACCAGATCAATTTTTCCATTTTTATCCAGATCATAGCTCCCAGGCCCCGGAAAATACATCCCCTTGAAGGTTTTGGTAAGCAATTGTCCTTCCTTCCAGCGAATGAGATCATCCCAGCGGAAGAAATTTTCCATCACCAGCTCAATACGTCTTTCCCGTCGAATTTCCAGAATTACCCCCGTGTTACTTCCACTTAACTGGGTATACTGCTGCGCCTGATAGGGGTCTGGATTCGCATTGGCAATCGTCAGGTTGATATTTGGCATGCCGACCCGATCGCGGGTTAGTTTGGTTGATCGGTCCAGATCGGCCTGGGTTAAGGTACCTCGCTCGGCTTTGGCTTCGGCAAAATTCAAGAGCACCTCGGCGTACCGAAAAATGGGCATATCGGTAATATCCTTACTGTAAGTATCCCACTTCGGTGCCGAAACGAACTTGATCAGCTGATAGCCTGTAACCGTAGCCCCAAATTCCGGAGTCAACGGGGTACTTTCGCCAATTCGGGTGTAGCCCGGTGTTCGGATGGTTTGCGACAAACGAGGGTCCCGGTTTTGTACTTCGTCATAAAACTGCATGGTTTCGTACCCTTTGATATCCGTAAAACGCGACCCATCGGCCATTAAGTAGCTGTTCACCAGCTTCTTCTCCAGGCCCGGTTTCCCGTACGATGCGGTCATCGTGTAGTAATTCAGATTATGATAAACCTGTAATTCATCACTGAAATCCCGCGCCAGAATAACCTCATCTGGGATGGCATTATCGGACGAAAACAGCTTGCCATAGGCTGTAGCTGGTGTAGCTTTGTAGATCGTATAGCCACTGTTTGTCATTAGATTCTCCGATGCCGAAACGCATTCATCCAGAAATTTATCAGCACCGGGGAGGTTGAATTCAGGGTGGTACTTCCGGAAGGTGCCTTCGTATAAAGCCATTCTGGATTTCAGGGCAAGGGCGGTCCATTTGGTAATGCTGTTCACCTGCCGGGAGCCATCAAGGTTGGCAATGGCATAATTGATATCGGCCATCACCGAGTCCATCACCATAGTGCGCGGGTCACGTGCTTTCGTCAGCATCTCCTGATCCGACACCTCAATGGCGCGGGAATACCAGGGAACATCGCCAAATCGCTTGACCATGCCAAAATAAAAATAGGCTCGGAAGAAACGGGCCAATCCATTGTATTTGGCTACCGCCTTGGTATCCGGGCATTTGGCAGAATTAGCCAGAAAGTAATTGATATTTCGTAAGGTAGTCCAGCTCCAGCCTCCCCCACTGGTTGGCACAACTCGTGTTCCCTGCAATTCGTCGCGAAGGCTATTCTTCACCACATTGTCAACATCCTCATTATACACATCCTCGGCAGATGGTAGGGCATTGTAAAACGAATTGGTGTATAGCAAAAGGTCGTTTTCGGTCTTGAAAAAAGTTTCAGGCGAAATCGCATCCTGAGGAACCAGGTTCAGATCGCAGGCAGCCAGACCAATGGCTACGGCTATGAGACTAATTAATTTTTTCATCTAACTATGGAGTAAATCGGTTTAGAACGTGATGTTCAGGCCAGCAGAAATGGTTTTCGACAAGGGGTATGTTCTGCCGTTGGTGGCATCACCATCCAATTGCTCAGGATCAATGTATTTGGAGCGGAGTGGTGTGTATGTCAGCAGATTTTCGCCACTCACATAAATACGGGCTCGTGGTATCCAGATTTTCTTGGTAAGCTGCTCGGGAAAGGTGTAGCCAATCACCACGTTTTTCAACCGGAGGTAACCCACATTCTGAATGTATCGGTCATTGGCTGCGTTCAAATCTCCTCCCCCATTCAGGGCGGTATAGCCTCTCAGAACCGGGAAATACGCATCGGTATTGGTGGGCGTCCAGACATCGGCTTCGAAATTCTCAGGAATAAAAGAGTAATACGGACGGGAATAAGGCCCCCAGAATTTATCGGCATTGTTACCGGGGTACCAGTTCTTCCGTAGAATACCCTGCGCCAGTATTGACAGGTCTATCCCGTTCCAAGTAGCACCCAGGTTTATGCCATAGCGATAGCGAGCCCGGTCGTTACCAATCACTTTCAAATCGCCATGATTAGCCAGCGTGTTAGCCCCCTGATCTATTTTACCATTGCCATCAATATCGATAAACTTAAGATCACCCGCCTGCAATTTGCTCCAGTCGCCGGGTGCGCTCAGTCGTTGCTTATTAACAATGGTTTGATCAACAGTGTAGGCTTGCGCTTCTTCGTTGGTTTTGAAGTATCCGTCAATCGAATAGCCCCAGATATCGCCAATTGTCTGGCCTTCGTAGCGGCTCGACAGGATTTTGTTTGGGTTATCATACCGGGTAATCGTCGATTTAGAATCGGAAAGAATAAAGGAGGCATTATAGGCCAATGCTTTACCCCCCACTTTAACCTGATCGCGCCATCCGATGGATAGTTCGAAACCCTTGGTTTGCAAATCCCCGGCATTTTGCGTGGGCACCGTAGCACCATACACTGCAGGCAGCACCTGACCTGGAACCAGCATTCCGGTTGTATTGCGGATATAGGCATCCAGCGACATATTCAGTCGGTTTTTCAACAAACCCGCATCCAGACCAAGATTGGACGTCGTGGCCTTTTCCCAGGTAAGATCGGGCGAAATTGGGTTGGGGTTATTGACATACGTAAGCTTTTGCCCATTATTTATCCAACTCGATTGAGCCGTTGGCATGATGGGTATGTATGGATAAAAGCTCGCCGAGTTGGTATTAGACGGTAACTGGTTGCCCAACGTACCATAGGAAGCTCTGATTTTCAGGTTATCGACTACCTGTTTCAGCGGTTCAAAGAAGCTTTCTTCGCTAAGCCGCCATCCTGCCGAAACCGATGGAAAGAAGCCATAGCGTCGGCCCTGACCAAAGCGGGATGTTCCATCGTAACGGCCATTCACTTCCAGAAGGTACTTGCCAACGTAATCATAATTCAGGCGGTAGAATGCCCCGAACAGCGAGTACTGATAGGAATCTCCAGCCGAAAGTTGTTCGCCGGTGCCCAGATCCAAATCATTGAGACTTTCTGAGAGCAGATTTTTTCGAGCACCAAACAAGCGCTGGTGTTTTCTGGATTCGTAGTTTACCCCCGCCGTGGCTCCAACATAGTGTTTTCCAAATGTCTGGTTATACGAAGAATACAGGTTCGTGACGTTTGCAGGGTCAAACCACATGGTCTTGCGGTACTGATCGGTATTGTAATTGGGTACCGTGGCCAGGATTCCCGGCTGAATTGAGTATTGCGCTACGGCAGACCGGTACCAGTCATCGGCGATATAAAAGGAATAGGAGTAGTTACCCACCAGATTCCAGTTCTTGGTAAAGTCGATGGTAACCGAGTTGATGGCGGTCAGTTCGTGAACCTTCTTTTCGCCACCAGCTACGCCTTTCAACAGGTTCGCGAATAAACCATCGCCGATGGAATAGTTATTTTTCAGCGTGTTATAGGTAGCCGTACCATCTGGGTTCGTAGGTGCGTAGGCTGGCAAGGCATGTACTGTAATGGCCACGAAATTGGCATTGGCACCGCCTTCCAGACCTGGATAGGTATATCTCGAATCGAAGTACTGGATGTTACTACCCACTTTGAGCCAAGGCGTCAACTGTGCATTAATCTTGCTGCGAAGGGTGTACGACGTGAATTTATCGGTATTGATTTTCATGATCCCGTCCTTCTCAAAAATTGACCCCGACAGGAAGTAATTCACCTTATCTGTTCCGCCCGATAAATTGATGTTATGCTGTTTGGATGGTTCGGTTGTATTGAAGAGCGTATTCCACCAGTCATAATTGCCGTAATAGTTATAGATGTCTTTGCCATTCACATTTTTAACCACCGTCCAGGGACGAGCCGGATTTTCAACTTTATCGTACCGGCGGGCTTCCAGTTCTTTATAATCTTCTTCAGAATAACGGGTGTAGCTGTTGCCGGTAGCTCTGGTAAACGCTTCGTCGTTCATCCGCACATACTCGTAGCCATTAGTCAGGAATTTGGTACTAACCGTTGGCGCCGACCAGCCATAGTTGGTACTATACGAGATGGTTGTTTTGCCGTTCTTGGCTGTTTTGGTTGTTACCAGAATAACCCCAAAGGCACCCCGTGCGCCATAAATAGCCGAGGCAGCGGCATCTTTCAATACCGATACCGACTCCACATCGGCGGGGTTGATTCGGTTGATATCGCCCGGAATCCCATCGATCAGCACCAACGGCCCTCCTCCATTGATAGACGTTTCTCCCCGAACGTTCAGGTTACCGCCCTGCCCTGGCTGACCCGTACTGAACGTAATGTTCAGGTTAGGCACCATGCCCTGAAGAATCTGGGACATATTGTTCAGCGGTCTGTTTTCCAGCTCTTTAGCTAAAACCTGCGAAACCGCTCCGGTCAGATTCACCTTCTTTTGCGTGCCATAGCCCACCACTACTACTTCACTCAACGAGTTGTGTGTTTCCTTGAGGGCCACCTTCAAATTTGTCTGGTTATTCTTCACCGGTACCTCCAGCGTTTCATAGCCAATGAACGAGAAGGAAAGGGTTAGCTCGTCGCCAAAATCGGGAATGCTAAGCGAAAACCGACCATCCGCATCGGTTGTGGTTCCTCTTGTGGTTCCTTTTACCACAATGCTCACACCCGGCAATGGCTGGTTGCTGGCAAAATCGTTGACCTGGCCGGACAGGAGTCGCCTGGGCTGTTCAAACACAACAGGAACATTGATCCGAAAAATGGGAACAGACAGCAGACTTGTTTGCGCATTGCCTTTTTTCAGAATAATCTGTCCGTTAACTACTTCCCAGGCTACATCTAACGAGGTGAATAACCGCTGGAGCACACTGGCTAAACGTTCATTGCGCGCACTGATCGAGATTCGTTTATCGGCCCCAATTACTCGGGGGCTGTACACAAAGCGAACATCGACAGCCTTTTCAAGTTGCTGTAATACAGTTCGTACCGTTTCGCTTTCTACTGTAATGGAAACGGGTCGGCTCATCAGGTCTGGTGCTGAAATGGGCACAGCCTGGACTAGACTAGCATTCAGCAGGATGCTGAACACTAGCGAAAGTAAACATTTCATAAAGTGTAATTGATTGAGTAGTTCTCGGTTTAAGGACAGCCCCGACTGCTGACCTGGATTTGGGTACCTTTGGTTTGGTAGGTAGCGCCGATGGATAGGCAAATCATATCCAACTGGGCTGATAATGGTTGATTAGCCAGATTGGCCGTTAGCGTGCAATTGACGAGTGCCTGCTCGTCGAAGGAGATATGTATCCCATACACATCGTCCAACTCCCGAAACACCCTGGCAACGGGCGTATCGTCGAATACAAAATGCGTTTTGATAGCCTCTGGCCGTAGAACTACCGGATGGTCGGCCAGCGATTTTACGATTCGCTTGTCGGCCAGAAAGTACGTAGCTTTTTCGTTGGGTTTCAGCACCATATCAGACGCAGCAGCCTGGTTGTCCGTTTGTTGATAAACAGCCACCCGTCCCGTCCGGACCACTACCTCGGCGGTGGGCTTATCTGCTTTAGCGACAATGGTAAAACTGGTTCCCAGTACCTTCGTGACCAGCCCATTGGCATACACCAGAAAGGGCTGTTCTGGATTTTTAGTGACTTCAAAAAATGCCTCCCCATTCAACTGAACCTCCCGCCGATTGCCCGTAAACATTGACGGATACTGTACCTGACTACCTGGCTTTAGGGTAATGACACTACCATCCGACAAGGCTACCCGAATTGGCTGATCAGACTCGTTTGTTTTACGTACCAGCTCCAGTTTGCCTGTCTGCGCAGTCAGGCGTCCTGAATCTGTTTCGCGCCCAGGGTTCATCAGAAAATACCAACTCAGTCCAATCCCCAACACCAGAACAGCCGCAGCAGCCAGACGATAGAGGCCTATCGGCATCGCCCTAACGTTAGTCGACGGTCTGATCTGTTCGGCTAACTGCTGCCAGTAATGTTCGATAAACGCGCGCTTATCGGAAGCAGATCGAGTCAATTCGGCTTCAGCGTCCAGCGCGTCGTACCAGGCTTCCACCTGTGTTCGTTCGCTATCGGATGCTTCACCGTTTTGGTACTTGGTCAATAAGGCCCGGAGTTGTTGGGGGTCCATTTTGTCAGTCAATGGCAAGCCCTTTTTTGCAGCCGCCTTCATAAGAGAGACGGGCAACTTGAAAAATTCCCTAAGCCTTTTATGTTAAGCTTTTGTTAACGACCGAACAGGACTGTCAGCACAACGGCTGTGGCATAGTCGTGCAGGTTTGCACGAAGGAAGGTAAGCGAGCGGGAAAGATGATATTCAATTGCTTTCTCGGAGAGGCCAAGCCGCAGGGCAATTTCGCGAATAGGCAGTTGCTCAAAGCGGTTCAGAATAAATACTTCGCGCGTTTTGTCGGGTAATTGTAACAAAGCCTGATTGAGCGATTCAGTGAGTTCACTAAACTGAACCGTATTAGCCGTGTCGAGTGTACCAACAGACGAGGTATACACAAAGTGGCTGGCATACTGTTCGCCGTGTAATTGCGTGCGAACGTGGTCAATAATAAGGTTTTTAAGCGAAGTGGTCAGGTAAGCCGTCAGGTTACTGATCAGGAGTGTTTTGCGGTTTTGCCAGAGCCGGAGAAACAAATCCTGGGCAATATCGGCAGCAACATCTTCATCGCGGAGTTTACGATTGGCCAGGACAAAAAAGTCGTACCAATGGCGTTTATACAGCGTTTGGAATGCCTCTTCGTTGTCATAACGAAGCAAAGCGACTAGTTCGTCGTCATTCAGCGTTTGCTCAGACATAGCCACAAAATTGGCATTGACGGCGCACTAAACAGCCAGACGTACGTTAAGTTTTTGTGAATTATCACCCGCTTAAATTACACACTTCGCCCGGAGCGATTACCAATATCACCCACTGAACAACTCATTGATTAGGAAAAGCCACAGGTCATCAGCTCTGGCTTACGACTACAAACTCGGCACCCCACCACAGATTCATTACTTCAAATACGGCCCCAGGACCTTGGCCCACCGCTGATACCCTTCGGGCAGCATGTGCAGGCTATCGGGTTTGAATAATTCAGGGACAGGCTGGCCCGCTTTTGTCAGCATCACTGGGCGAATGTCCACAAACTGAGTGTTCTTTCGTTTCGCCAGATAGTCTTTAATAAGCTGATTGGCAATGTCGTTTTCCGGGAAAAACTTCCGGCGCGATGGGCTGGGTTTTATCGAAATAAACGTAAACAGCACATTCGGCAATTTCTGGCGAACATGCACAAACAAGGCCACAAACCGTTCGAAGGTCTGCTGACCAGTTAGTTTACCCGTAGCAATGTCATTTTCACCCGCATACAAAACGACCTGCTTCGGATGATAGGGCACAATAATTCGGTCAGCGTATTGCAAGACTTCGTTTAACTGAGAGCCTCCGAATCCCCGTTGAAGAATCGTCTTTTTGGGAAAATAGTCGGCCAGATTCTCCCAGAGTCGAATAGAGGAGCTACCCGTAAAAACAATTGGATTGTGCGGTGGCGGGGTAGTTTGATCCGTTTTTTCAAACGCCCGAATCTCATCCTCGAAGGGTGTACTCTGTCCTATCGAACAGAGTGGAACTAAGAGCAAAAAGAATAATCTCACCATTGAGTTAGTAAACTTTATGTAGGTTATGCAATCCAAAATCTAAACCTATCAATTAATACCCAGGTATCATCAACCTTCTCCAGCATAATTAACTCTCCCCTTCCACAAGTACTACCACAAATAAAACTACCAAAAAAAAGTGCTTTCGTTTTATCAATATTGTAAGCAACTCTAGACAGTCCGAAGATATAATAAGTCAATGAGTCATTATCACGCCGAACTTTAGGTAGCTGCTTACGGAATTGGGATAGTAGCTGTATAGGATAACGAACCTTAAATTTCGATGGCTGCAAAAAATCCTGCCTATGACGAGCCGACTGCTTGACGTTTTCAAATAGCGAAGCCCAGGCCGGATGTTTCGCCTTATGACATGCTGCGGTATCTTTTAGATACTTGCAGCGCTCGCCTAAGTTGCTTACTATCCATAACCAGGTTGTTTCAGGGTGAATCTCGTTTGTTATACTCTTAGTTGAATCCTCAAGGATAATTGTTTCGGCCGATGGAGTATTTCTATAAAATAAGAAACTCTCCAGATATGTAGAATATATCGCATAATCCTCGTTGGTAAGAGGATCAGCGGAATCTGCTGATCTACATGCGACAGTGCATAGACTCAGACCAACTAAGAGTATAATAAGGTTCTTCATCACCTACCGGCATGGGAAATTTACCTGTCCTTATGTAGATTAATGAAAGTTATGTTTTCCATATTTCGCCCATTCAGATAAAAGGCAGGACAGTCTCTAAACTCATGCCCCAAAGATTCATGTATTTTTTTCGCACACCGAAAAATTTGCTTGAATCTTAAAGATGATTCAGCATTTATTAGGAAACATTGCGGGATCTGATCAGCTACTTTCTAACTTTAGAAATCGTTAGGCCGACTAAAACAATTTGGCGTATATGAATAAATTGAAAAAGATGTCAAATAAAAGGCAGGACAGTCTCTAAACTCATGCAATGAGAGCCTTTTATCAGAAAACTCCTGTCGCTCATGAGGTTGTCCATAACCCAGTTATACAGCAAAAATTTATCAGAAAAATAATAGACAGTAAGCTTAGTATATGTTATTGACAACCCTGATAACTATATGTATAAGTAGTCGTGATAGTAGAAGTTGGTATTAATTACAACCAAAGACAAAAACACATTTGAGTGATTCTGTAATTTCACAAATAACTTATTTAGTAGCAATTATTTCTACAGTGAAATTAGCCAAGAGGCTTTTAAGCTTAGATCCAATACACACCAGAAGACAATCACGAGTTTCTTATTATTTATGAGAATTACGCTCAACAAAACCCTTCCGATACTATTAGGCTCATTCTTTATCTTGATATACACATTGCTAAGTAACCCGTCCTTTGCATCGCACGTGGTAGGTGGCAATTTAGAGATGGTCAATCTTGACAAGGTACCAGGTCGTTATAGAATTGCCCTAAACATGTATTTTGATGATATAAATCAAGACGTAGGGGGAGCGCCTACATCAGATGTTCTAATACTTGTTTATCGAAAATCAGACAACAAAAAAATCACCAGTTTTTATATACCTGGGCTTTCCCGCCAATCAGTTAATTATACCAATCAGACTTGCGCAACGTTGCGGCAAATTAAAACTTCCCTTTACCGGTATGAAGACATTGTCAATTGGAATCCAGCAGATTATAATGATCCTGGCGGCTACTATATGACCTGGCAGTATTGCTGCAGAAATGGAATTATTGACAATATTAAGAATCCGTCACTTACGGGACAGACCTTTTACTTAGAGTTCCCGGCTTTATCTCAAAATGGGAAAGTGTTCCTCAATTCATCTCCCATTTTTGGTCAGATTGATGGAGAATTCCTATGCGTTGGCGATCCATTTTGGTTTTCCTTTGATGCTAAAGATGCTGATGGTGATGAGCTACGTTATTCGTTCGCTACGCCGTTAGACCGCCTAGATCCCAATGTGAGTGTAGGTAGTCAAAATGGATTAGACGTCCAATGGATTTCGGGTTTTAGCGCGGATAAGGCTATTCCGGGTACACCTCCATTGACAATTAATCGCCAGACAGGAGAACTAACTGTAACACCAACGCAACTAGGCTTATTTGTTTTTACGGTAGTAGTAGAAGAATACAGAAATGGTCAGAAAATAGGGCTTGTTCGTCGCGACTATCAACTGCTTGTAGTAGATTGCCCTCCCACCTCCCCTCCCGATCCAACAATAACAATAAATAATCAGCCTGCTACAACAGCTCAAATCTGCGAAGGTGCAAGCGTAGAGATGAAGGCCATTACCAATAGCAATTGGGCTTATCAGTGGAAAAAAGACGGTAGTTCTATTCCAGGCGCTACCTCTCCTGTTCTAACAGCAACCGAAAGTGGCACTTACCAGCTTA
Organism: Spirosoma litoris; assembly: GCF_054776755.1. Lineage (NCBI taxonomy): Bacteria > Pseudomonadati > Bacteroidota > Cytophagia > Cytophagales > Cytophagaceae > Spirosoma > Spirosoma litoris. Next base: position 671,914 of record NZ_BAAHBI010000035.1, on the reverse strand, counting down.
CTACATCGCTCAAAAATCAGTGTTCAAAGTCACGTCGCTCAAATGAGGTAAAATTGACCGTAACAAAACAACATTTTAAGCTAAAGTCGCCAAATCCCTTAAGAATTTGTGGGCCATCAGGGTCAGTAGAGTTAGAAGCCTTATCGGGTGTTGGTTTGACTTATCAATGGTATTTCAATGGAAAACTTCTACCCGAAAATACGTTTACCCTTATAGCTAATCAGCCTGGTCCCTATTGGGCAGTTGTACGCGATACGAATCAGGGATGTACGTCTTTTTCTGACACAATCCAACTGACTAGAACAGCTTTACCTGTTGCATCAATATCTCCACAGCGGTCGACAACGGCAATCTGTAGCAGTGATTCGTTAGTGCTTACTACCCCCTATCAACTTAATTATCGTTATCAATGGTCGTTCAATGGTACATCCCTATCTGGTGTCACGACCAACATGCTTGTTGTTCATCAGGCAGGGCAGTATACAGTTACCGTCACAGATTCAACAACCTGCCAACTGGCAAGTCCGCCGTTTACATTAGCAGTAGTACCCAGTGTAACTGTTACCATAGACTCCATTCCTAAGCAATGCGGCTTTTTAGGGAATAGTATTCTACTAAAAGGCAGCCCATCAGGTGGTTTCTTTGCTGGCCCAGGTGTATCAGACGACAAATTTGAACCGATTAAAGCCGGAGTAGGTCATCATACGCTTACCTATACTATAAAAAGTGATTTATCCTGTCAGCAAGGCACAGCTCAACAGGTTGCTATAGTATCTGCCCCCTCTGTTGTTATCTCTCCTGCTCGATCTGTTACCGAAATTTGCGCTGGAGATTCATTACAGCTAACTGCTCAAACATCACTCAATGCAGTTATTTATTCATACAAGTGGCTACTTGACAATATACCACTGTCGGGGAAAGAAACTATAACGGCAAAACAGGCCGGTACTTATCAGGTGAGTATAGTAGATACTGATGGTTGTCAGGCACAATCACAAACTTATTCACTGATGATTACACCGACAATCCATGTGCGTATGGACTCGGTACCCGCTTTTTGCGGCTCAGATCACTCTCCTATAACCCTTCAAGGCTACCCTGCCAACGGAGTGTTTAGCGGTCCAGGAGTTACTGGAAATCAGTATGATCCACGTATAGCAGGCATTGGAACACACCTTTTAAAATATACGGTCAACAGTTCGTTTGCCTGTCAAAATGGTACGACACAGCGACTAGGACTAATTCAGTCTCCACCTGTAGTCGATTTAGGACCAGATGTAGAAATTTGGCGCGGCTCCTCCATTCAACTTCATAGTGGTTCCCAAGGGACTTATCAGTATCAATGGACACCCCCAACGGGCTTGAGCAACTCAGCTAGTTCAGATCCAACTTGTACACCGGAACAAACCAGTAGCTACACCTTGACCGTTACGGATAATCTCGGATGTTCAGCAACTGATAATATTGTCATTACTGTTTATGAGCGTATATGGATTCCGGATGCTTTTTCACCAAATGGCGACGGCATGAACGAAAACTGGGAGCTACGTGGTATTGAAAGTTATCCACTTGCCGAAGTCACTATTTTTAACCGTTGGGGAGAAATTATATTTTTCTCAAAACAGTACAAACAGCCTTTCGATGGAACGTGGAAAAATAGCCCATTACCCACAGGGGCTTACATCTATCAAATTAAGCCTTCACCATCGCAAGCAGTTTTACAAGGCAGTGTATTTATTTTGAAATGAATCTATAACAATTGAATCGAATATAGGCCATGGTAGACCGTCTTATCTTTCAAATAAAAGGCAATACCGTTTCTAAACTCATGCCCCGAGAGCCTTTTATCAGAAAACTCGTGTCGGTCATGGGGTTGTCCATGATCCAGTTGTGCAACGAAAATTTGTCGGGGAAATAATAGGCTTTGGGCAAGTAACCCAGTGCATAATGCATGTCTTTCCCGGCCAGAATAACCAGATCGAACTTACTGTCGGCAATGAGTTTGCCCAGTGCCGCATGTTCAGCTTCGCTTTCCTCACCGAGTTCATACATATCGCCCAGAATGACCACTTTGCGCTTGGCCGGGGTAGCCGCAAATTGGCGGATCGCAGCCGCCATTGAGCTTGGGTTGGCGTTATAGGCATCGAGCAATACGGTATTGGTCCCTTTGGTAATCACCTGCGAACGGTTGTTAGTCGGGTTATAATCGGCAATGGCGCGGTTGGCTTCTTCAACTGACACTCCGAAATAATCACCAATTGCTAAAGCGGCCAGCATATTCTCGAAATTATACCGACCCGGCAAATGTGTTGTCACTTCCTGTCCGGTCAAATTACGATAGATCACGACGGGCGACTCCTGTAGCAATTCGATTGGCTCGTCAGCAGCCTCTGCTGCAGGATAGAAAATGGCTTCAGCTGCCGTAGATTCGGAACGAGTATCTTTCAATCGTTCGCGATACATGGCCATTAAGGTTTTATCACGGGAATTGATAAAGACCGTTTTTCCGTTCTGAATCAGGTAATCATATAACTCGCCTTTCCCTTTCCGAACGCCCTCAATACCACCGAAACCTTCCAGATGCGCTTTGCCAACATTGGTAATCAGACCATGCGTGGGTTGGGCAATGGAGCAGAGTAATTCTATTTCCTTCTGGTGATTCGCTCCCATTTCCACAACAGCCAGTTCGCACTGTTCATTTAAGGAGAGCAACGTCAAGGGCACCCCAATGTGATTATTCAGGTTGCCAACGGTAGCGTAGGTTCGGTACTTTTTCGATAAAACAGCTGCGATAAGTTCTTTGGTGGTCGTCTTCCCGTTAGACCCCGTCAGGCCAATAACTGGAAAGCTAAACGTTTGCCGATGATGGCGAGCCAGGTCTTGCAAAGCGGTTAGACCATCGGCCACCAGCAGACAACCCTCCTGATCCCGCTCTGCCACGGCGGGGTCATCGACCAGCGCATAGCGGGCACCCTGGGCCAGTGCCTGTTCGGCAAATTGGTTCCCGTCGAATTTGTCACCTTTGAGCGCAACAAACAGACAATCAGGGGTAATTCGGCGCGTATCGGTCGACACTCCGGTGCATTCCAGAAATTTATGGTAGAGTTGTTCAGTTGTTACCATCACATTCGGACCAGTTTCTTCGTTTTCAAATCAGGTTTCGCTCCAACCGCGAAGGCGCAACGAAAATTTTGCAGTGCGTCCTCTGCATAACCTCTGCGCACTTTGCGCCGGGCCGCCGTAGCGGTTAAACATGCCCAAAATTAGATGAAAAAGCTATTTACGCTTTGTTTTTTGCTGAGTCCCCTGTTCAACTATGCGCAGTCGGGCGGGGCAATTGGCTTTCGGTACGACCAAAGTCCAACCGTTACGGTGAATTCAAACGTGTTGCTAAGCCCCTGGGCGGGTGGACTCAACGCCCCTCAGTACTCAACCATTCGCTTAAACGATGATACCCGCGACGACCTGGTGGTATTTGATCGGACAACGAACAAGGTTAGTACATTTATAGCGGTCGATAACCCAACTGGTAGCGGAACGGCCTGGAAATATGCCCCCGAATACGAAACGGCCTTCCCAACACCCTTGTATAACTGGCTATTATTGGTCGATTACGACTTCGATGGGCGCAAAGACATCTTTACAACCAGCGCCAATGGCATCGCGGTCTATCATAATGAGTCTCAAGCCGGACAGGTATCGTTCAAACTAACCATCGATCCACTTTTAACCATTGGCCTTAGTGAAACTAGTCAACCGGTCTATGTTGCCAATACGGATATTCCGGTCATTACCGATTACGACGATGACGGCGATATCGACATTATCACCTTCGACGCGGACGGAAACATCCCAGCTTACCAGCAGAACATGAGCGTTGAAAAAACGGGTAAGAAAGGTGGGCTGATTTTTCAGCGCACAGGCGGTTCATGCTGGGGACACTTCCACAAAGAGTTTTGCAACGATTTTACATTTAATTATCAGTGCGATGGCTCAGGTCGGGTGTCAGCAACTGCAAGCACGGCGAAGACGAGCAAGGTCGATCCAAGCCGAGCCAGACCTTTACATTCAGGCAACACGCTTACGGTAGTCGATACGGATGGCGATGGAAAGAAAGATCTTCTGTTCGGCTTTGTAAGTTGCGAAAACCTGGCTCGCCTGCGCAATGATGGCGCCAACTCCGACAAAGCCAATTTTACGAGTTACGACAGTTTGTTCCCCGCCGTCAACCCAGTTCTATTTCCGGCATTTCCAGCCGTATTTTTTGAGGATGTAGACGCCGACGGGCAGAAGGACTTAATCGCATCGCCCAATGTAACGGCAAACGATAACTATGCCTTTGACTTTCGGGCATCTAGCTGGTTTTACAAAAACAAGGGAACAACACAAAAACCTGACTTCCAATTAACCCAGAAAGATTTCCTGCAAAGCGACATGCTTGATCTGGGCGAACGGGCTGCCCCCGCCCTGGCCGACCTGGATGGCGATGGCGACCTGGATATGCTGGTTGGTTACGACGGAGTCGGGCTGGGCAGTAACTACCGCGCCAGTATCTGGCAGTTCGAGAACAAGGGCACAACCCAAAACCCAGCCTTTGTACTCATCACAACCGATTACCTCGGTCTATCAAAATCCTTGACGTTGACGCATATCGTTCCTTCCTTTTTCGATGTCGATGCCAACGGCAGTATGGATCTGATAATTACCGGCACCTCTACCCAGGCGATTGAGATTCGTGTATTGATCAATGGCTCAGCCAAAGGAGTTGCCTCACAATACAACCTTGCCGGAGCCTTACGCTGGCCAACCCCCGATTTAATGGGAGCACTCGATCTGCTCACGGTAGCTGATGTTGACAAAGATGGAAAGCCCGATCTGTTAATCGGTAGCAACAGCCTCGGAACGATTCGCTATTACCGCAATGCCGGAACAGCCGCTAGTCCCACCTTCCAGTTGCAAAATCAGACCTTCGGAGGTATCAAACCTGACCTGGCGTTTAATAATACGCACTCAATTGTTGTGGCGGACTTAAATGGTGATCAGAAAAACGAATTAATCTTAGCCGAAAGCAATGGAAAGGTTAGGGTTTACCAGTTTCCCGACCCAACGAGTCAATCTACCCTCACGTTGATCGATTCCCTCGCGTCCATCGGGTTGCCGGGCACGAGCCTCATTGCTACCGTTGCCGATCTCGACGGCGATCAACTCCCCGATCTGATGTTGGGAACCCAGGCTGGCGGACTTCGTTATCTGAAAAATACATCCAAAAAAGTGGTCGTAACAGGTGTACCAGAAGAAGTAACAGGCCCCTGGACATTTCCAAACCCAACGGATCGGTACCTCACGGTGCGCCCGCCCTATGCCGGCACGATAGAAGTTCTTTCTATATCTGGCCAAACAATGCTCCCAGCACAAACGGTCGCGATTGATACCGATACCACAATTGATCTGGGTAGCCTTCCAGACGGAACGTATTTAGTACGACTTATGGGGGCAAATCGGCCAGCACTGGTACAAAAAGTAGTGGTCTGGAAATAAGAGAACCGTGTTTTGGCCCAGGCGAAAGTCCTGGAACATAATCTCATCAGCGATAAAATCTAGTGTAATCGGACAATGTACATAGGAACACAACTGGCCGATGCACAGGGAAGTGCCGTACAACTTACCGGAGCCACATAGGATGTGGTAACAGTACTGCAACCACTTAGACTAGCCGAAACAGTATGGCTTACTCCATCCGCATTCAGCCCTGTCAATAAAAAACTCGCCGTTGGCTGATTGGCTACTACCGACACTGTTGTTGAGACATTACCATCTGTAATGACCAAATTCCCGGCTACTGCGTTATGTAGACTTACTGTACCGGTCAGGGTGTATTGATTCGAGCTGGCATTGCAACTGCCCGGCGTGGCCGCCATTGTCAGCGAGCAGATGGGCGTACAGCGCAAAACACTCGCCTGATTGACTCCAGTATACTGTCCCGGTAGAATTTGATTCAACCCGTTATTAGCCGGAACGGCATTAAAACTGCTGAAATCAGGGTTAAATAGCAGCGTGGGATTTCCATCTGGATTACGTATCTGAAAGATGATCGTACCGATACTCACCCAGTCGGTACTGGTAATAAGCGGACAGCTAATCGACGAACTGTTAAGCACCATCGTCAGGTTAAATAAACCAGGGCTCGATCCATCAAAACTATGGGAATCCCAAAGCGATTGGCCTCCACAAAGAGAATTGTTATCGAAATTAAGAGACTGATAGCTGGCAAACGTCAACGAACTCGGATCATAACTTAGAAAAACCGAGGACGTACCAATTGAAAATGAAGTGGCGTCACTTGCCCGAATCTGGATGGTAGCTAAATACTGACCCTTCTCACAATCAACTTGAGTCGACAGTCGAAGGTCAGCTGTTTGTGCCAGCAGCCTGGAAGAGACTACACCTATCAACAGTATAGTCATGAAGAGACTAATCCTTTGCATTTGAAAAGGGTTTATAAGAGCTAAAACAGAAACTTGATTGATTATAGACCGGGGGTGCCTATTTTGGAACGGTTGAGTACCCAGCGATTAAAATCTTGATTATTAATGATGCCGTTGCCATCGGCGTCGATAGATAAGTAATGACCAATGGCTGATGCGTTCACCTTCCATTTATTGTAATCGGTACTATTGATCACATCATTGGCGTCGTAATCACCACTATACATGACCAGTTTACTCCCCACAGATTTAAGTTGCGACGTCCCCTTAACCGCGGTGGCATCGGTCGTAAAATCAACGAGTTGGTTGTCGACCATTGGCCTGCCTGAGAGAATGGCCAGGTGATTACGATGGTGTATCGATGCATACATCGGTTCTGATGACGTGGAAAAGACAACCCCTTCTGTTCCATCAGAACGAATCAACGTACCATCGTTTCGAACAAAGGCTGCTTTTTGGGATAGCACCTCACCCGCTGCATTTCGGGCTACAACCAGCACCCAATCCGTCACATTGGCCGGGAAAGTTGTGACTTGTTCGGAGCCAGTATATGACCAGGGAGCCGATGAATAGGGCTGTTGTTTAGGAAGCAGATTACCAGAAACCAACAAGCTGTGCATTAGCCCGGTGGTCGCATTCGTAAATCCTTCAAGGAGCACTTTTGCCCGGTATAGCAACACACAGTTCGTTACCAGAACCGAGGTACTGGCCACACTCGTACAACCGGCTACACTAGTAACGGTTACCGAATACGCACCGGATGCCACAACGATAAGCTGGGCATCCGTCTGCCCTGTACTCCATCGGTATTGACTTCCTGCGCTGGCAACAAGCGTTAGCGATTGACCGCTGCAAACCGACGTAGCCGACGAAGAAATACTAGCAATAAAGGCGGCAGGTTGACCTACCGTTACAACAAGACTCTGACTACAACCCGCATTGGTGACAGTAGCGGTATAGCTCCCCGCCGATAAACCAGAGAAGGTTCCTGTTGTACTTGTCTGATTGCCCAGTGAATAGGAAAAAGGGGCCGTCCCTCCTACTAATAAGAGGCTAACGATTCCGTCCTGTTTACCAGCACAGGTCGCAGGAATTGCCAGCGCCGACAAACTAAAACAGGAAGGTGGCGTGGGGTTGTCGATTACTAAGGTGTAATCTTCGGCCTCGCCATAATTATACGGATCGCAAGGGCTTTCGACCAACCCATCGGCATAATACTGACTACGTAACCGGAGCCGGGTCTGACCAGCGGAGAATGACGCCGGTATGGTTAGCGTACCCGTTAGAGAAGGCGTCAAATACTGCGTAGCTGACGACTGAAAAAGCTTTTCGGTATCACTAAAAACTCCATCCTGATTGCTATCAAGCCAGATGGTTAGGTGTTGCTTAATATAGCTTCCGACATTTCCCGTAATGGCACTGGCTGTAAACGAGTATACATGCCCCGACTGTACTTTATGCAAAATATCCGAATAGTCGGAGTAGCCATCCAGGCCAATACCGGTCGCTACAGAACGTAAAGTAGACTGGCTTCCCGTTAGTATAAAGTCATCAATTCGTGGAAAAAAATTTCCAATAGGCCAGGTGTAAACAGGTACGCAGTAAAACTGGCCTACATTGACCTTCGCTATCGCGCTATATTGGGTAGTTGCATTTGAGGCCTTGACCCGATAATAATAGGTGGTATTCGCCAGTACAGTGCCGTCCGTATAGGAAAATGAATCAGGAGGTAAACTACCAATGACCGTAAAATTGGTAGTAGAATCAAGCGAACGTTCAATAAGAAATCCAGCAGCATTGGTTCCGGAATACGAAAACTGAAGTTGTGCCCCTGCTACTCCCGTTTGAGCCATAACAGAAAGCCCCGTTGGTGCTACAACTGAATTGTCGGCACAAGTCAGGGCATAGGCGTTACCCGGATCGAGTCGCAGGCTTAGGCCATCCGTCATCCGGGCATACTGTCCGGCTGTAAACGATTTACTCATGCCGCAGGAAAAATAATACGACATAATATTGGCGATTAACGGATTAAATAAATCCCCGTTGGCATCCTTACTCGTCCCGGTATAACTACAGCCAGATGTGGTAGCCCCGGTCATGCCATACGGATCGGCGGGGGTATCGCACACAAAGTCACCAGCGGTTGTACAGTTAGGGCCAAACGGTCGTCCCTGCAACGCTTCTCCAGGGCGAATCACGAGTTCGCGATTGGCGATCGTGCTGCTCTGATTGTTTTGAAACGTATGATAGAGATTAAAATAATGACCCAGCTCGTGGGCGAGTGTATAGTCCGTTACCTGGCTGGCTTTCAAAAATACCCGGTTCGTGGTAGCCTGTGCGTTTGGGTAGTAGGCGTACCCTGTTACCTGACTACCTGCGTAGGTTAGTGTATTAACCAGATAAACATTGATGGCATTCGATACATCATTTCCGTCGGCCAGCAAGCTCTCTTCCGTATTATCATAATCGAACAAGGCCGTATTGTTGATATAATGCGGTAGCTTACCACATAGATAAAAGGCGATATTGATCGGTTGATACAGCTGATTGATTAATACCAGTGCCTGGTTCAGACTGGCGATGTCGGCCCCACCCGTTCCATCGTTCTGACGCACGACATGAAATCGGATGGGTATGTACTGGAGTTGTGTTGCACGTCGGCCAGCAGGAAGTGAGTGCTTAGGGGCGATCAATTGCTCTTGCCAAATCAGTTGATCGTCTGTTAACTGAGGAGTCCCGCAAATAGCCTGTGCTCTACTCTGGCCAGCTATAAACAGAAGTTGAATAAGAAGCAGAATACCAAGTGTTTGAGTAACCCTGGACATGGGGTTGAATAGGACTGAGGTAGAACATTTAAGATGAATAATGTGGTATTTTCATCGCATCTCAAACATTGTACCAGGAAGTAAATACTATTCAGAATATTGATGATAAAACAGCATTTATAAATACTATTTTACCTAGCTAAATATCAATTAAAATACATAAAAGTGATAGTAGTTGATACAAAACGGCGTTTAAACGTTAGTTACAATACTGCTTTACAAAACCACCATCATACCAGGTTTTTCATGCCTTAAGTAGCTTCAGCAAGAGCACCAAACTAAACTCTTTTCCTTCCTAATAGTTAGTGAGTAAACGGATGGATAGCCTCAACCAACACCAGAAACAAGGCTTACTTAACTTCCTGATGATTATGGAAAATACGAACAACGCCGATCAACAAAGCCCCGACCAAACAGCAGGTAATTCGATAAAAGGGCTCTCGCCCCAACATAATAATCCGCCCGAAAACAACGAAGAGGAAGATGCCGTTGTATATGCAGGTCTGGGCGTAAACAACCAACCCGATATTTTAAACCCCGGCGACGAAGAAGCGTCGGACACACTTTTGTATACCGACACGGCTACGGCACGTCATGCAACCGATGAACTCTCGAACGATGAAGAGCCCGACGAGTTTACCGAAGATGATTTAGCGGACGACGACTTGTCGGATGAAGAGATAGACGAAGAAATCGCCGAACTCGAAGAAGAGGAAGAAGAAGGTAACGAGCGCTATTAGCCCGATCTAATACATAATCGTTAAAACAAAAAAGCGATGCCGAGAATGTCTCAGCATCGCTTTTTTGTTTACAGAAAACCAGACAGTTATGGATGATCCCCAATCCGTTTGGCTCGTTTGGTTTGTTTAACTAGCAAAGGCACGCAACTGGCGGGCGGACAATCGCAAACAGTAGATGGTAACAACACCGTTACATCGGTATAACAACCAGAAGCATTGTACACCCGAACCGTATAAGCCTGAGCCGAAACGGGGTTAGCCAGATTACTCACGATCACACCATTTGCCGGAATAACCTGCTTCGTGCCCGACAATACGGCAGCCTCATTGAAACTGGTTCCCAGCGAATACTGGTAGGTGTAGGTCGGTTTGAATGCGCTCAGCACAATTTTACCATTGCTTTGCGCTACAATACCTGAACAACCGACGGGCACTGTTGTAGCCTGGAAGGTAGGTAGCGTATCCTCTTCCACAATAAAGGGACAGCAACTGAAATCGGGGCACTTGCCGGTAACATTATCCACAGCCAGGCTGTAGGTACCGGGCGCACTCACATCCAGGATGTTTGTCGTCTGGCCTGCGATCTCCACATTATCCTTATACCATTTGTACGACGAACGGCCCAGAGCGGCTGTTAAGCGGAACGTATATGCCTGCCCCGCACACATAACAAACGGAACAGAGGTACAAACCGAAGCGGTATCGCCAGGAATAGTAGCCACGTTGTACAAAATACCCGAGCTATCAGCAACGGCCTGGAAGGTCAGGCTTAAGCTCTGCCCTGCCGACAGCGTACCAACGGTCCAGGTGTTGACGGCTCCCGGCGTAAACGTGGTTCCCACTGGCGCAGTAGCTGAGTTCGTTACATACGTCAGCCCTATACTTGACGAATCGCGCACCACTACGTTGGTAGCTGAAACACTGCCTGAATTGGCCACAACAATCGTATACGTCAACACATCGCCAATTTTCGCTTTTGATTTATCCACGAATTTATCCAGCGACACTGTCGGACTGAGCTTGTAATAGCCCATGTCCACTGTCGGGTTGAATTCACCAGCCGTCAGGCTATATACACCCGTCAGCCCCGTAGTTGGGTTACCATCCGAATCAGTGGTATCATTGCCTATGTTCTGTAATGTAGCCGAATAGCCCACAGGTGCCGTGAAACTTACTGAGTAAGGTACGCTTGGTGTTAAGCCCTTGAACGAGTAGAAGCCCGATGCATTGGTCGTTGTGGTTGCTACAACTGTTCCAGAACTCAACAGCGTTACCGTGACGTTTTGGATACCCGGCTCACCCGCATCCTGCTGGCCGTTATGATTCGCATCTTCGAAAACAAAGTCGCCCAGACCTGCCAACTGATAAAAGCCCGCATCATAGGTATGATTGACTGTACCACTGGCGCCTGTTGTCAGGCTAATGACGGGAGCAGCACTACCATCAACTGTTGTTACCAGCGCGTCAGAGTCGTTCATGTCGTTGGCATTCGTGGTGCTGCTGTTCGCTTTGGTTAGCACATACGAGTTGCCACTGAGAGCCAATTGATTGCCATCAAATTGTGTTTTACCAAACACAATTTGATACGCTATATTGGGCTGTATAGCGGTGTTTGAAACGGTACCGGCCAGGGTGCTACTAATAGGGCTATTGTTGAAATAGTACTCCCCATCGGCATTCGTACTTGTCGTGGCAACCAGCGTTCCATTTTGATAGAGTGAAACGGTTACGCCTGCCAAAGGTGGTTCGCACGCATCCTGCACGCCATCCGTATTATCGTCACGCCAGACCCGGTTACCGATTTCTAAATAGGTGGGTACATCACAGGCTATTTCAATATCACCTAAACCAGCCGCTTTGCCAAGCAATCCAGTGCCGATCCCACCCTGGTAAACCCCATATGTACTGGCTTTGAGACCTGTAGTATTGTTAAATTTAATAACACCCCCCATATCGTAAGAACCATAATCAGGTACGTTATCAACTGGATCAATAGATGTGCTTACTACTTCTCCTGAACCGGGTCGTAAGGCTAAGCCACCCAATGCGGTTTCAGCGTGTTGTAATCCACCCTCAGCAATTAAATTTTCATTGTAGAATTCACCAAAACCTGGCCCCTGGTTGTTCGTTGGGCTAGACCCTATTTCAGGCCCAGCTTTCGCTGCATTCTCAAGAATGAAGGCATTATTTGACGAATAGGCTCTAAGAATATCGCCCCCTGACGTCACACTGTAAAGTGGCGATGTATTACCCAAGGGTGAATAGTTTGCGCTACCTGCCATCAACGAGGCACGGTCGGCAAACCCTAATACTAAGGAACCATCGATATCAAACTCGATATCGGACAGGATTGGCATTGGATACGTAAAGCCTTTAACGCCATTTATATCGCGCACCACAGTGGTCATCTTGGCAAAATCATTGGTCCACGGATACCAGCCTGTCCGGGTAGCTAACCCACTATTGGGGTCAGCAAAGCCCTTTGGATACGTCAGGGGGAAATCAAAAATGGTTGACCAGCTTACCCCATTGTAAGCGAAAACAAATGCACGTAAATCTGCTTTATCCTGTGATACACCTGCATCACAAACAGCCCCAACATAGACCGTTCCTTTGAGCACCTTCAAGCCAAATGGCCGGTACGTCCCATTTGCACAGGCAGGATTTGTAATAGGGACCGAAGTCACATTAGCCGCGGTGGGTAGTGTGGTTCCGTCGGCGTTATAGGCACTGATATCGATCGAATATAACTTCTTATCATAAAGGTTCACAAACCAAAGTTTGTTGCCATCGTCACTAATCTCTATATCGCCCAGGCCAACCGTGCCAATTTTACTAAAGGCGTCGGTATCAAAACTAGGTGAGGTCTTACTAGCTGATAACCCTCGAGCCGTATTTGACAGAACTGGACTAGCTGGATCCTCTACAACAATGCCTAATGTGCGGACATCAATGAAACTGGTCATTGTTGCCGACGCTGGATTGGTTACGTCAGCGACATAAATTCCCCCAATCCCTAAGGGGCCTAGCCCAACATGGCGACGTAATACAGCGGCCGAAAACACACGCTTTGTATACTTGTTGTACGCAACTCCCCATAGCGACCCAACCTGACCCGCCGTAGCTATATGGGTTGGCCCAACGTAGCCTGTTAGCTTCGGTGCACCCGTAGCGCTGTAGGGAAAACTGACAAAGGCGTCGGCGTCAGAACTGGTAGTCCCACTAACTAAGGGGTCCCCGTTTACATAGCAGGGCACAAAAAGCTGGGGGTTGGCCTGGCAGTAATCTGTAGGGTCAAGAACGCCTAAATCAACGCCACAAGTGGGGCTCTTAACGAATTGTACAGTTGTTTGACCATCAGTTCCATGAAGCGTGCCCATACCCGCATAGGCAGGTAGGTTGCTGAATTCAACCCGAACTGGATAGTTAGTCTGCGGAATAGTGAGCGCATATTGACCGAAATTATCCGTTGTGGTCGTGTATTTCGTACCGTCGCAGGCAATAGCCGTTACAGAAACCGATGAAATCCCGGTTGTTTCACCAGCATTTTTAGTTCCATCAGCATTATAATCATTAAAAACTGTTCCGCCCAATTGATTGCCAGTAGCACAGTCCGTAGGTGGACAGGCTGCTGGCGCAATGTATGTCTGGGTTACTGTACAGTCTGGACTATCAGAAAAAACGGCCGTAATCGTTCCAGATGCGCCGTCGGCTGGTATTTCGAAGGCAACAACCTGTGGTGAGACAATCAATTGCGTTGCGTTACCTACCTGATAGCCATAGTCGACGGTAATCGTGCCAGGTGTAATCGTCCGACTCTGCACGCCTGCCGTTACGACTATATACCCATTTGTGGGAGCATCTGTCCAGGCAACTTCTACACTAACAGTTGCTTTACTAACGCCACTTACTGAATAACAACCCGACACATCGACCCGGTTAAACGTAAGCGAGCAAGGGGCCGTGGTTTGTGACGTTAACAAACTGCCTAAGCCCTGCGATGGGTCACGCGGCTCTTTTCCCTCTATTCTAGTTGCTCCAGACGGGGCAGAAAAAGCAAGCTGTGCAGGTAGACCAGTTACGAAGGTAAATGTCTTGGCAATTACCGAAACAGCTACAAAAAGGCAGAGCCAAAGCACTGTTCGTGGAACAGATTGTACAAGATTTTTCATAAATGATTTGTAGATGTATGCGTAAGAGTTAGTGTCCGAAGCTTTTGCAGCAGTTGATTAGCGACTTGTAGTTCGTACGAAAAAACAGCAACGAACTGGAAATCATTTATCCTGAACAACTACCTAACTCTACAGCAACCACATATACAAATGCTATACCAACAGGGCAGTAATGTTTTAGATTAATAAAATAAAGGCAATAATTGAATATAAATAAAGGAACTATTTTACTAATTTAATATATAAGTAACAGTGTGTATAATTATCAAAAATTGGAATTCACCTAATTCTAGCTGCGCTCAATTATCAATAACTATACCATGCTTTCTCTTTTAGATAGCATTCGCTGATAAAAAACGCTCGGAATGGTATCTGGAGTGGCCGTTGGGCCAATCGGTGCTGACTTGTTGTATTACTAGATTAACGTGACGCTGGAATTCGCTTTTTTCAGTTGGTGGACAACTAAATCCTATACTGGTTTTAAATTTTTCGCCCCGATAGGGGCTTAACAGCGCAGTATAGCCTATAAATGAGTTTCCCGCTAGTTGTCGTGCCGTAGGTACGTAACTGATCATGGATCACGTACCTACGGCACGATAAGTGTATCTTGGGCCTACTTCTTCTACCGACGCTATGCTGTTTTATCCCTATGGGATGAGTTGTTCCCCACATACAAATTAGGCGGCTCGTAACCATTGCTGCGGTGTCTCCGTTTGAGCCGCAGTAAGCCTGACGTCTTCGGCCACGGTTAGTCTGTGCAGTTCAGTTGTAGTATAGTTTTGACATGCCAAAAATGCCGATGCGACTTCCTGTTGCCCAAGGTCGATGAGCAGATAATCGTACTGGCGCAGCAATAAATGAATGCGTATAACCAGCCCAGGATCGCCCAGAAGTGTTTCTGTCTGAATTTTACCTGCCCAGGGTGTAGTTAGGTAATTCAGCCATTGGCCGAGGTTAGCATTGGCCTCCTGCTTGGCTGCCCGGTGAGTAGCTGCCGTTAAGGGTTGATTATCGTCCTGCGAAACGGCAAAGGCATAAACAACCGTTAGGTCGATAGCATCTATTTGATTGGCAGCCCAACGGTTTATGGTCAGTGCTAAATCAACAGAACAGTCGGTGAGCAACAGGGCTTTTTTCATGTGTCATTACAGCAAATAATCTTGCCAAAATTACACCGACGCTCCGCTACCCAACGTGAGAAAGCTCACCTAGAAAACTGATTCTCATCAACAAAGGTTGGCCGTCTACCAATTGGCCCGACGCAGTTTGTCGGGCTGAAGCACCCGGATACCTCCCCCACTTACTTCAATCAGGCCATCCTGTTTGAATTCGCTTAAGGTTCGAATCAACGATTCGGTAGCGGTGCCGATAACGGCCGCCAAATCATCGCGGGAGAGTTGAATAGGTGGAGCAGGTTCTCCGGTTGGCAAGGGCTCCTGAAGTCGCAGAAGTGCATTGGCCACTCGCCTACGAAGTGAACTATAGGCCATCCCCAACAACTGATCTTCTTTTTCGCTGACACGCCCCGCCAGCAACCGGACAAACTGCCGCCCGACTTCGGGTTGAGCGGTTAGCAGTTGCAGGAAATCCTGCTTTGGAATGTAGACCAGTTCGGAGTCATCGAGCGTCAGCGCCGAATCGGTATAGGCGGTCTCTTCCAGCAAGGCCAGATCACCAAAAAACTCACCTGCCCCATAGAGGCCCGTTACTAATTCTTTGCCATCATTATTGGTTCGTGTGGTTTTAACGCGGCCGCTTTTTACGAAATACAAGCGCGTGGGTTCGTCGCCCTCCGTGTACACAAACTGTTTTTTGGTAACGTGGTGCGTTTTCCGATCGGCCGACAAACCTTGCAAACCACCCGTTTTATGCGCGTCATCCAGAAACTGTGCAAGCCCTTCCTGTTTCAGATCATATTGTTCGGCCTGAAGCTTACTGAACCGATTGAGCCTTCCTTCGACCGCATTGAGCAGTTCCGTATCATCGAACGGTTTGGTCAGATAGTCGTCGGCGCCCAGTTCCATGCCTTTCCGAAAATCAACCCGTTCTGATTTTGCCGTCAGGAAAATGAACGGAATGCCATTGAGTTCTGGGTTTTTATTGACAATGTGCAACACGCCATAACCGTCCAGAACGGGCATCATAATGTCGCAGATTATCAAATCGGGGTGGCTGGCCAGCGCCTGCTCAATTCCGATCTTTCCGTTTTCGGCGGTTAGCGTTCGATAGCCCGCCAGTTCTAAAATTTCGGCCGTATTCTCCCGAATATCGGTGTTGTCTTCAATGATCAGGATAGTTTTCATGAGGAAGAAAAAGAGTAACCGTAGTGCCTTCGCCCAATTGGCTGGCTAGTTCGATAGTGCCATTCAGCAATTCGAGGTAGCGGGCAACAATATGCAAACCGAGGCCCGTTCCGGCGAAGTTAGTGGCGTTTTTGGCTCGGAAGAATCGTTCGAATAAGTGTTTCTGATCATCAGCCGAAATGCCAATTCCCTTATCCTGAATCGTAATTGTCAGATCAGTTTCCCGACATTGGGCACTCACAAAAATAGATTGATTATCAGACGAATACTTAATTGCATTCGATAGTAAGTTGACCAGAATTTTTCGCAATAAAGACGGGTCGGTCTGGATGGGTTGCGGACAATCGAATTGCGTTTCAATTTTTTGCCCGGCTTTCAGGCTGCCCTGTAAATCGGCAAACGCTTCGTCGACCAGTTTCGGCAACTCGACCCACGAGAAAGTCGCTTCAATCCGGCCTTCTTCGAGTCGCCCAACCGACAAAAACTCCTCCAGAATATCGTTCAGGTGATTGACCGACGCTTTAATTCGTTGAATGTGCCGAAGTCGTTTGTCCTGCTGATCGGTTTCAGGATACTTCTCGATCAGCGAGGCCGATGTCAATACGGCACTCAAAGGGGTTCTAAACTCGTGCGATGCCATCGACACAAACCGGGACTTCAGTTCACCCAGTTCGCGCTCGGCAGCTAAGGCTTTGGCTAGTTCATCTTTCGACTGTTCGAGCTGATGCAACGTGGCCATCAGCGCGTGTGTGCGATCAATGACTTTCTGCTCCAGTTCGGCGTTGAGTTGTTCAATGCGGCTTTTTTGTTCCAACAGGGTTCGTTCGGCTTCTTTCTTGGCAGTAATGTCGATGATGTACCCCACTGCCAACAGGGCGCCCTCCCGATAAAAATAACTCAGGCTAATTTCTGCCGGGAACACCGAACCGTCTTTCCGTTTGGCAAACAGATCGCGCCCGTGGCCCATAGCCCGCACCTGTGGATTGGCATTGAATGAAGCTCTCAATGCAGCGTGACGACCGGCAACCGAATCAGGAACAAGCGCATCGATGGATACCTCATGCATCTCCTCCTCGGTATATCCAAACAACGTACGGGCATACCGATTCGTCGACCGAATACGGCCCTGTTCATCGCAAACGATGATGCCAATGGTGGCATGCGTAAAAACGGCCTCAAACGAGTCGTCGAACATAAAAAGCAAATCTTTCTGATTGCAAAGTAAACGCCCACAATCCGAATGCGGTTGACAAAAATCAGTTTTTCTATTGATCTGACTCACGATTCAGGAGCGACAGGGAAGCCAATTTTGAGTCATTAACCGACTATTGGCATGACACCTCCTTCTTCGTTGCTGACGGATTTACCTCAACGGCCTGTGCTGCTGGTCTTTACGTCGGCATCCCATACTCAACGTGTCGAAATTGACCAGCTTCTGGAAAAGGCACAATCGGTATTAAGCCCAACCGTAAAGATCATGCGTGTTAGCGAAACAACGCACCCAGAAGTCGTTCGCAGTTTTGGGTTTACTACCCTACCAGCCTTTGTTCTGCTTCAACAAGGTTTGGAATTATGGCGCTACTCGGGCCCTGTGGATAATCCAGAGCTTTTTTATCAGATGAATCAGACATTTTCCCAAACCCATTAACAGCTATCCTGTATGAATTCCAACGAGGTCAATCCGTCGCTTCCTTTACTTGAACAAACGGCTTCCTGCCAGCACGAGCACCAGCATTGGCAACAAATTATTCGCCAGCAGGAAGAAGAGATTCGTAATCTCCGATCGTTGTTACTCGACGTTATGAATCTCTATAACTGTCGCAGTTTGCGGCACGATGCGGTTGATTATTATCGGGACCTGAACCAGCTACAAACCAAGCTCACTCGATTGAACCGCGACTTGATCTGCGAAGGCATTGAGTGCCCGGTTGTACTGAATCAACCCACCTGCACCAATACGCACTTTGGCTTGTCGGCTACCATTGAACGCCATGCGACAGCGCTTGCCAATGAGTTTTCCCGGATCAAAGATGGCTGCCTCCAGTTTTTGTCGGGCATGATGAGTCTGAACCTGCTGTAAGCGGTTGACTTCACTAAATTTTGGCTCCTAACCCATAAGACGCTATACTTGTTGCGATCTAGCCAACGCGACATGTACGAGCGCCTTCAAACGCATATTGACCGACTGGTCGACCTCACCGAAAGCGAGTTTGCCCAGTTGAAAACGTTTTTCATTCCCAAAAAACTGCGGAGGAAGCAGTACATTCTCCAGGAAGGCGACCTCTGTAAATACATCTCCTTTGTCGAAAAAGGTCTTTTACGAACATACACGGTTGATGCCAAGGGCACTGAGCACATTGTTCAGTTTGCCCCGGAAGGCTGGTGGACGTCGGATATGTACAGCTACCTAACCGGCGAACGCTCGCAATACAACATCGAAGCGCTCGAAGACTCCGAACTGCTCCTGCTGGATCGGAGCAATATGGAACGCATGCTTGAAAGCATCCCTAAACTAGAGCGTTTCTTTCGGATTATGCTCCAGAACAATTACATAGCCACGCACCGCCGGGTTGTGAGTTCACTGAGTCAATCGGCCGAGGAAAACTACACCGAATTCGTACAGCGTTACCCGGATATTGTGCAGCGCGTTCCGCAGCATATGATTGCTTCGTATCTGGGCATTACGCCCGCCTTCCTCAGCCGGATTCGCGCCCGAAAACACACGGATGATTGAGTTTTGTTGGTACTTTTAGGGTGGCTATTGGCTTAACGCAGCAATTAATCGCTATTCCTCCAGGATCATTTGTCATCAATCATGACCCTATAAAAAGTTGATTTGGGCTAGGTAAAGCCCTTTCTTGAGCCCTAATTTCATGGCTTTTTACCCGCCTTTGTGAAATAGTACCATCTATTTGTTTCCTGACCAAGCCACCGTATAGTCCCAAATTTCCTGCTGTTAATGAACAATAACCAACTTGACACAAAGCCGCATTATCAACTATTAGATGGACTTCGGGGAGTAGCCGCTATTATCGTCGTATTCTTTCACCTTACCGAGCCACTTGCCAGCAGCCACCTCGACAATGTTGTCAATCATGGTTACCTCGCCGTTGATTTTTTCTTTCTCCTATCCGGCTTTGTCATTGGGTATGCGTATGACAACCGATGGGACCAATTAACCATTAGCGGCTTTCTTCGGCGCCGATTCGAACGACTGCAACCACTCGTTGTTTTGGGCATGACGCTCGGTGCCATAGGTTTTTACTTTACCGACTCCACCATATGGCCGCTTATTCATACCGTTCCTGTATGGAAACTGATCGTCGTTATGCTAATCGGTTGGACGATTTTGCCCATCCCACTTTCTATGGACATACGCGGCTGGCAAGAAATGCATCCGCTCAATAGTGTTGGCTGGTCGTTATTTTTCGAATACATCGCGAATATTCTTTACGCCCTGGGTTTGCGAAAACTATCGAATAAAGTATTGGCGTGTTTTGTCGTACTGGCGGGTGCCGTGCTGTTGCATTTTGCCATTACAAACCCAAACGGCGATGTTACCGGCGGCTGGACGTTGAACGTCGAACAGATGCGTATTGGCATAACACGTACGATCTTTCCATTTTTTGCGGGTCTACTTTTATCGCGGGTATCACGGCCTACCTCTATCAAACATGCGTTCTTAGGGTGTAGTCTGTTGGTGGCAGTTGTTTTGTTTATGCCACGAATAGGCGGTGCCAACCATCTTTGGATGAATGGTTTGTACGAAGCGTTTTGCATCATCATTGTCTTTCCGCTCATTGTTTATATCGGGGCCAGCGGTGTGGTGCGTAGTCCCACGGAAGAGAAAATCTGCAAGTTCCTCGGTGATCTTTCTTATCCCTTATACATGACACATTATGTGCTTGTCTATTTCTATGTGGCCTGGGTAAGCAATCACAAAGGCATCACATTAGGGCAGGCCTGGCCCTATGCACTGCTCACCTTTTCAGGAGCTATTGTGTTAGCTTATGCTAGTTTAAAGCTGTACGATGAACCAGCACGAGCCTGGCTGCGAAAAAAACTGAAGTAGCGAAAAGAAAAATAGACTGCATTAGACTCCTTATGTGCATTCCTAGGCCTGTGTCCTCACAGGCCATTTTCTTTTCAGCCATACACTCACTAGTGCTTTGGCAAACTAGATTCTAGGGGATTCTATGGATTCTCGGGGCCGCCCGCGCGGCTGGTCCTATTGTACTGATAATCAAAGACAATAGAATCCAAAGAATCGATAGAAACTAAATTGGACGAGTACTAGCCTTTCGGTAGGTCAAAATCCAAACCAAGATTTAGAAAATTATTTTTCAATTATCGATTATCAATAAATATTTATCTATATTTGCTCAATATTTACTAAAAAACAACAAACATGACACGTAAATCAACGAGAACGCAACAGATCCTAAGTGTGATGCAAATCCTCACCTGGATAGCCTACATCGGGCTTTGTATAAAAACCGGAGCCATTCTGATTTCTTTTGGCGTGAGCTTCATCAACCCAGAGGCTGTAAAGAATCTCTACAAGGGGCTGGATCTCGATCACCTTCGGCAAATGAACATCACCTATTATGTTTTGCTGGTCTCCTTCATCTTAGCGATACTGATGCTGAAAGCGCACGCTCTCTTTCTGACAACCACAATTCTGTCGAAGATTTCGCTGGCAAACCCGTTTACAATGGAGGTCGCCCAGACCCTCGAAAAGATCAGTTATGTTTTAGTAAGCGCCTGGATTGTCGGCTCACTCAGCAACGCCTATACGTCCTGGCTACTAAAAAGAACTGGAGAGTCTTTCAGTAGTGGCGCTACCGACGAACTCTTGTTTATGGCTGGTCTCGTATTCATTATTTCGCAGGTGTTCAAGCGGGGCGTGGAAATCCAGGCAGAAAATGAATTAACCGTATAAGCCATGCCGATTATTGTCAACCTGGATGTGATGATGGCCAAGCGCAAGACGTCATTAAATGAGCTTTCGGAAAAAGTGGATCTTACGCTGGCCAACCTTTCGATTCTCAAAACCGGAAAGGCCAAAGCCATACGATTCAGTACCCTTGAAGCGATCTGCAAAGCATTAGATTGCCAGCCCGGCGATTTACTGGAGTATGTAGACCACGAGTAAGTAATCTTGGCTATTTAGCAATGCTTATTCACTATCTGTACGACCCCTTCAGGGTCAAATGTTTATAGTAAATCCCATGTGCTATAAACATTTGACCTTGAAGGAATACAAGATAGAGCGCAACGCTATTCAACAAGAAACTATTACCTTGTTGCTTTAGAGCCCTATAGACAGCTGAGAAACCATGCTTCAATACATTATCTGGAATGTTGATCCCGAACTAATCCGCATTGGCTCCTGGCCCGTAAGATGGTACGGTTTACTATTCGCTGCGGGCTTTCTGATTGGGGTTCAGATTATGAAGTACATTTTCAGCGTGGAGAAGAAGCCCCTTTCCGACCTTGATCCACTACTCATGACAATGGTGTTATCAACTATTCTGGGGGCCAGACTGGGACATTTTCTGTTTTACGAACCCTATATGTTCATCCAGAATCCGTTGTACATCATAACTCCTCCTTTTGGTGGGCTAGCTAGTCATGGTGGTATAATCGGTATCGTTATTGGCCTTTGGTTTTACGTGCGTCGTCAGTCAAGTCAAGCCAGCGGTCAAACGTTTTTGTGGGTTAGCGACCGCATAGCTATTATCGCAGCCTTAGGTGGTGCCTTCATTCGGTTTGGTAATCTGATGAACTCCGAGATTTTCGGAAAGCCAACCGATGTCCCCTGGGCGTTTGTCTTCGTAAGAGATCATGACTACAGTCAGGTGCCCCGTCACCCTACTCAGCTATACGAATCCCTATCTTATTTGGTCCTATTTTTCAGTTTGTTCTGGTATTGGCGATCGTACCGAAAACAGTCAGCTCCCGGTACAATGCTTGGTATAGCGCTCATTTGGGTATTCGGTTTCCGGTTTGTCTGGGAGTTTTTCAAGGAAAATCAGGTGGCCTTTGAAGATAGTATGAGCCTCAATATGGGTCAGTTATTGAGCGTACCAGCCATTCTGCTCGGCCTGATTTTACTGTTAAGAAACTTCTTCCGACCTGCTTCATTGATTCCGGTAGCTCTGGTTATTCAGTCGTCAAGCCTTTGTTATCAGTGCGATTATCAGTCGGCTTTATCGCCTTCCAACAAAGCCCAATCCAGACCGTGCGACGACCTAATTTCTGGTCAAAAGCATCCTCAAATGCAGCATTTTCAAGGTCGTATTACATGGGCTAAAAAGCCGGTTTCTACATTGAGATTACAAGCGTATTCGTAGTGACTGTTGCAAAAGTCGCCAAGTGAAAGTCCCACACCATTTACCAACAAAACATCCTTAAGAAATGCCCTCACGAGTCAAGCTGAACCTTATTCTAAGCTATTGTTTATGGATGCTTCTGCGTACACAGGCAGGCTTCTGTCAAACCCTCGAACCTCTTGAATTAGCCAAACGAATTTTTGATAAAGAAGGCTTCGCTGACCTTCCTAATTATATTGAAGGGAACGACTACAACGGGCATCCCAATGGTCAGGATTTACCGAAAAACTCAACGACCCGATTTCAACTGCTCAGTCAAACAGATCAGCGGGCCGTAGTGGCTTTGACTGTGTTAGATGTGTACATCGCTAATAAAAAGAATTTACCTGCCATGAGTGCGGATCTGATCATTATGCTCCGAGAAATCGGGGATGGATGGTATGTGTATAAGACAACCTAAATCCTATTCCTATCTACTTCTTCATTGACCTTGTACAACGTTATTTCTTGTACTAGATCATCGTTTTTGCCTATTGGATGGCGGTAATTTTGTCGTATCAACGTCAGGGGTCGGCAAATCGACTCAGCACCATGAAGCAGACAATCGCCATAATCGGTTCGGGTAATTTGGGGGCAGCCCTGGCTATCCGATTACGTAACAGCCCCTATCGACTGCTCATTTTCGATCAGGATTTATCTAAAGCACAGGCCCTAACTGAGCAGCTTTTGACGGCCACTCCTACTGCCGAAGTGGAAGCTATCGACTGCCCGACAAATGCGTCCTGGGAAGCCGACATCATTGTGTTGGCCGTTCCCGAATCGTCAAAAAAAGAGGTGGCTGATCGAATCAGAGACGTGGCCGTTTGCAAAATCGTCATCCGTCTTTATACACCATTGCATGATGAAGACAGCCGTCATTTTGAGTCTACAGCTATTCACGTGGGCGAGGAATTACAACAACGGCTTCCGAATTCTAAGGTTGTGAACGTAATCATCATGGGCGAAGAACGAACAGATGCATTTCTCATCAGCACGTATCCGGAAGCACTGATTACGGTTTCAACGCTAATTCAGCAAGCTGGTTTGAATCCCATCGTTGCCGAAGACTGGTCGGTAGATAGCACAAAAATTCTTTGACAGGATTTACAAGATTCACAGGATTAATACTATGAGACAGACAATCCTGTAAATCCTGTCGAAAACAACTTATATATGGAACGGAAACAGTTTGTAAAGACCATTCTAACAGGAGCAATTACAATGAACACTTTATCAGCCTTTAAACAATTTACCGACGATCTGGACGAAGCAGGCCCTCTCATGCCCGTTCTGTTTGTTGGGCACGGATCGCCGATGAACGGCATCGAAGACAATGAATTCAGCCGTCGCTGGACACATATGGCGAAGGAAATTCCAACACCAACGGCTGTTCTGGTCGTTTCGGCGCACTGGTTTACGAAAGGCACTAAAATCACGGCGATGGATTTCCCAGAAACCATTCACGACTTCGGCGGCTTTCCCAAAGCGTTGTTTGATGTACAGTATCCAGCCCCCGGCAATCCAGCGTTAGCCAAAGAAACAGCCACCTTGCTTCACTCCGCCCATGTCGAATTAGCACACGATTGGGGCCTGGATCACGGCACCTGGACAATCGTCCGGCACATGTATCCTGAGGCTAAAATTCCCGTTTTGCAATTGAGCATCGACTATACCAAAGGTCCGCAATATCACTATGATTTAGCCCGCGAACTCTATGCGTTACGCAAGAAAGGCGTGCTGATTATCGGTAGCGGGAACATGGTCCATAATCTGCGCATGGTGGCCTGGGATAAAATGGACGTGCCCAACTATGGCTTCGATTGGGCAAAATCGCTCAACGACAAGTTCAAACAGTTGATTAGCGACGGCGACGTTAAGCCACTCATCAATTACAACATGCTGGGTCGGGAAGCTGCTTTAGCGATTCCCACGCCCGAGCACTACCTGCCGCTATTATACAGCTTAGGTCTGCAAGGGACCAAAGATTCCGTCTCGTTCTTTAACGACCGGGCCGTAGCGGGTTCGTTGACGATGACGTCGGTGAAGATTGGGTAATTGGGCTGGTTGCATGGAGCATGGTGTACGGTGCAGGGGATGTGGAACAGCGCAGCTATAACCCCTGCTCCACGCACCTTGCTCCATGCGGCCTAATTCACCTTCACATAATCAACCTCCGGCTTGGCCAGTACTGTTGCGGCAGGTTTTACGCCCAGAATTTCGTGCACATTCCGCCGGATATTCTGGGCAATTTGATTCAGGGGCAAGTCGTTGCAATCCAGTCCGAATGGTTCTTCAATTTCATCGCCAATCATCTCGATACCGATCAAGGCATAGGCTGCCAGTGTGGTTGCAATGATGCCGAAATAGCCGTAGTTAGAAACGAGAACCAAGGGGATCAGCAACACATACATTGTAATAAACAGCTTGATAAAGAAGCTGTAGGAGAACGGAATCGGTGTTTTTTTGATGCGCTCGCAGGAACCCGTTATATCCAGCAATGCCTGATGATAAAGCCGAATGGTAATTAAATCGGCGTCGTTGAGAAGGCCATCCTGACGTAATAGCTGAAATCGACGAGTGAGTAAAGCCGCTATCCGGCTGGGGATATGCACGTAATCGGAGAGGGTTTTCAGTTGGTCATCGCCCGCTTCTTCGAGTTCTGTAAACTCAACACCTGTACGCAGATGGCCTTTGAGTGCCAGCGCAAAATTAGACAGCGTTCGGGCGAAGAAAACTCGATTTGTTTGTGCGTCATCGGGCAAAAGTCCATCCAGCAAAACGGCCAGATTACGGCTGTAATTAACTAACAATCCCCACTGTCGGCGTCCCTCCCAGAATCGATCATAAGCGGTATTGGTCCGAAATACCAGTAATAAACTGAGCGTGATACCTAATAGGGAAAAGAGTGTTCCGTCGAACGGTACATGGATATCGGCAACATGCTGATCGATTAAAGTTAGCAAAACACCGTAAAGGCTTACATACCCCACGCGTTGCAAAAGAACCCGAATACTGTAGCTGGTGTGGAAATGCTTAAGCGCGCCAAACCAATTTTTTGCTTCGTAAATAATCACCGGTTGTAGAAGAATAGTGTGTTATTGTTTCTCACGTAAAGAATCAATATACACATTCATCTTCAGCTGGCAAGTCCTGGCCGGGTATTGGGGAGGGGAATCGGGAAAACAATTATTTCCCGGTCAACAATCCATGACAGATCGGGATAACATCTGCCGGTCCAATTGGCAACTGATACTCAGCCATTCCCCGGCCAATGAGTAATACTGCGATAACGATCGTCGCGCCCGAGAGTACTTGATTCAGTCGTTGCCGACCAATAATGGGTAACCAGCTTGTGATCAGATTAACACCTAGAAGCGCAGGCAATGTACCCAGCCCGAACAATAACATATACGAGGCTCCGGCTAAGGGCGTATGCGTCGACAGCGTTCCGGCTAGCGCCAGATAGGTAAATCCGCAGGGCAACAGGCCATTCAGTATACCCAATCCGGCAAAATTCCAGCGCCGAGGTTGCTGAACATACTGCCCGAATAGTTTCGATATTCGGACCGTTAACCAGGGCCAGTGGAAACGGGCAGGCAAACTTTTCCGCCACAGAAAGCTCACCAACAAAACAATCCCGCACCCGATAGCCAGCGGCCGCTGCCACCCTATGAAGTTCAGTCCAAAACCCAATATACCCGCCAACGCCCCCAGCATACTGTAGATGGCAATTCGCCCGGTATGGTACAGACCAACAGCTTGCCATCGCTGTTCACGCGGTAATCGGCCAACCGGCAACGCAGCCACCAGCGGTCCGCACATACCTACGCAATGCAGACTACTGATCAGACCCGTCAGGAAAGCGGTGGCAAGCCAGGGCGACATGGTTTATAGAAAAATTTGTTCCTCTTTATAATACTCCCGGTGCCCATCCGACCACGTGAACTGCACGCGCCAGTTCCCTTTTGCCATGGCTTTTGTCGGAACCACCTGCCGGGTTGGGTGTCTGGCTGCAATAGCCACCCGAAAATCCTGCCGACTGTCACCGGGACGATAAAATGTGATTTCGCCTTTCTGAAGGCTCGTGGGCAGCACAAACACGATCTGCTGCTGATCGGCCAGATACGTCATAGCTGTCGCGGAATTAAGGTCTGAGTTGATTTGTTGGGCGTTGCTCACCCGGTCGATGTGTTGCTGATATTCGATTTCGTTCTGATAATAATTATCATTGACCAGATCGATGCGCTCGCGGGTCATCCGGTACACCATCGTACCAATGAAGCCCCCAAAGAGCACAAACACGAGAATAATTGATTTTCCCCAGTTCATAAGTAATGAGCGAAAGAGTGAATGAGTGAAAGAGTGAATGAATAATTGACGAGCCTGTTCGCTCTTTCACTCATTCACTCTTTCGCTCATTGTACCGGTCCTAAAAATGTTGTTTTGACTTGATCGAGTACGACGCCTTCGGAGACGATCTCGACCGTTAGCTTCGTACTACTCTCATGAATGGACTTCTCGGGGAGTAGTATAAAAAACATGCCTTTGGTTAGTTCATCGGCGGGTGCTTTCGTGATGGGTTGAACCATCCTCAACGTAGCTCCCGGATAATCGACACGGAACGTAACGGGTTTTGTCTGATGCGTTTTGTTGACCAATTCGATTAGGTACAAGTTGGACACCAGTCCGCCTTTCTCACGCTGATACAATTGCCCCGGTGCCCGAAGGAGCGTCGTATCCAGATCGCTACGGCTCCACAACAGGAAGCCCAACACGCCCATCAATAGCAACAGAACCGCACTGTAACCCTTCATACGGCTCGTTAGCCGCCACGGCTTACGCGTCTGTATCCCATCCAGCGAATCGTGACGAATCAAACCCCGAGGTCGCCCGATCTTATCCATGATGTCATCACAGGCATCGATGCATTGCGTACAGCTTACACACTCCATCTGACTACCATTTCGAATATCGATTCCCGTTGGACAAACCTGTACACAAAGCTTACAATCAATACAATCGCCTTTTGGCTCGGAGCTCGGCGCAAGGGGCAGGGGGTAGAAAGTGTTAAGGTTTGCCCCTGCTTCCGTGCTCCGAGCCCCCTGCTCCCTGCTCTTTTTCCCCCTCGGCTCCCCGCGAACATCGTCGTAGGCGACAATGACTGACTGCTTGTCCAGTAATACACTTTGAAGACGTCCGTATGGGCAGATAGTCGTACAAACGATTTCGCGTACGTAGGCAAATACCGCATAGAAAACGCCCGTGAACAGCAGGATCGTAGTTAGCCCCACAAGGTGATTAGCGGGGTTATCGGTGATGACCACCAGTAGGGCATCTTTGCCAATGATGTAAGCAAGAAACGTGTTGGCGATTAAGAACGATACCAGAAAAAAGAGGCTGTACTTGAGTGATTTCTTCCAGATTTTCTCTGTGGTCCAGGGCGATGCATCCAGTCGTTTACGGGCATTATGGTCGCCTTCAATCCAGATTTCGATTTTCCGAAAAACCATTTCCAGAAAAACCGTTTGTGGGCAAATCCAGCCACAGAATACTCGTCCGTAAATAACCGTAAACAAGGCAACGAAGACGATGAATACCAGCAGGCCAATGGCAACCAGATAAAAATCCTGTGGCCAGAACGTTACGCCAAAAAAGTTAAACTTCCGCTCAAGAATATTAAACAGAAAGAGCGGTTGCCCATTGTAGCTCAGAAATGGCCCGGCAAACAGCATGGCCAGAAAGACCCAGGCTACTCCCGTCCGCCAGCGATAATAACGTCCTTTAACAACACGCGGATAAAGCCACTGTCGTTTGTTAGTCGTCGTTGTTACAGATGGGGATGGAGCGTTGAGATGCGGTGTCATTGTTTTGTATTTTTTGTCATTCCGAGCGTAGGGAGGAATCTCAAGTTTCGTAATAGTCAAGCTTGAGATTCCTCCCTACGCTCGGAATGACAAGGAAAAAATTACTGCATAGCCACTTTTGGCGTAGCAGGCGTTGGTTCAACCTTATCGCCTTGTGGCTCTTTGGCTCCGGCGGGTTTTGTGCCTTGCAACGATAGAATATAGCTCGCAACCTGCTGAACCTGAAGCGGATTCAGCTGCTTCTTCCACGAGAGCATACCCTTTGCGGGAACACCTTCGGTAACGGTATGAAACACGTCCTTGATCGTACCACCGTGCAGCCAATATTCATCCGTCAGGTTGGGGCCAACTTTCCCCTCGGCATTTTGTCCGTGACAAGCTGTACAGTACTGATTGAACAGCACTTGTCCGGCTTCAACGCCTTTTTTATCCGTCAGCATTGTGACAGTATTTTCATTGATTTTACCCGCTACAAGTTTGATATAAGCTTCCCGTTCTTTTTCGGCAATGGTCACTTCCTGCGTGTATTCCTGCTCCATAATATTACCCTTACCGATCACGTGGAAAATCAGCAGATACACGACACCAAAGCCAATTGTAGCATAAAATAAGCCCATAAACCAGGGGGGCGTTGGGTTGTTAAGCTCGGCGATACCGTCGTATTCATGATCCATTTTCAGGTCTTCTTCCTGACTTAACTCGTGCAATCCCGTAAACCGTTGCCATGTGGTACGTGTATCAGCGGCTTTCGTTTTGGCAGCCTCTGGCGCTAACGCCTTGCGCAGTATATAAGATAGATAAAGGGTAATGACCAATAATAACCCCGTCGCAACCGTCACGAAGATCATCACCATCACCCATAGCAAGTCTTCGCCAGAGGTTAGACTCCAGATCGACTTTTCGGCGGCTGGGTCAAGAATTGTTGTTAACAGAAGAGTCATAGCTGATGTCGTTAAGACTTGGTAGAATCGTCTAATGGCAGATTACCCATTTGCCGAAGGTGCTGCTTATCAGCAACCAGCAAATACAGTCCGACCAGAATAAAGAAGGTAAAAAACGTCAGGAACGAACCGATCATATAGACGTCTGCTCCGGGAATTTTTGAGATGAATTGCTTGAACATGTTTTTTAGTATTAGGAGCGAGGAGTTAGGAGCGAGGAGCCTCCGGCGACAATAACATGCGCCAGCCCTCCTAACTCCTCACTCCTACATACTAACTCCTTATTTTTGAGTAGTTTCCATTTTCTTAATATCCGTTCCTAACCGCTGGAGGTAGGCGATGAGGGCCACGATTTCACGGTCAGAGCTGACCTTGATGCCTTCTGTAGCTAACTGGCTGCTGATGCCATCGGCCTGTTTTTTCAGGTCTTCGTTGGCATACGAAATGGTTGGATCGTCGTACGGAACGCCTATTTTTTTCAGGGCGGTGAGTTTGTCCGCCGTATTCGAAATGTCGAGCTTTTGGGTAATCAGCCAGGGATACGCTGGCATGATGGAACCTGGCGACATTGACGTAGGATCGTTCATGTGGTGGTAGTGCCAGGAATTCGGATACTTACCCCCTTCGCGGTGTAAATCCGGGCCGGTACGCTTACTACCCCACAGAAACGGGTGGTCATATACGAACTCGCCCGCTTTGGAGTAGTCGCCGTAACGCTCGGTTTCGGAACGGAAAGGCCGTACCATCTGACTATGGCAGTTCACACAACCCTCCCGAATGTAGATGTCACGTCCCTGAACTTCGAGCGCCGTATAGGGCTGCACCGACGCAATAGTTGGTACGTTCGATTTCACCATGAAGGTCGGAATGAGTTCAATGAGCGAGCCGATCAGAATCACCACCAGCGAGCTAACCAGTAACGGGAAGGGCTTCCGTTCTAAGGTGCGGTGCCAGAACGTATCGCCACCTGTTGGTTTGTAGAGTTTCGGTAAAGCAGGCGCTTCGGCATCTTCATTGGCGACCAGTTTACCGGCAGCCATTGTTTTGAAGAGGTTATAGCCCATCAGAATAGCGCCAAGCAGGTAAAGCGTACCACCCACCGCCCGCATCATGTGCATGGGCAGAATCTGGAGCGTGGTTTCGAGGAACGTTGGGTATTTCAGAACGCTTTCTTTCGTAAACTCTTTCCACATCAACCCTTGTGTGAAGCCCGCAATGTACATCGGCACGGCGTAGAATAGAATACCGAGTGTACCAATCCAGAAGTGGAAATTGAGCAGTTTTTTTGAGTACAAAGGCGTTCTGAACATGCGTGGAATCAGCCAGTACAGGATCGCGAATGTCATGAAGCCATTCCAGCCTAAGGCGCCAACGTGTACGTGAGCCACAATCCAGTCGGTGAAGTGGGCAATGCCGTTTACGTTCTTGAGGGATAACATCGGCCCTTCAAACGTAGCCATCCCGTAACAGGTCAGAGCTACGACCATGAATTTTAGAATGGCATCCTCGCGCACTTTATCCCAGGCACCCCGAAGTGTCAGCAATCCGTTAATCATACCACCCCACGAGGGCGCAATGAGCATAATGGAGAACACAACCCCCAGCGACTGCGCCCAATCGGGCAGCGACGTGTACAGTAGATGGTGAGGCCCAGCCCAGATGTAGATGAAAATCAGTGCCCAGAAGTGTAGAATCGAGAGTCGGTACGAATAAACTGGCCGGTTCGCCATTTTAGGCAGGAAGTAGTACATCATGCCCAGATACGGCGTCGTCAGGAAGAAGGCCACCGCATTATGGCCGTACCACCATTGCACCAGCGCATCCTGCACACCGGCATACATCGAGTAGCTTTTGAGGAACGAGACTGGCATTTCCATCGAATTGACGATGTGTAGCACAGCAATGGTCACGAACGTAGCGATGTAAAACCAGATGGCTACGTATAGGTGCCGCTCACGCCGTTTGATAATCGTACCGAACATGTTGATCCCGAACACGACCCAGATCAGCGTGATGGCAATGTCGATAGGCCACTCCAGTTCGGCATATTCTTTAGAGGTAGTAAGCCCCAATGGCAGCGTTGCCACTGCCGACAGAATTATCAATTGCCATCCCCAGAAGTGGATTTTACTCAGCAAATCACTGAACATCCGGGCTTTGCAGAGCCGTTGTAACGAATAGTAAACGCCCATAAAAATGGCGTTCCCGACGAAGGCGAAAATCACCGCGTTGGTGTGTAAGGGGCGAATCCGGCCAAACGTGGTGTACTGATTGCCGAGGTTAGCCGCTGGTGCAAACAACTGGCTGGCAACAATAACGCCTACGAGCATACCGATGATACCCCAGATGATGGTGGCTACGCCGAAATCCCGGACAATCCGGTTGTCATAGGCGAAGCGTTCCACGGGAGCATCGCCACCCGGTGGCTGATGCCCAATGGCTATTGAGCCTGTCGCTCGATTGGGCGACGTAACGGCAGTAGGTTGATTGAAGGAAACATTCATACTATAGGAGTACAGAAGTTACTATGCGTTTGATTGAGTTTCGGAGGTAGTCGGTACGTCATCGTCCAGCAGCATTCGAATGGAGGGCGTGTAGAGATCATCCTGTTGTCCGGTTCGCATCGACCAGAAAAACGCTCCCAGAAATCCCAGTGCCATTAGCAGACTGATACCAATCATGAAAAAGATAATACTCATCATCTTGTCGATTTGTGGCTCAAAAGTGGGGCGATTTCAGGGTAGGCCACATGAGTTTCGTCAGGCCTGGAACTGACTTTACCCGGATTGAGAATGACCTGACAAAAGTCAATTAGCGAGGTGACGCGGGTCAGGAGGAAGCGGGTGTAGGGTGGGCAATTTTGCGGGAGTTTACCTCACCCCCGGCCCCTCTCCTTGAAATAAGGAGAGGGGAGCAGTCATCCGCATAAGTAAAAAACGTATGTTAGTCACCCCTCTCCTGTTTTCAGGGGAGGGGCCGGGGGTGGGGTCATTCAGCTATTTACTTTTATGATTATCCTCGCTTTCTTTCTCGCACACTGGTACTTATCGGTACTGATGCAAACGTTCTTTCTCCATCGCTATGCCGCCCACCAGATGTTCACGATGAGCAAAGGCTGGGAGAAGTTTTTCTATATTCTGACGTTCGTGGGGCAAGGTTCGTCGTTCCTGAGTCCACGCGCCTATGGTATTATGCACCGCCTGCACCATGCACACGCCGATACCGAAGATGATCCACATTCGCCAAGTTATTCCACAAACCTGTTCGACATGATGTGGAAAACCCGGCTGTATTATAACGACATCCTGAACAACCGGGATACGATTCCGGCGAAGTTCAAAAAGGGGGTGCCTAACTGGGCGTTTATGGAATGGTTTGGCGATCGCTGGCCCGTGCGACTGGCCTGGGGTACGGCCTATACGCTGTTCTATATTCAGTTTGCAACATCCCCCTGGTTCTTTCTGTTGCTGCCCATCCATTTCCTGATGGGGCCTGTCCACGGAGCTATTATAAACTGGTATGCCCACCGCTATGGCTACACCAATTTCGAAGTAAACGATACGGCTAAAAATCTGCTCCCGTTCGATTTTCTGATGATGGGCGAATCGTACCACAACAATCACCACAAGTACGGTGGTCGTCCTAACTTCGGCGGCTTCCGCTGGCACGAGTTTGACCCAGCTTATCCGCTCATTTTGCTACTCAACAAAGTTGGTGTCTTGAAGCTACGACTCGGGCGAGATGAAGCGTATATGTGAGATAAAACTAAGCCTCAAATCACCTAAATAACGTGAATAATGGATAAAATCTGAAATTATTGACTGATTATCAGTTATTTATAATACTAGTTTTTGTCATCCCGACGCCAGGAGGGATCTTCGGCAACTGGTTATTTACCGAAGATCCCTCCTGGCGTCGGGATGACAAAAACTAGTATAATTCTATTCGTAAATCCTCCATTATTCACGTTAAATACTAGTTCGAAAACCCCTAAAAATCAGTCAGATATATTCAATAGAAACTAGACTGATCTATCTCATCCAACGCATCGCCAACAACCCCAATATCGGTCCCGGAAGCAGTATGTAAAACAGCCATCCAGAAATCCCAATATGAGCGACCAGCCAGGCCATCAACTGAATGGATAACACCGTCAGCAGGAAGCCGAAACAGGTAACCAGCGTAAGAATACTCCCTCGATTTTCACTTGTGGCATGACTGGCAACAAGCGTCGAAAATTGAGGGGAGTCTCCCGCACCCGTGGCTCCCCAAATCAACAGGAATAAACCAAATAAAGTGGGTGGTGCGCTCAACAGGAAAGGCGTCAATACAATACATAAACCCGATGTTAGCAGTAGATAACGGGCTACTCGTGCGCTACCAATCTGTAAAGCCCAATAGCCGCCACCTATGCACCCAATGGCCCCCGCAGCAATGGCTCCAAACGCCCAGAGTGAATTGGTTAGTTCGCTATCAGGATGTTGTAGTCGATAATAGGCAATCAGTGCTGGCCAAAACGCCCAGAGGGTATACAGTTCCCACATATGGCCAAAATAACCCAGCATCGCAGGTCGGTAGGCCGAAGGTTTTCCTAATGAAAGCAGCGTCTGGAAACGGAAGAAACTCCCAGCAAATTGTACTGGTTTGGTCGGCACAACCAACGCCAGCAAAACACCACCACTAACGGCTAACATACTGATCGACAGCATCAAGGTGCGATAAGGCAGGTTCTCTCCTAAGCCACGCATAAGATGCGGAAAAGCTGTACCCAGTACCAAAGCACCCACCAGAAACCCCATCGCTTTTCCTAAAATGGGCTTAAATAAATCGGCAGCAATCTTTATTCCGACCGGATAAACCCCTGCCAGAAAGAAACCCGTCAGGAAGCGACTGGCTAGGATTGTTTCTGCCTGTATGGGCAGGAATAACCAGAGTAAATTAACTATAGCAGCCAGTGTAACGGATGCCAGGAAAACATACGTTGCCCGAAATCGATCCGGTATAGCGAAGAGCGCGTAGAGTAGCGTGCCCGCAATGAAACCAATTTGTACCGCCGATGTAATCCAGCCAGTTAGTCCCGTGCCCGTTGCGTTTAACAGGGACTGAAGTTCAGGCAGGATCGCGTTACCAGCAAACCAGAGCGACGTTCCGGCAAATTGAGCAAAGACAACAACCACCAACTGAACATTGATACGAGAGGAAGCGAGCATGCCCAAAGATAAGTCCTTTTGGCACTGGCGTGAGTATTAACCGATCATCAGTTTACGTTGCAATGCTTCCAGTTCCCGCTTTTTCGCAGTGTATATACGATGTTCCCAGCCTCCACCAACGTAACCCAGAATAAACACCATCACTATCCCCACCACTAGCCAAACCGATTGATCAACTCGCCAGACACCCCACAAACTCAGGACACCAATTGGAATGATATTCCAGCGAATTAGCCGAGAGAAATGAACCTGATAGGTTGCTATAAAAATTGCATGATTTAACTCTCCAAGCATGGACCGATCGAACGTATGGCTCCCTTTTATCCGGCGTATTCGGCTTATTAACACATACAAAGCCGTAACAAACATCCAGGCTGCCATCAGGTATAGTACCAGATTTGACTTAGCATAATTCAGCCCAACAATAAAACTTCCGGCTCCTGCATAAACAATCAGGATAAGTAACTCGCTGAAATTAGTGATGTGGCTTACCTTCTCTTTTTTTACGAGAACGCGCCTGTATAATGCTTTTTCATCGATGACCCAAAGCGGCTCGTTCGCCTGGGAATGCCAGATTTTTTGCAATTCGTCAAATTCCATAGTAGTCCTGTTGTTTAGCTTTTGTGATCAATTGTTTTTTGATTCGGTTGATTTTCACGCCAACATTCGATTCTGAGATGCCGATGATCGTCGCCATCTCTTTGTAGCTGAATCCATCGAGAAGCAATAACGTAATGGATCGATCGATTTCATCGAGCTGATAAATTGCTTCATAAAGCCAGGTCAGACGTTCATCGACCTGAACTTTAGTTTCCTGTAAAATAGCGGGTATATTGTCGAGCGACTCCTGAGCGGCAGCATGTTTTCGCTCTTTGCCCACCCATTTCAACGCCGTATTAAGAGCGATGCGATAAACCCAGGTGGAACTGGAAGACTGCTGCCGGAAAGTTGGAATGGAGTGCCATACCTGAATGACAATCTCTTGAAACAGATCATCCTGATCCATAGCTGTGGTCGCATACGCCCGCACCACATTGAATAGCAGTGCCTTATGCTGGCCAAGCCACGTATCAAAAATACGATTCTGTTCGATTTCACTCATGACCCCACTATTTACTCTATTAGTACTAGTTAGGGACAGAATCCTTACAAAGAGAAAAAAAATAGTTGGGGGAGGCTGGCTCAGAATGGCGCGAGTATGTACTCGTGTCTACTTATACCGCGAGTATTCACTCGCGCACCTGGGATTGTAGATGCGTCAGTGAATACTGACTAGATAAGGTAGGCACGAGTACATACTCGCGCCAGGAACAGATCAAAACTTCTTCCAGCGCATGCCTAGTGTAGAAATCGCCAGCATCGTGGCCGAACTGATCGGCATTAAAATAGCCGCTACCACTGGTGATAGATTCCCCGTCAGCGCATAACTCAAGCCAATGAAATTATAGACCAGCGATACGACAAAACTGAACCGGATTAAGCGCATACCAAACCGGGTATAGTTCAACATGGCAGGTAATTGCATAAGCGCTCCGGCCTCCAGAATTGCGTCGCTGGCGGGGGTAAATTGAATGGTATCGTCGGTAACGGCAATGCCCACATCGGCTTGTTTCAAGGCGCCGGCGTCATTTAACCCATCGCCAACCATCATAACACGCCGACCATTGTCCTGCAAGTGTTTAATGAAGCTCAATTTCTCTTCGGGTCGGCAGTTGAAATACATCTGTCCGGCATCAGGAAACAAACGAGTCAGTTCAGCCTGCGCATGGTCGTTATCGCCAGAGAGCAGGTAAAGCCGATGGGTTTTATGTAAACTAGCCAGCATAGAATCTAACCCTGACCGATATTGATTCGGGAAACCGAAATAACCCCGGTATTGGTGATTAATGCTAAGATACGTTCGTGCTTCAGTTAGTGCCTCTCCTCGTTCTGTGTCCTCACCGAACGTAGGGTCCACAAATGAACGGCTGCCTATTTTAACAATTATCCCATCTACAATTGCCTGAATTCCATGCCCTGGCACCTCCGTAAAGCCATCGACAGGCAGTGATAAAGCATTGGAAAGATGCGTGGTTAATTTACGACTAAGCGGGTGTACCGACTGCCGAACCAGGGATACAACCATGCCCCGCTCTACCGAACTTAGCGATTCACCAAACCGCTCGACTACAGCCTGTTGTGGTGTTGTGAGTGTCCCGGTTTTATCAAAAACGATGGTATCACAAGCACTCATCTGCTCAATAACATCCGCGTTTTTGAGATATAAATGACGTTTACCCAACAACCGCAACCCATTCCCTAACGCAAACGGATACGAAAGCGAAAGCGCGCAAGGACACGCAATGATCAGTACGGCAGTAAAGGCGTTGATAGCCCGAGCGGGGTCATGCCAGGCGTACCAATATAAACCAACGAGGGTAGCCAGCGAAATAACGGTTAGTGTAAAATACGTTCCAACGGCGTCGGCAAAGGTGCGAATCCGGGACGTGTCTTTCTTCTGAAACGCATCGTTGTTCCAGAGCTGAGTCAGATAGCTTTGCGATACGTCGCGCACCACTTCCAGCTCGATGGCCTCACCCACCTGCTTACCTCCCGCATAGACGAGTGCTCCCGGTTCTTTAGACTCCGGTTCCGATTCGCCCGTTACAAAGCTATAATCAATCCGGCCCTGACCTTTATACAGCAGCCCATCGGCCGGAATCAGTTCATTATTACGTACTCGGATGCGGTCGCCTTTGCGCAATTGGGCGAGGGGAATAGAGCAGGGTGCAGGGTGCGCAGGGCGGGGAGTAGAGCGATCGGAGTTATTGACGTTCTCATACTCTATACCCTCTGCTCCGCGCTCCTTGCTCCACGCCCCCTGCTCCGCGCTCCCTGCCCCCCGCCCAACCAGTGTCACCGCCATTGGGAAATAGGATTTATAATCGCGCTCGAAAGATAGGAATTCGTGGGTGCGCTGCTGAAACCACTTACCGCATAACAAGAAGAAAATCAAGCCCGTAAGCGAATCAAAATAGCCCGCTCCGTCCAGAAAAAGCACTTCATAGGTTCCTCGAAAAAAAGCCACTAGAATCCCGAGTAAAATGGGCAAATCAATGTTGATAACTCCCTTTTTCAAGCTCGCCCAAACCGATTCGAAATAACCCGATGCCGAGTAGAATACAACCGGAATTGCCAACAGCAGATTAAGAATTCCGAAGAGGTGTTTGAACGATGAATCCTCAAGTCCCAAATATTCAGGGAAGCTGAACAGCATAATGTTGCCCGCACAAAACCCAGCTATTCCCAGCCGATACAAAAACGGGCGATTCGACGTTTTTTGGCCCGCCTGAACAACATCATTCAGGCTAATCAACGGTTCATAGCCAATAGAACTGAGCAGTTCGACTACCTGCCGAAGCGTCAGTTCGGATGGGTTATAGGTTAGATGAACCTGTTTTTTCAGGAAATCAACCCGCGCCTGCTGAATCGCCGGATTGATCCGGTAGAGGTGTTCAAGCAGCCAAAGGCAGGAACTACAGTGAATCGTCGGAATATAAAACGTAACCTTCGCGACCGACTCACTCGAAAACTCAAGTAACTGGGCCACGATATCGGGATGATCCAGAAACTCCAGCCGTGTCTGCCGTGCGCCGTCCGTTTTCAGACTGTTTCCCGGCCTGGACTGATCAGAACCCGTTAATTGTTCAATGTCATAATACTGACAAAGCTGGTGTTGATTCAGGATGCTGTACACCGTTTTGCAGCCGTCGCAACAGAATAATTTATTGTCAAGAACGATTGACTCGTCGGGGCAATTATTGCCACAATGGTAGCAGATGGTTGATGAAATCGTTGCCGTACTCATACCTAAGAATTTGGAGGCAATTTGGCAATCAACTACTTATTAACTCCTGATAATCATCATCTCCCTGCCTGATACGACTCAGGGTTCACCATTCATCAGGAAGTCATTTTTGTGTAATCAATGGCAAGGCGCACGGAGCATGGTGCTCGGTGCATGGCGTTAAGAAAAAAGATCCGTGCTTAGTTCTTTCTCCCCGCACCGTGCGCCTTGCTCCATGCTAAGCATCATGAATCCGCTCATTCAAAAATATAACGTTCCCGGACCTCGCTATACCAGCTACCCAACGGTGCCATTCTGGGACGAAACAACCTTTAGCGAAACCGCCTGGGTCCATAATCTGCAACGAGCTTTTTCGGCGAGCAACGCAACAACGGGCATTAGCCTGTACATCCACCTACCCTATTGCGAAAGCTTGTGTACCTTTTGTGGCTGCAACAAGCGTGTCACCCGAAATCACAGTGTCGAAAGTCCTTACATCAGCGCACTCCTGGCTGAATGGAATCTGTATTGTGATCTGTTGCCCGAGAGACCGCGCATTGCCGAGCTCCATCTGGGCGGAGGAACACCCAGTTTTTTTGCGCCCGATCAACTCAAACGGCTCTTAATCGGAATCTTTGAGCGAGCCACCTCAACCGAATCGCCTGATTACGGCTGGGAAGGACACCCGAACAACACGACCCAACAGCATTTGCAGGTTCTATATGATTTCGGCTTTCGACGGGTGAGTTTTGGGGTTCAGGATTATGATCTAGAGGTACAACGTGCCATCCATCGACATCAGCCGTTCGAGCAGGTTAAGCAGGTGACCGAGTGGGCACACCAGATTGGGTATACATCCATTAGTCACGATCTGGTATTCGGGCTACCATTTCAGACAACCAATTCAATTGTTGATACGATTTATCAAACCATCACACTTCAACCCGATCGGATTTCCTTTTACTCCTACGCTCATGTCCCCTGGATTAAGGGCAATGGGCAGCGGGGTTTTCGCGATGAAGACCTGCCTTCGGGCGAACAGAAACGCACGCTGTACGAAACAGGCAGGGATTTACTGGAACATGCTGGTTATACCGAAATCGGCATGGATCACTTTGCCATGCCCCATGATTCGCTCTATAGCGCCATGCAGGAAGGCACGCTTCACCGAAATTTTATGGGCTACACAACTACCCAAACCAAGGTGTTGCTCGGGTTGGGGGTGTCGTCAATAGGTGATGTCTGGTCGGCATTTGCGCAGAATGAGAAAGATGTAGAGACTTACATAGCTAAAGTTATGGCAGGCCAACTTCCCTTATTGAGAGGTCATGTTCTCGATGATCAGGATCAGTTTTTACGTCGGCAAATTCTGAACATTATGTGTCAGGGGCAGACGCAGTGGCATATTGGCAGTTGGTCGAAACACGAATGGGAGGACTTAAGCGCCCGCCTGGAATCGTTCTGGCTCGATGGATTGCTGGAGTACGACGCTGAAGGATTACGCGTAAACCCCGAAGGACGACCATTTCTTCGAAACATCTGTATGGCCTTCGACGAACGACTAAACTACGCCCAATCGAAGGCTGGCTCGGCGAAAACAAAGCTGTTTTCGAAGACGGTTTGATTTATATGTTTCCCTCCTTTCCTGTCTCAGCCTAATACGATTCGTACGTATAGGTAGTAACTTCAGTAATTGTCCCAGCCTGTTTCGTCGTACGTTTGGTGGGTAAATTTTGCTGATTATACTCGTATTCGTAGGTCATTGACATGGCAGTATTGCTCGGATAGTCAGCTTTAACGACGTTGTTACGACTAAACCGTTGTACTGGATCAATAGCAGGATCAAATAAGCCGAAGAACGGATTAATTTTATCGTCATATTGGTATGAATAGGCCGGAGAGGTAGTACGGCCAAAAAACGGGCTTGACGTACTGATATTTTCACCAACAAAGGTGTAGCTTGCTCCTCCACGTGCACTAGCATTATCAGCTCCATCCGATTTATAAAACCCGGTCAGGTGCTTGTTAGTATCAAATCCATAGCTGAACGTGGCATTTTTTACGGGGAAAAACGTAGCAGAATTTACGATAGGGTATTGCGTGGCGCTAAACGAAGTCCCACTGAGATTATAGGGATATAGCGTAATCAGACCAGTTGTTTGGTCGGAAGCCTTGGGGTACTCGCTAAAATACGTGTACTGTTTTCCTGCGTCATCGTATGATAAAGCGTTTAAACTACCATCTGATTTAGTGATAGTAGCCAGACGATTCTGACTATCATAGGCGTAGGTAGTGATGGCGGCACCGCTTTGTATGGTTTTAAGCCGAAGCTTTACCGGAGATAAAGTCCCACCTAAACGGTGATCTGTACAAGAGAATAAACT
Source organism: Spirosoma litoris (assembly GCF_054776755.1). Classification (NCBI taxonomy): domain Bacteria; kingdom Pseudomonadati; phylum Bacteroidota; class Cytophagia; order Cytophagales; family Cytophagaceae; genus Spirosoma; species Spirosoma litoris. The sequence continues at coordinate 630,790 of NZ_BAAHBI010000035.1, read as the reverse complement.
ACCAGCTAAGGCTACCAGAACAAACAAATAGCTAAGGTTGAGTTTCATAAGGTGATGTGAATTTGATTCGAGACCACGCAATAATAAGTAAAATCTTTGCTGTTATGAATTTACGCACGACGCTTTTATTCTAGGTATCACCTATTTTTATGCTAATCCCCTGCTTATGAACGAATAGACCCTCTACCGAACCACCACATATTACAAACCGAGCCGCCTAATGCAAGATCAGGCGGCTCGGTTTAGTGGAATATAAACGGTGGGTTTCTTGGCTTTACAACAAGTCTATTGCAATCATTAGAATATGAATTAGCACACTGGTTGCAAAAGCGGGAAATATATATTTTACAGGCATAGCCGACAGAATGGGTACCAATACCAGCAGGAAGCAAAGCATACCTACCAGAAACTGCCAATCGCCACCACCAAAGTAGGCCATTACTAACAACAGCGTGGGCGATAGAACACAGCCCTGAATAGCTAGTGCCGAAGCGGCCCAGCCAAAACGAGTAAACTCGGCCTTGTTAATAAAGTTGGCATACCAGCCATCGTTAGCTGTAGTTGTATAAGTATCAGTTGAATGTGCGAGGGTTGCCATGATTTGTTTGCGTTTAAATGATGACACAAAACAACCACTGGACGCTGGCAACTTACCTGACGTAGATCAGCCAAAAAAATGACTTTTCCCCAACCAACAGAAAAATCAAGCCTGCTTTTACACCCGAAACAGCTAAAAGCAGGCTTGTAAAAACAATAGTAACTGACTCAATACCGAATTTCCCAATACGGATTATTATGAGCAACCATTTGCTCAGAAATGTATTGGCTTATCACCTTATTGTAGCCAGCGTCGTCAATTTTCTTGCCTTTTACTTTTGGCAGTTTAAGGTCGTTCGGAGTGAGAGGCCGGAAGGTAACGTTAGTCGCTTCAATAAGCACGGTTCCGTCATCAATGTCTAGTTCCAGAATCAGGCCAGGCAAACCACACATCCGTTCGGGGCCAGCCGAAACCGGGATATCCTGTGCAAACCAGGCCGTAATTTTCTGATTTTTAATAGGGTCTTCCGTCTCAGCTTTCATGCAGATGAAACCAGCTACCTCTTTGATCTGATTCCCGATTTTCCAGACAGGCGCATGGACCGAATCTTCAACAATGTAGGTTTTACCCAGCATTTCGATGATGTCGGTTTTATGGTCTTTTTCAAAATTGCGGTATAAATCCAATTCATACTGCCGCCAGGAATAACCACCCTCTTCCGGCTCAGAGCTGAAATAGGTATACAGGCTTTCGTTGGCATTAAAGGCCATCTTCATTTTTGTGCCTTTGTTGTTCTCTTCCCAGTTTTTCCGTAGTTGGGTCTGACGGTCCTTTTGTTCCTGATTCAGGAACGTCAGCCTATTGATCATTTTGCTCCAATAGTCTTTACGAACATAGGTCACTACACCTTCCGTTTTCTGGGCCATGGCCATCGAACTGACCAGGAGGCATAGTAATAGGATTAGTTTCTTCATGATAGATAAGTGCGTTTAGAAGAGGGTTAAAATCAATAATAATCCCGGCGCATTTTAGCCTGAACACCGCGCATGTTGTAGGTAAAGCTCAGCATAAAATACCGGGCCAACGACTGAATTCGTTCAGTGCTTGTGTAATTCTGTCCGGCATATTGCGATACCACCACGTTCCGGTTGAGCAGATCGAAGCCCGACAGCCGAACTTCTGCTTTCTTCGCCTTCCCAACAATACGATAGAGTGACGAACTTAACAAGGGAATCTGCTGATTGAAATTCAGCTTATCATTTCTATAAGCACTATAGTTCATTGTCGTATTCAGGTAAAAACCTCCGGGTAATTTTAGGTTCAGATCACCCCGAACGCTGTTGTTGTAAATGGTCTGATTCTGCGCCGTGTTGATCGAATACTTTGTATTGGTAATGCCTATGTTCGCGTTTCCGTAAAACGTGATCCACTCTTTAGGCGTCAACTCCAGCCGGACGCCGAACGAGTAATTCTGGTTGTTGGTTTCGTTCAGCACCTCATTGATCCGTGTTAGGTTATGGCCAAAATTTAGCTGAGTATTCAGATTGAGTGTTGCCTTTGTTTTTTTCAACGGGAAGCCAAAACCAATGTACGAGCCCAGGTTTTTACCACCCGTCAGGTTTTCGGGCATCGTTGTGGTAATCAATGTTTTTGGATCAACGGTCTGGCTATAAATAATCTGGTTAACGTAATACGTGGTGTAGATATTCGACCAGAAATTAATAAAACTACCCGGATTAAAATAGCTGAAATAAGCACTCAGATTATGGCCCAGCTGAGGCAACAGATTCGGATTACCACGAGTAATCGCCAATGGGTTGCTGTTACTGGTTACCGGCTGCAAATCGCGAGAGGACGGAATCTGCACACCTACATCATAACTGGCGTTAAGGTATCGGTTGTTTTTCAGATCGTAGTTAAGCGAAAAGTTCGGAATTACCGTCGTAAACGTCCGGTTGATGGGTTGGAGCGGCTGACTCTGATCACGGGCGAACTTCCCATCAAGCTGGAATTGCTGCCCAGCTACCCCTGCCGATATATTCAGCCCTTTATAGGAGTACCGTACACTGCTTCCCAGTCGATTGAACAGGTAGTTGTTCTTATAGTACAAACTTAACGAATCGATCCGTCGGCGGCTATCGTCCAGGTTCGATACATCGCGGTCTACTTCGTCGTAACGGAGGTTGAAGTTATAGAATGTTTCCCAGAAGAATTTCTTGGCGAACGGTTCCACGTAGAGCAGATTGGCCTTGTACTGATTACTGATCGAGGCCGTTCCCTGATCTTGATTCAGCACACGTAGCATATCATTGACACTAGTGGCCTGATAGAATTCGTTTCGGGCTTTCAGCAGTAAATCGCCATCGTTTTTATTGATCTGAAAGGTAGCGCTCGCGCCAAAATTGCGCCCTTTCTTTTTGAATTTCAGCCGATACAGCAGCGTATTGGCCATCGCGAACTGGTTTACCGATGAATTATTCGTCGACTGACTATAGGTAGTCGGAATTTCAGGACTACTGGCTACACTCTGGAAAACCCGTTGCTGACTTTGCAGATTGCTGCTGTTGATGCCAAACCGGCTATTACTAATCACCAGCAACGTTTGCATGGAATCGAGTTGCTTTTCTAAACGGAAGCTGACGCGGTGGTTGGTTGTCAGGTTAGCCTGGCTGCTGGTGTCCGTTTTCCGCAAATTGGTTGACCCAGGAAGGTAGCTTTTATTTTCCCGCAGCGCATCCAGATTTAACCGGGTCTGGTTGAAATAATAGCTCGTACTCAGCTTGGTTTTCTTGGTGTCGTAGTTGTAATTAAGCCCACCTGCTGCATTTCGGGTAAAGCCCCGGCCATTACCCCCGCTAATTGGAATGGTCAGGCTTTCATTGTCATCGCCGAAGTAGATAAAGCGATTAGAGCCACTGAATCCAAAGTCAGCATTATCGTTCCAGTTAAACGAATTGCTTCCGCGAAAGTCCTGATAATCATTAAAGGAAATCCCCTGCTGGTTCGTATTATTCCCTAGCAATAAAGCTGAAAATTGTTGTTTACTGTCAAATTTGTTGTAGCTCCCTTTGCCTTCAAAACGGGTCGATACGTTATTCGAAGCGGGGCCTGCTCCGGCAGTTACTTTGCCAAAACCTCCCTTTTTAAATTCTTCCTTGAGTTGCAGGTTGACGGTTTTTTCCTTCTTTCCATCATCAACGCCCGTCATTTTTGCCTGTTCGGTCTTGTCATTAAAGACCTGCACTTTAGTGATAGCTTCGGCCTGTAAATTCTTGGTAGCCAGTTTCGGATCATCGCCGAAAAAGCTTTTTCCATCAACCGTCACCTTCTTTACTTCCTGGCCCTGTGCCCGAATATTCCCATCCTGATCGACCTGAACGCCCGGTAGTTTACGTAGCAAATCCTCAACCGTTGAGCCGGGCGGGACTTTAAACGAACTGGCGTTATATTCTATCGTATCGCCTTTAATGGTCAAGGGTGCTTTTGCCGTTCTGACGACTACTTCCATCAACTCTCGGGTGATGGGTTTCATCTTCAAAAGGCCTAAATCCATGACAGGCTCACCCGTGGATTTAATCGCCTGGTTGTAGGGAATATACTCGACAAAGGAAATCTTCAGAATATAGTTGCCTGCCTTTAGGTTCTTAAACGAGAAGGCACCATTTTCATTTGCGCGGGTGAAATTAACCATCGCCGAATCTTTGGCACTGAGCAGCATAACAGTTGCCGATGGCAAGGGAGCTGATGCCGTATCGACAGCACGGCCCTGAAGTGTAAAACGGGTGGTGGCAGCAGGACTTTGGGCATAGAGCGCAGCCGTGAGCAGACACAATACGGCCAGCAGGGAAAAGTTTCTCATGGATGGTAGATATAAGCTAGTAGGATAACGAAAGCAAAGCTAAACGTATAAGCTTGCGATGTTCAATCGGTTAACGTTTTTTAACTATATTTATAGTAGTTAATTTAGTTAACGGTCGATTTGCGCCTTAATGAGTATTTAATACGGCAAAACGTTGCAAGACTTATCCTTTAAGAGGAGAAAAAGGCGACAATTCCACAAAAAAAGTTTAGGAGTTAGGAAATATTGTTTCCCGAACTAGAAACTACCCTCTAATACAGTACGAATGGCACGTGCTTTTAACAGGCACTCTTCCCATTCCTGCTCTGGGTTGGCGTCGTACGTAATGGCGCTTCCAACAGAAAATGAAGCGTACTGACGTTGGGCATTGTAGAGTAGCGTTCGAATAACCACGCTAAAATCAAAATCGCCATCAGGCGTGATGAAGCCTATGGCCCCAGAGTATACCCCTCTTCTACTGACCTCCAGTTCATCAATCAGCTCCATAGCCCGGATTTTCGGAGCGCCTGTCATGCTGCCCATTGGAAAGGCATTCTGAATTGCATCGGCCCAGGAAACATCCTCTCGCAGCGTGGCCGATACGGTTGAAATCATCTGATAAACTTGCTGAAAGCCGTAAATACCAAACAGCTCATTTACCCGCACCGAGCCGGTTTGGGCACTTCGGGCAAGGTCATTCCGTACCAGATCGACAATCATCAGGTTTTCGGCTCGCTCTTTTTCGGAGTTAAGGAGTTGCGCCCGAAGCATCGAATCCTCTTCCGGTGTTGCTCCCCGGCGGATGGTTCCTTTAATCGGTTGCGACAGAATAGTATTACCTTCTTTTTTCAGAAATCGCTCCGGCGATGCACCTATTATATATTGATCTCCAATTTTCAAAAAACTTGAAAATGGCATTGGCGACCGCTCATTCAGGGTCATATAGGTAGGCAGCGGCTCCAGATCAATGTTTTCCGCAAAGAACTCAATGCAGTAACTTAACTCATATACGTCGCCCGCCAGAATGTGTTGCTGAATCCGCCGAACGTTGGATAAGTACTCTTCGGGTGTGACACGGCATTGGATGGTGTTACCCGTATAATTACCCTCACCCCCAACCCCTCTCCCAAAACGGGAGAGGGGGGGAAAACGGGCAGCCTTGCTCCCCTCTCCCGTTCTGGGAGAGGGGCCGGGGGTGAGGGTAATCATACGGGCAACAGCCTCCAAATCCCTTTCTCCCCGAATCACTAGGCCATCTTTTTCAAAATCAATAACCCACTCCGGCTCTACAAAATAAGCATCAGGCAATCCCAGCCGATTTGGGTTTCGACTGTTAAGTGCTTCAAGCTGATTCTTGAGATCGTAGCCCAGATAGCCCACTAAAAAGGAAGGCCGTTCGCGGTGGGCAGCAGCCAAATCCTGAATGGTCGCCGAATCCGAAAACGGAATGACCCGTTTCTGACCGACAAATAGTCGGTTTGGAAACGGGTCATTGGGGTAATCAATGTTATTATTGTTCAAAAACGCAACAAATCCACCTTCATCTGCCTGCTGGTTCATAGCCCATGCCAACGCCTGCCACTGAATTGACAGAGTATCGGTAGCAGCCACACGCAGAATATTCATTCTTTAAGATCGCAGTAGCCGAACGTCGACGGCAATATCCTTACCTTCAGCGTTTTGACCAATCGTAAACTCAACTTCGTCGTCTATCTGCAACTCATTGAAATCGGTATCAATCAGACTAGTATAATGGAAAAACAGGTTGTTCGGCGGATAATTCACAAAACCATAACCCGTTTTCAGACTGCGAATTGTACTGATTTTGCGTCCTTCAGGGTCATCATCAACCAAATTCAGGCCATCGGCAAGATTATAATTCGGCTCATCTAACGACGAGTAAGCCGTTTCATACTCATCACCTGCTGAAAGTCCATTCGTAAATCCGTTCCCGTAGCTACTGCCATTGGCAGCGATCGCCGTAAAAGTTGGGCGAGCGGTTTGCTGCTTTACAAACAGGTTCTGAATAACCATATCGTTACGTCGGCTCCGGTCGTCAATCAGCCCGTGCATACCTACTGGATACGATACTTCTTCCAGCAAATCCTGCGACGTGCGCGTAACCTGCTTTTCGCCCTGCTCATTCAGGAATTCAAAATCCCAGCTAAGTACCATAATGCGGGAGCCTAACGTGTTCAGTTTACGAATCAGTGGCACATAATCACCATCAGATGTAATCAATACCACCACATCGAATTTCTTGTATTGAGCCAGTTCAAACGCTTCGAGAGCCAACCAAACATCAATTCCTTTTTCCTGCCGATAGCCCTGATACGTTTTTACGGGCAGGTAGTGGGTAACCACCCCTTCCGACATCAGGATATCATCAAACAGCCGATCGTAAAATAGCTGATTACCACGTTGATTCGCTTCGTGTGCATTGAGACGCCCACGAAAATAATGAGCATCTACAATTTGGCACAGACGCTCGTTGACGCCTTCTTCTTCGGCTACTTGCCGACGAATGAATGCGTGTAAACCCGAAATGCTTATACGGCTACGACGTTCGTGAGAATAATTATAGTAGTTGCTTACGTGTAAAAAATAGTTACCGTCATAGAAAACCCCAATCCGGGTTAATCTGGATGCTGCTAGCATGCTATAGCTTAAAGTTTATAATTGTAGATTTTTAAGATAATACATTATTTTCCTTTCTTATTCGGGTTGATTGATGGTATATGGATTGTATAAATACGAAGAAAATCAGCTTATAAAATTCTATTTTATTCGTATAAACTAAAGGCAATGTAGTTCAATAGCAAGTTTTTCGCGAAGCCGACTATCTGTTGGCAATACGGCTAAGTAATATAAATAATAAGCTCTCTAAGCCTATAAGGTAACGTACAAATCCAGAAAGTTGGGGAGGTTCGGTTAGACTAGTTACAAAACTATTCTGCAAACATAACACTTTTTCGTATCCATTGCACTCTGACTGTATCTTTGTAGGCTTATTCCTGCACGCTATGCAAAAAATTCTATTCATCGACCGCGACGGTACGCTCATTATTGAACCCCAACCCGATCAGCAGGTCGATTCGCTACTCAAACTCGACTATATTCCCAAGGTTATCTCGGCAATGCGTATGATTGCTGAAGATACTGACTATCAATTAGTGATGGTCACCAACCAGGATGGGCTTGGTACCGATTCGTTTCCCGAAGATACGTTCTGGCCAGCACATAACAAGATGATGTCCACGTTTGCGGGCGAAAATATTCATTTCTCGGCGGTACACATCGACCGTCATTTCCCACGCGATAATTCGATGACTCGTAAGCCTGGCACGGGTATGTTGACCGAGTACTTTTCCGATAAGTATGATCTCGCCAATAGCTACGTTATTGGTGATCGGCTGACCGACGTACAACTGGCTGTAAATCTGGGCGCAAAAGCTATTTTATTTCTTCCGCCAGATGGTCTCGCAGATGTACAAACCGCCGATGTTTCGGGTCTGACCGAAGCGATGCAAAATGCAATCGCCCTGAAAACGGGCGACTGGGATCAGATATACGAGTTTCTTCGATTACCTGCCCGAACGGCCACCGTTGAGCGAAACACCAAAGAAACGCAAATTCGGGTTGAACTAAACCTCGATGGACGTGGTCAGGCCACTATTCATACGGGTCTGGGTTTCTTCGACCATATGCTCGATCAAGTCGCCAAACATTCGGGTGCCGATCTGACCATTCAGGTTAATGGGGATTTGCATATCGATGAACACCATACGATTGAAGATACAGCCCTGGCATTGGGCGAGGCTTATCGGCGTGCGCTTGGCGATAAGCGAGGCATTAGTCGCTACGGTTTCCTGCTTCCGATGGATGAAGCGTTGGCTCAAGTTGGCATCGACTTTTCAGGTCGGCCCTGGCTCGTGTGGGATGCTGACTTCCGGCGCGAAAAAATTGGTGATATGCCAACCGAAATGTTCTTTCATTTCTTCAAGTCATTCTCGGATACGGCTCTTTGCAACCTGAACATTAAGGTCGAAGGCGACAATGAGCATCATAAAATTGAAGCCATTTTCAAAGCCTTCGCGAAAGCCATTAAAATGGCCGTTCGGCGCGATAGTAAAGAATTGGACAACCTACCAAGTACGAAGGGAGTGTTGTAATAAGTTTGAAGTTCAGAGTTTGACGTTTGAAGTGGCGCAAAGGCGATTAACTTCAAACGTCAAACTCTGAACTTCAAACTTATTAATTACTTTTGCATCTGAATTCAACTGAATACCGACATGGATTTATCAACTCCTTTGACACTTCTGTTCTACGCCGTACTGCTGATCGCTTCGTTTATGACAGGCCGGTGGTTAGAAAAGAATGACCGAAAGTATTAAAAGTAGCGAACAGCCTTTAGTCCATAGTCAACAGTAACTATTGCTTATTGACCATTGATTAAAGGCTGTTGACTATGAATTATTATGCTCGGTGCTATTACCCGTTGGTTGTTTAAAATTGCTGGATGGCGGGTGGTTGGCTCCGTTCCGACCTTACCAAAAGCGATTTGGGTCGTAGCTCCCCATTCTACCAATTGGGATTTCCTTCTCGGTCTTGGTATTCGTCCTACCATTCACGTCTGGATTGAGTATCTCGCCAAAAGCTCACTATTCACGTGGTACGCAGGCTGGCTGTTCCGGGCATTGGGTGGTAGACCTGTCTATCGAGATAAGTCGCACAATTTAGTGGATGCGATGGTTGACGTGCTTAATTCAACTGAGCGACTCCATATCTGTATTGCCCCCGAAGGTACCCGTGGCAACGTTTCGAAGCTAAAAACTGGTTTCTACTACATCGCCCTTAAAGCGGGCGTCCCTCTAATTCCAGTTGGCTTCGACTGGCCTCGTAAACTCATACTTCTAGGTGAGCCGCTATACGTTACGGGCAATTACGCAACCGATATGGTACCTTTTTACGAGTTTTTCTCGCAGGTTCAGGGAATCAAGAAAGACTGGTTGAAGCATTGGGAAGAAACGGGGGTAATTGAATAGAGCCTGAACTTATCAGCTGGTCGTCAGTTATTTATAATGTTATTTTTTGTCATCCCGACGTCAGGAGGGGTCTTCGGCAACTGGTTATTTACCGAAGATCCCTCCTAACGTCGGGATGACAAAAAATAGTATAATTCTCTTCGTAAATCCGCCATAATTCACCTTAAACTAGTACTTGTCCAATTTAGATTCTAGAGATTCTTTTGATTCTTATTGATGGCTCGTGCACTGATTATCAGCAAAATACTACCGATAGAATCAAAAGAATCTTTAGAATCTTTTGATTCTAAATTGCATGAGTACTAGCTCAATCGGTCTTTAAAGCTTTCGTAGCCGTAGGTTTTAATCAACTGAAACGTCTCATTTTCTTTCCAGATACCAATGGCTGGTAAATTCACTCCGTTGAAAGTTGTGGTTTTCACCATCGTGTAGTGAATCATATCATCGAACACGAGCTTATGGCCAATTTCGAGAGGGGCATCAAATGAGTAATCGCCCATAAAATCGCCGGCAAGGCAGGTCATACCACCTAAACGATAGGTCGGTTTACCCGCAACGGGTTCATGGTAGGAGTTGATAATCCGGGGTTTATAGGGCATTTCGAGCGTGTCGGGCATATGAGCCGCAAACGACGTATCCAGAATGGCCACTTCAATCCCCTGGCTATTGACAACATCAAGAACGGTCGATACCAGAACGCCCGTTTGCCACGCAATGGCTGAACCCGGTTCCAGAATAACATCTACCTTATATTTCTGCCGGAAGGCTGACAGTAAGCCAATCAGATGATTAGTATCGTAACCTTCCCGAGTCATCAAATGCCCTCCACCGAAATTAACCCATTTAGCCTGATGAAGCAGATCGCCAAAGCGCGCTTCGAGGGCTTCGAGCGTTCGCTCCAGGGTGAATGAGTCATTTTCGCAGAGCGTGTGAAAATGAATCCCTTCCAAACCCTCAGGTAATTGATCGGGCAATTGATCGCGCGTAACGCCTAAGCGAGAGCCCGGAACGCAGGGGTTGTACATGTCCGTGGCAACTTCGGAGTACTGTGGATTTACCCGAATACCACAGGAAACTGGTTTTCCGGCAACCCGATCTTTAAACCGCTCCCATTGGCTCCACGAATTGAACGTCAGATGACTGCTCCGTTCGACAACTTCATCAAACTCATCGTCGCGATAGGCTGGAATATAGGTATGCGCCTGCACGCCCATATACTCGTTTACCAATTTGATTTCGTTGAGTGAACTGGCAGTGGCACCACTTAGGTATTCACGCACCAATGGAAAAGCACTGTACATCGAAAATCCTTTCAGTGCCAGAATAATAGTCACGCCAGCGGCCTTCTGTACCGAATCGATCAATGTAAGATTTCGACGTAATTTGGCTTCTTCCAGAATAAAGCAGGGCGACGGAATAGCGGGTTCGTCGAGGTGCTGCAGCAAGGTTGTATTCATGCCGCAAAGGTATGAAACTAATGGCCTTTACGTTTAGGAAAATCGGTGCCGAATGCAATCGGCAGATTGTATTTAACGCGTATTAGCCGTCCCGATTGGCTCCCAGGAATCCAGCAGGGCATAGCTTTAACAACCCGCATCGCTTCTTCGTCGCACCCATAGCCAAGACCTTTCAACACCTGAATATCGGAAAGGCTACCGTCTGTTTCTACGATAAACGACACGAAAACGCGTCCTTTAATTTTCGCTTCCTGAGCTTCGTGAGGATAGTTAATAGTTACTTTCAGATAGTTTATTAAGGCGTTTATACCACCTGGGAATTCGGGCTGCGTTTCAACAATCGTATAGACGTTTAAATCTGGCTGTTGTGGTGTTTGCGCGAAACAGGCAACCGACAGTACTAATAAACCGATACTCAGCGCACAAAGGCGACCGAGTATCAGTACGTACGTAGTAAAAGAAGTGCTACGCATGTGAATAGAAGCGGAACCGCTTATTGGATTTAGAATTTTTACTCTTTTACAACTGCATCATTCCAGTGTAAAGGCAATCGGTAAATTATACCGTACGCGAACCGCCCGCCCCGACTGTTTACCGGGCTTCCAGTGGGGCATCTTGTTCATAACCCGAAGGGCTTCTTCATCGCAGCCGAAACCAATTCCTTTCAATATCTGGATATCGGTTAAGCTTCCATCCGTATTGACAACAAAGCTGACAAAAACCCGCCCCGATACGCCTGCCGAAGCAGCAGAGCGTGGATAGTTTAGATTTTTACCCAGGAAGTTCATCAGCGCACTTATACCGCCGGGATATTCGGGTTGCTGCTCAACCGTTAGAAATGGAGCTTCGGTTTTGGTTTCTACTTCAACGGCTTTTTCCTGTACCGTGGCAACCGTTGCTTCTGGTGCCGCAATCACGTCAATATCGCCCGTTCCCTCCGCCGTTACGGGTCCAGAAGTGGCATCTTTAAGTTCCTCAACGGTTGCGGGTGGATTCTCGTCAACCACATCAGCGTCAGGTAGCACATCGAGTGGTAAATTTCGAACGGTCTTAACTGCCGGTTGCTTTTCAGCAGGTGGAACTTCTATCGGCTTTTCGGCCGGTTGTTCTTTTATCGTTTCAAGCGTCACCTGGGTCATGATCTCATTGTTGGCGATGGCTTGTTTAGGCCAAAACCGATCATAGAGTGTAGGCATAGCGACTCCTAGCAAAAATAAACCGACACCCAGCCCTACTGCACGGCTAAGTGTCGGTCGATAATGCTGGCGCAGGTCGAAGGCACCGTAGGCCCGATTACGAGCCTGAAAGATAATGTCGTCGTAAGTCAGCGCGACATCCGTGGAAGCATTGGCGTGAAGCATAGCGTTCGATCGTTTATAACGCTTGGATGCTCGCTCCAGTTATTTTCCACAAATGGCCTTATAAGCTATCGTACTTTTTGACCAGTAAAACGGCCTCATTTTCGGATTTACCACTCAGGCTTTCCTGTTTGGCATAGGCCTTCAACTCATCGGTATGATCGCCCAGGCTTTCGATGATCGACTTGTCGGAAAGCTTCACTTTGGTTAAGGTCTGATCGGGCTTAAGCACATAGTAGGAATTAACATCCCGGAACTCGTCGTACCGTTCTCCATTGGCGTAGGGATTCTTATAATCGGCCTGTTTAAAGGATTTTGCCACTCGTTTTAGCAAGGCTGACTTGCCTTGATAGAGCACCAAAAAATACCCATTCTTCAACGCGTCGTCGTTGGTTTTGGCCTCTGGTATATGGCGAAAAACGTAGAATTGGCCATCTGCATTCTTAAGCTGAAACGATTTTACCTGATCGACATTGACGATAATAGAATCATTACCAGCCCAGGTCCGAAGTAAAATCAGATGTTGACGATAGGCATCAAATTTAATGGGGACCTCTTTGTAATTCTGCCCGGCCGCCATCTCAATCTGGCCTTTATTCCAGGCGGGGAGAAAATAGGGTGTCCCTCGTAATCCTTCATACCGATGATCCATCGTATTCACCATCGTGTACGGGCCAGCGCCAACAATCTGACTGGTCGACTGGTACGTTTCATAGCCATTGCGCTGTGCATTGGGGTTATATTGCTGAGTTGGCTTAGCTTTCGTGGTATCGCTTTTCTGAGCGAAAACACTTGACATAGACAAACTCGCCAGAAGGGTCAGGAATAGAAGCTTCATAGTCGTGTTGTTTAAAGTAGGGCGGAAAATAACAGTTAGGTTACTAAATAACGAAAATACCGCCATGATCTATAGCGGTATTTTCGTTAGTCAAGAAATTTTAATCAGGCCGGATACTCATGCGGCAGCGGAATGTTCACCCGTTCGTTGACAGGCAATCCCTGTTTGTTCATTTGTTCGATAAACGGATCGGGATCTAGCTCCTCGCAGTTCCAGACACCGGGCTTCATCCACACACCTGTGAGCATAAGCATGGCACCAATCATGGCTGGCACACCTGTTGTATAACTAACGGCTTGCCCACGCACTTCGCGATACGTTTCGGCATGGTCGCAGTTGTTCCAGATAAAATACGTCCGATCTTCACCGTCTTTCACGCCTTTAATTTGGCAGCCGATGCTGGTTTGACCCGTATAATTTTCGCCCAGTGAGTCGGGAGCTGGCAATACTGCCTTCAGAAACTCCAGCGGTACAATATCCATTCCATTAAACTTCACTGAATCAATACGGGTCATGCCTACGTTTTGCAATACCTCAAGGTGTGTCAGATACGCCTGACCAAAGGTCATCCAGAACCGGGCACGTTTCAGCGTTGGGAAGTTTTTCACCAACGACTCCAGCTCTTCGTGATAAAGCACATAGGATTCACGGGCACCAATGTTGGGGTATTCGATGGGCTTATGAATGCTCATGGCCGGAATCTCGACCCACTCGCCATTTTCCCAGTACCGACCAGGCTGGGTGATTTCCCGAATGTTAATTTCCGGGTTAAAATTCGTAGCAAACGCTTTGCCGTGATTCCCCGCATTACAATCGACGATATCCAGATAATCCATCCGGTCGAAATGATGTTTGGCCGCATAAGCCGTAAACACCTGAGTAGCGCCAGGGTCAAATCCGCAGCCTAACAGGGCCATTAAACCAGCCTGCTCAAACCGCTCTTTGTAGGCCCACTGCCAGCTATATTCAAACTTAGCAACGTCTTTCGGTTCGTAATTAGCCGTGTCCATATAGTGAACACCCGCTTCCAGGCAGGCATCCATAATCGGAAGATCCTGATAAGGTAACGCCACGTTGATAACCAGCACCGGATTAAATGACCGAATCAATGCAACCGTTTCGGCCACAACATCGGCATCAACCTTTGCCGTTTGAATGGTTACGCCGTGCATTTCCTGAATTTCGGCCGCAATACGGTCGCACTTTGCTTGGGTGCGGCTGGCCAGCATAATCGTTGTAAAGACCTGGCTGTTCATCGCACATTTATGCGCTACAACACTGCCAACGCCACCGGCTCCGATAATGAGCACTTTTGCCATCTATCTGAATTTAGTAGTTGTGTATTTTCTTTCGGCGACAAAGATAGGGAAAGTCAATAAGTCGATATGTAATGAAGTTGTTAACAGAATTTCGCTTAAAGCCGTACCACGCTTAGTTATACCGGAGCAATTGAACCGCGGCACGGCTCTAAGCGGAAGCCTTAGCTAGGTAAAGCTCTTAAATAAGCGGTGTGTTCTAAAATAATGACCAGAAAATAATGGTATTTTATCAACAAACAGTTAGTATATTTGTTAAGTAGACATATACTCAATCCTCAATAAATACCGTTATGAAATTCGTATCTTCTTCAGGCTCTGCTAACTCATTTGAACTCGCGATTTTAGGCTACAGTAAGGCTACCAAAACCTGGCGAGACCGCAATCGGTTACAATGCCGATTTTCGACCTTATGGGGGCAACAGTCCGATACGCAATCGGCCCCTCTGCAAACCTGGGAAATCAAACGGCTATTGGTTGGATTACGCTCGCTCTGGAACAAAGCAACTAACCATGTAACCCTGACTTTCTCGGAGCCAGGTCTGAGTATGGAAGCTAAAGCCCTCTCCGACGACAAGTATTGCCTACAAATTCAACTCGATCATTCGCTGGCGCCCTCCTGGCATAACTACCCAGACTTCCCCATGGAAATGGATATCCATTTAAACCGAAATCAGCTTCAGGAAGCGATACAAGAGTTGTCTGGCCAAATGGATACGTTTCCCGAAAGATAAATTCTAGCCTTATCTGTACTAGCAATATATTGGGTGTATTGTGCTTAACTGACAAGGCTAAGTATAGTGCGCCTGCTTTACTATTTGCCAATAAGCCCAAAAGATAAAATCAAACTAACTACCTATAATTCAGATACTTATTATGAAAAAAATTTCCTATTATTACTGAATCGCTTCCAGTCAGCCTACAGCTAAACTTTCATTAAGGGCATATTTTCAGATAGGTTACTACGTACTTAGTAAATCATTTTCCCAATTATTATTATTATTTCGCGATATTATTTTTTGACAACATCAGTGGTAATAACCATATTTGTAGCTACAGTAGATTTGTAGATTAGGGAAATTTACTGGACCGCCTACAAAATAGATTACTGAATCCTCTTTTAAACAAAAAACGACCCAATTGTATGAAAGTCGTCAAGCGAAGAAATCGCCAGATGACCATGGAACGGATTCTACGTGCCATGGGTGAAGTAATGGCCGAGCGAGGCACCGAAAAAGCAGGCATCAATGCCGTTGCCGAGCGCGCCGGAGTGAATAAAGTACTTATTTACCGCTACTTCGGTGGCTGGAACGGCTTGCTGGAAGCTTATGTGCATCGCGGATTCTTCCTGTCGATGTTTAACGACAAATTCCTGGATTCGGTGCCGGACAATCTGGCTCCCGAAGCTCGGAGCAAAGCCTGGTCGGAGTACACCATCCAGTTCATGCGCGAGTTCCGTAGCCGGAAGTCTTCGCAGGAGTTGATCCGTTGGGAAATGTCGAATGGCGAAACCGAACTGGCTCGTCGTCTGGCCGATTTTCGGGATCAGTCCTACAAATCGATGGTTAGTAAACTAGCCCCTTATTCTAACTTCGATCCGATTGCCATCACCAGTCTGATGGTAGCTGCGGTTACGCATCTGGTACTGACCAGTAATCAACGCGATCATATCGGCGATATCGATCTCCGCTCCGATTCGGGTTGGGAACGGCTGGAAACAGCTATCCGTCGAATTTACTCTAGTTTGAATATTGCCCTTGAGCGTGAAAACGCCAAAACGGCTTAAAGAATTTACGCATTACGAGGTACGAATTACGATTGGCTGGCGTCAGCAAAAATCGTAATTCGTACCTCGTAATGCGTAAATCTTATGCATTCATTAGTTCTTCAATCGCTTCAGCTTCGAGCGGAATATTTGCCATCAAGTCAATATTGCCCGACTCCGTAATCAGGACGTTGTTCTCCAGGCGAATCCCGAGTTTCTCTTCACGTATATAAATTCCGGGCTCAACGGTGAAAACCATACCAGGTTCCATTCGCCGATATTTGTTGCCAACGTCGTGCACATCAAGCCCCAGAAAATGCGACGTGCCGTGCATGAAATACTTTTTGTATAAAGGTGCATCAGGGTCCTGTTTCGCAACCTCATCACGATCCAGCAGCCCTAATCCAATTAGCTCGCCCTCCATTACCTTACCCACTTCCCGGTGATATTCGTCCCAAAGATTACCGGGACGGAGCATTTGTGTAGCTTCTTTCATCACCCGTAAAACAGCATCATAAACAGCGCGCTGGCGTGCTGTAAATCGGCCATTAACGGGTACAGACCGCGTCATATCGGCGTTGTAGTTCGCATACTCAGCGCCAATATCCAACAGAATCACGTCGCCATCCTGACATTGCTGGCTATTGTCAATGTAATGCAATACACAAGCATTAGCCCCCGAAGCAATGATAGGACTATAGGCTGATCCCCGTGAGCGGTTCTTCAGGTATTCGTGCATCATTTCGGCCTCAATTTCATACTCCCAAACGCCGGGTTTAATAAACCCAAGCAACCGACGGAACATCTTGTCGGTAATGTCGATAGCGGTCTGAATAAGGGGAATTTCCTGAGGTTGTTTAATGGCTCGCAGGTAGTGCATCAATGGCGCAAGCCGCTCCAGATGATGCAGTGGGTATTTCTGCCGAAACTCATCAATAAATCGGGCATCGCGCGTCTGAACCAGTACACCAGCCCGAGTGTGTTCATTGGTATTCAGGTAGATATGCTCAGCCTCGAAAACCATCAGCGTAAAAATCTGCTCGAACTGGTGTGTCCAGTAAATCTGCTTCTGCGGAATTCCCGTTACCTGCTCGGCTTCGGTCTTAGTCAGTTTATGCCCTTCCCAAATTTCGATAAGCTCGCTGGTTTCGCGCAGGAACAAGACCTCACGAAATTTCGGATCGGGATGCTCTGGAAATAATACCAGACATGTTTCTTCCTGATCAACCCCAGTGAGGTAGAACAAGTCATTGTTTTGCCGAAAAGTCATTGTACCATCAGCATTGGTAGGCATAATATCATTGGCATTCACAACAACCAATGATTTAGGTTTCAGCAGATTAGTAAGTCGCTGGCGGTTGTGCACGAAAAGTTGGCTGTCGATGGGGAAATAACGCATACGGTAAACCGTTGAGGCTGGTTTTCTGATTAATTTTGCAAAGAAACTCAAAACCCAGAATAGTTTCTGTGTGTTTTCTAGTTTAGACTTTCGCTGTGAGCCGTCTCACGGTTCAATTGACCCGCCGGCACGGCTCACAGTGAAAGCCCAATTTGTTTTCTACCTAAACGACTCATGACACTTCGCCACACAGTATTCTTATGCCTGTTGACTTCGCTGCTACAGGCCCAGCCCAACGCAGCGCCTAAGTACTGGGTGTTACTTCGCGATAAAGATCAAACGTCCGCTCCGGCTTTGTCGCAGCAATCGATCACGCAGCGACAGCAACAGAACCTTCCTCTAGACGAGACGGATAAGCCTATTTCGGCGGCTTATCTGCATCAGTTCAAGCAAGCGGGCGTACGTCCCCTTTGTCAGTCTCGCTGGCTTAATGCTGTGTCGGCCTATTTAACGACCGAACAACAGGCGCGGGTTCTTGCCATGCCGTTTGTGAAAGGCATACAGGCTATTGATCCGGCTATTGTCATTACGTCTTTAGACTTACCGGCCAATCTTCAAATGGCGCCGGTCATGACCCAAATTCAGGCTCCTGATTTTGCGAATGCAGGACTAACGGGTCGGTTTGTAAACATTGGCGTGATCGACGCCGGTTTTTTCGGAGCTGACTCAGCCAATGCACTCAAGCATATTTTTGCGCGTGATGGCGTTAAGCGAGTGCGCGATTATGTGAATGAGAAGAAAACCCACGATAATCTGTTTCGCACCCTCGAAACCATGTCCGATTTTCATGGGACTGAAGTGCTGGCCGCTATTGCCGGTAGCGATCCTTCCGAAAACATTCAGTTTGGGTTGGCCACCGATGCTACTTTTTATCTGGCCCGAACCGATCAGGGCAACCGCGAATACCGGGGCGAGGAAGACAATTGGGTAGCCGCTATGGAGTGGATGGACAGTCTTGGAGTTCGGCTGATCAATACTTCGCTGGGTTATGCGAAAGGTATGAGTAACCCGAAAGAAAATTATGAGCCTAGCCAAATGGACGGACATACGAGTCTCATTAGCCGAGCTGCTCAGATTGCTGCCGACAAAAAAGGAATTCTGATCATTGTATCGGCGGGAAATGAAGGCGACGATCGGTCATGGCGGATCATCAGTACACCCGCCGATGCGCAGGGCGTATTGGCTATTGGCGCTACCAACTCCCGGCTTTGGAACCGGATTGGTTACAGCAGTATTGGTCCTGAAAATCTACCTTATCTGAAACCCAACGTTTCTTGTTTTTCGCTCTACGGAACTTCGCTGTCGGCGCCCGTTATTACCGGTTTTGCCGCCTGTATCATGCAGGCAAATCCTAAACTGACGAATAAACAAGTGATGGAGATTATCGAGAAATCGTCGCATTTATATCCCTACGGAAATAATTATGTTGGTTACGGTGTACCACAGGCATCGCGGGCATTGGCTTTACTCCGAAATCAGGATATACCGTCAAACGTTCGGTCGGTGAAAGCGAATGGTAAATCGTTCACACTTCCCGTCGAAACAACTGAACAAATTGTATCGGTATTTCATAAGAAAAGCGCAACCCACGTTTTGCAGCAGGAAGCAGCTAAGGTTGTCAATGGTAAGTTAACCCTCCGCCGGGCATCTGACGAAAAACAAACGACCATCGATTTGAAAAGGGAAGTGATTGAAGTGGTTTGGGAGTAATTTTTTTCGACAGGATTAACAGGATTATATGGAACCTGTTTAAACTTTTTCTAATCCAGCCATAATTAGTGCTTTTTTGTCATCCCGACCGGTCCGCCGGTGCGGCAGGAGGGATCTTCGGGTGAGTCTATTGGCTAATCTGTCCCCGAAGATCCCTCCTGCCGCACCGGCGGACCGGTCGGGATGACAAAAAAGCCATTGAAAGAAAAGTTTAAACAGCCTCATGAATTTAAAAATCCTGTTAATCCTGTCAAAAAAAACCTTGTCCTGTATGAAGAAAAATTAATTTTCGTTTCAGATCGACCTTAACCTCTGGCTATAGCTTTGCTTCCATAATCAACAGTAAACAACAAATTGACTATGGAAACCAACGCTAAATTAATCGCACTTACGTTACTGACAGCTACTCTGGCCTCGCCTTTTGCAAAGGCCCAACAGGCACCAGACCCAGGGAACCCTCCTGCTGATGTAGCCATTAATGCCCCTCGCCCCGAATTTCCGGGACACCAGCAGCCAGACGGCCCTGGTCCTCGACACGGCAGACATCGGGGTGGACCGGTTGGTCAGGGAAACCCACAGGGACCTCAAGGATTTCAGGGTGGCCATCATCAGGGACTTACGTCCCTAACCACTGTTTCGGGAACAGTTGGTCAATGGATTGGCAACGATGATGCCATTCTGGACGGCTTTACGCTTAACGCCGGTTCGGGACCCGCCACTACCGTGAAATTTCCTGCCCACTTAGGTCAGCAGGTTCAGAAGGCGATCAAAACGGGCAGTAACGTGAGTATTTCAGGGTATTCGGTGAACGGTACTAACGGCGAAAACGTGTTCAGAATGAACAGCCTGACCGCTGGTAGAACAACGGTTTTTGACACCCCTCCTACCCATCCGGCAACTGCTCCCGAAACGCCAGCGTTAGTGACCGCTACCGGAAAAATTGCTGATTATCGACTTGATCGTGGAGGACGTGTAAATGGTCTGGTGCTGGACGACAAAACAATTGTCAGCATTCCACCGCATGTAGCCTATCAGCTAACCGATCTGGCCAAAAAAGGGAGTACCATCACCGTTCAGGGTTATCCCAAAAGCCTGCGGGAAGGACAGGTGCAGTTAGAAAAAATGAATATTCTCCGGGCGTCGGTATTAACGATTAATGGACAACAATATTTGGTTCGCTAACTTAATGGCGAAAGAGTGAATGAATGAAAGAGTGAGAGCTAACTCGAAGATTTTCACTCATTCACTCATTCACTCTTTCGCTCTTTCGCTCTTTTATTCTCGTGAAAATCCTGGTTATCGAAGATGAGCGTAAACTGGCCCGATTTATTAAGCAGGGTCTGGAGCAACATGGCCACGTCGCCGATCTGACGCATTCGGGTTCAGAGGGCCTTGATTTTCTGGCTGGTGGGCTATATGATCTGGTGCTGCTTGATCTGATGCTGCCCGGTCAGACTGGCTTCGAGGTCTTGCAAAACCTTCGAACATTTGGGATAACGGTTCCCGTCATTATTCTGTCGGCGCTCAGCGATTCGGATAAAGTGGTGCATGGATTAGATCTCGGCGCTGTCGATTACATGCGAAAGCCATTCGATTTCAACGAGCTTTTAGCACGCATTCGGGTTTTACAACGCCGAACCACCACCAGCGATAATGTCGTGTTGCGCGTGGCGGATGTGGAAATGCGACTGGTTTCGCATGAGGTACTTAAAAACGGCACAACGCTTGACCTCACCAACCGCGAATTCTCGTTGCTCGAATTACTCATGCGTCGGGCTGGGCAGTTAGTCACCAAAAATGAAATTACCGAAAAAGTCTGGTCCGTCGATTTCGATATGGGCAGCAATGTAATTGAAGTCCATATCTATCAGCTCCGAAAAAAGCTGGATTCACTCGGCAGAACGGGCCTGATTGAAACGCTTATCGGCCGGGGTTATCGCTTCAAAACAACATGAGTCTACGCAGCCGCATTGTTCTAGCCGTTACGGCAGTGTTTGCGGCAGTCAGCCTGCTGTCGGGCTGGATGATGCTCAATCGGGCCGAGCGCAGTTTGCAAACCGCTTTCGACCGTGCCGTCCGAACAAGAGCCGAATGGCTCCTCTCGCTGGTAAGTGTAGATCCGGTTGTTCTTCCCTTACCCACCGATCAGGAGCGGGTGCTGGTCGTTTATCGCACCTACGGACACACGCGAGAGCTTTTCCGAAGCCCTGGTTTTCCAGGTGGCCCTCACAAGGATAGGCATAGGTTCCCCAGATATGATTCCTATCGAGAATTAACCGTACAAACGACTTCAGATCAGCTATCGGAGGGACAAATTCTGTTGACGCTTGTAGTGCCTGACGCCAGTTTGCGGCAAGATATTCATCAGCTTCGGTGGTTGTTTGGCCTGGGTTGGCTAGTCAGTTTGGTCCTAGCTTTTGCCGCTGGTTATGGTGCCGCAGGCTGGTTATTACGACCGATACAAGCCATTATTAATCAAGCCAATACAATTAGTAAAGCTGGTAACAGCAGCCAACTTACATTGCCCAAAACACGCGATGAGATTTATCAGCTGACCGACACGCTGAACCGGATGTTGGCCAGGATTCGGGAGAATGTGGATTTGCAACAAAATTTCTTTGGAGCAGCCGCCCACGAGTTACGCACGCCTTTAACCGTTATGAAAACCGGACTAGAAGTAACGATAGCGAATGAGCGTGCCGATGCCAGTATCAAACCATTTTTGACCAGTCAATTAGATGAGGTGAGTCGATTAGCGCGCTTAATCGATGAATTTTTAACCCTTAGCCGACCCGATGAAGCAGCTCAACCGTTGAATTTAACCGAAATCAGCGTACCCGTTTTAATTCGTCGCTGCATTGCTCAGTTGGCAACCGTCGCAGAGGATTATGACGTAACCACGCGGTTGGATGTAGAAGAAGCGAGTCAGGAAACTATTCTTACCGATGCGGTTAAGCTCCAGCATATTCTTCTAAATCTAGTCGAAAATGCCATTAAGTACGCCGTTCCGAACAGTACAGTCCTGATTAATCTACACTACACGGATGGTTGGAAAATCCAGGTACAGAACCAGACTACCCGCGAAAACGGCCCCATAATCGATTTGATGCAGCCCTTTTTTCAGGCCGACCCCTTCAAAGAAGGGCACGGTTTAGGGCTTTGGATCAGTCATCGGTTAACAACATTACTACACGGAGAATTACATCTTGACTGGCAGGCGTTTACCTTCACCAGTGAACTATCCTTGCCCTCATCGCCTACTAATACTTGTCCAATTTAGATTCTAGAGCTTCTTTTGATTCTAATCGATGGATTAGGTAATGATTATCAGGAGAATCCGATAGAAGCTACAGAAGCTACTTTGGTAAAGCACTAGTTACTATCAATCAACCGATCGAATGAGCGGTAAGATTTGGCTAATTACAGATATTGACCTTTGCTCAGATAATTCGTTACATAATCGGCAATCCCATCTTCAAGCGAGTGAAAATGTTTCTCGTAGCCTATTGAACGAAGCTTAGACATATTGGCCTGCGTAAAATACTGATACTTGTCGCGGATATCGGCGGGTGTATCGATAAAGTCAATTTCAGGCTCCAGACCAAGCGCATAAAACGTATTCTTAGCCAGATCGAGGAATGTGCGTGCTTTGCCGCTACCGAGGTTATAGATACCTGAATTGCGCCGGTGATGCATGAGGAACGAGCAAACCTCAATTACATCTTTAACATAAACGAAATCACGCATCTGTTCGCCATCGGCAAAATCTGGATTATGTGATCGGAACAACTTCATTTGCCCCGACTTTTTAATCTGGTGATAGGTATGAAAAATCACGGATGCCATCCGTCCCTTATGGTACTCATTAGGACCGTATACATTGAAGAATTTCAGGCCAGCCCAGAAGAAGGGTTTACGTTCCTGTTCGAGTACCCAAATATCGAACTCGTTCTTCGAATCGCCGTAGGGATTTAGCGGTTTCAGCTGAGGGATCAGCGATTCATTGTCGTCGTAGCCTAATTCGCCAAGACCGTACGTTGCAGCCGAAGAGGCATACACCAGTGGAATTTGATAGTCGATGCAGCGATTCCAGATTTGTTTGGAGTATTCGACATTCAAATGCTCAAAAATCTGACGATCAAACTCGGTTGTATCGGTACGTGCGCCAATGTGGAAAATAAATTCGACTTCCTGATAATTCTGGTCGAGCCAATCAAAAAAATCCTCTCGATCAACCCGCTCCTGAATGCGTTTTCCAGCCAGATTAGCCTCTTTTTCGGGGTATGAGAAATCATCTACTGCAATAATGAAATTGAAGTTTTCCTGATTCAATTTGCTGATCAAACAGCTTCCGATAAAACCGGCGGCTCCCGTAACAATAATCATAAAGTGGTGGCAGTAAACGTGTTCGTCGTGATAATTAGGTAGGTATCAGTGCGAATGAAGGAAAAACGCCCGTAAAGATACATGTTTTCTATTGGAGAATGGAATAGCAGATTTAGTGATTAAATTGTACTTTTCAAATACAACAAATTTCTCTCTGTATAGTACATCTGCTGATGCGGGCACTTTTATAGCGGCCAAACAGTTCGTACCTTTGCACCCAATTTTCAAATCGGCGTTTCTGGCAACCGCCCCATCTAAACCAGAAAAATGGTCTATATTAACAGAATTGAGCACTTCAACGCAGCCCACCGGCTCTATAATCCAAACTGGTCGGAAGAGCGAAACAAAGAGGTTTTTGGTCCCTGTGCCAATATAAATTGGCATGGACATAACTTCGAATTAATTGTAACCGTCAAAGGTGAACCCGACCCGGATACAGGCTTTGTGATTGACCTAAAATTATTGGGAGACATCATCCGGCGGGAAGTTATTGAGAAAGTTGACCACAAGAACCTGAATCTTGATGTCGATTTTATGCAGGGCAAAATGGCCAGCTGCGAAATCTTTATCATGGAAATCTGGAAAATTCTGGAGCGTGCGCTGGCAAACGTTACCGAAGCGCACCTGCACCAGCTCCGGCTCTACGAAACGCCAAAAAACTTTGTCGATTACTTCGGCGAATAGGTTCCCATGTATGATATATGATATAGGATGTATGCCTTATCGCATGTGTCATACGTCTTATATCATATATCATACATGAACTATTACCTCATTGCCGGCGAACGTTCTGGCGACCTTCATGGCGCTAATTTAATACGAGCCATTCAGCACCACGATCCCTCTGCACAGTTTCGGGCTTATGGTGGTGAACAAATGGAAGCCGCTGGAGCAGTGCTCGTGCGCCATTACCGCGAGATGGCGTTTATGGGATTTCTGGAAGTCGTCAAGAATTTCGGCACCATCCGTCGGATTATGCGTGAATGCCAGGCTGATCTGTTGGCCCATCGTCCCGACGCCTTAATTCTCATCGACTATGCTGGTTTTAACCTTCGCATGGCTCGATTCGCGAAGAAGCATGGTATTCGGGTATTTTACTACATCTCCCCTAAAGTTTGGGCCTGGAATCAGCGTCGCGCCCTGAAAATCAAAGCAACCGTCGACAAGCTGTTTACCATTCTGCCGTTTGAAACGGAGTTCTTTTCAAAATACGATTACAAGGTCGACTATGTTGGTAACCCGTTGCTCGACGCACTAGCCGAATTCCAGCCAGACCCAGCCTTTCGTTCCACAAACGACTTAGGCAATACACCAATTATTGCGTTATTACCCGGAAGCCGTCATCAGGAAATTACGTCAATTCTGCCCGTAATGCTACAGGTTACCCGTCAGTTCCCAAATTACCAATTCGTTGTTGGTACGGTAAGTAATCTACCTAAAGAACTCTACGACAACTTACTGGCTAATTATCCCAACGTGAAACGCGTTGAGGATGCCGCCTATGACCTGCTCCAAGTATCGACGGCCGCGCTCGTTACTTCCGGAACGGCTACCCTCGAAACGGCCCTTCTGAACATCCCGCAGGTAGTTTGTTACAAAACGACCGGCATTAGCTATGCAATTGCCAAACGGCTCATTGCCGTACCGTTTATCTCGCTCGTAAACCTGATTGCCGATCGCGAAGTGGTCAAAGAGTTGATTCAAAACGATCTTACGCTGGAGCGCACGACAACAGAACTTCGCGCTATTTTACCCGGTAATGCTGGTCGGGACGTTCAGTTGGCTGGCTATGCTGTTGTCCAGCAAAAAATGGGCGAACCGGGCGCATCTGAACGAGCGGGTCAGCTAATGGTAGCCGATTTACAAAAGTTAGCTTCATAAAAAAACCTGCACGCCATGTGGCTCGCAGGTTTTTATTAGACAGCTAAAGGTGTACTGCCAAGGCAGTTACTGAAGTAAAATTATGAATTTTTTTAGTAACTACAATAGCGATTACTGCTTCACAAACTCGCGGTGATAAGCTGCCTTATAGAGTTCTTCTTCCGGCAAACTCTTGAAATAATCGTAGGTTACTTTTAACCCTTCTGCTCGGGAAACTTTAGGCTCCCAGCCCAAAATAGCCTTTGCTTTTGTAATATCGGGCTGCCGTTGCTTTGGATCATCGGTAGGTAAGTCTTTGAAGATCAACTGCTGGGTTGTTCCCGTCAGTTTGATAATCTCTTCACCAAACTCCTTAATTGTAATTTCCGACGGGTTACCAATATTAACGGGGTAGACATAGTCGCTGAGTAGCAATCGGTAAATACCTTCTACCAGATCATCTACGTAACAGAACGAACGAGTCTGACTTCCGTCACCGAAAACGGTTAGGTCTTCACCGCGCAATGCCTGACCAATAAAGGCGGGCAATACCCGACCATCGTTCAGGCGCATGCGAGGACCATACGTATTAAAAATACGAACGATACGTGTTTCCAGACCGTGGTAGGTGTGGTACGCCATCGTAATGGCTTCCTGAAACCGCTTCGCTTCATCATATACACCCCGAGGACCTACCGGATTCACATTACCCCAATATTCTTCGGGCTGTGGGTGAACATTTGGATCTCCGTATATTTCTGAAGTAGACGCGATCAGAACGCGGGCACCCTTGACCCTTGCCAAACCAAGACAGTTGTGAATACCCAACGAACCTACTTTCAGCGTCGGAATTGGAATTTTGAGGTAATCAATCGGGCTGGCGGGCGAGGCAAAATGCAGGATGTAATCCAATTCGCCCGGCACATGGATGTATTTAGATACATCGTGATGATAGAACTCAAAATTTGGCAGATGGAATAGGTGCTCAATATTACGGATATCGCCCGTAATAAGATTATCCATTGCCATCACGTGGTAGCCCTCTTTGATAAACCGATCGCAGAGGTGCGATCCCAAAAATCCGGCTCCGCCAGTAATTAGTACACGCTTCATTTAACAGAAAAGGTTTGTAGTTTGTAGGTAGCCCTCGCTCGGTCCTACAAACAGATTTAAATTTTTTGCTCTACTGGAGCCAGAACAGTTTCGCGGCCGACCGAATAATAGGTATAGTTCTGTTCTCGCATCTGGTCGAGTTCGTATACATTACGGCCGTCGAAAATTAGTCTATTTTTCAATAGTAAATTCATTTTGTCGAAATCAGGCGTGCGGAAGAGTGGCCATTCGGTAATGACTACCAGCGCATCAGCATCGTCCAAAGCAGCATATTGCGTGTGAGCGTAGGTAACGGCATTACCAATTTGCTCTCGTACATTATCCATGGCTTCTGGATCGTAAACGGTCACTTTCGCGCCAGCCTCGATCAATGCCCGGATATTATCCAGAGCAGGCGCTTCACGAATATCGTCGGTATAAGGTTTAAAGGCCAGCCCCCAAACGGCAATTGTTTTACCGGTTAAATCTCCACCAAAGTGGCCCAGAATCTGTGGCAGTAACTTCGTTTTTTGCAGATAATTCACCTCCATTACAGACTTCAACACTTTGAAATCATAATCGAAGTCTTTGGCTGTTTTAGCCAACGCTTGTACATCTTTTGGGAAACAACTTCCGCCATAACCAATGCCGGCAAACAGGAACCGCTTACCAATCCGGCTGTCGGTACCGATACCCCGGCGAATATCATCGACGTTGGCACCTGCCCGTTCGCACAGGTTAGCGATTTCGTTCATAAACGTAATTTTCGTGGCCAGGAACGCATTGGCGGCATATTTGGTCATTTCGGCCGAACGCTCGTCCATGAAAATAACGGGGTTGCCCTGACGTACCAACGGTGCATAAAGCCGATTCATAACGGCTTTTGCGCGATCAGATTTCGTTCCGATGACAACACGATCCGGCTTCATAAAGTCTTCGACAGCTACCCCTTCCCGCAAAAACTCAGGGTTCGATACTACATCAAAATCAACCTTGGCATTGTCGGCAATATGGGCATACACTTTCTCGGCGGTACCAACGGGCACTGTACTTTTATCGACAATAACCGCATACTGACTCAGAATTGGGCCGAGATCGCTGGCTACTTTCAGAATATATTTCAAATCGGCCGAGCCATCTTCACCGGGAGGAGTTGGTAAGGCGAGGAAGATCACTTCCGCTCCTTTAATACCTTCTTCCAAATTTGTGGTAAACGACAGTCGTCCTTCCTCAACGTTCCGATGAAACAAAGTTTCCAAACCGGGTTCGTAGATAGGAACTATTCCATTATTTAGTTTTTCAACTTTACGTACATCAATATCAACACACGTAACCTGATTACCCGTTTCGGCAAAGCATGTTCCAGTAACTAAGCCCACGTATCCGGTTCCAACAACTGCTAGTTTCATGTAGTTATATCATCTAAAATTTCTATAGTAATTTATACAGACTAGTTTACTTGTCTGATGTCACAAAAATAGGAGTTTTTTTATACCAGCCTAGAATTCTTACCCAATTGTGATGTAATGATTGATTAAGCGGCCACCTGAGAATTGGATCTTTCGAAAATTAGCTTAAAGTGTGAATCTGACACCATTGAACAACAGAGAGCAATTACAAGTTACTCTATTTCATCTAATAACTGCCTGTTCTATGCGTGTAGGTCCATTTCAGAGCGAAATGGCATAATTGCTAAGGGCAGCGAAAAAAAGATTGGAGTTAAACCAGAATTTATTGAAATTACTATTCACACACGGTAGCAGGCAGCTTACTTTTATGACAAACGAAATTGTAGAAAATCAAGAATTAATAGCTCAGTCAGTACGCGATTTAAGTGAACGACTTATCCGTCCAAATATCCGTCAATGGGACGAAGATCAGCACTTTCCAACAGAACTGTTTCGCCAGTTAGGCGATCAGGGGCTGATGGGCATGCTTGTTCCTACGACTTATAACGGAACGGGCCTTGGCTATCGTGAATATGTAACAGCTATTGTCGAATTGGCCCGTGTCGATGGGTCAGTTGGCTTGTCGATGGCTGCACACAATTCACTCTGTACCAACCACATACTATTATTTGGCAATGAACAACAGAAACAAGATTATCTGCCCCGACTAGCAACCGGCGAATGGCTGGGCGCCTGGGGGTTAACCGAACCCAACACAGGTTCCGATGCTGGCAACATGCGCACAACAGCGGTCCGCGATGAATCGGGGAGTTGGGTGTTGAACGGGTCAAAAAACTTTATTACGCACGGTAAAAGCAGTAATGTAGCTGTAGTTATTGCGCGTACAGGCGAACCGAATAAACCACATAATGCAACAGCTTTCATTATTGAGCGGAACACACCTGGCTTTTCAGGCGGTCGGAAAGAAGATAAATTAGGAATGCGTGCGTCAGAAACGGCGGAAATGCTGTTTCAGGATTGCCGAATTCCAGATAGTCAACGACTCGGTGCTGTTGGCGATGGTTTTGTACAGTCGCTGAAAGTTCTTGATGGCGGCCGGATTTCGATAGCAGCCCTAAGTCTGGGCATTGCCTATGGTGCTTACGATGCAGCCCTCGCCTACGCTCAGGAGCGTGAACAGTTCGGCCAGCCGATTGCTAATTTTCAGGGAATCAGCTTTAAACTCGCCGATATGGCTACTGAAATTGAAGCCGCCAAGCTCCTGACGTATCAGGCTGCCGACCTAAAAGATGCTGGCAAATCGGTTACGAAAGAGTCGGCAATGGCTAAATTGTTTGCGTCGGAAACAGCCGTACGCGTGGCTAATGAAGCAGTTCAGATTTTTGGAGGCTATGGCTATATAAAGGATTTTCCGGTGGAGAAGTTTTACCGGGACGCCAAGCTCTGTACAATCGGAGAGGGAACCAGCGAAATCCAGAAGCTGGTGATTTCGAGGCAGATATTGAAGTAAAGGGAGTAAAGGAGAAAGGGGAGGAAAGGGAAAAAGGGTACTAAATGCAACTCCTTTTTCCCTTTTCTCCTTTGCTCCCCCTTTTTACACCGTACGACTACGCCCTTTGATTAAGGCGGCAATACCGAGAATAATAACAGCACCAACAAAAGCGGTGAGAATCTGATCGAGAACGCTACCACCACTGCCAAATATCAAGCCACCCACAAATCCACCGGCAATACCGAGTAGGATTTCAGCGAACAGCGAAAACGAAAACCGTTTGAATACAAGATCGGCCAGCCAACCGGCTACGGCACCTACCAAAATTGATACTAAGAGTCCCATGATTATGATTATTAAGCGTTGAGTGATTAGTAAAAACAGTTATATAACCGGGACTCGTCTATTTTGTTTAGCCTGCTAAGCCAATTATGGCTAACATCCGTCCGGTTTGTCCGTATTCGGCACGGTGTGAAAAGAAGTCTCTGTTATTCAGTACCGTTGAAAAAGACGACACCCCAATCTGCTCAACAGGAATGCCAAAGTCAGTGAGTTGTTGGGTATTGGCCCGTTTTAAATCAATGTATCCTTTACCCGTTTCAGCATCAACCCGTTTCATTTCTGACTCAAACTGTTCGG
Source organism: Spirosoma litoris (assembly GCF_054776755.1). Lineage (NCBI taxonomy): Bacteria > Pseudomonadati > Bacteroidota > Cytophagia > Cytophagales > Cytophagaceae > Spirosoma > Spirosoma litoris. The sequence continues at coordinate 600,648 of NZ_BAAHBI010000035.1, read as the reverse complement.
CCACTTCTGCGCCCACTTCAAACGAGCATTCATCGATACATGTCCCGATATACGCATAACAATGCTCGGCAGAGGTTCCAAATTGTTGCTTCATTCGGTCAAGCGTTTTCGTCACAATGCCACCAACAGTTCCGCGCCAACCCGCATGGATAGCTGCCACCGCCCGATGTTTTGAATCATAAATCAAAATCGGCACACAATCAGCAACCGTTACCCCAATCAGCAAACCGGGTTTATCTGTAATCAACGCATCGTACCCCTCGAAACGCCCAGCCTCAGCAGTGTACAAAATCTCCGTTCCATGCACCTGATACGATGAGGCAAATACGTGTGCTGGCGCGCCTATTGCAGCAAAGAAACGACGACGGTTCTCATCGACATTGGACTGACTATCGTCGGTATTGATACCTAAGTTAAGCGACGAAAAAGGAACTGGACTAACTCCCCCATGCCGGGTACTCTCGGCCGCAATGAGATCTGGAAACGGATCGAAAATGGCAGGACTTATATGGAGCGATGCAACGGTAAGCTCAGTCATCATAATACGGAAAATTGGCTCACCAAAGTTAACCATTATTATACGCTAATACGCAGAACTGCCGCTCCTGCACTTTTTGCCACAGTTCAACCTAGCCATTCCCTCAATCATCCTTGCTTTCTCACCATTCATCCAGTTATCCAACCATTCCAGTAGTTTGCAATGCATAGTACCAGCTATAGCCTATACCTTTGACTCAACAAATCGGGAACAACCCCGCTAAACAGTAAGCAACAACCATAAATAGTAGACAACAACCCCTTAAACACATAACCAACATGAAAACGCTCATCCAATCAATCGCATTCGTTCTTACGCTCGGTGTCGCTTCGTCAACAGTATCATTAGCTGATGCTAATCCAGGTACACGTTCTGCAACCGCAGTAGCCTACAAAACAGGCATTTACACAACGCCTTATGGCCAACTCAACATTGCCCTTGATAAAGAAAAGGGCGGAGCAGTTGATGTTCGCCTAAAAGGAACCGATGGCAAAGTGCTCTACAGCGAGCATGTTGGTAAAAACGAACGCAACTACCGAGTACGTTTGAATATGACCGAACTGGCCGACGGCGTGTATCAGGTAGAAGTGACCAATGGGGTAGAAACCACCATTCAGAACGTGACGATCTCAACCTCTCAGCCAATCACCGCTAGCCGTACCATTTCGATAAACTAGATTTCATCATTCACTACGAATCAAAACCCTTGCTCAGTCTGGCTGAGTGAGGGTTTTCTATGTTAAGGGAGGAAAGTTTAATCTGTCTATTGAGTTGAAATATTTATTCTATATTCAAGAAATTTTTGACCTTCGTCGTGAAAACAATACACGGTGAAAACTGCTTGCTAAGAACGTATTTCAGAATGCCGCTCATGCTCAGTAATCAGCCCTTATCATCTACCCTTGCTTGGCCCGCTATTGCCACCGATACAAATTTTTGGACCCTATTGGCGCAAAACTTATTACCAACCTACATAAATACGTGTCGCTGGTTTGCAGGAAAAGCACGCCAACAGTCTGGCTTTTCAATACAGACGATCCACTCACTCAAGCTGCCTGATGATGAGCTGGCATTCCTGCTAATTCTGGAGGCCAGTTATGCCGATGGTGTGCCAGAACACTACCTTTTACCGGTTTCATTTCTGAGCAAAACAGACGTAATTACGTTGGCCGACGTACCCGAAAAAGGCCGTATTGGCGAAGTGACAATCGCTGAACAAACGGGCTTATTGATTGATGCGATTTACGATGAGCGATTCCGACAGGTCTTATTTACGGCGATTTATCAGAATCAATCGTTTGCCCAGGCCAACGGCCAACTAACTTTTCACCGGGGCCAAGGTCTGGAAGAAGGCGACAGCAACCTACCCTCTCGGGTACTGCCCGTCGATTCGAGCAACTCGGCCATGACATTCGGCGATAAATATTTTCTGAAACTCTACCGAAAACTCTTCGAGGAAACGAACCCCGAAGTGGATATGGTGGCCTTTTTGACCGATGAAAGCAACTTTACGCACATTCCGGCTTTCGGTGGTAGCATTATCTGGAAACGCCCTGCGAGTCCCGATGTAACGCTGGGCATGGTGCAACGTATGGTGCCAAACGACAAAGATTCCTGGATGCAGACTGGCGATTACTTAAATGATTTCCTGTACGGAGTTCCTCAACGCATGTTTGCCATTCGGGAAGATGTATTCGATAAAGTTGAATTGCTGGGTAAGCGAACAGGCGAAATGCATTGCGCGCTGTATAAACCCGATCGGGAGGGCGCACCAACCGATCCCGCTTTTGCTCCCGAACCGTTTACCGACGAGTATCGTACGTTTTTGATTAAGCGCTTTGAAGATCTGCTTGAGCGACGCTATGCGCTTCTGATTGACAATTACACCAAACTCGATCCGCTGGCGCAGCGCTTGGCCTGGGTGTTTATGGAAGCCAAGGAAATGATCGAAACATTCATTGCCGATTTCCGGACCCGCCCGCTCGACTCACTTCGCATTCGAATTCACGGCGATTATCACCTTGGGCAAGTGCTGGCAACCACTAGTGATTTCGTAATTATCGACTTTGAAGGTGAACCCGAAAGCACCATTACCGAACGCAAGATCAAGCATTCGCCCCTGAAAGATGTGGCGGGTATGATTCGGTCGTATCACTATGCGGTGTCAGCTAAATTGTTCAACTCAACTGAAACCGACAACCTCGATCCCGACCATTTGCAGCGCGTATCCGATCGCTGGTTTTATTTGATTCGCGACACATTTCTCGACGCCTATCTCGATGTTTTTGGGGCACCTCATCCCCTGTTCAAAAACAACAGTGAAATCAACTTTTTGCTCTTGATTTACCTGCTCGAAAAAGCGGTGTATGAACTAGGTTACGAAATCAGCTACCGGCCAGCCTGGGTGAAAATTCCGCTTAAAGGCATCATTGACGTTATTCGCGAAATCGAAAAAATTCGCCTGAGCGATGGAAGCTCCGTGCCTGATGTCCCGATGCTACAAACAGGCTTGTTACAAACGAAAGGTGCGTAGTTTACGAACGAACCACCCTTAGCGAAAAATAATACCTACGTTGACCATCCCGCTTTTTTTCTAACTTTCCGACTCCTATTGCGTTCTACCATGAGCGCACTACCCTTTTAACCTATGGCAAAACGCAAAACGACTACGCCCTCGGCACAAACCGACTCGTCGATACAACCCACCTTACCTGAACCAGCCATTAGCCAGGCAGCTCCGGCCGAAGCGCTAACACAGAACGACGGCCCCTATTCTCGATTCACCGATTTCGATATTCATTTGTTTCGGGCAGGAAAGCACCAGCGGCTTTACGAAAAATTTGGCTCGCATACCGTCGAATACAATGGCGTTATAGGGACTTATTTCGCGGTCTGGGCGCCTTCGGCCCGTTATGTGGCCGTTATTGGTAATTTCAATGGCTGGGATAAAGGCAGCCATCCCTTAAATGTTCGGTGGGATTCGTCGGGTATTTGGGAGGGATTCATTCCCCATATTGGTCGGGGCGAAACCTATAAGTATTTTATTGTTCACGAAAGTGGCCGTGAACTGGAAAAAGGCGATCCCTACGCCCACTGGTGGGAAGTTCCGCCCAAAACCGCTTCGGTCGTTTGGGATACCTACTACGAATGGAACGATCAGGATTGGATGGCCAATCGCCATACTAAAAATTCGCTCAACGCGCCTATTTCGGTGTATGAGATGCACATGGCCTCCTGGCGACGTGATCCAGGTAACCCTGAGCGAGAGCTGAGTTATGGCGAAATTGCCGACGCGCTGGTGCCATACCTACAGGATATGGGCTTTACGCACGTTGAGTTCATGCCGGTAATGCAATATCCTTACGCGCCTTCGTGGGGGTACCAGATTACAGGTTATTTTGCGCCGAGTAGCCGATTTGGTACACCTCAGGAGTTCATGCAACTCGTTGATCGGCTACACCAGGCAGGCATTGGCGTGCTGCTGGACTGGGTTCCCTCCCACTTTCCAGGCGATGCACATGGCTTATACGAGTTCGATGGTTCGCATTTGTACGAACATCCCGACATGCGGAAAGGCTATCATCCAGACTGGAAAAGCTACGTTTTCAACTATGGTCGGCCTGAAGTACGTTCGTTTCTGATAAGTAATGCCTTATTCTGGCTCGATCGTTGCCACGCCGATGGACTCCGTGTCGATGCGGTTGCGTCGATGCTCTATCTGGATTACTCCCGAAATGCAGGCGAATGGGAGCCTAATATGTTTGGTGGTCGAGAAAACCTGGATACAATCTCGCTATTCAAGGAAATCAACGAAGCTATCTACAAAGAATATCCTGATACCCAAACAATTGCCGAAGAATCGACCGCGTTCCCCGGTGTATCAAGACCCGTTTATACGGGTGGCTTGGGCTTTGGCATGAAATGGATGATGGGCTGGATGAACGACACCCTTCGGTATTTCGAGCGCGATCCGGCTTTCCGCAAGTTTCACCAGGATGAACTGACCTTCAGTACGATTTATGCCTTTACAGAAAACTTCATGCTGCCTCTTTCGCATGATGAAGTGGTGTATGGCAAGCAATCGCTGGTGGGTAAAATGCCGGGAGATGAGTGGCAACGCTTTGCTAACCTGAGGTTGTTGTTCGCGTATATGTTTACGCACTCAGGCACCAAACTGCTATTTATGGGCGGTGAATTTGGGCAAACATCTGAGTGGAAATTCGATAACAGTCTTGACTGGCATTTGCTGAATTACGGTCCGCATAAAGGCATGGCAGCTTGTGTAAAAGCGCTCAATAACCTCTATAAATCCGAACCAGCCTTATACGAACGGAATTTCACGGCCGACGGCTTTGAATGGATTGATACAACAGACCGCGAAAACACGGTTGTTACCTATTGCCGCAAAGGCAATAACCCTGACGACTTCTTGCTGATCATCCTGAACATGACCCCAATTCCACGAACCAATTATCGCATTGGTGTGCCTTTGGCCGGAACTTATCAGGAAGTCTTTAACAGCGACGCAACTGAGTTTTATGGTAGTGGTGTTACCAACGCATCGCCCATTGCCAGCGAAGGCGAAACGTGGCACGGCCGTCCTCAATCGCTTCAGATTAATGTGCCCCCATTGGGCGCGGTCGTTCTGAAGTTAGTTAATTAGTGATTGAATGATTGAGTGATTGAGTGAATAAAGCTAACATGTGGTACTCACTCAATCACTCAATCATTCAATCACTAATTAAACTTCTATCGGCTTCAGATCGAAATAGGTTTCGAAAACGGCCACGGCCGCTTCGTTGGTCCGCGTCTGAAAATTATCGAGATATTGGTGCAAACCCGCTTTGAAGATATCACCGGTTTCGGTAAACTCGATTTCGGTACGAAGCTTCGAAATCGCCCGTTCGGCTGAATTTCCAAATCCTCCGGTAATGTTGTTACCCGAAATCTCATAAAGCGACAACTCAGCCTGCCGAATGCAATGGGCAACCGCACGTGGGAACATCTTGTCCAGAATCAGGAATTCCACAATGCTGGCGGGCGTTAGCGACCGATACTGCTGGCGGTGCATGTTATAGGCACTAACCGACTTCAACACAGCCGACCAAATCATCAGATCGATGGTCGACCCCACCAATTCTACTTCGGGGAGCAGGGTGAAATATTTCACATCCAGGAAGCGCGATGTTTTATCAGCACGCTCCAGAAAACGACCCAATCGCCCAAAATGCCAGGCTTCGTTACGCGTAATGGTTGCGTCGATAATGCCGTAAAAAAGCTGGATGCTGTTCCGAATTTCCGTAAAAAAATTCTGCGTCTGAATCTCTCCCCACTCTTGCTTTGGCGATGTGTCACGCACCATCAGATAAAACTGATTCAGGTGTTCCCACATTTCTTTCGAAATTACTTCGCGAATGGTCCGGGCATTCTCACGCGCGTAGCTCAAACATGACACGATCGAGTTCGGATTCCGCTTATCGAAGGTCATAAACTGAATCACATTTTCCCGGGTAGGAAGCTTGTAAAACTCCTTAAAGAGGTCATTATCAGCCGTAGCAATCAACAAAGGCTCCCACTGCTGATCAACATTGGGCGGCAAATCGAGGGCCAGATTAAAATTCACACTCATGAAACGGGCATAATTTTCAGCCCGCTCAATGTAACGATGCATCCAGTAAACAGAATTGGCAACGCGACTCAGCATAACGTATAAAGTTGGGATAAAACGGTGGATGACCAACAAAAATAGGGATTTGTACTGGTTCAACAAGACAATAAAACCAATTATAACCTGTCCACAAAACAATCATCTATTTAAAAGTCTCTCATAGTTTTCGATATATACCAGTTAGAACGGCTAAAAGGATCGATCAAAACATAAGCACGCGGTTAGAAAACCAGGCTTTATTTCTTATATAGTATGAAGTATATCTTTACTCCTAAGTTACGCAATCATATGACCTGTAAATTGTATTCATTACTCACTTTTGGCCTGCTCCTTAGTACGACCACCTTTGCCATGCCTAAGCCAAATCCAGTCAAGGCGGAGCAGTCTGGTACTGCCCCAAGCACTAAATTTTATGAAGTTCGAATCTATTACCCAACGCCAGGTAAATATGCCGAAATTGTGGATCGATTCCGGCAGTATACGACAAAGATTTTCGAGAAACACGGGATGGAAAATATCGGGTACTGGACGCCTACCGATACAACCAAAAAAGAATTGATTTACATCCTGGCTTACCCCAGCCGGGAAGCCCGCGATGCGTCCTGGAAGGCCTTCGGCAGCGATCCCGAATGGAAAGCCGTTGTGGCTAAAACCGAAGCTAATGGCAAACTGGTTGATCATGTCGATCAGATTTTCATGACCGAGTCAGACATTTCGCCCAAGATCAAAGTAGGCCAGAAATCGCCCGCCCGCACCTTCGAGCTGCGTACCTATACGCCTACTCCCGGCAAACTGGATAACTTGCTGGCTCGTTTCCGCGACCATACCATCAAACTATTCAGCAAACATGGCATGACGCACATTGGCTACTGGATCACACAGGAAAAAGACCCCAATGCTCAGCCTAAACTGGTTTACATTCTGGCTCACCCCAGCGAAGCTGAAGGCAAAGCGCATTTCGAAGAATTCCGTAAAGACCCGAAGTGGATTGCCGTTAAAGAAGAATCGGAAAAAAATGCAGGCGGATCGCTAACAACCAAAGTAGAGTCGGTCTATATGGTACCGACAGATTACTCGCCAATTAAATAACTCCGGCAAACAACCTCTTTCATCAATCGGTTTCTGACGTAAACAACCAACGTTATGAAACCGATTGATCGTTTAGTGGCCACGCTCGTTGACAATGCTGAGCTGGCTACTTTATCGCGCCAGGATTTTCTTCAGTTCACAGGCCGTAGTCTGGCCGTTGGCGCATTAGGCAGCACGTTAGTTGCCTGCGACAAGAAATCCGAAGCTACGAATGCTTCTTCAGCCGCTAGCACACCCAACGGCTCTGTCCCCAAGCTTCCGGCCGTCTCTCCACCTGCCGATGTTCCTGCTGATCCCAGTAAACCCATTGAACTCGAACAGATAAAAGCGAAAACTGAGCAGCAGGAAGGTCCTACACCCACGCCAATGGCCGCAGACAAGCGTATTGGCTATGCGCTAGTTGGTCTCGGCCACCTTACGCTCAACCAGATTCTGCCCGCTTTCGGAGCTTGCACCAAATCAAAAGTAGTGGCCCTGGTGAGTGGTAATCCCGAAAAAATGCAGAAAGTAGCGACCCAATACGGTGTCAAAAAAGAGAGCTGTTATAGCTATGCCGACTACGATAAACTGCGCGATAACAAGGAAGTTCAGGCCATTTACATTGTATTACCCAACGGCATGCATGCCGAGTATACGATTCGGGGGGCGCAGGCTGGTAAGCATATTTTATGCGAAAAGCCGATGGCCAACTCGGTAGCCGAATGTCAGGCAATGATCGACGCCTGCAAAAAGGCGGACCGTAAGCTCATGATTGCCTACCGGATTCAATATGAACCGCACAACAAAATGGTGCGCGATATGGTACAGAAAGAACAGTTTGGCAAGGTGAAAAGCATCATTGCCAACAACGGTCAAAACTCTGACAATCCTAAGCACTGGCGGTTCAATAAAGCCTTGGCGGGTGGCGGTTCACTGCCTGATGTAGGCTTGTATTGCCTGAATACAATTCGGTTTGTGCTGGCTGAAGAACCTACGGAAGTTATAGGATACGTACACAGTACGCCCAACGATCCACGTTTCAAAGAGGTTGAAGAACAGGTAAATTGGTTAATGAAATTTCCGAGTGGTGTGCAGGCCAGTTGCGGTACCAGTTATGGTCACCACGATGATAAAAGCTATCGGGTACTTGCCGATACAGGTTGGATTAAGATGGACCCCGCTTTTCCGTATACGGGTCTAAAGCTGGAAACGAGTCAGGCACAGGGTACAGAAAACCAGATTATCCAGCACAATATTGCCGACAAAGACCACTTCGCTACCGAAATCGATCATTTTTCGGCATGTTTGCTGGAGAATAAAACGCCTTTTACACCTGGCGAAGAAGGACTTCAGGATCAGAAGATCATGGAAGCGATTTACCAATCAGCCCGCGAAGGCAAACCCGTGAAACTGGAGACGATAACAAAGAAAGATGCGTTCAGAGGGCCGGAACCAACTGTTTGACCGCGCGGGCGGCCCCGCCAGGATTTTTGTGATTTAACTGACTGACTATGATTATACTTCCAGAAGAGGTGAAAAAGAAAATCATAGTCAGTCAGTTAAATCACAAAAATCCCGGTTTAGATGACCACAAACTCCACTCGCCTATTCTTCTTCCGGTTTTCTTCATTATTGTTGGGCGCTATGGCGTCGATAGAGCCACGGCCAACGGCTTTTAGGCGAGTTTTCGGAATGCCTTTGTTAACCAGATAATCGATAACGGCCTGGCATCGGTCGCGGGAGAGTTTTACGTTTAGATCGAAATCACCCTGGTTATCCGTATGACCACGAATTTCGATTTGCATGGACGGATTTTCCAGTAATACAGCTGCCAATTGGTCGAGTTCGGGGGCTGATTCCGGGCGCAGTACAGGAGAGCTTTGGTCGAAGTAGATATTCTTAAGCGGGATGGCTTTCCCCTTTTCAAGGGTCCCGAAGGACTTATTCATAACGGCTGGCATCTGTAGATTACTAGGGAGAGCGGGTGCCTTCAACGCTGGTTTTGCAGCCGGGGTTTCTACATAAGTCGTCTTCGCCGATTTAACTACTGCTTCGGGTAATGCCTGAGCCTGGGTAGCGTCGGGCACTTTTTTAGGCGTTAACATCACCCGAGCTTCACTCTGTACACTATCTAACCGGATAGACTTTGTAAAATCGCCATAGCCATTAGCAGAGCTGGTTAGCAGATAGGTCCCTCTACCCGGCAGGTCTGTTTTAACCAGACCAGTCGCAGAATCGGGAGTTAACAAAAGCGTTGTCGTGCCAACTTTCCCTGAGATCGTAAAATGAGCATCCGGTATCAGTTTATTCGTCCGGCTATCAACCGCCCAAACGGTTAGTTTGATAGTCGCTGGGTCTAACTGAGCATCAAATTCGTAACGATTACCTGCCGACGATAGGGCAATGGTCATACTTCGAAAAACGGTTGTATACCCCTCACCACTTACCTCAATAGCCAACACATCGGCCCCAGTAAACACGCGTTCCAACTGCCCGTTTACCAGCGAAAACTGCTGCGTTTTGCCCGTTGCTCTGGAAGTTATTTTGGCGATAGCCGATGTCAGAGGTTTACTAATGTCGACCGCAAAGGCCTTGATCGTCAAAACACTAGGCTTTACATTTCGTCCAGAGTCAGCCGGGATAGCCATCACCGGCCTGACATTGGGTGATGCTTTGATACGTGAATAATCGACTTCTCTCCTTTGGCCCATACAAAGCCCCGCAAACAGTAAATACACTACTGTAACCAAAACTATCTTGCTGTTTGGGAGGGACATCCGTTGACTGTTTAATTACTTACAACTCCTCTTTTAGCTTAATGATGAGCTGTGGTCGATGCAGGCGGGTTGATCATGATGTGCGCCCGGTGTGTGCCAGGGTCCATAATCCAGGGCATGCCCGGTGCTTCGGGTTTTAGGGGTAGTCCCGTACTTTCGGCGGTAGCGTAGGGAATGTATACCACATAACGTAAGTATCCCTCTTTTACTTCGCCAGTTGTTGCATCATAGTCTCCCTCCTTTGCGGTATAGGAAAATAGAGTCGATGGGTGCGTTGGCATCATCAACTTCTTATCCTTAACCTCCTGCTCACGCATAGCCAGGATTTCGGCGGGCTTTTTGCCATCTTTTTTCAACACTCTTCCTCGTTCCATAAACGGGTCCAGATCGCGGTGGTAACAGGATACACTTAAACCTTTCTGAGCGGGATCATCGGCCAGACAAACTAATTCATTCGTACCTTTCCGCAGCACAACAAATTCATTTTTAGGCGAATAGCCGTACACAGTGGCTCCATCTCGCTTATCGGCTGGCGCGGCTAGAACGGCGGCTTTAATTTGACTATCGGGCGCTGGGATCATGGGTGCCTGTGCTAATGCAGCCGTTAATGTTCCTTGTAAAGCGATGAAGGTAAGGAGGCTAGTTTTCATGATTAATGGTTTTAGGATTGATGGCGCTAGGCTAATCAGTAATGAAATCGACACTGGATAATATGAAGTCGATCTGCTTCAACTCGGTAAACAAGCCGATGTTCATCAGTAATTCGACGTGACCAAAAACCAGATAGATTTTCTTTCAAAGGTTCCGGTTTGCCTTTCCCTTCAAAAGGCGTACGCATGCATTCTTTAATGAGTTCATTAATCCGTCGAAGTACACTTTTCTCTGTCTGCTGCCAATAAATACAATCTTCCCAGGCATTCTTATCCCACGACAAAGTCATCGTTAGTCTTCAATCAGATTATGAGTTTCGTATTCGTCCCGATCAGCACGTTCAAGCGAACTTATCAAGCGGTTACGGTTCTTTTCCGAGCTTAGTAAATGAAGAGTCTCTTTTAGAGAGTTATACTCTTTTAATGATATCAGTACAACGTTTTTATTTTCACTACGGTTAATAATTACAGTATCGCCGTCATCGCTAACCTGATCGAGTTTCGCTTTCATCGAACGCCGAAACTCTGTATAATTGACAACTTGCATAAGTAGTTATGATTTATGTACAATTTTACGTACTTATTTAAAACTTTACAATCTCATTTCGTCTTACTGATACCCCCGCGCCTGTAAGCCAAACAATTCGGCGTAGCGGCCGTCTTTCTCCAATAGTTCATAATGGCTGCCGATTTCGAGCAAGGTACCATTTTCCAGAACCAGAATCCGATCCGCCATACGAACCGTGCTGAATCGGTGCGAAATAATGACCGACGATTTACCTTCGGTCAGTTGGGCGAAACGCTGAAAAACTTCGTACTCCGCGCGGGCATCGAGAGCGGCTGTGGGTTCGTCGAGAATAATGAGCTGGGCGTCGCGCATATATGCCCGACCAAGCGCCACTTTCTGCCATTCTCCACCTGAAAGCTCAACGCCTTTCCCAAATGAGCGTCCCAGTTGCTGGTCGTAGCCCCCAGCTAACTTGGCAATTACGGTATCGGCCAGACTCCGTTGCGCCGACGTTTCGATACGGGGCTGGTTAGTTCGTTGATCAATATCACCCACCGCAATATTGACGCCGGCCGACATTTTAAACCGTGTATAGTCCTGAAAGATGACGCCGATGTTACGACGGAGTTCCATTAGGTCGTACTCGCGCAGGTCGTAGCCATCCAGCAAAATTCGGCCTTCGGCAGGATCATAAAGTCGGGCGAGTAGCTTGACAAGTGTGGTTTTGCCAGCGCCATTCTCCCCTACTAATGCCAGTTTTTCGCCTGCCTGAAGCATGAATGATAAATTACGCAACGCCCAGCGCTCAGAATTCGTGTACTTAAATCCAACATTCTCAAAAACAAACCCTTCACGGATTGGATTAGGGAAAGCGCGTACCGTTTTCGGTGAGTGGATCAGCGGCTTGATGGCGAAATAATCGAACAGATCCTGCAAATAGATCGCTTCCTGCGTCAGACTGCTAAACTGGAGTAGAATTCCTTCCAGCGAACCTCGCACCTGCCGAAATGACCCCGCCAGAAAGGTTAGGTCGCCCAGCGAGATTTGCCCACTAACCGCTCGCATCACGATCCAGACATACGCCCCATAATAACCCGCCGTTCCGAGTGCAGTCAGTAACGTTCCCCAACTGGCACGACTAATGGACAATGACCGATTCTTCAAGTAATACTCCCAGGATAATGACCGAAAGCGATCAATCAGAAAATTAGAGAGACCAAAGATTTTAACTTCTTTGGCAGTTTCGTCACTGGCTCCAATGTACCGTAGGTAATCAAGTTCACGCCGTTCGGGTGTCCAGGAGCGGGAGAGTGAATAACTTCGTTGATTAAAGTAATTATCGCCAATAAACGAGGGCGTTACAGCGACTAAAATCAGCAGCAATAGCCAGGGGTTGTACACAGCCAGACCAGCTGCCAGAAAACCCACCGAAATCAATTCCTGCACCTGACCAAATACGCCAGAAAGCAGGACCGTGCGGCCTGTTGTCTGACGTCGAGCGCGTTCGAGTTTATCGTAAAACGTAGCATCTTCAAACTGCTCCAGATCGAGTGTTGCCGCGTGTTCCATGAGCCGAATGGAAATCTGATTAGCAAACAAATCGCCCAGTAAGCTATCCAATAGAGATACCGCCCGTCCCAATGCATTTGACAGGATAGCCAGTCCAAATTCGGCGCCAACCAGCCACCATAAATAGGTTGTATCTTCGGTAGTGGTATGCCGGGATAGCGAAACGACCTGGTCGATAATCAGCTTGCCAACGTAAAGGGTAGCCGCCGGAATAGCGGCTCGTATAAGTCGCAAAGCAGCGTTACCAAGAAACAAAACGGGCGATACCTCCCAGACTAACTTGAAAAATGCGGGCAGATTACCCAACGCTGCGAAGCGTTCGCGCCAACTTACTTCTTCCTTATTATCAGTGGAATTAGGTGTAAAAATTGCAGACTTTGCCATATCTAAAAAGACAAGGCTTATTGGGGATTAGTTCATCTGAGCTGACTTATGGCTTAGGCCTAATTATGCTATCAGTCAATTATAAAGTGTATTTCAACCTCGACTATTTCTTACCCGTTCGAGTGAGTAGTTTCCAAATGAAGAATCTCTGCCAATCATCGTTTCTGAAATGACTGGAACTATATCAAACTAACAGCTTAGTCACTTTTAGCTTTTTTTTCGTCTAAGACCTATATCTGGTGTATTAGTAAGTAGATGTTACTACGCCAATCCGCACACTTATTAGGCTTTTATGAATACACGGCTTCTTTTGCTCAGCTTGCTTAGTCTATTAATTTTATTCGTTACTGCTTGTAAAAAAAACGATGATCCCAACGATCCCAATTTTGCGATAGCGATTCCCGACCCAGCCTTTGAACAGGCCCTGATCGACCTGAAAATAGATACTAAAAAAGATGGGAAGGTACTCTTCTCCAGCACGCAGAGAGTAACCAGTCTGAATCTGTACAACAAGGGAATAAGCAGCTTGCAGGGGCTGGAAAGCTTTGTCTATATAACCAGCCTGGATTGTTCGCAGAATAATCTGGTGTATCTGGATGTACATACCAATACCGCACTAAAAACGCTGGAGTGCAATGGGAATAAACTGATAGACCTGGACGTCAGTAAATTGACAATGCTCAATCGATTGGGTTGCAGTGAAAACAAGTTGACTAGTCTGGATGTCAGCAAGAATACGCAACTCACTCATTTAGCCTGCTCAGCCAACAATCTAACCAGTCTGGATATTAGCCGAAATACATCGCTAACACTCGTACATGGAAATGCCAATAAATTCACCAGTCTGGATTTAAAGAAGAATCTCTTACTGAGCATTTTAGCCTGCGCGGATAATAACTTAACTGGCCTCGATATCCACGCGAATACAAGGCTGGTTTATTTAGACTGCAAAAACGCCAACCTCACCAGTTTGGATGTGACCAAGAATGAGCTCTTAACTGAACTCTATTGTTCTGGCAACAACCTGGGCACTCTGGACATCAGTAAGAATAAAATCCTGACCGATTTAACCTGTTCGTCCACCAAGCTAACCCGACTGGATATTACCCGAAATACGATCCTGGCAAACTTGTATTGCGATAACAATCAACTGACTGCTTTAGATATCAGTAAGAATACCCGATTGCTCATTCTGGATTGCAAAAACAATCAGTTAGACAGTCTTAATTCGAGCAGGAACACCATGCTGACTCAATTATTTTGCTCGAAAAATAAGTTGAAGATACTGAATATCAGCAGCAATAAAGAGCTTCTTAGCCTGAATGGTGGCGACAATAAGCTGGATAGCCTTAATGTCAGTAAGAATCTAAAGCTGACGAGTTTGTATTGTTCCAGCAACAAAATCACGAATCTGGATGTCAGCAAGAATACCGCGTTAACCGAACTGTATTGCGCTAACACAAACCTGACCAACCTCGACCTAAAAAACAATCCACTGTTACAATGGATGTCGTGTAACAACAATACGATTCAATTTATCTGTGTAGCTGACCTCGGCAACGTAAAACCTACCTGGCTCAAAGATGAGTCAGCTACGTATCGGGTTTGCCAGTAATATCAACTTTCTACCACACACCTGTTATCGGCCTATGTCTACCCGAATTCTCCTGTTTACGCTGGCGATCTTACTGAGTTTAGTTGTCCTATCCTGCAAAAAAAGTGATGATCCAGAACCCAACCTCCCACCAGCCGCCTTTACCGTAACGCCCAAACCAACTAGTATTGGTAACGATGTAACATTGACCTGGACCAAGGCCAAAGACCCCAACGGCGATCGGGTTACCTATATGGTAGTATATAAGGATACGTTAGCTCGAAACCTCTCCGATACCACCTACACGATTCGTAATGTAGGTTACAATAATACCATAGCTGGGGTGGTGATTGCCCGCGATAGCAAAAAAGCCTCGACATCGGCATCGTTCAGTCTGACAATTGGCGTCGAACCTTACGTAGCAATTCCAGACACAAACTTTGAGAAGGCGCTCATTGATTTAAAGATCGACACAACACGCGATGGACTACTTCGAGGAACGAATGCTCAAAAAGTAATCAATCTGCCGCTTGCCAATAAAAACATAAGTCGCTTGCAGGGTATTGAGGCTTTTATCAGCTTAAAAACGCTCGATTGCTCAGCCAATAACCTAAGCAGTCTGGATGTGAGCCAAAATACTGCTCTGACTAAATTGTATTGCAACGCCAATAAATTGACCCGTCTGGATGTAACCAAGAATGTCGCGCTCAACGAATTGGATTGTTCTGCGAATAGTCTGACGAGTCTGGATGTGAGCCAAAATACAGCACTCACTCTATTGGGTTGCACTAAAAACAACCTGACTTCCCTAAACATCAGCACCAATACCAAACTGGCCAAATTGTACTGTACCAATAACCGTTTAACCAGTCTGGATATCAGTAAGAACAAAGCCTTAACCGTGTTGTGGTGCTTCTCCAACACCCTAACCGAGCTAGACTTACGAGCCAATTCACTGTTACAGGTGTTGCAATGCTTTGGCAATAAAATCCAGACCATTTGCGTAGCCGACCTCACCAAAGTCGCAACCGATTGGCAGAAAGATATGTCGGCGACATATCAGGTGTGTAAGTAATCAACTAGTAAGATTTGTTTAGGAGAGAACAGACCCGTCTGAACAAAATTGGCGGGTCTGTTTTTAGGGTGAAGTCTAGCTATTAAATAAATCTCCTTTAGTCAGCAGGATACGTAGCCCTTTCCAAGACAAAGTAGGTAGTATTGGCAAATGATTACTAAATCAGCCAGGCTAGTGAAATCCATTGTCCAACTCCTTGTACTACTTTTAGCGCCTATTCTGGTGTGCTCCCACATTTCTTATGGGCAACCATTCGTTCAGGAAGTTGCGACCTCCTACACAGTTGAAAACGGACTTCCTAAGGGAAGAATAACAGCGATATCACTGATAAACAATGCCCCTCTGGCTTTCAGCAATAACAAAATTTACGAGCTGTCTGGACATACCTGGCGGTCAAAAACAGGCCATATGCCAGCCAAATCAGCAACTGGATTGACTCAAATCGAGGGAGTAAAAATCCTTTCTTCGGCTACGTATCAAAACCGGTTGATCGTAGGCACCGCCAAGGGATTATATCGTCTGACGGGAAAAAAAATCGAGCGTATGATGCCCTCAAACGAAACATACAATTGGGCCTTACGCCATGTTTCGGTGGTAGTAGTCGATTCCAGAAACCGCTTGTGGTTCGGTGCGGAAGAAGGGGTGGGCTATCTGGATGGAACACACTGGCACCTGTTTACAGGCAAAGAAGGGCTACCCTATAATCAGTTCACCTGTGGAGCCGCTGCACCAAATGGGGTAGTCTGGTTTGGCACCACCAAAGGGGCAATCAAGGTCGAAAACGATTTTTTTAGATATCGGTTTAGCCAACGCTGGCTTCCAGACGACGTTGTTAACGGCATCGCTGTCGCCAAAGACGGAACAGCCTGGTTTGCCACGAACAATGGCGTAGGTCAGATTAAACCCACGCTTATAACCCTGGAACAGAAAGCCGATTATTTCACCCAGCAAGTTGAGCAACGACACAACCGCATGGGTTTCATAGCCCAAAGTCATCTGAAAAAACAGTTTGCTATTGAGAGTTGGGAACACGCTATTTCAGACAATGACGGTATGTACACCGCCATGTACGGTGCAGCCCAAGCCTTCCGCTATGCAGCAACGGGCAATTCACAAGCCAAAGCACTCGCAGATCGATGTTTCAAATCCTGCAAATGGCTGGTGGACATTTCCCACGAACCGGGTTTCCCCGCCAGGGTAATTATTCCGATCGACTGGCCTGAGCCTGTCAACGAGCAGTATGGAAACGAATACAATAAACGGCATCAGCAATCCGATCCGATGTGGAAAGACATTTACCCCCGATTTCCCACAAGTAAAGACGGAAAATTTAGGTGGAAATGCGATACAAGTTCGGATGAGCTGGCTGGGCATTTTTTCTTTTACGGAATTTATTATGACCTGGTAGCCAAAACCGACGAAGAGAAAAAAGCCGTGCAGAATGTGGTTCGTGCCATAACCGATCACCTGATTCGCCACGGATACAAACTGGTTGACCATGACGGAAAAGTGACCCGATGGGGTGACTTTTCACCGGACTATTTCAATTCGGTTTATGGATATGATCAGCGTGGACTAAACTCTATGATGATGCTATCGTTTCTTAATGTTGCCAGGCACGTAACCGGTGACAATAGGTATGAGCTTGAAGCAGACAAACTACGAAAGCAGTACAATTACCATATTTCCGCCCTTCACCCAAAAGAATATTTCCCCCCAGAAAATGTAGTTCCCTGGGACAATAATCTTTGCCTGATGAGTCTCTACGGGTTGATTAACTATGAAACTGACCCATCGTTGTTACTCATGTACCGCCAGGCGCTGGAAACCGCCTGGTTACATATCAGTAAGCAAAAAAATGCCTTTTGGGATGCCATTTATCAATCATTGGCCAATAAGTTTACCCGTCTGGCCGATCAGAAGTACTTTCAAGGCAAAAACCTCTTTCCCGAAAACCACCTGTATGCTCCTTCTGTAGTCCAACGCTGCTACAAAGCAGCAAACAACCCAACCTTTATTCTTGAAAATCTTCAGAAAATCCCGCTGGATTTAATTGGTTATACCATGGACAATACCCACCGGTTAGATGTTGTTTTTGACCCTACTCCTGGACAAGATCCCACCAAAGGTTGGCGTACCGATGGCTATGCCCTGCCAATCGATGAGCGTGGACACGTAAGGCAGGATCGTGACGGGTTTGCCCTCAGGTTATCAGAAGGAGATGGAAATGATGAACATGAAGGGACGTTTTTCCTCTTACCCTATTACATGTCTGTCTATCATAAACTCATTCAGCCCTAAGACGCCAGACTAAATTCTTGACTCTCATACCATTCATTTAATTAATTGCCCCATATCAAAAACGTCCTTAGCGGCCAGTGATATCGACAAAGTCCTTGTCGTGAAAACATTACTTGACCGTAGTCCGTTGGATACCTATTCGCTTCTGCAACTGGCCCGCTTTGTCGGGTTGAATGACTACAAACTCAAGAAAGGATTTCGGGAAGTAGTAGGCCATACCGTATTCGGTTATTTTAACGACCTTCGTATGCCGTACGCTCACCAGTTAGTATGCGATAGTAGCTTTACGATTGGCGACGTAGCGACCAAACTTGGCTACAGCGAAACCCACCACTTCTCGTCGGCTTTCAAACGAAAATTTGGTTATTTACCAAGCCAGCTAGCCAACAAAAGCAGATAATGTTCTAACTTCTTCCGATTACACATCAATACGATTTTATATGCCATTGCTCGTTTCACGGTTAATTTTTTGCCTGCTTCCACTTCTGACCTTTAGTTCAATTGCCCAAGATGCTACTCATTTAGCTGCTGAACCAGGGGGCATCTCGTTCTTTAAAGGCTCCTGGACCGAAGTACTGGCTGAAGCCAAACGCCAGAACAAGCCCGTGTATATAGACATCTATACAACCTGGTGCCCACCCTGCAAACGCATGGCCAAAGAAGCATTTCCAAACCCAAAAGTAGGGGCGAAGTTCAACGTGCACTTTATCAATTACCAGCTCGATGCCGAGCGGGGCGAAGGTGTTCAAATCGCCAAACAGTACGCTGTGGCAAGTTATCCAACGGCCTTGTACATCGATCCCAATGGAACACTGGTCCACCGGGCGGTAGGCTATCCGGGCATCAACGGCATGATCGATCAGGCCGATCATATGCTGGCTTTATCGCAACTACGAACAACAGTTGCCAAGGGCGATCGTGATTATGTTGATGGGAAGCGTGATCCCGATTTCCTCAAAAAATACCTAATTTCCCTTCAGGCACTTAATCGGCCTATCGACGATGTGCTCGACGCTTATCTGGATGCACTGCCCGAACCAGAACGGGTAGCCAATGAAACGATAACATATATAGCGGAGAAATTACAATCGTCAACAACAAAGTCGTTTGATTTCCTGATTAAAAATCGACCTTCTATCCTCTCATCCGACCCAGCGAAACGGAATCTGGCAACACCGGTTTATCGTGCCTTGTACCGTGCGCTCTCCAACGATTTCAAACAGGCAGAACTCACTAACGATGAAGCACTACTTGAAAAAGTTATTGTAAACAACGAACGGAATACGGCTTCCGGCAATCCATTTTTCGTTCGGCAGGAGGCTCAGAAACAGGAAGCAGCCAACGACTACCGGTTGAAGTTTTTCAAGCAAACTAAAAACTTCGCAAAATATCGGGCGCTAGCGGGCCCAATTGCGCAAAATCAATTGATGAGTCAATCGCTGGATAGTTTGCGAAAATTGGATTCGACAACAGCCTTACGCGTAAAAACGATGATGGTTGTTATCCCTGACTCAATCCGGAACAAAATAAATGCGATTGAGCAGCCAGCCAGCAATCGGCTGATGTCGTGGAAAGTATCACATTCACTGCATGAAATTGCAGATACCTATCGTGAGTTGGGAACATCAGCAGCAGACTTGGAACAAGCGTTAACCTGGACTGAACGATCGATTGCACTGTATTCCGCTCCTGAGTATTTGGCGACGTATAAAGCGCTTCAGAAAAAGCTTGGCCGTCACGATTGACCATTTTAATCTCAGAGAGCGCAATGGATTGACGATTTAGAGAGAACTTACCTCTTTTAATTCGTTTATCGTATGAACTCCAGTCGATTCACCAAATTCTTCGAGAAATTTGCTTCCAAAGCAACCCAGGCTACCGGCTCTTCCTCAGCTTTTTTGATAGCCTTACTAACCATTATTATCTGGCTCGTTACCGGCCCCGTTTTTGGCTACTCCGACACCTGGCAATTGATCATCAATACGGGTACAACGATTGTCACCTTTCTGATGGTGTTCCTGATTCAGAAATCGCAGAATAAAGATTCGCTGGCAATGCAGATCAAACTGAATGAGCTTCTTGCCGTGAATCGAAAAGCGAGTAATCGGCTGTTGAATGTGGAAGACTTGACCGAACAGGAACTCCACGCTCTACACCGGTTCTTTGGCGAATTAGCTGCCAAGGCCAAAACCGAAGCGAGCCTGTCCGAATCACACTCGGTGGAAGAAGCCGAAGAAATCCATAACGATAAAGTGGAAGTTCTGCATGAACGGCAGGCCGCTCGCAAGGCCGAAAAACGAGCGGGAAAGTTGCAAAAAGAAGCTGAGAAAAAGGCAACAGGCAAGACACCCCCAACCAATAAAAAGCTCTGATTTACGGCAGTCATGGTGGTTAGCACACCTATTTTCAGACCTTATTGGGTATAATGACAGATATATGATAATTTTATCAGAAGTTATACCCAAACAGTCCTGTTTAAAAACGGGTTTATTACTACCAGAGCCCATTTCGGCTTAGGGCTCATTTACTGTATGAATCAGCTGCCCGCTGCTCCGTCAACGACACTTCCGCCCCATGAAGAAGCGTTATTGCGACGTTCTTATGATCACTTACAAACAGCCATCAGCATTGGTCTGATTGCGACTTGGTTTTGGGATATTGGAAATGATCAGCTATTTGGCGACCGAAATCTACTGCGGCTTTTTGGCGTAGACGAAACACAGGGCCAGAATGGGCTTCCCCTAAGCACATTCACCAACAAGATTCATCCCGACGATCAGGCGCGGGTTATTTTGCTTATTAATGAAGCCATCCAGTTAGGCCATACGTATGAAGCAGAGTACCGAATTATTTCTGAAAATTCAGAAGACCGATGGGTGCTTGCCCGTGGTCGATTGAGCTATAATGAGCAAAACCAACCGCTCACGTTTTCGGGTGTACTGATTGACGTCACCGATCGAAAACGAATCGAAATGCGGTCGCAGATGACCGAAACCAGCTTACGACTTGCCGTAGAATCGGCCCGAATTGGCACCTGGGAGTTTTATCCGCTTACTGGCGAGTTGATCTGGTCAGATCGCTGTAAGGAGTTATTTGGCCTGCCTGCTACGGCCAGGATCGACTACAGTGTGTTTTTACAAGGCCTTCATCCCGACGATCGCGAGCCAACCGACCAGGCGGTAAAAGACGTGCTGCAACCGGACAGCAATGGGATTTTTATGTATGAGTACCGAACCCTGGGCATAAAGGATGGCCAGCTTCGCTGGATTCGTTCCAGAGGGCAGACATTCAAGAATAACCAGGGAGTTGTTGAGCGGTTTATTGGGACAGTGGTCGATATAACTTCCGACAAGGAGAATGAAGTCCATCTGCAACAACTCGTACACCAACAAACTCAGGATCTGGAGCGTCAGGCCCATCAACTACGGACTACCCTCGATGCGTCAATCAACAGCATTATAGCCATGACGGCGATTCGGGATGAAACCGGCACGATTGTCGATTTCCTGATGCATACCGCTAATGCAGCGGTTGTCCGAAGCAACGCCATGCAGCCCGAAGAACTGATTGGGCGAACCTTGCTGACCGTATTTCCGGGTAACCGGGAAAATGGTTTTTTCGATCTCTATGTACGCGTTGTCGAAACGGGCGAGCCGGGCCAAAGCACACAGTATTACCGTGATGAATTAGGACTAGAAGGCTGGTTTGAAGTATCGGTCGTTCAGCAGGACGGCGATAATGTCGTGGTCACGTTCAACAATATTACCGAGCGAAAGAAAGTTGAGCTGGCTGCGCAACAACAGGCCATTGACCTCAACAAAGCCAACGCTGAACTTAAACGCTCCAACGAAAGCCTACAACAGTTTGCGCACATAGCGTCGCACGATTTACAGGAGCCGCTTCGCCGTATTCAGGCGTTTAGCGACTTGCTGAAAGGGCAATTTGCCGATAATCTTTCCGATGGCGAGCGAGACATGATCCGTCGAATTCAGCGTTCGGCCCATCGGATGCAAATGCTGGTTAAGGATTTACTTACTTATTCCAAGCTTAGTACCCAACGCGAACCCTTCACAACGGTTGCCCTAAACGGTGTTCTTGAAGATGTGGTCAACGATCTGGAAATGAGTATTACGGAGAAAAAAGCGACTATCGACATTGGCCCACTACCCAAAATTTCGGGGAGTTCGTCGCGGCTACGACAGCTTTTTCAGAATCTGATTGCCAACGCGTTAAAGTTTGCCTCGCCGGGCGTATCATCCGTTATCAGCATTCGTTCGCGCATGGTTCAACCCGACGAATTGCCTGCGCAGATACAAGACGTACACCCTTATCCTTTCTGGCTCATTACCGTAACCGACAATGGTATTGGCTTCGATGAGCGGTACAAAGATCGAATTTTCAGTCCTTTTCAACGGCTGCACGATCCGGCGACCTACAGTGGTACAGGCATCGGGCTAGCGATTTGTCAGCGGGTTGCGGAGAGTCATGGAGGGGCTATTGATGTCGCGAGCCAGCCCGGTGAAGGATCAACCTTTAAAGTGTTCCTGCCCGTTCTCTAGATGATTACATACGCCATATCTCCAAGATATGGCGTATGTAATCATCTAGAGAACGGGAAACTGACTGCGTTGAAAAATAGTCTGATAATCGATAAAAGCCTGACCAGCAGCCGACACTACTTCATCGGCGTGAGCTTCTCCTTCGCGCGTCACGAAAGTGCCAAAATTCTTCCAGTTGCTTCCAATAGCCGGTCCATACCCCTGATAAAATCGAGCGTTTGTCAGGAGCGGTAGAATAGCCGGATTTTTCTGTAGTAACCGCCAGATTACAGTTCCGCCCAACATCGACCCTTCCCCAACATAAGCCGCGCCCAGCAAGGAAACCGGCGACCAATCAGCAAATAACTCAGGCATAAGCTGCGGCACTGACTCATTCAAATTGGCCAAATCGTCCAGCAGCCAGGCTGTTTTCCGACGCATAGCAGGCTCATAGTCTTTAAAAAACTCAGTGTGACGATCAATAGCCGTTTCAAGCGCCTGATGGAATAGGAAATGGGTGCGGAGCAGATGACTATATTCCTCTACTGAAAGCGTTCCGTTTTGTAAGGCTTTGGTATAAAACTGTTGTTCGGTCTGTTCGTGTAGGAGACGGGTTTCGTTCCGCAAACGCTCTAATAAAGTGCTCATTGAGGCTGTTGAGTAAATCTATTTCGTATCGATTCGGGTATTGTTCTCAAGCCAGAAATCGCACAGTTTACTAAGTAAGGTTCCGGTGGCCTGATAACTACCTGGTTTCACGATATAGGCATTCACACCGGCCTCGTACGCTGACTTTATATCGCGCGGGCTATCGGATGTGCTAAACGCAACGATAGGCACAAACCGGGTTCGATCGATGGAGCGAGCTTGCTGTATAACTTCGACACCGCTCAGACCACCCAGATTCAAATCCAGCAACACCAGTTTAGGCAACGAATGTGGTTGGTTTTTATAGCGTCCCTGGCCCGTCAGATAATCGACAGCCTCGGAGCCACTGTCCAGAACAGTGTACGTAAACGGGCGATTCAGCTTCTGCATCAGGCGACTGAATATGTCCGCATCGTTCGGATTGTCTTCAATATATAATACGTCAACCATGAGCTAGGCGTGTGTCGTCAGTGGAAATGCAACAGAAAACGTGGTACCCCGATCCGGTTCACTATGAAACCAGATTTTGCCCTGATGCCGGTTAATGATCCGCTTCACAATAGCCAAACCAACGCCGGTGCCTTCAAACTGACGGGCGTTTTCCAATCGCTTGAATAAATCAAACACCTTACCAGCTTGCTTCATATCGAAGCCGATGCCATTATCTTCTACCGAATAAATAACCTCATCGTCTGTTTGCCGGCCATTCACGTGTATAACTGCTTTGGGAGTCAGTCTGGTATATTTTGCTGAATTCCCAATCAGGTTTGTAAATAATTGCAATACCATGGTTGGATCGGCCGAAATGGCTGGCGTCTCTCCAATGTCAATCTGTAAAGACCGATCTTTAGCTGTTACCATAATTTCCTCCCGGATGCCTTCCAGCAGTTGACGCATATCGACCTTTTCAGTGCTTAAATCGGTGCGTCCCATCCGCGAATAGTACAGAATGTGCCGGATGAGACTCCGCATTCGATCCGTCGAATCAATGATTTTCTGAAACAGAGCCTGCGCATCGGGATTTAGTTCTGTTCCGTACTCTTCCAGCAAAATTTCGGAGTAGCAGCGAATCGACGATAAAGGTGTTCTCAAATCATGCGATACGGTGTAGCTAAAGGCATCCAGTTCTTCATACGCTACCTGTAAACGCTGATTCAGTAGCCGGATTTCATTCGCCTGTCTTGTTACAACCTGCAAAATATCTTCGCGCAACTTAACAACAGCCCCTATTTCGGCTTCGCTCCAGGGACTCGATGTATTGCGTACAATTTCGGTCCAGGCCGCAAAACTCGTTCGGGGGTTGATGCGCTGCTGTCCATCAGACGTAATCGTAACGGGCTTATCGGGATTACCCGCCCAGGTAACTTCCTGGATCTGCTCAGGCTTAAACCAGAATACATATTCCTTCAACTCCCGCGACAACTCAATCGCCAGCAAGCCAGCACCTACATCCCGAAAGCTTTTAGCCGGAGGATACAGACTTGGAAGTTGACTGGTTTCCAGAAATGTTTCGGTGTCGGTTGTGGGGAGCCAATCCGCCAAGGCCCGAATATCAGCTTCATCGGGTGTCTGGCCCAGTTGGTAAACTTTGTCATTGAACACTAAGGCAGCACCGGTTGCCTCGGTCATGTTCAGCACTGTTACGGACGATTTGACTAGTGCCCGCACAACGTCGTCCGTAAGAATTAACTGCTCGTGAAGCCGCTGTCCATTTTGGGTGTATTGCAGCAGGTTTGTCTTGTCTTCTTCATCTTTACGAAATTCTAAAGCTGCCGAGAGTAATTGGCTGACAAACTTAGCCGCCTGCCGAGCCGGATAATCGACAAAACGGGGTGTTGTATTGTGGCATGAAATCAGCCCCCACAATTCACCCCGATACATCAGCGAAATACTCATGGATGCCTGCACACCCATGTTCCTCAGGTATTCAATATGAACCGGTGAAACAGCTCGTAGCACCGAATGCGTAAGATCGAGCGGGCGATCGCTGGGCCAATCTGAATCAGATAGGATTTTGGATGGCGTACTGGTTGCATCGGCAATTAATCGCACCAAATTGATTTTATATAATTCGCGGGCCTGCCGAGGAATATCCGAAGCCGGATAATGCAAGCCCAGGTAGGATTCTAACTCATCGTCTTTTTCTTCGGCAACTACCTTACCATGCCAATCGGCACCAAACCGATACACCATGACCCGATCAAAACCAATAATCGTTTTTACACGCCGGGCCGTATTCTGAAGCAAGTCGGCCAGGGTCCGGCTCGACTGCACTTCCGTTAGCGCCTGCGCCAGTAATTGCTGATTAATCAGCGCATTCCGTTCATCGCCACTGGGTTCCCATTCGAGCAGAATAAGCCCTAAATATTGGTGAATAATCAGATTCCAGATTTGTCCATTCAGGGTTACCCGGTTTGGATTCATGGTATCCCACGAATCATTGCGGCAACCTACATTCAAGAGCTCTACCAGTGTGTTTCCTGGCACATTTGTCTCCGCCAACAGCGCCTGTACAGGCTGCCCCAGCAACTGAGTCGGTGCAATGCCAACCAGCTCAGCGATATTATCACTGACGTGTACAATGGTATAAGTATCGGGCTGAATAGCAACTAAATACCCATGCGACTGGATATGGCCGAGAATATGAATCGGCTCCCGCTCACAGTTTGTCAGATCAACAGGTAATGAATTCATTGAGTACTTTCGGGTAGTTAACTACCAATAATAGCTGATATCGTTCAGTTAAGAGGTCGGCGCAATAGTATGCAATATAAGCATACAGATGCCAGATTCAACATACATATAGTTAACTCCCTGGGGCATCGGCTGTTCAGATAAATTTGACTAAAACAGTAAATGGGCATTACCAAATGCATTTAGACACAGGCATGGTTTACATGACTCTCTTGGGCCTAAAGAATCTCTAGATTCACGGCCATTTATACGTTATTTAGGGTCTTTTTTTTCATCCCTCCTGGCATCGGAATGAAAAAAAACAGTTAATCAATACGTTCGTCGAAAACGCTTTTTCATTATGCCAAATCAGATTTTGGTGGTTGGTAGTTCAAATACCGATATGGTCGTGAAGACCCAAAAATTACCCGCACCGGGCGAAACCGTACTGGGCGGTACATTCCTGATGAATCCGGGTGGTAAGGGAGCTAATCAGGCGGTTGGTGCCGCCCGGCTGGGTGGTCAGGTGACCTTTGTTGCCAAGGTTGGCAATGATATTTTTGGTCAGCAGGCCGTTGCGGGTTTCCAGCAGGAAGGCATCAACACTAGCTACATACTGACCGATACGGAACACCCATCGGGCGTTGCGCTGATTAATGTGGATGCTTCGGGCGAAAACTGTATCACGGTGGCTCCGGGTTCAAATGCCCATCTGCAAGCCAACGAAACCGACACCGCCCTGCAAACAGCAAGCGCCGGCGCCCTGGTCCTTCTCCAACTCGAAATTCCGCTGCCTACCGTCGAGCATGTGGTGAAGCAGGCTGCCCAGCAAGGGTTACGCGTCATCCTGAATCCTGCCCCTGCCCAGGAACTTCCAGCCGATTTATTTCAGCATCTTTTTCTAATCACGCCCAACGAAACCGAAGCCGAATTATTCACGGGCGTTTGTGTAACAGACTTAACCACGGCAAAGCAAGCCGCTCAAAAGCTCCATGAAATGGGCGTATCGAATGTTGTCATTACGCTCGGTTCAAAAGGGGCTTACTTCTCCACGGGTACAGAGGACCAGCTTATCGAGACGGCAATCGTCAAAGCCATCGATACGACAGCAGCAGGCGATTGCTTCAACGGTGCACTGACCGTAGGTCTGGCCGAAGGACAGTCGCTACCCGATGCAATCGCCTTTGCCTGTAAAGCCGCTTCGATTTCGGTTACACGCATGGGTGCTCAAGCCTCTATGCCTAAGCGAGAAGAAGTGGTTTAGTGATGTGATGTCGGGTTGAAGAACCTGCCACCACTAACTAGAACGACTACAGCAGATCGTCTGTCACCACGAACAACCCCTAAACCAACTCATTTCAATGAAACTCCTTTCCCTATCTATACTTACTTTACTCTTATCAGCTACAATTCCCCCTGGCAAAACAGGAGCGCCAGCTACTGTGACACTCTCCAAGGCCACGCTTCAGGATAAAATAAAAGGCGGCTGGGCGGGCCAGGTTATCGGTTGCACGTTCGGCGGACCGACCGAGTTTCGGTTTACGGGCACGATGATCAACGCGTACCAGCCCATTCCGTGGTACGATGGCTATATCAAGAAAACCATGACCGAAAGTCCGGGCCTGTACGACGACCTGTATATGGACCTGACGTTCGTGGATGTTTTTGAGAAAAAGGGACTTGATGCGCCCATTGCCGAACATGCCAATGCCTATGCGAAAGCCGATTACATGCTCTGGCACGCCAACCAGGCGGGTCGATATAATATTTTGAATGGGATGAAAGCGCCCGCTTCAGGACATTGGCTCAACAACCCGCATGCCGATGACATTGATTTCCAGATCGAAGCGGATTTTTCGGGACTGATGGCTCCCGGCATGCCCAACACGGCGGTGAAAATTGGCGATCCGATTGGCCACATCATGAACTACGGCGATGGCTGGTATGGCGGTGCGTACGTGGGTGCCATGTATTCGCTGGCGTTTGTCTCTAAAGATGTGAATTACATTGTGAAGGAAGCTTTAAGAACCATTCCTGCTCAGAGCACATTTTACCAATGCATTGCCGATGTCATTAAATGGCACGATCAGTTCCCGAACGACTGGAAACGCAACTGGTTTGAGATCGAACGAAAATGGTCCGACGACATTGGTTGCCCCGATGGTGTATTTCACTCCTTTAACATCGACGCTAAAATAAACTCGGCCTACATTGTTTTGGGACTTCTGTACGGGGGCGGTGATTTTACGAAAACGATGGAAATCAGTACGCGTGCCGGTCAGGATTCCGACTGTAATCCGGCCTCGGCCGGTGGCATTTTGGGCACTATGCTGGGCTATGACCACATTCCAGCTTATTGGAAACAGGGGTTGAAAGAAGCCGAAGATATTGATTTCAAATACACAACCATGTCGCTCAACGATGTGTATGTCATGAGTATGAAACACGCCTTACAAGTTGTGGAGCGAAACGGTGGAAAAATCAATGGCGATCAGGTGACGATTGCCCTCCAGACACCCAAAGCCGTGCGGTTGGAACAAGCCTTTACGGGCCATTATCCCGTTCTGGCTCGTAACATCAACAAAGAAATCAATGGTGAGTATAGTTTCGATTTCGACGGTACAGGTTTTGTTCTGAAAGGCGAGGCAAAACCCAAATCGCGTAGCAACTGGGATTACAAAAGCGACTTCGCCTTCAACGCTGAGCTATACATCGACGACCAGAAAATTGAAACGGCCAAATTACCTGTCGATTTTACCCACCGTCGACATGAACTGTTCTGGCGTTATCAACTTCCTAAAGGCAAGCATAGCGTGCGTGTAAAGGTCTTAAATCCAGATACTGAGCATATCGTTCGTATGGGGGAATTACTCGTTTACAGCGATCAGCCTGTTCCCTCCAAGCTTCGCTAATCATCTAACGCATGTCCCGCCATTGGTTCTTTTTTCTTCTGTTTCTGACTCTGTCAGCTTCGGCCCAGAAACCGATTCCACCTTCGTTTCATGTCGATCCTGCCGGTGCCTTAACGATGTATCAGCAAAACCTGGCTAAGCTCCGGCAGCAGTATCCGAATCGTCGCGAATTACCCGATCTGAAGTTTTTTCTCTTTGGTATGGGCGATCGCTTAAAACTCATCTACCGAAAAGGGCGGCTGCTGAACGCACTAACAGGCAATATTGAAGAACAATGGCATGTGAAAGAGGAGATTATTGTTCCCTCCGAGTACCTGGTACAATTGACGCTGGCCGATAGGCAAATTATACAGATTCGCGAAGATGAAACGGGCGTTTGGCTCTTACAGACAGGCAAACGACCCAGGCTTATTCCTGGTACTCGCAGTCGATTGTTATTGCCCCATTTTGCCGACCATCCGTACGGGCCAATACTGCGGGTGCTGCATCAAGAAGTTCTCATCAATGTGATCAACGGGCGGCCGACCCCCAACTTTCTGGTCTATCTTAAACCCTGGTATCGTGATGCGGCATTAATGGCGATGGTGATGCGGGAAACCAATAATCTCTCGCTCATCAACGACTGGATTATGGCAATTCGTGACCCGTTCGATCGCAACAATTACGGAATTTCGGAAGCAGATAATTTAGGAGAAGTCTTATTTCTGACCTCATTGGTAGCCGATAAAAGCCATCCCGTGGTGCAAACGGTACGGGATTCTGTCAGGAAATTTCAAAAGGATACGTACATCATCGGTAAAACAGACAATGCCGAACACCCGGTTTTCCAGACCAATTGGCTCAAATACGGATTAAAATCGCTTGGGCTACCTGATCCGTATGTCCTTCCAAAACAATACGACAGTTATGCTTCCCTCTGTTGGTGGAACTTGACGAATGAGCCCGTCACTCCCACTAAATCCGACGAACGCTTAGCGGCCAATCGCCCTTATTTAGCCTGGGCCGAGGACCATTTCTATAACCGACCCGGGGTTTCTGAAAAACGAGCTATAGTTGGCAGCCTTGATTATCCGCTGAGCTGGGAACAACAGTCTAGCTTAGCTCACTATCCTGGCTTGACTGTATTGGATAAAGAATTTGTGAAGCAGAAACTGGCTTTTCCCCATGCCTGGCACGCAGCCGAAATGTTTCTGTTGTTATTGGAGGGTAAGTAATTTTTTCGACAGGATTAACAGGATAAAACAGGATTTATGCATTGACCAAATCTTGTTTTACCCTGTTAATCTTGTCAAAAAGAAACTATTTTATCGGTTGCCCGCAATCGTAAGGCCCGCTTTTACAGTTAAGTACGAATTATCGGCTGTCATGGTCAGACCAGAGGTAGTGGTCTTAATACTGGTATCACCAACCAGGTTGTAGGCCGCTTCCAGGTGCCAGATTTTATACTTAATCCCAAGTCGTCCCATTCCACCCAGGTTAGCTGTGACGGGTAATGGATACGAAATGGAATTATAAATGGGCGTACTTTTATCGGCGTAATAAAGACCGATACCAGCTCCGATATAAGGTCTAAGCGCAGAGCCTGTGTTAAGCACATAATTGGCGGTCAACACCCCCGACATAATCGATTTCGTTTGGGTTGGGAACGAAAGGTTATTATCAAGGTATTCTGTGCGCTGAACAAAAGCCTGCTCAAGTCGAAAACCGAGGTCCAGATTTTTGATAAACTTATCGAGTTCATATTGCGGCTCAAGGCTATAAACGAAGCCCGCTTTCGCGAAATCGGTTTTGGGTGCCCGGTACGTTGGATCTGAAAATCCGACAGCAATAGTTACTTTAAATGGTTTCTTTTGGGCAAACCCGGCAAAGGAAATTTGTAAGAGAAAAAGTAAGAATAACTTACGCATAAGATGAAAATGGTTTTTTGTAGACAATTGATGGTAGGAGTACTAAACGTTCGTCATCGTTGTAAAGAACCCAACAACCGTTGTCTATAGTCTTTACACCCAAAAGCCTGTTTACGTTGCAAAAGAACGAGTGAAAAGCTTGAGTACTAAATTTCAACGCAATATTAACTTGTTTTCAATTGGTTCCAGTAGCGCCCTGTATTTCTAAATGCTTCTTTAATCCGTTCAGGGAACTAAGAGTCCATCTACTATTTCCTTTGAGTGTTTTTTGTCATTCTGACGAAGGAAGAATCTTAACGCATCTTCACTCACAAATAAGTAAACATTAAGATTCTTCCTTCGTCAGAATGACAAAAACGCTCCTTATTTATCCCAGAAAATAATGCCGTCGCGGGTTATCCAGGCATGCGTGGTCGATTCGTACTTGTCGATCTGATCGCCACCGCCTTTCTGGCGAGGGTCATTTTCATCCTGCATCCATTTGTCTAAGCGCTTCCGCAATGCGTTTTTGGTTTGCGCTAAGGCCGCATCCTGTGCCTTGTTGTGCAGGTTATACGGATCATCTTTCAAGACATACAATTCTTCGGAAGGGCGTTTTTCAAAACCCATGACAAACAGAGGCTTTATGGCCGGATCGTTCCGGTGATCCATCATATAAATTTTAGTGGGGCCGCCATCCACATCGCCAAAAATAGACGGCGTATTTGGGATAGTTTCATCACCGGCAGGCATGCGATTGGGTCGGAAGTTGCGGATGTACAGATACTCTTTGGTGCGAATGGCGCGCATGGGATAGCCTGCACCCGAATCCAACTCAGCGCGGCACAGACAATGGCGCTCACGCTCCAGAAAAACCTCGGACCGATGAACTGTTTTTTGTCCATTCAATACGGGTACTAAGCTAATGCCATCAACGACAGGACGTTGTTTAACTCCACTCCAATCCAGAAAAGTAGGCATCAGATCGATTAGATTGACAAACGAATCATTGCGTTTAGGTTGATTTTGCGACTTAGAAAAACGGCTAATCAGAAGCGGCACTCGGGTTCCGTAATCATACAGATTTGCTTTGGCATGGGGGAACGGCATCCCGTTGTCAGAAGCCACCACAATAATGGTGTTCTCTAATTGGCCCGAGGTTTCCAGTTTCTTCAGCAAATCGCCAATTTCACGATCGAGCCGCTCTACTTCCGACAAGTAATCGGCCACGTCACCTCTGACTTCGGGCACATCGGGCAGGAATTTAGGCAGGTGAATTTTCGTAGGGTCGATTCCGGCTTTCTTACCATTTCCCAAATCGAAAGGGCGGTGCGGATCGTTGGTACCAAACCAGAAAAAGAAAGGTTTTCCTTTGGGCAGTTTATCCATAAATGGCCCGAACCCTAGCTTAGCCGAATCGCCCGCCGGATTCTGCGTATAACCCATTTTCAGATAATCGCCCGGTGCCCAGCCCTTCCGATCAAACGCCACCGAATAGCCTTCTTTTTCGAGCAGTTGAACGTAAGTAGGAATACTATAATCGAGTCGGCCACACAGATTTACTCCTTCGCCGAGGTTATGCGGGTAGCGGCCTGTAAGCATAGCCGCCCGCGAAGGGGTACAGGAGGGCGAAGCGCAATAGGCATTCGTAAAAACGGTACCATATTGCGCTAGTTTATCGAGGTTAGGAGTTTTGATTGTTTTATCGCCGTAGATACTCGCATAGGGGTAGCTCCAGTCGTCGGCCAGAATAAACAGGATGTTCGGTCGTACTGCGGTTTCTTTTTTGAACGAAAAAAGGCTAAGTGCGAGCAGCGAAAGCAAACCCGTCAGGCAAAAGACATATTTCATAATCAGGCGATCGTTTTCTTAAAAATAGCACGAAATATACGTACCCAACTTAAAAACCCCATCCGTGAACCGTGTTGTCATTACGTTTGCCCACGGCCGCCTGATTATACGCCTATTCTCCCAAAATTTACTTTTCGATTTCGAAAGCCAGCAAAACATTTCCGGGCAGTTCGCCAAAGAGGCCATAACCCGAATTGACGAATACCATTCCATCGGCCACAACGGGCGCTGATCCATCAATTGATCCTCCTTTGCCCGCAATCCCATTCACGGCCTGATATTCCTTTGCAGTATCATAGTCCCACAAAATTTTACCATCTGTTGTCGAATAAGCGCGGATATGGCCATCCAGTGCTCCTGCAAATACCAATCCGGGAATGACCGTTGGCGCAGCCGAGTTGGCTTCAATGCAGCCTTTCTTGCCTTCGCAAGCTGGTGCAGCCGTTTTCCAGATAATCTTTCCCGTTGCGGCATCCAGCGCAAACAGGCCCGGTTCTGGCTTGATTAGCGAATCAACCTTGGGATTAATGCCAAACTTATTGTCGGCATTGGCGGCATACACATACTTCCCATCCGTTGCCATGCCCCAGTGAATGCCTCCTAATGCTCCACCTCGCCCGATGCGGGTTTGCCAAATGACTTTCCCGTTATCGGGCGATAGGCCGTAAACAATCCCCGCTTTCTGCCCAACCAGCAGGATTTCCTTCCCAGATGGCAGTTTGGTTAGAATGGGCGCCATACCGAAATCAAAATCAGGGCCTACTTTTTCGGGACAGTTGGGATTGCCGGGACAGGCCAGATTCCAGGTATCATCTTTGGTTGACTGAAACGACCAGACCAGTTTTCCGGTTTTCAGATTTAATGCCTGAATAGCATCGCTGGTCGTTGTAGCTGGACTGGTGTAATTCTCGCCCGTACCGAAATAAAGCAGCCCGCGCTTGGTGTCGACGGTAGGACTGCTCCAGACAATTGCTCCCGACGGGCCATAAAAAGGTGCTCCATTCTTCTTTTTGCCTACTTCTTTTGCTTCCTCTGCAATGACCCTATGCCGCCAGATTTCTTTACCCGAACGTGCATCCAACGCGACAATTTCGCCCGACGACGAACAGCATGGATATGTTGGGTCCAGAACCGAAACAACCTCGTTAGAGGTCAGCGGCACATATACCCTATTGTCGTAAACGGCCACCGAACCCGTATTCCCCGACTGAGGGTGTTTTCCGGCTTTGGTCTCCCAGAGCAGTTTCCCGGTTTTTACGTCAATGGCATACGTATTTGTATTGTTGTCGGCAAAAAAAGCGCGTATGCCCTCGTTGTTCTGCACCACCGAAATGGCCCCCCGAACGGCCGCTTTCGCCAGAAAACGCCAGCCAATTTTTCCAGTCTGTTTATGAATGCTATACACTTCGCCAAAGTGCGTACCAATAATCAACCAGTCGCCAACAATAGCGGGTTTGCTCCTCACCTGACTCACGTCTGGAAAGGCAAAGGCCCATTTGAGTTTCAGACGACCAACGGTTTCGGGCGAAATCCCCGCCTGTTGTGCCGACCGATAACCGGTTCCTTCCAGATTACCGCCCCAACCCGAGTGATGTACTAATCCACTTTTCGCTGGAGGAAGGGTAAATTGCCCATAAGCCTCTTGCGGAATCGGGTCATCTTTCAACGCTTTACTTGCCAACCATTGAGCAATGGCTTTTCGTTGATCGGTGGTTAGATTCTTGGCCTGTTCACGCATTTTACCCGTTTCCAGAGCAGCCAGGATAGCCCTTGGTGGCATCTGCGCCAGCACGAAATAGCCTGGAGCGCCTACCCCCGCTTCAGCCTTGTGGCAATTGTTACAGGTGGCCATGTACAATTTCTGGCCTTCGGCCGCTACGGAGTAGTCTAGTTTCTGAGCAAATCCCACCGCGGAAAGTAACAGAAATACGACGGCCAATGTCCATGACCTGAACTGAACAGATTGACAGATAGAATGCATACGCTATAACTGGTCTATAATCAGTGTCTTATTAGCGGTAAAAGTAAATTGCATGCAGCAGCCGAGGTTCCTTTTTTTGATGAACCCCTGAACCGTTAGGATAAAGTTTAGATTGAGCAGGATGAACTGACGTTGGCGAGAAGAATTTGGCTGGCTGTGGTGATGTCAGTTTCTTGAAACTGACATCACCGCGTGCTTAACCTGACGGCTATGGTGAGGACACAGACCGGGGACACCATGTACTAATGCGTATAAGAACCGAACGCTACTTGGCCGAAATAATTAGCACCAAACCAAGCACATAACAAATTCCCATCAGCATTAGATAACGGTTTGACAGAGCGGGTGCTCCACGAAATTCCTGCCAGATAAAAACACCCCACAGAACAGCAATAATTGTAGCCCCCTGTCCCAATCCGTAACTGATGGCATAGCCAGCCGCGCCCGAAGCCAATAAACTCGACGCCATGCCCAAACACCATACCATACCACCTAGCATCCCGATCTGGTGGTTGCGTCGGCTCACGTCGCTGTAGAAGATTTCGCCGTCGGCAGGTTTACTCGCAAACCGACGTAACACGGGAATAAATAATGGGGTACTGACAACCACCCCAATGGCGAACAAGACTAAGGCTGTGTAGGGCGTGAGCAGTCCCGGCGCCGGATTACTAAAATCCGCTGTCATGGATTTAGCCACGAAATAGAAGAAGAAACTCATCAGGAACCCGCCCACTAACGTGATAACCAGCCCTTGCATACTCACCGACGAATCGGTGGTGGCTTTAGCCCGGTAAGCCAACGCACTAAACACGACCGCTAGAAATATAGCAAAAACGCCCCCCGCTAACAGGCCTACACTGCTTACAGGCGACGACCCATAATTGACAATAACTCCCAAAATAAGAGCCAGCCCAATTCCGACGGGCATAGCGACGGACAAACCGGCCAGTTCGATTCCGACAACGATCAGGATATTTGCGATATTAAACACGAAGCCCCCCACCAGAGCATACAACAGACTTTGCGTATCGCCCTGTTTAAGATCAGGGATAAACGACCGGCCAGCTTCGCCAATGCTGCCAAATGTGAAGGCTAAAACCAGACTCAACAATAAAATACCATACGTGTAATCGCGATAGAAAATAGTAGTGGGTACTGATTGAGTAGCCAGTTTCTGCGTATTAGCCCAGGAACCCCAGCAAAGCATAGTCAGAAAGCAGACAACAACAGCTACGGGATAGTAGGTAATGATAAACATATAAGATTGAAGAGTTTAGGCAAGGATAATCGGCAAGCTACGAAATGTAATACATTTTAACAAAATATACACACTCTTGAAAATCAGGATAAAGCGTGAGGTTGCGGGTTCCCGTTGCCTACCTTTGTAATCATGAACTACATCTATTTAGTACTTGCGTTTATTGTGGGCCTGGCCATTACAGTTCAGGCTGGCGTTAATGCCAATTTGCGACAGGCAATGGCCAATCCTATTCTGGCCGCCATTATTTCGTTCGGTTCCGGATTTATAGCGCTGGTGCTGATGTTTCTGGCCACAGGTGGCTCAACACCTCCGTTCGAAACCATCAAACAGATAAGCTGGTGGAAATGGACAGGAGGTGTTATGGGTGCGATTTACATGATCACCGTTATCGTTAGCGTCCAGAAAATAGGCACTGCCAATATGGTGAGTTTGAGCGTAGCCGGGCAACTGGTAGCCGCCCTTATTCTGGATCATTACGGATTGATGGGCTTTTCGATTCACCCCGCCAACACCTGGCGTCTGCTTGGCGTCGGGCTGATTATTGCGGGTGTGTTGCTGGTGGTGAAAAACTAAGTTTATGGTATTCGGTTTGTAGTTTACGGTGGTTCATCACTACATATCGAATACCATAAACCGAATACCGTAAACCAATGATAAACTATCGCTTCTATCCTTCGCTACTCAACGTGTTCTCTCGTTATTTAAACGGCGGGCACCTGTCGATTCAGGAGTTGATCGATTCAATTAACCGGGTTCCAACACCAACTACGGCGGCTCAGGAGCGGGGTATCTCGTTTGAAGAAGCCATCGTCAAAGGCACGAATGAAGAGCGATTCGACCCTGAGATTGTCAAAAAAGTGCGTAAGCTTCTCCCCCGACCCATTGTCGATACGCAAGTATATTGCCAACTGGAGGTCGATGATGTGTTGTTTTATGGGTACGTTGATTTGATCGGTAAATTCAAGGCGGTGGATCTGAAAACAACGGCCTCTTACCAACCGGGTCGTTTTGTGCACAATCATCAGAATTTGTACCTACACGCCCTTAAGCGAAAAGGGATTAAACTCATGGAGTACGTAATCACCGATTTTAGTGATGTTTACGTTGAAAGTTATCCGTTAACGCACCCAATCGATAAGCAGTTGGAAGAAATTCGGCTCTTCAAAGCATTCCTCGAAGAGCACCGACCACTCATTACCGATCCGAAAATCTTTGTCAAACCAGGCGAAGATGCGGACGCTCGCAGACGAACTATACGGTAACCGGACAAGCATCGAACATGCTGTTTCGTCGTACCTTGCGGCCATGATTCAGCAAACACTTCATCTTTATCAACGGGCCTACCGGGGCTTGTCGCCATCGGTATGGCTGCTGGCAGGAGTCATGCTCATTAATCGTTGCGGCACGATGGTCTTGCCGTTTATGACGCTTTATCTCACCCAATATCTCCACTTTTCGGTCACAAATACAGGCATCGTGATGGCTATTTATGGGGCCGGAGCGTTTGTTGGTACTTTCCTCGGTGGACGCCTGACCGACCGATTTGGCTTTTACTATATCCAGCTAGTCAGCCTGATGTTTGGCGGCATGGCTTTGGTATTGCTCCAGTTTGTCACAAATTTTTACGCACTCTGCGGCAGTGTGTTCGTTTTCACCTTGCTTGGCGATGCGTTCCGTCCTGCCAATCAGGCTGCTATTGCCCACTATTCGGACCAGGAAACTCGTACGCGTGCTTTTTCTCTGAACCGACTGGCCATCAATCTCGGCTGGGCTGTTGGTGGCGGCCTCGGTGGCTGGTTAGCCAGTATTAATTACAGCTTCCTTTTCTGGGCCGATGGATTAACCTGTCTGGTAGCCAGTCTGGTATTATGGCTGTATTTGCCCGTCCCGGAAATTCGCGGTAAGGCCAACCCTAAATTGGAGTCAACACTCACAACGGATACAGATTCAATCAGCCAATCGCCTTACCGCGATACCGTATTCGTTGGTTTCGTTGTCTGCGCTGCATTGTATTTTATGGTATTCATGCAGTTATTCTCGATTGTGCCGCTGTTTCTGAAAGAAGTCTTCCGCATGAGCGAGCGTCTGATTGGTGGCTTAATGGCGCTCAACGGTATCATCATTGTGGTTGTTGAAATGGCGTTGGTGTATAGCCTTGAGCAGCAGAAACGGTCGAAAATTAAACTGATTATCGCGGGCGTACTCCTGACGTCGGCTTCATACGTCGCATTGACAATACCCACCAATGGTCTGCTCTCCGGCTTGCAAATAGCCCTGTTATTTATCCTTTTGGGTACGCTTAGCGAAATGATGGCTATGCCATTTATCCAATCGTTTACCGTTGAACGATCAAGTCCGGCAACCCGAGGTCAATACTTAGCCTTATATTCTATGGGTGGCGCGCTTGCTCAGACTACTGCTCCGGCCTTTGGGTCAGTAATGGTAACCAATTTTGGTTTCTCAACACACTGGTTAGCTCTGGCGGCTATTAGCCTGGTATCGGCAAGTGGGTTTTGGTGGTTGGGTAGGCAATTGAAAAATATTAATGAACTCGTGACTCAGGCTGAGCAGTAACAACATTTTCTTGTGAATATACTTTTCGTTTGCAGTCGGAATCAGTGGCGCAGTCCAACGGCCGAAGAACTGTACAAAAATCATCAAAGCCATCAAGTCAGATCGGCAGGAACATCATCGTCGGCACGGATAAAGGTGACGGCTAAGCTCATCCAATGGGCCGATCTAATTTTCGCTATGGAAAAACGACACAAGCAACGATTGCTTGAACGCTTTTCTGAAGAAATCGGAGGCAGACAGATTATCGTTCTGGATATTCCGGACCATTATCCGTTTATGGACCCCGAGTTAATCGGCATTCTTCAACAGTCGGTTTCTCCCTATTTGGAAGAGGACTACGAATAAAATTCGACTATCGACTCAACTTTTAATTTAACCGCAAAGCACGTTAAGATGTCAACTTAGTAGCTTTGAGACCTTTGCGAATTTGCTTTGACGTTCTCTGCGGTTAAGCTAGTGCTCACTAGAAGCATAAAAAGTTCAAACAGGCTCTTAACTTGTTCGATTACGGATATAATCCTAATCGACTTTCTTTACGACCTTTGCAAAAACGTAAAGAGTGAAAGAGCGAAAGAGTGAATGAGTGAGTGATAATGCCAGATTCGCTCTTTCACTCTTTCACTCTTTCGCTCATTAACTACTTCGCTTTGAAACTCTGGCAAAAAGAAGGCGTTACGACCGCCGATCAAATTGAACGCTTCACCGTCGGGCGCGACCGTGAAATGGATCTCTACCTCGCTCCGTTCGACGTGTTGGGTAACCTCGCTCATGCGCAGATGCTCGAGACCATTAACCTCCTAACCAGTGAGGAATTAAGTCAGCTGACGGCTGAATTGAAGAAAATCTATCAGCAAATTGAAGATGGGCAGTTTGTTATCGAAGAGGGCGTTGAAGACGTACACTCGCAGGTAGAACTGATGCTCACCAGGGCATTAGGCGATACGGGCAAGAAAATTCACTCGGGTCGGTCGCGCAACGATCAGGTGCTGGTCGATATGAAACTCTTCACCCGCGACCGACTCTGGCAAGTGGCCGAGAGCGTTCAGCGCGTGTTCGACCGCTTGGTGAGTCGGTCAGAACAACACAAAGATGATCTACTGCCGGGTTATACGCACCTGCAAATTGCCATGCCATCGTCGTTCGGATTATGGTTTGGTGCTTATGCCGAAGCCCTTGCCGATGATATGCTGACGCTCCAAACAGCCTACCGACTTGCCAACCGAAACCCACTTGGCTCAGGAGCTGGTTATGGCTCATCATTCCCGCTAAATCGCTCGCTTACAACGGAATTGCTCGGATTTGAAGGTATGCACGTCAATGTGGTTTATGCCCAAATGAGTCGGGGTAAAACCGAACAAACGGCGCTAACTGCACTGGCTGCCGTAGCCGCTACAATCTCGCGGATGGCGATGGATATCTGCCTCTACAACAGCCAGAACTTTGGTTTTCTTACGCTGCCCGACGCCCTAACGACCGGCAGTAGCATTATGCCACATAAGAAAAACCCGGACGTTGCCGAACTCCTGCGTGCCAAGACCAACCGCATGAAAGCGCTGCCAATGGAAGTAACGCTCGTAATGAGCAACTTACCATCGGGCTATCATCGCGATATGCAGTTGCTAAAAGAAATCCTGATGCCTGCCTTCGACGAGATTCTGGATTGTCTGGACATCACCGATTTCATGCTCGAACACATTCAGGTGAAGCCTAATATATTAGACGACCCCAAATACGATCTGCTGTTCAGTGTTGAGCGGGTAAATGAGTTGGTATTACAAGGCGTTCCCTTCCGCGAAGCCTACCGAATCGTTGGTAAAGAGATTGCCAACCATACCTACCAGCCTCCCCGTGTGTTGCACCATACGCATGAGGGTAGTATTGGCAATCTGGGCACTGATTTGATTCAGCAAACAATGGAAAAAGCCCTAGCCGGTTTTGGGGCAGATAAAGCCCAGACGGCTATTAAAGAGCTGTTAGCCTGATAAACAAGTGATTAATTGAGAAAGCTCTCCGCTTGATAGATCGGAGAGCTTTTTTTGTGCGTGACTTTTACTGTATGACCCCCGGATTGATTTCCATAAGATAACCGAGCCATTTACTGCCCTGTTAAGGGCTTAACAGCATAGCGTCGGTAGCTAAAAGGAGTAGTTTTTCTCCAGCGTGCCGTAGGTACGCGACCCATAATCAGTTGCGTACCTGCGGCACGCTTAATGAATCTTGGAACTGCTTTTTCTACCGCACTGGCGGCCCGGCGACGCTGCGCTGTTTGATCCCTAGGGGATTTTGCTCGCTTTATTCGTAAAAATTAATACGGCATACCCTGTATCGCTCAACTCACTTCTGCTTACTTATTAAAAGACTATCAAGTACACGTAAGAATTTCTACTTTCTTAACATCAAAAGCAATCGGTTGCATTGCACTATATTCTACAAATAATTTAATTTTACTTTTTTCATATTATTGCCATAACGAATGCTTTTTCGGTAATTTTCAGGAAGAATAAAGCGATTCGTGCTCTTATCCTTCCCTGCTAATTATAAATTTAGCGTAGCTATTCCAATCAAATCAACCGATTGCAGCAGAAGAACTATTCGCGATTTTACCGTAACTCATGCAGAAGGAAGTAACTATCTACGATATCGCGAAACAGCTACAACTCTCTCCGGCAACGGTGAGTCGGGCGCTGAACGATCATCCTGCCATAAATAAGAATACCAAAACACTAATCACCAGCAAAGCCCTGGAGATGGGGTATCGTTCCAACCTGTTTGCCAGTAATCTACGACGGCAACGCACGAATACCATTGGCGTGATCGTCCCTCGTCTGGATAGCTCCTTTATGTCGACGGTGCTGGCGGGTATGGAGAAAGTCGTGAACGAAAGCAGTTACAATCTGATTATCAGCCAGTCGCTCGAATCGGTAAAGAAAGAGGTGACGAATGCCAAAACGATGTTCGATAGTCGGGTTGATGGGTTACTGGTATCGCTGGCATCGGACACGGAGAACCTCGACCACTTCAACCCCTTTTTCAAAAAAGGCATCCCGCTCATTCTGTTTGACCGGGTTGTTCAGCAAAAAAACTGCACCAACATCGTTATTGATAACTTGAAGGCAGGTTACGATGCGACCACCCATTTAATTCAGCAGGGCTGTAAACGGATCATGCACGTTTCGGGTAGCCTTAAGCGGAATGTGTATGCCGATAGACTCAAGGGCTATAAACTGGCGCTGCTCGAACATGGATTACCAAGTGGCGATGAGCTGGAACGAGTTACCAATCTGACCCGTCAGGATGGTCTTGACGTTGCCGCCTACATCAAACGAATGCCTAATCCGCCCGACGGTTTATTTATATCCAGCGACTTCTGCGCGGTGAGCTGCATAGGCGCCTTAAAAAAAAGTGGCTTTTCTATCCCAAACGATATTGCCGTAGTTGGTTTCAATAATGACCCTGTTTCGCTGGTAATCGACCCAAACCTGACAACCATCCATTACCCTGGTCAGGAAATGGGCGAAATAGCCGCACAAAGCCTGATCAATCACCTGAATGGTTTGTTACGCCTAAGTGCTACGAACACTATTCTACTGAATTATGATCTGATTATCAGAGAGTCATCACAACGCCCTAAACTTTCCTGAAGTTGGGCGGTGCTTACGCTGGTCCAGTTTACAAACTTCTGGGCAAGAAAGACTTGGGTATGATGGAATTCCCGCCCATCGAAACGGCTCTAGTCGATGGTGACATCGCCTTCCGGCAACACAGTGGTGGCCATACGACAGACCCAAACTGGCCGACTTTTTTGATTTATGCTGATCGCTATTTAAAATAACCCCCGCCCGTCATCTACCCGACAATCCACTTTGAGCAAACACTCACCAATAGCTAAGCCTAAGTCAGTGAGTAGGTGCGTCTCTTCTTCGAAAGTAGTAAAGAAATGGCTTATGTGCAGCAAGCGCAGTCGACAAAAGTAAGCGGCAGTACCGGCCAGCCGCAGAATAGCCTAACCCCCAACTATGCCTACTCCAGACCTCCTTCCGGTGGACCAGTTTGATAAATTTCAAAACCCAAACAGGTTTTATTCTGTCTCTTATAAAAGACTTGTGGCGTAGTCAGGCTGATTTAGCCATTACTGACGCGTAAGGTATCAAACCAATTTAGCTACTTCGCAGGTATTATTTCAGTCTGCTAAACTGATCGATAGATGGTTAGAAAAGTAAATCTTGGCGTACTACTGGTGAGCCTCTTGCTGATGACACCTATAGTTGACATTGTGGCACAGGATACCATCCGAACGAAGGGTACTGGCCAAAGCATTCCAGATACGCTGTTATTTAAAATACAAAAGGCACAATCGATAATTACGGAAATTAAGGCAGCTAGTAAAAAAGGATATGGTATTGCGCGCATACGGGCTGGCCTGGCCGATGTGAAAGCGACTATTGCCCCTGTTTCGGTCGATTTAAAAGCGACCAGGAAAGTTAGCGATGCCAAAAGCCTGACAAACTATAGCCTGATTCTGAACGACGCACACGCAAAACTAACTACCTGGCGAACAACGCTCTCTAAATCAAATAATGACATTCAGAGCCTACTCGATCAGGTGCTGGCCTTAAGTACTGATTCGTTATTGATCGTAGCGGGTAATGATACAACAGAGAAAAAATTCTATGCCGATCAGTTAACGAGTCTCAAACTACAATTACAGGATGCTGGTAAGCGAACGAGTGCCCGGCTGGATACCGTAAGTCGATTGCTGGCCGATGTATCGGGCACCTCGCTCCGTATAAGCAATCTGCAGACGACCATCAACGAACGAGTGCAGAAATCGACGGAAAGTGCGTTTCAAAAAGAGGCCTCCTATTTATGGGAAGCGCCCACCTCCTTGCCAGATCGTACCATGCCGGCCGTTATGAAGGCAAATTATGAAGGGCAAAATCGAATCCTCAACTACTTTTTTGCCTCTTCGTGGGACAATCTCTTTCTGTTGGTACTACTAACCGGTTTATTTTTTGTATGGGTGTTTACCAATTACAAAACAGCGCGTAAGCCTACGCTACGACCAAAGATCGGTGAATTGCATTTTAAGCACCTAAGCCCTGTCCCCGTTGTGGGCTCTCTGATTGTACTGCTGAGTCTGACTCCTCTTTTCGAGCCACAATCACCATCCATTTATGTCGAAATCACCCAATTTCTGCTGTATCTAGCACTCGCCATTCATTTATGGAAGCGATTCTCCAGCCAGGATAGGTGGCTATGGCTACTGGCCGGCGTTTTCTATATCCTGTTAAGTATAACCAATACAGTAGTGAGCGATTCGTTGTTCGTAAGGCTAGGATTAATTGGCCTGAACGCTGGCTTTTTGTACCTGGGTCTTGTCTTTGCCAAACGATTCCCACGT
This sequence comes from Spirosoma litoris, assembly GCF_054776755.1. Classification (NCBI taxonomy): domain Bacteria; kingdom Pseudomonadati; phylum Bacteroidota; class Cytophagia; order Cytophagales; family Cytophagaceae; genus Spirosoma; species Spirosoma litoris. The sequence continues at coordinate 556,791 of NZ_BAAHBI010000035.1, read as the reverse complement.
CAGGCACGCATGTATCGATTCACCCGACCAGTCATAAAATTGTATTTGCTACTCCAGGTGCTGGCTATTTTATTAAATATTTTTGGTCGAATTAGTTTAGCGAAAACCCTTAGCATCTCGGCTGTTATCGGCCTTATTCAATTAACAGGGCTAAGTGTTTTTATTGAATTGGTACTGGAAGCCTTAGCCTTGCAGATAACAATAAGCGCCTGCTCAGGAGGGATCTTTTCTCGAGTGAACGTAAATCACACCAAGCGGTCATTTAAAAAAGGGCTGATCTTTGTGGCGATTGCCTTATGGCTGCTCGTATTTTTCACAAACCTGGGCGTGGCCGATGGCCTCTTCAATCTGACCTATAAACTTTTGACAAAACCTCGCTGGTTTGGTAGTATCAGCTTTACACTAAGTAATATACTGTCTTTCTCCGTGATTATTTATCTGTCCAGCTTACTTCAAAAAAGAATCGGTTTGCTGTTTGGAGAAAGCCAGCTACCCACCACCGATGATGTTGTTGAGCCCCTCAGTTCCATATTGGCTTTAATACGGTTGGTTATCATTATTGCTGGAGTCTTGCTGGCCATTGCGGCATCAGGGATATCTATCGATAAGTTTACGGTTGTGTTAGGAGCACTCAGTGTAGGTATTGGTTTAGGGATGCAGAACATTGTCAGCAATTTTGTCTCAGGCATCATTCTAATTCTCGAGAAACCGTTTCAGATCGGTGATTATGTGGAACTTGCCGATAAAAAAGGACGCATACGGGAAATTGGTATTCGATCCAGTAAGATGCTTACAGCCCAAGGATCTGAAGTCATCATCCCAAACGGCGATTTAATCGCTAATCGGATCGTTAACTGGACATCAAACGACACCTACCTAAAAACGGAAATAACCCTGAAAGTAAATGCCGAAACGGATCTGCCCACCATTCGCGAACTGCTGAGTGAAGAAGTCAGTCAGTTGGATGGAGCGTTAAAAAATAGGACACCAGACCTATTCATTACTGCTATTGGGCCAGATACCATAGAACTAAAAGTGCAGGTCTGGATCAACAGCATTTATACCGAGACGGCGCTGAAAAGCCAGCTTCTGGAGCGATTGCTAAAAGCGTTTAAAAGCGCCAATATTCAGCTACTGTGACTGCGAAACGGCTCATACTTTTTTTAACTATACTCGGGTTCGCCAGCACGGTTGATTCTATCGGATTCTATTGGCAATATTCTACTGATAATCATTAGCTAAACCATCAAGTAGAATCAACCGCGCGGGCGAACCCGAGAATCGCTAGAATCTAAATTGAAAAAAGCACCAGTTCCTTTCTTTCGCTCAATAAAAGTGCTGTCGATATCATCCAGAGAGGCTTTATTGCCTATCAGGCGGGTAGCTTCGTTAAGGTCTTCCGCACTTACTTGGGTATTTTTTTCTTAACTAAAAGAGATTGTATTAGTTTAACCGGTGGCTCTCTGCCCTACAACGACCAAGCAATCATAGTCTATTTGACGAACTCAACATTTATGAATTCAGGGCCAATTGTCATTGTCGAAGACGATGAAGATGATCAGTTTCTTCTCCAACGCATCTTTCAGGAGCTAGAGGTAGAAAATCCAATTCATTATTTTAGTGATGGTCAGCAAGTGCTGGATTATCTGACAACTACCGATGAAATACCCTTTCTGATTCTTTGTGATGTAAATATGCCGATTATGTCAGGCATAGAACTTCGCAAGCGTATTTCCCAGCACGACACACTCAGCCAAAAAGCGATTCCCTTTATCTATTTAAGCACCGATGCATCCCTACCAATCGTAGAAAATGTATATAAGGATACGATTCAGGGATTTTTCCAGAAGGCCGTTGGTTATCAGGCGGCTAAAGAGCAACTCTACTGGATTCTGGGTTACTGGCAGTACTGTGTATTTCCGCACAAATAATTTATTTGTATCAGCTTTTTGTCGCGTAAGCTTAGAACCCAGATGCATGCATACATACTGATTTATAGTTCAATTAGGATAAATCGATTATTTCGTAGCTAATCTGGAGAAAGTAGCTGTAGAAAAGCCCCTTCCTTCGGGTCGGGGCTTTTCTACACTTTAGCAAGGCATCTATTGTTTAGGGCTGGCCTTTACCGCCAGCAGCCCCATATACTTGACCAGTGGCATAGCTAGCATCACTGGCAGCTAGTTGAACGTAGATGGACGCCAATTCAGCTGGTTGTCCGGGCCGGCCAAGTGGAGTATCTCCACCAAATGTTTTTACTTTTTCCTGAGTAGCTCCGCCACTCGGTTGCAAAGGTGTCCAGATGGGTCCTGGTGCAACACCATTGACTCGAATTCCTTTTGGTCCTAGCTGCTTGGCGAGTGACTTCACATAATTCATCGTTGCCGCTTTGGTTTGGGCGTAGTCATATAAATTGGGTGAAGGATCATACGCCTGCTCCGATGTCGTACCAATGATGGCCGATCCGGGCGGCAAGTGGGGTAACGCGGCTTTGATAATCCAGAAGGGCGCGTAAATGTTCGTTTTCATCGTTGCATCGAAGTCCTCCGAAGAAACATCAAGAATCGACTCCCGGCTTTGTTGTCTGGCGGCATTACTCACCAGAATATCTAACCCACCCAGTCCTTTCACCGCTTCCTCCACCAGACGTTTGCAGAAAGCTTCATCCCGAATATCACCCGGAATGGCAATTGCTTTACGACCTTCTTTCTTGATTAAGTCGATCACTTCTTTAGCATCAGATTCCTCGGCAGGCAGATAGTTGATGGCCACATCAGCACCTTCGCGGGCATAGGCAATGGCAGCTGCCCTACCCATCCCCGAATCTCCGCCGGTAATTAAGGCTTTACGCCCCTTTAACCGACCTGATCCTTTATAGCTCGTTTCGCCATGATCTGGCCGTGGGTCCATTTTACTGGCTAAACCCGGCCAGGGCTGAGGTTGCTCCTTAAAGGGAGGTTTAGGGTACTTGGTCGTGGGATCTACTAAAGCTACCGACTCCGGTGTTTTAGACGACTGAACGGCGGGTGCTGCTATAACTGGCGCAGCCATCGCCGTGGCAAGGCCAGACCCTAATCCGTGAATTGCCTGTCGTCGGCTAAGTTGATTTACATCATTCATAATCGTATTCTATTTTCCGTTGAGTTCTACTTAGTAAACTAACCCATGTATAAGGAATTAGTTGTTAAAAGTAAGGGAACAGTCCAGTCAGTTAGTCAAAATCAACTTTTTCGCAACCACAAGTGTAACTAGTGTTTTACCAAAGTAGATTCTGTAGATTCTATCGGATTCTATTGTCACTTTCCTAGTGATAATCAACATATAACTCATCAATTAGAATCAACCGCGCGGGCGAACCCGAGAATCTCTAGAATCTAAATTGGACAAGTACTAATCAGCAATTCGCTCTGTAGCGTAACTGTCGTTAACTCACCTATTGAATCGAGCGCCAAACCAAATCCCGCTTTCTAATTGCATACAACAATCTGTTACCCTAGCTGGTTGAGCAGCAAGCGTTACCAAACAACACCTGACTATGAATGCAGCAACGAATAAGGGACTATGGTGGTCTCTGGCGGGGTTGGGGGCTTTAATGGCCACAAAAGCCTTTTTGGATAGAAAACGAACGATTGATTTCCATGATAAAACTGTCGTTATCACGGGTGGATCACGTGGGCTGGGACTTGTTTTAACTCGTCAGTTTGCCAGTGCCGGAGCTAACGTAGCCATCTGCGCCCGCGACCAGGCCGAATTAGATCGGGCCAAAGACGATCTTCGTCGACGAGGAACTGATATTTTCACCTACGCATGTGATATCTCAGACAAAGAACAGGTACAGGCGTTCCTAAGTACAGTGGAGCAAGTATTTGGCCCTGTCGATGTACTGGTCAATAATGCGGGCAATATCATTGTCAGTCCGCTAGAAAATACGGCAGAAGAAGACTTTCGGGAGGCAATGGAAACGAACTTCTGGTCGGCTTTTCACACCATTAATACGGTACTTCCAGGCATGAAAGCACGCCAGTTTGGGCGGATCGTAAATATTACATCCTTTGGGGGCAAAGTAGCCGTACCGCACCTGTCGCCCTATTCTGTCAGCAAATTTGCGTTTGTCGGGTATTCAGAAGGACTTCGCTCCGAACTCCTGAAAGACGGTATTTATGTGACAACCATCTGCCCCGGCCTGATCCGAACCGGGAGTCCACGCAATGCTATATTCAAAGGACAGAACGAAAAAGAGTATACCGTTTTTAAGTTAAGCGACTCAATCCCTTTGTTTACCATTGCTGCTGACGATTGTGCGCGTCAAATTCTGGATGCCTGTCGGGTGGGTGAAGCCGAACGGATTATTACCCTCCCGGCAAAACTAGCGACTGCTTTGCACGGCATCGCACCGGGTTTAATCACGGATACTCTTGGATTTGCCAATATGTTGTTACCCAATCCAGGTGGCATTGGCAATCAACAGAAATTGGGGAAAGATAGTGAGACCAGGTTATCGGACTCTATGTTGACTAACCTGACCAACGAAGCGGCCGAAGCAAACAACGAGATGGGATAATATTCTTGAATTGCCAGCATTTTCTGGCTGATCGCTCCATTGCCTAGTTTTTGAAAAACCTACTCAGGCTGGCAACGTTGGAGGTTGTATTCGAATACTCGACTCAACGTATCTTTTCCAGTACATTATGAAAGCAGCCGTTTTTCACAAAGTGGGCGATATCCGTTACGAAACAATGGATGACCCCAAAATCGAGCAATCGCGGGATGTTGTTTTGCGCATTACCTCAACAGCCATCTGTGGCTCAGACCTTCACATTTATGATGGTTTTCTGCCCCAGTTTCGCAATGAAGTACTCGGTCACGAGTTTATGGGCATCGTTGAAGAGGTCGGCTCAGAAGTATCTAATCTCAAAAAAGGTGATCGGGTAGTCGTGCCCTTTACCATCGCTTGCGGGAAATGTTACTTCTGCAACCATCATCTGGAAATGCACTGCGAAAACTCGAACCCTGAATACTATGGTCCGGATGGTGGGTTACTCACCGAAAAAGGTGGCGGGCTGTTTGGTTACTCCGACCTGTATGGTGGCTATAACGGTGGTCAGGCTCAGTATGTACGCGTTCCCTATGCCGACTATGGCCTGCGTCACGTACCCGAAGAGCTTAAAGATGAGCAGGTACTTTTCCTGTCGGACATCTTCCCGACGGGTTGGAGCGCAATCGAATGGGGTGCCCTAAAAGGAGGTGAAACCGTCGCTATTTTCGGCTCGGGACCAGTTGGTCTGATGGCTCAGAAGTCGGCCTGGCTGCAAGGCGCTGGCCGCGTAATTGCCATTGATCCACTTAATTACCGATTGGAGCGGGCCAGGCGTGTCAACAACGTTGAAACACTGAACCCCCACGAAGTTGATGTGATTGAGGCTATCCGAAGTATGACCGAAGGACGCGGGGCAGACCTTTGCGTAGATGCGGTTGGGATGGAAGCTGAGCGGTCATTGCTCGACAAAGCTAAAGCCGTCATTAACCTGGAAAAAGGAACGACCAGTGTATTGGAACAATGTTTTCAGGCCGTCCGCCGGGGCGGTATTGTATCGGTTGTTGGCGTTTATGGGACGCCTTCCGATAATTTCCCAATCGGTCGTGTATTCGACAAAGGCGTAACGATCCGTACAGGCCAGTCCTTTGTCCACAAAAACATCGATCATTTACTTGATTTAGTCGTACAGGGCAAAGTCGTACTGGATGATATAGTCTCGCATGTTTTGCCATTGGCTGATATTTCACGCGCCTACGACATCTTTAAGAAAAAAGAAGATGACTGTACAAAGGTGATTTTGAAACCTTAGAGAAAGAATTAAACAAAAAACTCAACGATGGAAACTCAGAACAACGAGAAAACGGTCCTGATCACCGGGGCATCCAGTGGTATTGGCCGAGAATTAACCCGACTTTTTGCGAAGGATGGCTATAAGCTAGCCCTGGTCGGTCGTGATCAGGATAGTCTGCAACAATTAGCCAACAATTTATACAACCAGTACGGCACGAATTCAACCCTCCTGATTAAGGATTTGGCAAACCCCAAAGCGCCTGAGGAGATCTATAAAGAGACTACAAAGAAGGGCCAACAGATTGATATTCTGGTCAACGATGCTGGCTTTGGCGAGTACGGCAAGTTTGCCAACGAAACTGATTTGCAAAAAGAATTGAGTGTAATTCAGGTTAACGCCGTTGCGCTGATGCACTTGACCAAGTTGTATTTGAAAGATATGGTGGCCAGGAATGATGGCAAAATTCTAATGCTTGGCTCGGAGGTGTCGGTCATTCCGAACCCAATGATGGCGGTTTACGGGGCAACCAAGGCGTTCATAAAATCGTTTGCTGAAGCCATTCGAAACGAGCTGAACGATACAAAGGTGACTATAACAGTGCTGATGCCTGGGGCTACCAATACCAATTTCTTTAAAACGGCGGGTGCCGATCATACAAAAGGAGCCGATCCGCAGAAAACGGCTAATCCCGCTGAGGTTGCAAAAGCAGGCTACGAAGCCTTACTGCGCGGAGATGATCATGTCGTGGCGGGCTGGGTAAACAAGGTGCGTGTGGCGGCAGGTCATGCGCTGCCTGATCCATTTTTGGCTGCTCAAACCCGAAAAGACATGATGCCTAAGGATGAGGACGAACAGCAGCAAAAACAATCAACGGCTATTGCAATAGCGATAGGAATAGCTGTGGTTAGTGGCCTTTGGCTATTATTCCGGAAGGAACAGGCTTACTTACCAAGCGCTTACGATAAAATGAAGTATCGGTATAAGGCAGATAAAGCCGCTCGATCAGCGAAAGAGGTTCTGGACAACGTTGCGGACTCCGTTAAAGGATCGTACAAGCGGGCGAAGGCCAACCTGGAGGAGACAATCGCCTAAGTACTTTGTATTCTCCTGGCTAAACAGTCCTTTGCTGACTATTTAGCCAGGAGAGTTTCTACCTGATTAGCTAGCGTTTCTTTTTACCGATCAAAGTTCGATAGGACTACCTTCAAAAACCTAACTCAGCGGGAAGTAGCCAACGGATTGAACTAGTGGCGGGCCATAACCAATTTTGGTGCAGGGCTGGGCCTTGAGGTGGGCTATTGTCTCTACTATAGGCTCCCCAGTATCCGTTATACCGCAATACAATGTTGGCCCCCGGAAATTCACTGAGTGGGTGTTCTACTTCACCCAGATTCGGTGGGGTGGCCGTTAAATAATGATAGCTCTTGCCGTTGTGATTCGGCGCACCAAAGAACTTCCAGTTTTCGCTCGGAAAAAATTCGTGGGTGCCATTTTCGATATAGACGGCCGGATGGGTGAACTCGGTCGTCTGCGGGTCTCGAAAAAGCCGGACAAGGTTGTTCTGCGCCTTCGCAATCTGATCCTCGTTTCGTACGATATCAGCCTTCGAGCCTAAATGGGCCAGATCGAGCGAGGCCGTGCTGTAATTAACACCCTGAAACTCTCTGTAAATGCCGAATGATACGTCTGCAATCGTGCCTATCTTCGCCACGTTTTGCGGAGTCATATCAAAGCGAAACAGGATGCCGTGGGCAAAATGAAACACACTGACAATCTGCTTATTTCGGGGATCGTAGAGTAGTTGAACCGATGTCCAGTCGCCTTCATGATCCCCTATATCGAACGGTTTGTTGGCACTATTATAACCAAACAGTTGCCAGTATTCGATCTTGTAATACGGTTGGCCCTGCGCATCGCCACCATAGCTGTGGTGGAAATCATACCCAAACGGGTCGGTTAGCTTAACCGGAGTTACATGGCCGTACAACCCCACGTTCTTATTGGCCAGTACCACACCCCAGGTATTTCCATGTCGACCAGGATTATCGACACCATTTACTTTACCCAATGGGTTGATGTGATAGTTCGTCAAGGCCCTATTTTTCAGGATATCGGATGACCCGAACTTATCATTCACAGCCAAAATACCTGCGGCAAGCTGCTCTCTCGGCACAATGGTTTTACTATCTTCATCACCACTCGCGAGCAACACCGATTGGTTCAGGTACCAGAGCGCATCGGCCGGGCGAAAATTTTCATCACCACCGTCGTTGGAAAACAGATAAAACGGCCTGAATCGCTCCAGTAACTGGTGCTCTAGGTTGTCGTCGATGCCATCCTGGTCCTGGTCGACAAGGGCTGGGACTAACGTCGTCCCGTGCCTGAGAACATTGGTTGAAACGGGTGGAACCTGCGACCAGGCCGTTATTGGATACAGGTCGAACAGGAGAATAGCCAAACACGAGTTGGCAACTACGGAAACAAAGCGTTTTGTCATGGGTAGCTGGATTTGATAAAGACAATCGGTACGTTTACCGTCGATTGAGCAGGCGTTTGATTTGTCGATTTTCGGCCTGTAGATGCTGAATTTGCTTTTGTTGACCAAGCAGGTATAAGGTCAACTCTTCAATTTTCTGAAGCAGCGTAGCATTCATTTTCACCAGACCAACACCTTCTTTCGCTACCTGCTCTGCTGAAGGCACATTGGGCAAATGACCAGTCTGTTTGATGTACGCTTCAAGGGCAGACAACGGTCTAAGCGAGTAGGCGGACGTAAATACCTTATCGCTCCACTCGCCGGGATTGTTGATACGAAGTTGATACCGGGCTTTCACCACATCCCCGTTTTCGTTGACGGTCAAGAACTGGTCGGTGAACAAACAGGTCGGACTTTGACGGGTGAGTTTGGTCAGACGTAAGCCGCTCTTATCTAGCTCATCAGCGACTACTTCCAACTTGCTCCTGGGGGCAGAAGTACCAATGCCCACGTTGACCTGATGCCCCAGAATCAGCGTATTGCTGGCTGCTACTCGACTGTTAGACCCAATAGCAATGCCATTGACGATGCCATCCTCGGCCTGGCTGTTGTAGCCCATCAGCACGTTGTCATTGCCATCGGTAATGGCCGTGCCTGACGTGGGTCCGATGATGATATTGTTGCTGCCGGTGGTGACGTTGTACCCTGCATGGTAGCCCAGGAAGGTGTTATTGATGGCGGTCGAGTTAGTATACCCCGCTTTGGAGCCGATGAATGTGTTGCCCGACACCGTATTGTTGAGTCCTGCCGAATCGCCGATCATCACATTGAAGCTACCACTGGTGTTAGTATAACTACTGGCGGAGCCAACAGCCACATTGCCCGATCCAGTCTTGTTAAAAACCCCAGCATTTGACCCCATGACCGTGTTCTGTTGGCCTATGGTATTGGAAACTCCAGCCGCATAGCCCACAAAGGCATTTTTGGACCCGGCGGTGTTATTATATCCGGCCCTATAACCAGTAAAGATGTTACCTGAGCCGGTGGTCATATAATAACCCGCCAAAGTTCCAGTGATAATGTTGTAGGTGCCGGTACTGTTGTAATATCCGGCATAAGAGCCGGTGAAAATGTTGTCAGTACCAGTGGTGTTGGAAGCCCCACCATAAGAGCCGGTGAAGATGTTGTTGCTACCGTTAGAATTGGCATATCCGGCCTGATAGCCGGTGAAGATGTTATTATTACCTGTATTTCTATAGCCGGCAAATGAGCCAGTGAAAATGTTATTATTGCCAGTTGCGTTAGAATACCCAGCCTGGTAGCCAGTGAACGTGTTATAACTACCCGTAGTGCTAAAATAGCCGGCTGAAGAGCCGTTGAACGTATTGTAAAAACCAGTGGTATTGGAATAGCCAGCAAAATCGCCGGTGAAGATGTTATTGTAGCCAGTGGTATTAGAATAGCCAGCAACTATGCCGTTGAACGTATTGTTATTGCCAGTGGTGTTAGAATACCCAGCCTGATAGCCGGTGAAGGTATTGGCATTGCCCTTGGTGTTGGCATTACCAGTCTGATAGCCAGTAAAAACGTTGTTATAACCGGTAGTGTTGGAACCACCAGCAAACGAGCCGGTGAAGATGTTGTTATAACCCGTGGTGTTGCCATTACCGGCCTGATAGCCGGTAAACGTGTTATAGGAACCAGTGAGGTTAGAATTACCGGCAAACGATCCGGTGAACGTGTTATATGCGCCTTTGGTGTTGGAGAACCCGGCCGAAGAGCCTGTGAAAACATTGTAATTACCCGTGGCGTTAGAATAGCCCGCATAAGGTCCTACCAAGGTATTATAAAAACCCGGCGTAAACGAATTCCCGACATTGGCAATATAGTTGGAGTTTTGGGCGTATACCGACAACCAGTTACTAAGTCCTAGCCAAACCAGTACCAATAACCGGTACAGTCGGAGATTCGACAGGTACTGACGATGAAGGCTAAAAAAGAGTTGATACATACCGATGCAGGTCTATAAATACATACCTAAACATCGTCAATCCATCCCTGCCTTGCCCACTTTATCGACTAGCTACCCAGATTGGCCGTCATAAAATCTTTACCGTCGACAAACGGCGTCAGTCGACAAAAACAGTAGTCTGTCGACAAAGTTGATTCGCTATAGTAGTTCATACCTGAAGGCGGTTATTTTTATTCTTCATTTAACCGACGACGATCATGGGATCACAAAAAATACAAGCCGAGCTTTGGAGCATAGCTGCTCAGGATTGGGCTGATTATCAGGAGACCACCTTGCTGCCCGTATTCGAGCAGTTGGTCCACGACTTTAGCCAGACATCAGCCCACACACTACTCGATGTTGGTTGCGGGTCAGGACTGTTCTGTCAACTGGCGATGCAACAGGGGCTGGATGTATCGGGGCTGGACGCTACGGCTGAGTTCATCGCCATTGCCCAGCACAAAGCTCCCCATGGTCATTTCACGACGGGCGACATGGAGGAATTACCTTACCCCGACCACACCTTCGATCTGGTTACGGGGATCAATTCGTTTCAATATGCGGCCAGTCCGGTGCAAGCCCTGAAAGAAGCGTACCGCGTCCTGAAACCGACCGGTAAACTGGTGGTTGCCATCTGGGGTAAAGCTCAGGAATGTCAGGCAGCCGTTTATTTGAAAGCACTGGGCACCCTGATGCCTCCTCCACCTCCCGGTACACCCGGTCCGTTTGCTCTCTCGGAAGACGGTGCACTGGAAAAACTGCTCAGCGATGCGGGTTTCCGGTCTGGTGAGCGGCAACGTGTGTCCTGCCCGTTCATGTATCCAGATCTGGATACAGCTCTGAAAGGCTTATTATCTGCCGGTCCGGCCCAGCGAGCTATTGGACACTCCTCGTATGAAGCGGCTGCTGAGGCCGTTACCAACGCCATTACCCCCTTCAAAACCGAATCGGGCGGCTACCGAATGGAGAACACGTTTTATATACTGGAAGCAACTAGTCAGGCTTAGTTAAACGTAGACGCTAATCATCCATCTATTCAAATTTCCAATATCTTTTTATAGCTCAACACGTTATACGGATGAACCGAATAATCTTTCACTCAACTTTATTGACCCTTTATCTGAATTGACCCTTTATCTGAGTTTTTTAACAGCCAGCTACGGCCAGGTGGGTATCAACTCGCCCAGTGGAGTAACACCCACGCAGGATCTGGAAGTTTATACGCGCAATGGCTTTCTGGTGCAACAAAAATACTGGCTGGTGTTGGGCGACCCTAACGCCAGCGTGACCACGATGACTAACGGGGCCAACCCGCCTGCACTGACGGCAGTAACTGGAATTCTTAAAGACCCCTCGGGTGATGCAGGCTATACGGCGGGCGTGTCGTACTCGGCCGTACAGACCATCTCGCCCTTCGCTCCAACCGGTTTAAACGGGAGTTAAGGGTCTGAAGCCTGTTTTCTAGCTGAATACTATATAAAGTTAACTCCTCCACCTTCTCCAGCAGCGTCGCATTCATCTTTACCAGATCGACGCCTTCTTTGGTTACCTGCTCTGCTGATGGGACACCCGGTAAATGTTGATGAGTCTGTATATAGCTGGCTACTTCGCTCAATGGCCGAAGGGTATATCCTGATGAGAATACCTGATCGCTCCATTCCTCTGGGTTGTTGATCCGCAGTTGATACCGGGCTTTCACCACATCCCCTTTCTCATTGACGGTTAAGAATTGGTCGGTAGTTTGGGTGGTTTTACTTTGACTGGTGAGTTTGGATAGCCGTAAGCCGCTGGTTTCTTCTTCATTAGCTACGACTTCCAGCTTGCTTCCGGGCACCGACGTACCAATGCCCACATTGACATTATGGCCTAAAATCAATGAATTACTAGCCGCTACTCGGCTATTAGATCCAATGGCGATGCCATTAAATATACCTTCATCCGCCTGACTGTTATACCCCATCAGGACGTTGTCATTACCATCAATTATAGCTGTACCTGATGTTGGGCCAATGATGATATTGTTGCTGCCGGTGGTCACGTTATAGCCCGCATGGTAGCCCAGGAAGGTGTTATTGGTAGCGGTCGAGTTAGTATACCCTGCTTTGGAGCCGATGAATGTGTTGCCCGACACTGTATTGTTAAAGCCTGCCGAATCGCCGATCATCACATTGAAGCTACCACTGGTGTTGGTAAAACTACTGGCGGAGCCAACAGCCACATTGCCCGAGCCAGTCGTGTTAAAAGCTTCAGCAAACGTTCCCATCGCCGTATTCTGCTGACCCGTCGTATTGCTATTTCCGGCAGCGGTACCCACAAAGGCATTAGAATTACCCGTTGTGTTAGCATACCCGGCAAGGGCACCTATAAAGGCGTTTTCGTAACCCGTCGTATTGGTATAACCAGCCTGGTAGCCAGTAAAAGCGTTATAATTGCCCGTTGTGTTTATATAGCCCGCATAGGCACCGATGAAGGCGTTTTTGACACCTGTTGTGTTTAATGAGCCCGTATAAGCCCCCAGAAAGGCATTGGAATTACCCGTCGTATTATTTTGACCCGCGTAGGTACCCAGAAAGGCATTGGCATAGCCCATCGTATTCTTCTGGCCAGACTCGTCACCGATAAAGGTGTTGTAACTGCCCGTTGTGTTTGACGTGCCCGCATAGGTACCCATGAAGGTATTTCGCAAACCTGTTGTGTTTGAAGAGCCTGCGTAAGCCCCCATAAACGTGTTATAGAAACCCGTCGTATTATTCTGACCGGCTTGATAACCTGTGAAGGCATTGGCATAGCCCGTCGTATTAGCATAACCCGCATAAGCCCCTACAAAAGAATTAGTACTACCAGTAGTATTTCTAGCTCCGGCATAAGCTCCCAGAAAAGCGTTTGTATTGCCAGAGGTATTATTAGTGCCCGCATAAAAACCTACAAAGACGTTAGAATTCCCGGCTGTATTGACATAACCAGCTTGATAACCTACAAACGCATTGCTAATACCGCTCATACTCGAATTACCCGCTAAAGGACCTACCAGTGTATTATATACGCTGGGCGTATTCGAATTTGCTGTGTTAGCTACATAGTTGGTAGTCTGAGCGTGTGTCGATAATGAACTGCTAAACGCAAGCCAAACCAGCCCTGCCAGGCGGTATGGCAAGAATTCCGCCAAACGAGTAACGTTGGCATTTAACCCTAAGCAGTAAAGGCAGATTCGGAAAAAAAGTTGATTCATAAACGATATAAGCCTATGTGAGCCCATAAACATCGCTAACGAATTCATGCCTTGCCCACTTTATCGACCAGTTGCCGAGGATGGTCGCCATAAACTATTTACCGTCGACAAACATCGTTGGTCGACAAAACCCAGAGTCTGTCGATAAAGGTGGTTTACCATAGCGTTTAGACTGGAAGGCCATTATTTTTATTCCTTATTCTTTACCGACCAACACGTTACGATGAAAAACCGAATACTCTTTTTCCTGACTTTATTAAGCCTTTGCTTAAGCCTCTCAACAACCACTTATGCTCAGTTTGGCATCAACGCGCCTACCGGGGTGCCACCCACGCAGGATTTGGAAGTGTACACCCGCAATGGCTTTCTGGTGCAAGGTAAATATCAGCGGGTGGCTGGAGACCCCAATACCAGTGTGACCACTATGGTCAATGGGGCCAATCCGACTGCCCTGACAACAGTGGTTGGGATTCTGAAAGACCCATCGAGCGATGGGGGCTACACGGCGGGCGTGTCGTACTCGGCAATACAAACTATTTCGCCTTCGGTATCGAGCTCAACAGTAATAGGCATCGAGATCATTTTTGATGACCTGAGCACCGAAGCAACCAGCGATTATGTATCGCTGACGGATCGATATGGCTATGAACAGCGGTTTTCGGGCAGCAATCCACCTGCTCGCATTGGGATAGACGGCTCCAGGGTGACAGTTCAGTTTATAACCAACAATAATAGTGTGGTGGGCCGGGGCTTTCAATTTCATTGGCGAGCCTTGGTGACTGACAACGTGCCGAGTACGAGCCAGATAGCGATAGGTTCTTCGCTCCAGTTTGACGCGTATCTATCTTCATTCCAGGCTGGCTCTAGGAACCATGCCAGTGGTAGTTATTCCACTGCGTTGGGGTCTGAAAACATCGCCAGTGCGAATTATTCCAATGCGTTAGGATCTGCCAACACGGCTAGCGGCCTAATAGCCAGCGCACTGGGATTTGCTAATAACGCCAGTGGGCAGGCAGCCAGTGCATTGGGCTCTGTCAATACAGCTAGTGGGCAGGCAGCCAGCGCGTTAGGATATAACAATAAGGCTAGTGGAGATTATTCCTGCGCGTTAGGATATAACAATACGGCTAGTGGGCTGGCATCCATTGTGTTGGGCTCTGTCAATACCGCCAGTGGAGATTATTCCAGTGCGTTTGGGTATAATATGAATACCAACGGCAAAAAAGGGGCTTTTATGATTGGCGATTCTGACCCACTGGGACAAGGTACTACCCTCAGTGGAGTTACCGACCAGTTCGTGGGCCGCTTTCTCAACGGGTATTTTCTGCTGACCAGTGGCGATAAAAATACGGGCTCCGGTTCGCGGACAGGGGTGCAGATCGGTCAGGGGCAGAACTCCTGGGCCAGCATCTCCGACTCGACCAAGAAGGAGCGCTTCCGCCCCATCAACCACAGTGACCTGCTACGGAAAATCAACGCCATGCGGCTGACCACCTGGAATTACAAGGGTCAGCACAGCATCCGGCATTATGGCCCAATGGCGCAGGATTTCTTTGCAGCCTTCGGCCAGGACGGGCTGGGGCAAGTGGGCTGCGATACACTCATTTACAGTCACGACTTTGCGGGCGTAACCTTTGCAGGAGTGCAGGCTCTCATCCGTGAGAATGAAGCGCTTAAGGCCCGGTTAGCGTCCCAGGAAGCTCGTTTACAACAGGCCAATGCTCGCCTGGATGCGCTCGAAGCAGTGCTTATCCCCCGTCGACGTGTAGCCCGCCGATAGCTAAATCAGTTACTACTCATAGCCAGCTTCTGGTGTGGTATTTTCAGGAGTACTCTCGTGCCTTTGGCCACGCCCTGTTCATCCACAAGGTCTTCGATGTCGAAAAAGGTATCGGTCTGGTCCAGCGAACTCAACAGGGCAAGCCGTTCGGCGGTCAGTTGCATCCCCAGTGATTTGCGACTTCCGGCTGGTTTCATTTTTAGCTTACCAGCCTGCTCCCGCCCCACACCATCGTCGGTGATGATGCAGTACAGCATGGATTCCTCCAGTCGGAACGCAATGTCGATGTTGCCCGGTCCTTCCTTATGCATCAGCCCGTGCCAGATGGCATTTTCGGCGAAGGGTTGCAACAGCAACGGCGGTATCCGAATCGTGTTAGTATCGAGGGTATTGATAAAGGTGATGCTGAAATTAAAGGCATTCTTAAACCGCAGTCGTTCGAGTTCGAGATAGAGTTTGAGCATCTCCAGTTCGTCGGCGAGGGTAATCAGCGAATGTTCCGAATTTTCGAGTACCATCCGGATGAGCGTGGCAAACGTGGTCAGGTAATTGGAGGCCGCCATCCGGTCGTTGACCAGAATGTAGCGGTTGATGGAGTTCAGGCAATTGAAAATAAAGTGGGGGTTCATCTGGGCACGCAGGGCTTTCATTTCCAACTGCTCGGCGCGTCGGCGCAACTCGTCCTGCTGATGCTGGTGTTCCATTTGTTCAACATGCAACCGGTCTTTGAGCTGTTGCGCTTCAAGCGCTGCATTCAGTCGGGATAGCCGAATCGCCCGGTAGCCGATCAGCGCAAGCAAACTCACAACGACCAGCCCTACCACCAATAGCCATTTCTCCAGCGATTCCTGCCGCAACTGCTGGCTTATAATGACTTTTTCCTTGTTGAGCAGTTCAATTCGAGCCTGTTTCTGGTCGATCTCGATCTGATCTTTAAACGCGAACAGGTTAGCTTTAAACTGGTTAGTAAGTAATGTTTCGCGTAGGGCGCTATATTCCGACAGGTATTGATAAGCCCGTTTAGTATCGCCAAGATGGTCATAGCTTTTCCAGAGCAGCTCGCTCGCATCGCGCAGACGGGGCCGAGCCCCGGTTTTTTGGGCTGTTTCGTAAAGTTCCTGCGCATAGGGAATCGCCTGACGATCGTCGTTTTTACCATGATAAGCTGAGGCTAAATAGTACAGATTGGCCATGATGTTCTCAACGCTATTGGAGGCACGGGCTTCCGCTAAAGCCGGTTTGAAGAGGCCAATGGCTTTGTCGTATTGACCATCGGCCAGGGCGAAATGACCCACGGCCGTGCGGGTACCTGGGCTTTGGGGTGCCAGTTTGATCGCTTTGCTGAGATAAAAATTGGCTGAGTCAGAGCGGTTCATGCGCTTAAACGCCCTCGCCAGGCTGGCATACACAAAATCAGGCTCGAAGGAAGTTTTGAAGGCGCGTTCGGCCAGATGCAGGTGATCAATAGCCGCCTGGTAATCATTGACACTGGTATATAATAGGGCCAGATTAAAATAGGACCAACCCAACGCGAACTGATTGCCCATCTTCAGCCGCTCGACATAGCTTTCTTTGGCTTTTTCGAGTCCTGTTTCGTAATCGCCTATGGCCCCGTAAGCCAGCCCCAGAAAAGTAAGCGGCTTACCGGGATCGCCCCCCGGATACCTTCGGAGAATCGGAAGCGACGCCGTCAGGTATTTGATACTTTCCTGGTAATTGGCCATTTTTAGTAAGACATCGCCCAGATAACACATTGCCCAGCCAGCATGGTAAGGATCTCTAGGCTGTAGTTTGTCGATAGCCTTCCGAAGCAGCGGGTCGGCCTTCTGGTAGTTACCTGCCCGCGTCAATACGGTTCCCCGGTTAAATTCAGCCAGATCAACCCCGTATGCGTAACCGAGCGTTTTGGATAGACTGAGAGCCTGCTCGGCGAAATACCCGGCCGAATCGAGTTTGATCCACAGATAGTATTCACTGAGCTGGTTGAGCGCATCAGCCCGCTGGGTGCCGGTCAGTGAAGGTAGCTCCCAGCGCAGACTATCGACATTCAACTCACCAGTGCTATAGGCAAAGAATGGCAATAGCAGAAAAAAAATCGTATACGGGCGTCTCATAGCAAGTGAGCGTTAATTACTCTTTGAAAGATAATCATCTGTAATCTATGCTGACGATCAACGATTTAAATTTACGTTTCTGAGCTATTGGCAGGTTCAGCACTGGTTTATACTTGCTTCTGCTGTATGACAAAATAGAAAATTGCGCGGATTAATAACAGGGTATTTTGGTTAAAACGGTTGACTGAAGACTCCCATTAGCCGGTACTATTGTATTATCAAGTTTCTTATACTGGCCACAGCCAGCAGTAGTTATATTGATCGTGCCATTCTGAAATTTGACTAGCTGTCCGTTATCGCTTAGAGTCGGATCGCAGCTTGACGTTGGGTTTCCCAGCCAGCCGGTGTCGCCCTCCGTATTGAGCCACATTTTATAAACTTTTCCCCAGATGGCCTGAGAACCAGCAGGACCAGCCACAATGCAACCGGCTCCGCTAGTACTGGCAAAATTATTATACCGACGCCCACTGTTATTGGTCGACTCGTCGTTGGTTGGGTAACCCAATACGCCAGCCCAGCGGTTAAGGGCGAGATACTTTAGATAAATATCGCCATACACCAGAAACGTCCCGCCGTTGGGTGAGGTAACAATGACACCTGCCGATCCGTCGGCTACCCGACTAAATTCATTGTAATACGTCCCGTCGCTGGTTGGTGCTGCGTCGGCGGTAAGAATGGCAAACTTATCCTGGCCTATAGCATCGTATTTTTTGAGTTCATTGTTATACATCCCATAAGCTACCCCGTTGAAGAAGTAAATAGCCTGGGATTTATTGCCGTAGTACTGCACCCAGCCTGTTGCACCCACCGTAGATTCGGCATGGTTGCTATTATCAGGGGTAATTGTCCAGCCCAGCGCTTTATATTTCAGGTCGATGATGGCCTGATAATTGGGGGTCATCGTGCTGTTATTGGTTGGAGAGACGCTGTCTTTTTTGCACCCTTCAAGTAGAACAGCTAACAGCAGCACTAAAAATAGTGACGTTGAAAATGGTTTCATGACGTTTAGAAGGACTAGTTAATCGGCGTCAGCCGATGGCTTGTGTTAAAAGTAGATTGTATGTGAGAGGCTTGCTGACAAAGTCGACAAGCCGTTTGCTTTCGCCTATAGACTCCCGATCAGGATCGCGGAACGTCATTCGTCGGCGACAGGCGTCTTTTGTCGCCGACGAATGACGTTAATTACGAATAACGCGCCATTAGCCGATAATCGACCCCATCGTATTACTTCAAAGACTCAACGGTGTTTATCTTTGGCAAACGAGCCTTTGTAAAAGCTCGTCGAAACAAATGCTCCGGGCTTATACTCTTCTGTTTTGGCTATGGGTCGTGTGGCCAGTTGTCGGCCTGGGGCAAGCAGGGGAGTATCAACAAACTCGCCAGCAGATTGATCGTCTTCGGCAGGTAGTGGCTGCTACTCATATCGATAGTCCCGCTTTAGTCGATACCTATCTACACTTATCGAGCCAGTACATCGGGTTAGACCAGGCCGATTCAGCTCATTATTTTCTGGAGAAAAGCCAACAGCTTGCCCGATCACTGCACTATTTATCCGGTCTGTACTTCGGCTTTGCTTACCAGACTGAACTCTTCGATCAGAATGCGCTCTACCCAGAAGCGCTTCATTACGCCGACAGCAGTCTGCACTATGCCCGGCTGCTCGGCGACCGCGAACTGATCGGAAATGCATACATGCTGATGGGGTTGATTTATACCGACTGGCAAAAACCTACGCGAGCCATAGCGTGTCTACAGCAGAGCCTGCCTCTGTTACCAACACGCAACCACCCACCCCACGATCTGGCTCGTCGGTTTCATGCGCTGAATAACCTCAGCCAGTCACATAATGTACTGAAACAGTATCCGGCAGCCGTAAAAGCCGGGCTGCAGGCATTAACTGAGGCTTTTGCCGATGGCTCAAGACGTGGACAATTAGTGGCGCACTGGTCAGTCGGAAATGCTTATATGGGTCTGAGTCAGCTTACCCAGGCTCTGCAACAGTATGAACAGGGCATCCAGATTGCCCACGCTGAGCAGGATTACGATGGTCTGTTGCTACTGTTACCCCGATTCTACGATGTGTTGCTGCGGCAGAATCAGTCTCTTCGGGCTGAGCAGGTGTTAACGGATGGGCAGAAGCTGATTGCGCGTCAACAACAGCGGCTGTCTGTCATTTCCCAAATTCAATACTACACCTACCTATCCGACGTATACGAACGTGAACGCCAGTGGCAAAAACTGGCCGGAACCCGAAAAGCCTTACTCCAATTGAGTCAGCAAGCCGACCAGCAACGCTCTGCCCGACAATTACAGTTGCTGCGGTCGGTGTATGCCCAGCAAACTCAACTGGCCATGTTAAGCCAGCAACAGCAGTTAGCCCGCCATCAGTTGGTTCAAATGCAACAAAAAGTAATCGCTCTGGGCGGAGTAGCAGTCCTGTTATTACTGCTGGGCGGAGCAGGATATATTCTACTCCGCCAACGGCGAACCGTTGCTCTGTTGCAACTCCGCAACCAGCTTGCTCAGGAAACTATACAGACAAAATTGCAGGTACTGAAAGCCCAGATTCATCCGCATTTTCTGTTCAACACACTCAACAACTTATATTCGTTCAGTCTACGGCAGTCGCCCCAAACGCCCGGCCTGATTTTGAAATTATCCAGTTTGTTACACTATGTGCTGTACGAGTGCGACACGCCTGATGTGAGGCTAACGCAGGAACTTACATTCATCGAAAGCTACGTCGAACTCGAAAAACTACGCTATGGGTCCCGCCTGAGCGTAACAACCAAGGTTTCAGGCAATGTAGCAGACTGGACAGTGGCGCCCCTGTTGCTGATTCCCTTGGTCGAAAATGCATTTAAACACGGAGCGGCTCAGCATACGGAAGCCGCCGTAGTTTCCATTATAGTACAGGCCAGTGAAACCAGTCTATCCTTTGAGGTAAAGAATAGTATCGCCCAGCCGCTTACTGCCCAAACCAGCGCAGGCATCGGACTTACCAACCTGCGTAAACGGTTCGAACTGGTTTTTCCTAATACGCATACATTCGGATACGGTGCTGAAGGAGATCATTTTGTGAGCAGGTTTACCATATGGCGATCAAATCGATAGGGTTCGCCTGACGAGCCTGAAGTAGTTCGGCGAGGCACAGATCAGACTGGACACCGATTGCGATCGGCACTTATCACGTTAGTTTACTTAGCTGTCACGAAGTGGTTATTGACACTATCTGCTTTAAGCAGAGCGATGTGTATGGGTTCGGGTTGGGTGTTTGCTGGTGCCGGTTCCTCAAAGGGCTGTGGTTGGATAGGAATAGTTGCCGGGGAAATGGTATCTTAGTCTGCCTTTTTCCCGACATACCCAAACCAACAAGAAGATGCTGCTACGTTGTTTGCTGGTCGATGATGAGCCCCCCGCCCTGGATGTGCTGGAGATGTACATCGAATCCATTGATGGCCTGACGGTAGTTGCCCGCTGCGAAAATGCGCTGGAAGCCTTTCGGGTGCTACAGCAGCAACCCATTGACCTAATGTTTCTGGATATTACGATGCCCAAGCTACTGGGAACGGATTTCCTGCGTTCGCTACGGAATCCACCAACGGTCATTATCACGACAGCGTACCGCGAATATGCCCTTGATGGATTCGACCTGGATGTAGCCGACTACCTGCTCAAACCCATTCCGTTCGATCGGTTCCTGCGGGCGGTCAGTAAAGTCATGAAGAAAAGTGAAAAAGCGGCCGAACACCGACTCATTGAGCAAGAGCCTGTTAAAGAAACGATTCACCCGGTCGGTGCAGATTCGCTGTTTTTTCGAGCCGACCGGAAGCTGATCAAAGTGCAGCCAGATGAGATTTTATACATCGAAAGCCTGAAAGATTATGTACGTATTGTAACCCGCACGGCCAAACCATTGCTGGTTAAGCAAACAATCAGTTCACTAGAAGCCCAGTTGTCTGCCAACCAGTTTGTGCGGATACATCGATCATTTATCGTGGCTGTTTCGGCGATCACCAGCTATACGCCCCGCCATGTCGAAATTGATGGCCAGGAACTACCCATCGGAAAACTATATCAGAAGGATGTTGAACGGACACTGGGTGTGTCGAACAGATAATGGTGCAGGGGGCCAACCTGGTTTTGTTGGCCTTTAGAGACGATTACCAAACTTCTACCCTTTGAGTTAATTCAAGTTTTACCCATTCTCAAATTGTTATCTCACAAACCAAAGTATTCGGGTTGGGTCATTGGCGCCGTGAAGGGTCTTTAGCTCTAAACTAGTGCTTTGACAAACTAGATTTTAACTGTTTTTATAGATTCTCGGGGCCGCCCGCGCGGTCGATCCTATTGCACTGATAATCAGAAACGATAGAATCAACCGCGCGGGCGGTCCCGAGAATCTATAGAAGCTAAATTGGACGAGCGCTAGCTAATAATTTCAGGACTTTCGCAAAAAGTGCTTTGGCCAGTTGCTTAACGGCATAACTGCTTTGTCGGGACAGGTCCATTTGCTGAATGAATACGCGCTGCGCAACGCCGTTAAGCGTAAAGCAGATTGATAGGAGAAGCAGATTAAGGAGCTTTCTGATTCTTGACATGTTGAGCCACCTCAATAAAAGGCGCAATCCAGATGTCGGCTGCGTTCTGCTTTAAGTAATGAATCAGTTTGCTATGTTCGGACAGCGCGACATTTAGTGAATGACCACCACCCACGCCATGAAACAGAAAAACAAGCAGCGAGTTACTGGCTTGCGCCTGCTTGACTAATTCAATCATCTGCTCGCCCGACTGACCATTCATACCGTAGGCGCCGATATCCGCCAGATTGATTTCGGCGATTTTCTTCATCTCGCTTTTGGTACCTCTCGCAGCTACAAAATCGCCTTCTACGGTTTTGTAATAATCAACATTACCAATTTTGGTATCGCCACAAGGGTAGGCAAACGTGCGGGCGCTTTGCCCATCGAGGGTTTTAAGCAGAATGTTGGTCATCTTCATCTCATCCGTCATTCGCTGAACGGTATACTTGCTCAAATCATTGGCTGGCTTTACCCATTCGCGGCCGGGGGTATTGCCTATACATGGATGAAACAGGGTATGATTGGCCAACTCATGGCCATGAGTAGCCACCGATTTCCAGCGGGTTATATGATTAGCAAAACCAGGGAAATAGCCCGACAAATAGAATGTTCCTTTCAACCCGAACGAATCCAGAACGGGAACAACATTGTCGAGGTGTACCAGCAAGGCATCGTCATAGGTAAGTACTACGGCGCATTTCTTACCGTTCCAGACGTTCTGAGCGTGTAGTAAAGCGGGCCAAAGGATCAATAAGGTGAGTAGGATTCGTTTTCGCATGTCGGGTTTTCTAAAAAGTTTTTTGACAGGATTGACAGGATAAAACAGGACTTTCAACTTATTCTGTAAGGTGAGGTGCTCACACCTGACAATTTTTCAAGAAGCCGACATCATCGAGTAAATCCGGTTTTATCCTGTCAAAATATATTCATTTTCTACTAAGTATCAGCAACCAAACTGCCTGATACCACTAATCTGGCTCATTCTGAATGGCCGTTAATCGTATACGACTTATCCACATCAAAATTAAGGCTTTCGCAAGGTGATGGGCGAAAGTCCTATAAAATAAGCAAATTAAGAGAACTATAGCCGTTGTTTTAGGCTTCTTCCTATGAGGGTTATATCTCATTATTCTGTACCAATAATCTCATAAACGCTTTATTTATATGGCAACGATTGCTTTATATGGATTCGGCCGGATTGGACGGCAGTTTCTCCGCGTTGGTTTAGAAAATAAATTATTTGTGCCGGTTGCAATAGCCGACATTCGGGACGAGCCTACATTGGCAGCCCTATTTTCAGTAGACACTAACTACGGTCGTTGGTCGGAACCAGTTTCGGGCAGTGAAGGCAAGTTAGTCATAGGCGACCGAACGATTCCATATATCAACTCATCGAAAGAAGTACCCGATTGGGCAGCCCTGGGCGTTGACCTTGTCGTCGACTGTACAGGCCGGGCTACAACCCGCGCTGGTGCCCAGGTTCATATTGATCGGGGTGCCAAGTATGTGCTGATTAGCGCCCCCAGCAAATCCCTGGCCGATTGCGACGCCGTATTGTTGAAAGGTATCAACCTGGATACGTTCGATCCGGCCAATCATCATATCGTTAGTATGGGTAGCTGTACCACCAATGCGCTGGCCTCTGTGGTGAAAGTCATTTTGGAAAACTTCGGTATCCAGTATGGTCTGTTTTCAACCGTCCACTCATATACCAATACCCAGTCTCTGACCGATCAGCCCATGAAAGACCGGCGCGACTCGTGGGCCGCTGCCGAAAATATCATTCCTTCGTCGTCGGGTGCCGCTCGGGCGTTGCAGTTCATTTGGAAAGACCTTAAAATTACCGGTAAAGCCTACCGCGTACCTACCCGAACCGGTAGCATTGCGGAGCTAAACCTGATTACCGAAAAAGATTGTACGGTGCAGGAAGTGAACGATGCGTTCCGCAAGGCCGCCAGTGAAGGACCTCTGAAGGGTGTTATGGATGTTCTGGAAGGAGAATGGGCATCCTCACGAATTGTCGCCGATCCACACTCATCCATTATCGACCTACCGCTGACGGCTAAAGAAGGCAACCTCTTATCGGTAGCAGCCTGGTACGATAACGAGTGGGGCTTTTCAAATCGTCTGGCCGAAGTAGCCGCGTTCCTGGCCGAACGGATCTAACGAATAAATCCAGATGCCATTGGGATAGGTGTACAAACCTGTCTCAATGGCATCTAAATTTATTCAGTAAGCCGTTAAAACGTACTTGCTATTCTAGTCCCGTTTTATTGGGTAGCCAGAATGGTTTGGTTTTAATCTGCCGACTCTCCCAATGTAGTTCGTTTCGAAAATGCTTATTTAAGGCGACACATAACCGTCCGTCGCCCCCTACGTACAGAATTCCTTTGCCCGATTTGTTTTTTAGTTGGGCGTCCAACTTTTCAATGACCGCCGAACCAGGATTTTGTGACAACTGATAAAAAGGAAATGGTTTTTCGCCAGTCAGATCGGCAAATAGATCGGACGTGGTATCGCCATAGATGAGGCTGATAACAGGCTTTGATGGCTCCAGATGGCGATTAATCTCATACAAATGAGCCAGAGCCGAAGGGTCGCCAACAAATACATAATAATCGCCCGATTGATCGACGGTGAACTTACCTTTCGGCCCACCGAAGTACAGCATATCGCCCAGCGCAATTTCGCGAACCCAACGGGCGCCAATCCCTGTCGAATGTGTGCAAACAGCTAAATCCATACTAGCGTTGGCTGGGTCATACTGCCAGACGGAATAGGTTCTGACTTTATCCTGCATGGATGTACCCTTATCTACCCCAACCAGTACGCGTAGGTGCTCGCCCGGTGTATACGGCAAATTTTTTAAGTCATCCCCTTGAATTTTCAGGTGAAATGTATGTTCAGTAAGTTGTTGCTTATCGATCAAAACAGCTTTTCGAGAAAACCGTTTGACAAGATTATCCAATACGCCCATTGTGTGCAGCAGAAAATGATTCGACTACAAAGAAACTGGGCATAAAGCCCGAAAAGAATGGCTTAACGAGGGCTTTTGGTGGACAAATCCCGGGATGATTGCCGAAACGAAATAGGCGTTTGCCCAGTAACCTTTCGAAAAAGACGCGAAAAATAGTGCTGGTCGTCGAAGCCAAGCTGATGGGCCACTTCTTTCACCGTCTGCTGCGTATTGTACAACAACCGCCGAGCTTCAAGCATTGTCTGGTGTTGAATCCAGTAGGAGACGGTGAAACCCGTTTTTTCCCGGACCGTATCGTTCAGGTGATTGACAGATAGGTGAAGGGCATGTGCATACTGCGCCGGACGTTTCCAATGAACGAAATTCGTATTTAGTAACTGCCGAAAAGCCCCCGTAATCTCATCAGGTCGGCTTTCAACGGATTCAGACAGGGTGTTACTCGGTTGATTGAGGTCGACAATGGCCGTAATCAGCGCGTTCAGCAGATAGCGAAGCGTAAGCAACTGGTGCGTTGTGTTACCATCGGAACGAAATTGACGCCAGACCAAATCGGTTAGTTCGTAAATCATGTTCAGTGCTCCCGCTTTATGCTCCGAAATATTCGAAAAGTTAATCAACCTGGTTAAATGGATCGTTTCCTTCGTAAGCAGGCCCGAATCAAATGAAATTACCCAGCCATCTATGTCACGATGTTCCAGTAAGCCATGTACTTGCTCTGGATGGATCATACAGAACGAGGGACCACTAAACGTATGTTCCTCGAAATCAATCAACTCCCGGCAGAAGCCGCTTTTCAGGACAAAAAGCAGATACGTCTCATCGCGGTGCGCGTTGACCACATCGTGCCCCACATTATCAATCGACTCGCGCATCGATTTTATAAAAAAGCCAGCTTTTGCCTCTTTATGCTGATTGAAAACGGGAATGGTTTGTTTTTTTGCCAAAGTTTAAATGTGCGTTTGGGTGTACTTGCATGTATTGCCGGTCAAACTATCTTTATTTATTGAATGCGAGTTTGTTATCGTTTTTAAAGTTAGCTACCCAATTAATTTAAGCTGAGAATAGGGATGTCATCGCACTTTTTTTGATTTTGCTGACAATTGGCTAAGTTTTTGTTTGAAAAGTAATATTAAGTTGTCAATATTGACTAAATGATTATTTTGCGAATTTTGTAAAATAAGATATATGGTAACTTTAAGGAGATAATACTGGTAATTATTTAATAAAATAGGCCAACTATTTCATTGTCATTTAAGAAATTGCACTTACATAATCGTTATTGTTTTAAACGAATGGAAGCTTAAGAGGAGGGTATTCTGCCGCGTTTACCTGTGTCTATTTATAAACATGCCAATTCAAATCTTACTTATTGAAGATGACAGTCAGATACGGAAAAGTGTAGAAGAACTGCTGAACTCACAAGGGTTTCAGGTAACAACAGTAGCGGATGGCCGTGCAGGAATTGACCAAACGTTGCTCCAGGTACCTGATCTGATTTTGTGTAGCATGACGATGCCTGGCGTTGATGGGTATCAGGTGCTCGAAGCGGTCCGTACCAATCGATTGACCTCTACCGTTCCATTTATATTGCTCGCTACTCAAACGAACGTTGCCGATGTGCGTCGGGGAATGAATCAAGGGGCCGACGATTGTCTGACCAAACCATTCACTCATGATGACCTGCTACAAACGGTTAACAGCCGTTTAAAACGAGAGGCTTTGCGAAAAGGCGATCTCAAACTAGAGATAGATAAATATCGACATATATTAGCCTCCGTAACCGCTCACGAGTACAATACAGCCCTTTCGGGCGTCATTGGCTTTTCATCCCTATTGATAGATGATTATCAGCAATTTAGCGACGACGAAGTCGTGTCGATGGTTGGGATGATCAAGATAAGTGGCCTACGATTGAAACGATCACTGGATAATATTCAGCTAATGGATATGTTGCAGCATGTCGATTCTTCGCAAGCTAATTTTGATTATTTCTCTACGGAGAACGCCCCCATCACAGAAAAGCTGGTCGACGATAGCGTGCAGGCTGTTGCGTATAGGCAGGATCGGGAGCTTACCTATCAGCTTCAAATAGAAAACGCTCAACTTCGGATTTCGGAGAAAAACCTGGGAATCTGTTTAAGTGAGTTAATTGATAATGCGTTTAAATTCTCTGCTTCGGGAAAGACCGTTTTGCTTACGGGTATCCATGATGAGGACGATTATCGCTTAACGTTTACCAATAAAGGACAACCTTTCAAAGCAGAGTACTGCGATCAAATTGCCCCTTATAAACAATTCGACCGAAAGCAATACGAACAGCAGGGATTTGGCCTGGGGCTGGCCATTGTCAAAAAGATTCTGGAACTGAACCAGGGGCGACTAACGATTGAAACCTCACCGGAGGGCGCAACAAACGTCATTATCTGGATACCAAGAGTCATCAATGCAGAACCAGCTACAATGTAAAGGCTACCCCTGCGAAGATACCTCACTTCCACTGTGTTATATCAATCACATTAGGGCAAAAGTCGTACTCCTCAGGTTGGTTAGAGCCAATCAGTAGTAGTTGAGGTGATTGGTTCGAAGGGGCAATTAGTTGTTGAACCTGCTGCAGATACCAATCTGTACCCTGACGATCGAGGTTTGAGGTAGGCTCATCAAGAATGACAACTGGTGAATCAGAGAAAAACGCCAGACCGAGCTTAACCCGCTGCTTCATCCCCGACGAAAAATACTTGATTTCTTTATTCCGGGCATGAGAAAGTAACAGCTGATCGGCGATAATTTCGGGAGTCAGACCAGCCTTGAACGGCTTAAAGGTCTGGTGAAATGTCAGCAGTTCATCCAGAGTTAACTCCTCAACTAATTCCAGATAGGGAGCCGCTATACTTATGTGCCGAAACCAGTTGTCGGGTTCAACAGTAGCGTCCTGGAGTTGGTACGTTAATTTCCCTTCTGTAATCGGTAAACTTCCTGCCAGCAATTGAAGAAGCGTCGATTTCCCGCTACCGTTTGGCCCGATGAATGTGTAACTTGTTCCAGCAGTGAGGGTTAGCTCAACACGCCGAAAAATCCACTCTTTCCGGTATTTCTTGCCTAACTGCTCAGCAATTATTTTCATAAATCGATAACAGAGAATGAATACTGTAAAATGGATAATGAATAACAGATAATGGTCCTTTTAGAATCATTACCCATTATTCATTATCCATTTTACATTCATTATCGCCTAGTACTCATCCAATTTAGTTTCTATAGATTCTCGGGATTCTATCGCTCTGATAATCACCATTGATTAAATCGGAAGAATCTATAGAATCCTCTAGAATCTATGTTGCCAAAGCACTAGCCTTCGGTTCCTCCGTGAGAAGTCGGGCCTTTCATAATACCTCGTTCTGATGAACGAACGAAATTTACAATTTCATCGCGCTCGTCGGAGGCAGGTAATTCCAGTTCAATCTGAGCCAATGCATCGGCATTGTTTAACCCGCGGAGATAGATGTAGCGGTAGATTTCCTGGATCTGATTAATCTGTTCGTTCGTATAGCCCCGTCGGCGAATTCCTACTGAGTTAATCCCTGCGTAGGTTAACGGTTCGCGGGCCGCTTTTGAGAATGGGGGGACGTCTTTCCGAACCAACGATCCACCCGAGATGAACGCATGCGCACCAATACGGGTAAATTGTAAGACCGAACTGGAACCACCAATGATTGCCCAGTTGCCCATGTGTACATGACCTGCCATTTGCACATTGTTAGTGATAATACAATTATTACCAATCCGACAGTCGTGCGCAACGTGCGCATAGGCCATAATCAGGCAATTCGAGCCAATTTCGGTTTTCCAGTGTTCTTCGGTGCCCCGGCTAATGGTGGCATACTCCCGGATGGTTGTATTGTCGCCGATAAACGTCCGGGTGTATTCGTTATTAAACTTTAAATCCTGCGGAGTGGATGAAATAACAGCGCCAGGATAAATTTTACAGTTTCGTCCAATACGAGCACCTTCGTTAATAACCGCGTGTGAGCCAATCCATGTCCCCTCGCCAATCTCAACATCTTTATGAATAATGGCGAATGGTTCAATCACTACGTTCTGCGCAATTTTCGCTTCGGAGTGAATATATGCTAACGGTTGAATCATACTTCTTTGAATGATGAATGATGAATTATGAATGATGAATGACAGGGGTGGTAGGCGATCACACCTATCTATCCGCACAGCGACCCCGATTCATAATTCATCATTTTTTCTTAACCAGACTGGCAATCATATCAGCTTCGCATACCAGTTGGTTTGCAACGTAGCCGCGGCCCTGCATTTTTACGATACCGCGTTTCATGGGCGAGGTAAACTCACATCTAAATATTACGGTATCTCCAGGTAAAACGTTGCGACGGAATCGGCAATTCTCGATTCCGACCAAAAATGGCCAATAGTTTTCTGGATCGGGAACGGTGCTAAGTACCAGAATACCACCCGTTTGGGCCATAGCTTCAAGTTGCATGACACCCGGCATAACCGGATTGCCAGGGAAGTGGCCAGGGAAGAAAGGCTCGTTCATGGTCACATTCTTGATTCCCACCACACTATTCTCATCCAGCGCAATGATTTTGTCAATCATCTGGAAAGGATAACGGTGAGGCAGCAACTGTGAAATCCGATTGATATCCAACACAGGTGGCTGCATCGGATCGTATTGCGGCACCTGATTGACCGCATTTTTCTGGATAAGCTTCTTAATTTTTTTGGCGAATGCCACGTTAGCCGCATGACCAGGACGAGCCGCCAGAATCTGCGCTTTTATAGGCCGACCAATCAGCGCCAAATCACCAACTACATCGAGCAGTTTATGACGAGCCATCTCGTTCGGATAGTGCAGTTTGGTGTTATTCAGAATGCCGTCCTGCTTATTAACACTCACCTTTGGCTTGTGAAGCAAATCGGCCAGGTAATCCAGCTCGCCATCCTGCACATCGCGATCAACAATCACAATGGCATTCGTCAGATCACCGCCTTTAATGAGGTTTTGTTTATAGAGTGCCTCCAGCTCATGCAAAAACACAAACGTGCGGCAATTAGCAATCTGCTCAGGAAACTGACTAATGTCGTTCAGATAAGCATGCTGGCTATTGATAACCCGTGAGTTATAATCAACCATTACCGTTATCCGATAGTCGTTCAGAGGCAAGGCGGCCAGTTCGATATCTTTTTCGGGAAGGCGGTAGTGAACGTATTCACTGACCTCGAAGTAATTACGCGTGGCATTCTGCTCTTCAATACCAGCCGAACGCAGTGCTTCAATAAATTGAATGGAAGACCCATCCATAATCGGCGGCTCAGGCCCATCCAGTTGGATCAGGACGTTATCCAATTGTAATCCAACCAGAGCGGCTAGCGTGTGTTCTACGGTATGAACCCGGGCCCCGCTTTGCTCAATGGTTGTTCCACGCGAGAGGTCCACAACGTTATCCACATCGGCATCCACAATAGGTTGCCCCGGCAGATCAATCCGCTGGAATTTATACCCGTGATTCGTCGGCGCAGGCAAAAACGTCATCGTTGCCTGAACACCCGTATGGAGACCTACCCCCGATACCGAAATGGATTTTTGAATAGTCTGTTGTTTGGTATTCATTCGTTTGCAGCTTATGGTTTACGGTTTACAGTTTACAGTTGGCTGAGGCATAAAGAACTGACGCGTCAGCCAACTGTAAACTGTAAACCGTAGCCATAAACTATTTTTCTTGTTTCTTCTCCAATTTCGTTATGCGTTGATCCAGCTCCGGTAATCGCCGAAAAACGGCTAAAGAACGCATACTTTCTTTCAAACCGAAAGCAGGCGAACTATTAATGGCGGTACCTTCTTCTTCAATGCTTTTTCCTACACCCGACTGCGCTCCGACTTTTGTGCCATTGGCGATTGTCAGGTGTCCGGCAAAGCCAACTTGCCCGGCAATAACGCAATTATCGCCAAGTTTTGTTGACCCCGACACGCCTGATTGCGCAGCAATCACAGTGTTTTTGCCAATTTCGACGTTATGAGCAATCTGGATCAGGTTATCTAGCTTCGCCCCTTTCCGGATAATTGTTGATCCCATGGTAGCACAATCCACTGTGGTACCAGAACCTATATTTACGAAGTCTTCCAGGATAACGTTGCCTAATTGCGGAATTGTTTTGTAAGTACCATCAGGTTGTGGCGCAAAACCGAAGCCTTCGCTACCAATTACAGCATTGGGATGAACAACACAGTATTGCCCAATGATGGTGTTGTCCAGCACGCGGGCACCTGGATGGATAATCGTATTATCGCCAATGCATACATTGTTACCAATATAGGCCTGAGGGTATATTTTAACGTTTTTACCAATCTGACACCCTCGACCAATGTACGAAAACGCCCCCCGGTAAATCTGCTCCCCAACCTGACAATCATCGCCAATATAGGAGGGTTGCTCTATACCTACCCGGGCAAAAATTAGTTGCTTGTGGTATTCTTCAAGCAAGCGGGTAAATGCAGAGTAGGAATTTTCTACAAAGATTAAAGCAGGCGAAACCGGCTTTTTAGGCTCAAATGAGCGATCAACAATCACAGCTGACACCTGGGTAGTGTACAAATGCGGCTCGTATTTGAGGTTGGACAGAAACGAAATATCGCCTGTTTTCCCTTCTTCAATTTTAGCTAAGCCGGTGATTTCCAGTGTATCATTCCCGGTAACTTCGCCCCCCAGCAGTGTAGCAATCTGCTTGACTGTAAACTTCATATATTTTATGACTGCCGTCGCAAAACACCCGTTATTCACGGGAAATAAGGCCGCTAAGGTAGCTAACAAATTGCACTTTTCCGCAATTTGTTAGGTAAGTGAACACGATGAAATTAGCTGAATACGTGAAAATATGTATCCAGGTGCCATAAGTTAACGTATTGTACTACTTCTATTCGTCTTCCGTTTTGTCGATTACTAAATTCCTGGCCCAGCAAACGTAATATCGGCGAACGATATTGGTCAGGACTTGAATGTTCGACAGGTCTGATGCATCGGCAATGTCAATGACTTTACCCGATTTCAGTTTAATCGCAATTCGATCTCCTGAGGGCAAATAAGCGGCATTGGTTGCCTGACCTTCTACCAGAAAATACGAAAGCCAATCGGCGGGCATGCCGGTGTTCCGTAACTGCTTTTCGAGCTGTGTTAACAATTCTCCCGAAAATGGGTCGGTCGATAGCATAATTTTAAATAACCGGCGATCGAGCAACATCTGGCACAGCCTAGACAGAACCGGATCGGAATGTGAAGCACCTTGTTTAATACAGGCCCAAACGTCGAAATCGTCCAGTTTCGTAAACGCATCAAGGTATTTTCGGTTCGTCTGAAAATCAGTTAAGGAGACACTTTCGCAGAGAAACAACCGGAACGGCTCAGACGCAAAGACCGGCTCTCCGCTGCCCTGCCGACTCAAAAATCGGGCCCGACGCAGAATCTGGATCAGCATCGATTCGCAGCAAATCGACGTCTTGTGCAGATAGACCTGCCAATACATCAATCGACGGGCATTTAGAAAATTTTCGACACTCAGTATTCCTTTGGCCTCTACCACGAGTTGATCATCGACCAGATCAAGCATTTTAATAATGCGTTCAGCTCCAATGGCTCCTTCAGCAACGCCCGTATAGTAGCCATCCCGGTTGAGATAATCCATCCGATCCATATCCAACTGGCTCGAAATGAGCTGATGAAAAAATGGCCGATCGTAGGT
This sequence comes from Spirosoma litoris, assembly GCF_054776755.1. Lineage (NCBI taxonomy): Bacteria > Pseudomonadati > Bacteroidota > Cytophagia > Cytophagales > Cytophagaceae > Spirosoma > Spirosoma litoris. The sequence continues at coordinate 524,035 of NZ_BAAHBI010000035.1, read as the reverse complement.
TCCTTCAAACATTTTTATGGCCAAGGCCAACGCACCGCCAAACTGTTGGTTGAGGTCGTGCATGAGCATCAATGAAATATGCTCGTGCGGTACGTTGTCTAGCAAACAACATTCCAATACATGCGAAAACGGACCGTGTCCGATGTCGTGCAGCAGAATGGCGATCTGGGCAGACTCACATTCTTCGTTGGTAATTGTGTGTCCTTTGCTTTGTAGCGTGCTCATCGCCTGGCCCATCAGGTGCATAGCGCCCAATGCGTGGTGAAAGCGGGTGTGCAACGCGCCTGGATAGACGTATTCCGATAAACCTAACTGTTTAATTCGTCGGAGACGCTGAAAGTAAGGATGCTCCACTAAATCGAAGAGCAGCTCACTTGGTATGGTAATGAACCCATAAACCGGGTCATTCAGAATTTTCTTCTTGTTCGGCGTTGCCATTAAGCAAAGATAGTACTGACGGGCTTACAGCAGGGTTATCGATACGAATTACTGCACTACACATCGAAAAACCCGTTAATTCTGCAATTCTGTCAAAATAATTCCTAAATTTGCACCGCTGAACTGAGCAATCAATCGGCAATGGGCTTGTAACTCAGTCGGTTAGAGTGCCTGACTCATAATCAGTAAGTCGCAGGTTCGAGCCCTGCCTGGCCCACCTTGATAATCAGCCGCTTAACATTTCTGTTAAGCGGCTTTTTTTGTTTCGTGGTAGTATGTTTTTTTGGATTGTATTAGTCTAAAGTCTGTCTCAATCTTTTAACCGGCGGTTCATGAAACTGATTCTGGATTGATACCTCGTCTTTATTTCAGCTTGGCCAAGAACGTAATACTATTTGCGACCATGCCCGTAGTCCGTATGTAATGCCCGTAGCGTAGCTCCACGCTTTGCCAATGCCCTGTACCGAATAAGCCACCCGGCGGGGCAAGACGAATACCTAGTCCCAGAAATTGACTGTTGAAGCCAGAAATATCATAGTCGCTGGTGTAATATTGATCGGTTTGCTTGTGCTGACCATAAGGCGCAAAATAGCTCACGGCAGATTGATGACTGAACCGATAAAACGGACTTGCCGATACAAAAGACGTTAATTTAATGGGCGTTTCAAGATTGACAGTATGGGCCTGCATACCCCAGTCGTCGATGTAGTAGCGGTAAAAGGTTCGGACAATGATTCGATCCCCCAGGAAATAGTGCAGGCGAAAGCCAATTGGCAACTTCAGTCGATTACCGGGTAAACGCTCCACCGTTTCGCCCCCATCCTGAAAGTAAATCCGATGGAAAGGCGTACTCAACAGTCCCTGCTGAAAGGCCGGTTCGACGGTGAGCAGTACTTGTAAACGCTTATTGATAATCTGAGAGAGCGATAGACTTACGTTATAGGAATTACGGGGTTTGTAATCGATGGGGTCGCGATCTCCATGAGCGCCCGAGCCATACCCTTCCGGCCTGAGTTCAGGGGGAAGAATGACCTTCCAGGTATCAAAAAAAGCACCTGCTTTCAGGCTTATTTCCCGGTTATTGTCGGCCGAAGCTTTGGCAAAACTGAGGTTAAGTCCGTAGGATTTGTAATCATATTCCGTCGAATAAGACAACGCCACTCCCTGCGTTGTCCGTCGGTCGTCGTTATGGACGCTCCAGGCAACTGATGGGTAAATATGGGTATCACTTCGAGAAGCCGACGACACCGTTAATGGATCAATATTATCGGATGAGGCCGATGTATAATGGTCGATGTTGAAATCGAAGGCGAGCGTATGTTGACGGTTCTTTCGGTCAGTCGTTTTCAGTACCAGATCGATCGATTGGGCAAAATCCGTGAGGTGTTCAGTGCCTATGCCACCTGTTACTGCCGAATTGTTGCCGTCCTGTTGGTAATAACTCGATACTAAATTAATCTCCTCGAGCTTGAGTTTACGGGTTTCATAGGCGGGTGGACTAACCGATTGGCCATAACCCGCCCGGAGTAAACCAAGCAAAACGCTAACAGATAAACAGATTTTTTTCATCAGTCGAATGGCTTAGTTACAGCCGCAACCTCCTCCGCTTTTTCCACCATTCGCACCAGCCGCACCTTCGCGGTAGAGGTAGAAATTCTGCTCGAACTTCTCCGACTTTCGGGCCGACAATTCCATTTCGGCGTCATTAATCCGACTTTTCTGATACTCTTTCACCGATACGCAACCCGATAGGCTGAGCACGATCAGGCTAGCCAGCAGGGCCTTGGAGGCAATTAGTTTTTTCATTGGTAGTTAGGCTACAGTAGGTGTTGTAATTCGAATGTTAGTGGACGTATAGAGAGCATCGAAATCGTCGATAATGATGCAGGCGATGTGGCGCATCTGGTTAATCAGATCTAAACCCACCCGCACACCCATAACCATCACGGGGGTAGCCAACGCATCGGCCAGCTCAGCATTGGGCGCAATAATGGTCACACTTTTAATGCCCGATACGGGATAACCCGTTTTGGGGTCGATGGTATGGGCGTATCGTTTGCCATTGATCAGGGCGTATTTCTCATAACTGCCCGAGGTAGCAATGGCCATGTTACTGATTCCTAAATAGGAAAATGCCTGCCGATTCGCGCCGTTGGGGTCAGCAATGCCAATGGTCCAGGCTTGTCCGTTGGGTTGACTTCCCCAGGTAGTCAAATCACCAGAGGCATTGACAATCCCATTTTCAACACCATTCTGACACAAAATACGCTTGGCCTGCTCAGCCGCATAGCCTTTACCGATGCCTCCAAACCCAATTCGCATGCCTTTTTCTTTTAAAAAAACTGTCTGCTGATCCGCATCGAGTATAACATGCCGATAATTGATCAGTCGAACCAGTTGCCGGGCGATCTTAGGATCGGGTAAAGCAGTCAGCGTGGTATCGAAATTCCACAGGCGTTTATCAATCGACCCGTATGTAATATCGAACGCACCCTGCGTTAGCGCCGATAGCCTTAAGGATCGCTCGATTAATGAAAATACCTCCTGATCAACCCGCACGGGACGAATGCCCGCCTGTGCATTAATCTGATTCGTTTGACTATCGCTCTGGTAAGTAGTTAATAAGCGTTCGATCCGGCGGATCTCGGCAATGGCCTCCTCAAGACGTTCGTTGGCCCAGTGGGCATCTGAACTGACAACGCTCAATTCGAACCGGTTGCCCATCAATCGCTCGACCCGTTGGTGGATGGCTGGCAACTCACTCATTTTGCAGATGCCGTAACGGTCTGTATCGTCTCCAGGAACGAGGCCACAGTGAGCGATTGAGGATACCCTTCCCACTCTTTCAAAACGTGACCAGATGCATCGAGCAACACCGTAAACGGGAATTTTCCCTGTCGATTATAGGTCTCAGCAAGTACCTCATTATGAGTAGTCTGACGAGCGTCAAGTTGATTCTTTGACAAGCGAGGAAAGTCGGCCCGAACCAGCACTAAGTGCTCCGAGGCAAACTGCCCGAATTCTGCCGATTCGAATATGTTTTTTTTGAGTTTGATGCAGGGGCCACACCAGTCCGACCCGGAAAAATTCAGTAAAATGAATTTGTGTGATTGCGCTGCTTCGGTTTTTGCCTGCTCAAAATTAAGCTGCCAGTTGGGAGCCGTTGTTAACAGACCAACGAGTAGGGATACGAGTACGAATTTCATAGGATTTTACGAATGAGAAGTCATTGATTAACTGTAAACAACCAGGGTTTTTCCGTCGGTAGCGGTCTTGTAAACCGCAATGCCTTTGCTGCCAAAGCTGTTTTTTCCTTTGCCCGTCAGGTCATAACGCGCTCCGTGTACGGTACAGTAAAACTCTGTTTTATTAAAAATAATGGCCTTTTTAGGCTCATGACTACAGGTTTGGGTTACTGCTACATAGACCCCGCTACTGGTCTGAGCCACCACGATCCCACTCTGCACCAGATAGCCCCCGACGGTTTTCAGGGCCGAAGCCGCTGCGGCAGTCAGGTCTATCGTTAGCAACCGATTGGTAATGGTACTCAGGTCCGTTCCATTGCTTGCTACCGTCGTGCTTGACGTTACTGTACTCGCTATAGGAGACGTAGTGGTACTCGTGGGGGTAGTAGTACCCGGCAACGAAAGCGCATTCACAACGGTATCTTCTTCATGGATACAGGAGGTCAACGCTGCCATCAAAGCAGCCCCCGTAAAGCCCATAGATTTTAAAAAGTCGTACCGATTCATGTTTCTACAGTGGGGCAATAAATTAAGTATTTATACTATAATACGTTGTGTAGTCTAAAAGCGTGGCAAACGTTAATTTATTTTATCAATCAAGCTTGCCAGGATGTATTTCGTTGAAATAAGGCGCGATGGCGGAGGGGTCGACAGAGTGTCCCAATCGTTTCGAACGATCAATAAATTGCTGCGTTTGCCAAATTAATCCATCCGGATTTGCCCAATCATCTGACCTGACCATGAAGGGTTTAAGCAACCGATACAAGTGCTCAAAGATGACCCAGTCGGCATATACTTCCTGATTTACCCGCAATTGATAAACCGAACTCAAGCGGTTTAGGCGAGCAAGAACAATTTGTTCGGCTGATTTTGGCTGACGTTTCCGCTTGCCGGGATCAGCAGGCCTTATAGCCCAAATTGTCTTCGTATCAATTAGTAGGTGTACATAATCTACTACATTATACCAGACAGTCTGCTTATGAGAGAAATACCTAATTGGTTTCATAATAGGTCGATAAAGATTCTCTGGGAGAATTAGATGCACAATGCCCAAAATGAATGAGGGTAATTATTGCTGACCATCTTACTGTATGTATTGGTCACTAGCTGAACAAGTAGACTATAAATCCACTGATTCAAAGCGTCAGTACAAAAAGAGGTTAACGGCTGCAAGTAGGCCAGCTACCCACCCAACTAGCCAGGATGTACGCTGAAAAGGAGTTGGCAGGGAAAGGGAGTCAAAATCAAATTCGTACAGACTCACTTCGGCCAGAGGCATAAGTAACTTAGGCTCTGGGGGGATTAATGAGAGCGAAAGTCGCCAGAAAGTCATACAGATCAGTCTTCCGAACGAAATCGGCTTTTGCTGAAACCAATACAGAAGCAGAAGACACCAGCAGCAGCCGAATGGCCTGTGCTGTATATACAGGCATTGAGTGATTATTGGAAGGCAGGTTTTGATGCGAATGATTGGGATGCTTCTGATGCTCGGAGTTGACCCCATAATGCATCACCATAAAATCAAGGAAACCAAGCTCAGGTTCCATCTGTCGATGTTCCTGATAATGCTCAACCAGATCGACCAGTCTGGCTGATTGATCGACACCAAAACCGGGTAGTAAACTACTTCCCAGTACCAGTCCGGCCAGCAAAAAAGCAACAATCGATTTCATAAAACCTGCCTCTGATGTAGGCTATACTGTAAAGATTATCAGAATGTTCGACTCAGCCTAGCCTAGCTACTAATTTAGAAATAGACAGAATTGATATGATGAAAATAACGCGCTTAAGGCACTGACAAAGGAAGGATACAAGCATTCAGGTCTCACATTAAACATTTTTTAATGTAGGCCGTTTATCATCATACTTGCCGGAAAAAGGAGAAGTAACTTCCCTCCTATTTGTCAACCACTACACCGCTTTTTAGTCTAATTATCATTCAAAATCTTAACTCGTATGAATCGTTTTCGTGATGCTTTTGACAAGTCTGCCCTGACGTTGGGACAGACTTCTCCCTCAATCCAGGATCGACAGAAAAGCTCTCAGCAATCGGCTTTCTCCGGACAGCCCACCTTCGCATTAAATTCTTTTGGCTTTCTGCCATGCGTTCAAACGCAAATCTCTCCACAGAGCTTATCTAACAGCTCCTTTTTTCAGGACGTCAATAGCCTGAACTCCCCTTCTCTGCTGCTTAAACGCAAAAAAACTAGATTATTCATCTAGGCAGGACTCCTTTCCAGCATAGCCCTCAGTTGTTGTACGAACAAGTCGACCATAACTTGTTGATAGTCGTATATGGGAGCAACGTTACCGGGTGGTCTGTCTGTAGACAGATTATGCCTGCATTTCTCTAGTTCAGCGAATCCTTTCGTATGGATTAGTCATGGCTGTTCAAATGGCCTTCCAATTCTACCATCACTAATTAGTTAGTTCATGAAGAATGTAGATAATCACCCAGTCGACTCAATAAAGCTGCCTGGTCATCGCTTACCCATATGCTCAAAGGCCATTATTCGCCTTGAAGGATACGGCAATTATAGCTGGGTTCATCTTAGTACGCAATCCAGACCTCTGCTAATTGCCCTCACACTCAAATGGTTCGAGGATCAGTTGCCTGCCTTTATACGGGTTCATAAATCGGAAATGATTAACCCGAATTTTGTACAAAAAATTGAACTCGATGGGCCTCAACCCGTAGAGATCTGTCTGTTCAATGAACATAAAGCCAAGGTTTCGCGGAGACGTTTTGAGCAGGTCTTGCATAAAATAATTCAATACCAAAAAGCAAACTTATTGTCATCAACATGCGTGACTCACTCATATTAACAGGAATTATTCTGGCTAGCCTGGCAGGCTTTGCTGGCTTTTGTTATGCCCTGACTGACTGGGCACTAGATGTAAAAACGGGCGTTTATGAACGGAACCATGTAGAGGCATTTTATGAGACGGCTGCCCTGGTAGTTTATGGTGTTTTATCGCTGCGTTTTATTCGTGGTAAATTGAGTTCAGATGACCAATCACATAAGCCCCCTTTTTTCTGAATTAGTCGAACCAATGGTCACAGTTGAAATCAGGGATTTTACTACTGTAAAGTTCGTAATAAACAGTTAGATAAGCTGAAGGGCCACAGATTGCACAAAGCTTTATAACACCTATTTGTCAATCGATATTAATCACTTTCTCCTCAAGGTATTGCAAACGTCCATCGGACCAGTTAAGGCAAACTTGCCAAATGCCCTTGGCCAGTTGGGCCGTTGAAACGACCTGCCTTGGCTTCAATGTGGGCTTAATGGGAATATGAATATCCTCCTGCGTCGGATTGCCCCGGTGGAAAATGAGATCGCCTTTTAGAAAAGACATTGGCAGAACAAATGCCAACAGTTGGGAAGCAGGTTCAAAGGTCATGGCTTTTACGATAAATGAACGAACGTTCGATTGATTAATAATCACTTGTATCTTCATAAGCTATTGATAATACGGACGTAAACGTTGTTAAACGGATTGCCATCGTACAGTTTGGTAGCATCATTCGTAACATTGACAGTGATATTGGAGACACTACCCGAATTGGCCGTAGTGCGTGTTAAGGTAAATCCTATACTTATCTGACCTCCCGCTGGTATTAATTGATCAGACTTTAGCATTAAGGAAATTTGCCGACCAGCCAACGAGTTAGTTTGTATCCAGCTCGTATTTTTCACTGCTATAGGATTAGTTTCTCCTCCAGTAATGTTGATAGATGTTTGAGAAGGGTTAAAAGTGAGTGAATAGCCTACGGGAGCTGTAATAGTGATGGCTACCAGACCGAGTGAGGTCGGCAATCCAGCCACTTCAACGAGGTTCACTACAAAATCACCCTGACTGCCGCTTGATGGAAAATTAGCCTGGGGCAGGACTAACGTGGGTGTTAAATCCGTACCGGCCAGGGCCACACTAGCCGTGGCCATACAACCAAAACTATTCGTGACAGTAACCGAGTAGATACCGGATGAGGTAGCTATGACTGTCCCTAATACTGGATTTTGACTAACTAGCCCTGGCCCACTGAAGAAATAGGACTGCCCTCCATCGGCCGTTAAGGTGGCACTGGTTTGGCTACCACTCAGGGGCCCATTCGCGACAAGACTGGCTACCGGTTGTGGATTTATCGTTACCGACAAACCAGCACCACTGCTTTCGCAACCATCAATTGTTTGCGTAACGGTATAATACAAATAGCCCGTTTTACTCGTGTTAGGAATGGGAGCAGTAGAGGAAACACCCGCCGATTGGGAGTACCATAACAGATTTTGCCCAACCGCCTGAAGAACAGGCGGAGATGAATTCTGGCAGACTGTTACTGATTGCACCGTTGGATTACTGGGTGAAGGATCAATTAAAAAAGGGTAATACAGACTTTCGGCATAAGGCTTACTGCTGGTAATTCGAATCTTATACGCTCCGCTACCTGCGGATGGAATTTTAGTTTGAATCGTGCCCCCCGTGTTACCATCAAGATGAGCAAACCAGTATGAGTTATTGTTATTGTCTACGATCGATACGCTAAACTGGTTACTCTGCTCAAATGTCCCCGACACTGTAAACGACACATCCAGGGGTTTGCCTGGGCAACCCTGAGATGTACTCAAATTCGTCAGTTGAATCACATCTGTCGATGCAGGAAACACGAGCTCTAAGCCAAATGATGAATTCGCACCATTCTTGAAATATGCGTTCTGAACATCATATAAGGGCATCCATCGATATATAACAAAGGAGTTGTACGTCGCTTTCACTAAAAAGTTAGCATAACGCATCGTCCAGGGATAACCAGTAGTGGCGGGCTGAAAAGGATTGGTTTGAAACGAGTAGGTCCCATTTATATTCGTTGAAGTAGTCAGTATAGGGGCTGTTGAAACGGAGTAGGAAAACCAGTCGACGCCAAATAACTCCAGCTTGACATTAGCTAATGTTGCTCCACTGGCATTGACAGCCTTTATGCCCATCGTATTTGGAAAGGGGCGGATAATCCACTGGTCTCCGACAATAGGATCGCCACCCGTCGAATTCAATAAATTAGTGGTGTATTCATCCCAGACGATGTTGCCATAGGGAAAATTCATAATGGAGTTAACTGGCTCAAATGTTTGCCCATTGACGGAATTTTTTGCGCCCTCAACCCGTAATCCGTAAATATCAATTGCTCCTCGGGAATGGCCAAATTCATGCGTTAGCCCGTCGGTGGCACCCGGTCCGAAAGGCCCACTGTCGAAATTGACATTCCAGTCCCAGCTGTGATAGATGGTCTGATAGCTACCATACCAGCCCCCGCCTACGGTAGGCGTCGTAAACTTACCATCAATGACAACGCAGTACTGAAAATGAGGGTGAGCCCGAAAAACCTCCGTTTGGGCTGGTCCATCAAAGACATAGATCGAGTCGACCTCGAAGTTGTAGATACCGTTGAAATTGGGCGAACTATTGAAATTAGCCGTAACGGTTGCCATCTGATCGCCCACAATCTGATCAATAGGTTTGGAGAGCATGGCCTGATAGAAATCGGCCGTCTGCTTCTCTACCGCTACAACTACGCTGAATTTCCAGATAGGTTTCGCCTGTACTGCTGTAGAAGCCAGGATCGCGATCCAGCACAAAATCAGTCCTAAAAATAGATGGTGTCTCATGGTTCTTACGTATCGGTTCTCGATGAAGCAAAAACGTCTCAACTACCACGCGTTCCTGGCATTCATCTGAGAAGTGGCGTGAAATTTAAACGAATCTGACATGGACTAGCGATGCCGGTTATACCATCGTCAGGCTAACAAAATTATGCCCTTGATGAACTCTCCTTCAATGAGGTAAGGCAGCTTGCTAGTTGATAAACTTCAGCCTGTTGAGTAACTAAGGTCAGGCACAAAGCGAGACGTTTGAAGGAATTTTGTCTACTCAAAACTCTCCCTATCAAGATGATTCGCTACCTGATTTTTAGCCTGTTAGTTATTCCCTCCTTTGCCAACGGTCAGATTGAGGGCGACTGGGTTCGATTGCGTCAATATGCCAGTGACATTGGGGTTGATGGTCTTTGCACAACCCCTGATGCGACATGCCTAAAGGCCTATTTTACCCAGATCATTTACGGAAAACCCATCCAGCGAATGAGCTATCAGGGACTTGTAGAGCGGCTGGATACAGGCCGGGTGAATCAACTCACAAAGCAGTTTCTGGCTGGAGAGGATTGGTGCCCACTGCTGGATTCGCTAGAATCACATGCCCGAAAATATAGAGAGCTGAAAGCGTATTGTATACGCTGTTTGACCGACGATTATATGGCCGACTCACTGACGATTGAGCAGGTAAAATCGACGCTCAATTTTTACCGCTGGCTCAATCGTTTTCCGGCGGACAAACGTGTTATTGTGAACATTCCTTCCGCTACGTTGCGCGTCATTGATCACCAGGGAGAAACACTCCTCAGCAGCAAGGTTATTGTAGGCAAACCCAGCACGCCAACGCCATCCTTTAGCGCCCAGATTACCAATATTATTAGCTATCCCTATTGGAATGTGCCCCGCTCCATTGCGACGAAGGAACTTCTACCCCAAATCAAAAAAAATCCGTCTGTCGTATTAGCCGATATGAACTTACAGGTGATCGACGACCAGGGAAGATTGGTTGATCCCAACCTCATACCCTGGTCAACCCTTACTCCCAGCAACTTCCCGTACAGATTCCGGCAATCGACTGGATGCGATAATGCGTTAGGTGTCCTAAAATTTACGTTGACCAGTCCTTTTGATATTTATCTTCACGATACCAATCAACGCTCCTTATTTGCAAGCGAAAAACGAACGCTAAGTCATGGGTGTATTCGGGTCGAGAAACCCGTTGAACTGGCCAATCTGCTACTAGGCACTTCACGTTTCGATAAATCATTTCTGACCAGTTGCCAGAAACAAGTCAACCCTAAAACGTTGTGGCTTCCCCATCCTATTCCAGTTATTGTTGTCTACAATCTTCTTGATATTGATGAGAGCGGTGCCATTGTTGTTAACAAGGATGTGTATAGCTGGTGGAAAATCGATCTATAAATCAGTGCCGATGATCTGTTCACTACTCAGCGAAACATCGTTACTCACTAAACCAGTTACTTTTCCCTCAAACCGAGCCAATACCCAGCGAATGGCTAGTGGCTTTTTTCCTCCATGATACCATAGGACCGTCCCGCTTCTGTCCACTTTCGGTTGACGACATACACCTGTATAGGGAAATAATTGAAGCGTCTCTCTAAAAGCTCCTTCCTGAGACAAAGGGAATTCGTATGTCCATAAGCAAGTCCTTTCAGGCGAAATCTGGGTGATAAGTCTGCCGACTCTTTCACTAAAATACTGTTTGTGCTGACAAACGAAGAACAAGAAATCACACAACAGAGCTATCGTTTATTCTAGAATAAACGATAGCTCTGTTGTGTGATTTTTCAATCCAACTTTACAGAAGTTAAGGGTTATGTTTTGAATCACGTTCCTCTATTACAAAAGTTTTCAAGGATTTCTACCAGCAAACGCCTACCGATTATACGATGAATTGATGGCCAAAAGGAACTATACAAGTTTCTTGCTTAAGCGTTTATTAAGAACCATAACTAGCTCATCATTAATTAGAAACAGTATATTTTTAAATAGATTGGCGTCTGCTTTGGGTAAGTACAAATACCTATATTTGCCTTTACCAACCTACCGTACATGAAACCCTTATTTATTTCCCTCTGCCTCTTTGGAGCATTTGCAACTGCTTATCCCCAATCCATCGTCCTAAACAACCCTGAGAAGACCTACTCTCTTTTTGAGCACTTTGAGGCCCTTGAAACCGAGCCGGGGCAAATTACCATCGATTCGTTGTTGCAACACCCCGTGCATTATCCGTTTGTGTCGGTAAAGCAAAAGCCTATTAAGGTTAATCAGGATAATGTCAATGTAGGCGGAAAGAACGATGTCTGGTTCCGGGTAAAATTGGCGAACCAAACCAACGAGACCATGACGCTGCAATTGCTGATGCTTAATGAAAGGCAGGTGGTTGTTTATGAGGTAGCCAATCAGCAATTACTACATCAGGAAGTGTTCCATGGAAGCAGCTCAACGATAAGGACCAACGAAAACTTTCAGCACAAAAACCTTATTTTCCCTCTACAGATTCCTAACGGGCAAAGCCACACGATTTATCTGCAAGTAACTCATTTAGCCTTACCAATCCTACATATTACAGCACAATCCACATGGGCCTCACAGGAAATGCTTTATCGTGAAACGATGATTGCAGGCTTGTTTATAGGCTTCATCCTGATCATTTTCATCTACAGCCTGATGCTATTTGCCCGACTGGGCGACTGGGTTAATCTGATCTATGCGGTATGGCTACTGCTAATTGCCTTGGTTATTGTTGGAACCAATAATCAACTCGCCAGCTTATCGCCCACGCTGCATACTATTTTTGCTATTTATAAAGCTCATTTTCTTTTCTGTATTGTACTGGTACATGTGCTGTTTACCCTGTCTTTTTTGCCGATACGTCAGCAAGCCCGAGGCCTATACCGGATAAGCTGGTTCGTAATGGCCTTCTATATAGTTGGCATTTTTCTACTGCTGATCAATCAGGCGTTTCAAAGTCTGATGTTCTTAACGATTTTGATTGATGCACTTTACAGCATACTGGCTGGTGCAATCATGTATCGCCGTGGAGTTAAACCCGCCCTTTATTTTTTAATTGGAAATATAGTCTACAATATAGGCCAATACGTCTATATAAGTACTTTGTATGGGCTCTATCCCCTAACATTCTGGACATATAACGGCAATTATTTCGGTTCCTTCAGTGAAATTCTGCTGTTTACGCTGGGGCTTACTTATAAAATCAACCTGCTCAAAAAGCACCAAGAAGAGGCCATTCAGGAGCAACTCCGCTTGACCCAGGAGAACCAGCAACTCATCGAAACCCAGAACCGGGTACTGGAAGAAAGAGTCGAGCAACGCACTGCCGAACTGAAAGCCTCTCAAGCCCAACTCATTCAGAAAGAGAAACTCGCCAGCCTGGGTGAATTGACGGCGGGTATTGCCCACGAGATCCAGAACCCCTTGAATTTCGTCAATAATTTCTCCGAAGTCTCCGCCGAGTTAGTCGAGGAGCTGGAAGAGGAAGCAGATGCTGGACGCATTGACGAGGTGAAAGCCATTGCTGGTGACCTGCGGCAGAATCTGGAAAAGATAAACCATCATGGACAACGGGCCAGCGCTATCGTCCAGGGCATGCTCGAACACTCCCGCAGGGGATCAGGTGAGAAGCAGCTTACTAACCTCAATCAACTGGCCGATGAATACCTGCGACTTGCTTACCAGGGCCAGCAGGCCAAGAATAAACGTTTTACCTGCCAGCTTAGTACCGATTTTGATAGCGACCTACCTATCGTTTCAGGTGTTCCTCAGGACATCGGGCGTGTACTCTTGAACCTGTATAACAATGCTTTCTACGCCGTCCAGCAACGGGCGAAACAAGCTGATTCCGACTATCAACCAACCGTATGGGTGAGTACCCGTCGGGAACCGGGCTACGTATCGATCTGTGTGAAAGACAACGGCACAGGCATAGCGTCCACCATTCGAGACAAAATCTTCCAGCCCTTCTTTACCACCAAACCCACTGGTGAGGGCACTGGCCTGGGCCTTAGCCTAAGTTATGACATCATCACCAAGGGGCATGGCGGGGAAATGAGAGTTGGAAACCATCAAGAGGAAGGGGCTAGCTTCCTCTTCAAGTTACCTCAGCTTAAAAACGTAGAATAACCCTCATAAACTCGTTTCTTTAAACGCCCTATTTAAAGACACAGTAATCTCTCCTTGTCTCAGGTAGGAGCGTCCGCTTCAACTACAATGGCTTAAAAAAATTGGCAGCTTTTCTGTATCCTCTAACTTCGAGTATCTTTGGCGCTTCCAGCGCATTTTTCGCGACTGACATGGCCCTTTTCTGTTAAAGATTTTTTGTAATGTCAGTAAAAGATTTTTCCATCTTGCCCTTTGATAGAATTGAGTGTATCGATGATGCATTGTATCAGAGCTTTGGGACGACTCAAGTCAGCGATGTATCCTTGATGGCCGGTGGCCTGTCGGGCTCGTCAATCTACAAAGTGCGAATCGGAGACAGGGCTTACACACTCAAATTAACTACGCCACAAGAAGGTGATGCACTAGGCGTGGTGGATTTAGCAGCCACCGCAGGGGTGGCACCCAAGGTGTACTTTAACGATCAGCACCAAGGGGTATCCATCAGCGATTTCATCGACAGTCAACCTATTCGGAGCGCTTTTAGTCCTGATGAGTTGGTTATTAAGCTAGCGACGACCATCAGAACTATTCACGGCCTACCATCCACCATCCAAGGCCAGCCTTTATTCAAGACGGTTGATGCTCTGATCAGCCAGTTTAAAAAGAGCGGCATGCTTTCGGGGTCAGTATTTGATGAATGTTTTAGCGGGTACCAACGACTCAAAGAAAACTATACGCTTCGTGTCGGAGACCGAGTTTGTAGCCATAATGATCTGAATCCGAATAATATCCTTTGCGATGGAAGAACTATATGGATTATTGATTGGGATACGGCCTCATTAAATGACCGTTTTATTGACCTGGCAAATGCAGCGAATTTTTTCGTACACACGCAAGAACATGAACATGCCTACCTTCGGGCCTACTTCGAGGCCGAACCGACTGAAGATCAGCTGGGACGATTTTACCTGATGCGGCAGCTTTGCAGGCTTATTTATTCGATGCTTATGTTTCAGCTTGCTGGGCAACAGAAACCAGCCGATTTCGTGCATGATCAGGACATGGTCGGCTATGATATGCCAACCTTTGCTTCTTTAATGGCTAGCGGTAGAGTTTCACTTGGGGAGTACGAAGGTCAACTGCTTTACGGCAAGGCCCTACTAAACACAGCCCTGGGTCAAATGCGTCATGGTCGCTTCGAAAAGTCATTAGCCCAGCTTCGACAAGCGGTATAGGAGTAGCCAATTTTCGAGTTAGCCTAACACTCGGTGCTAAATAGCACAAATCCTTTTAATGGTCTCTTGTTAGAGCATCATTTGAGATTAAAGGCCCAACCCCTCACGGGCATCCTTTTCGTACTTTACTTCATAAAGTACGAAAATCGGTACGCGTTTAGGCTTTCAAACCTCCTTCAAACACACTCTTTGGGCATTTTGTCAAGGATTTATTTTCGTACTATTCTAGGAAGTACGAAAGGTAGGCTGTTTCGCATTAAACGCCCGAAAATTGGGGCACTGTGTAAGCCCATCTAGTCTCAGGTAGGAGGGTTTTGCAAGAATAGTTTAAAGCAACTAATAGTCGGCTCAGGTGTGAGCCTATTACCGAACTTTATTTTTTAAATGAAAATAACCACGGGAGCAAATCTGGTTCAGCAAATACTTTGCCCGTAATATCATGTTTTAAGCCCGGGTATTCCGTGTATTTCGCATGTTTTGCACCGCTTTGTTGTAACACTTTTATCAGGCTCCTATCTGGCCATGAATTAATAACGTCATCAATCGCACCGTGAAAAATCCACACCGGAACATGGGCTGCTCTTTTAGGGTACAGCTCTACATTAGCCTGCCCGCATATAGGGAAAGCAGCCGCAAAATAACCGGGATAATGGATGATCAAATCGTAAGTACCAAAGGCGCCAAGTGAAGTGCCGCCCAAATAAATTCTTTTTCTGTCTGCAATTTTATGTTCAGCTAAACTGTCCATTAAAAGTTTCACCATCCGTTCTGGTGTTGAAAGTGCCAGGGTGTTCATCTTATGGTTAAATGCTGCTGTTGTGTCGTAGGGCGGCCCCGGAGGAATTTTAAACCACATACTGTCTGCAGGACATTGTGGCAAAACGACCAAAGCAGGGAATTTTTTCCGGACCGAATCATGTAAAAACAAACTACCGCCATCAATGAATTGACGTTCATTATCATTTCCTCTCGCGCCCGCACCATGCAGGAAAACTACCAAAGGGTATGGCTTCCTGGGGTCATAACTTTCAGGATATAATATTCTGTAACGCAACGTGTCTTTACCTTGGATAAAAAGCGCTTTTTTATAGGCACTGAAATCCTGTGCATGTGAGAAATGAATACAAATCAATAGCGTAAGTAGCGATATGAAATTTTTCATTTGAACTATTTAGAAACACGTTTAAAAACGTAGTGAATGTGCCTAACAGGACGCAGTTAACGTTTTCCGCAAAGCTAGGGACTCCAAAGATTTTTCAAAATAAGTTTGACGACTGCCTTTCTACGGCATATGAGTGGCACATAATTATTGATCAGACCAATCGTTGTCGAAAAAGTAAGGCAGCTCAAAATGAACGTTTCAGGAGATTTGCAACTCATTAGACTATAAGCAACAGGGTCGTTCCGATAAGCCACTGTAATACTTTCCGTGCCTAGTCGTCTTTAGTGGAGGTACGCTAACCTTTGCTCGCTTGAAGACCACCCTTATCCCCGTTCGTCACGCTCAACTACGGGCATTTGTACAGTCCTTTTTGTTTTTTCAGAAAGAGAATCATACACCCTTCTCCTATACAACCTTCCCCAATACCAACCTTTGTTTGGCTATTTATAAACAGAATACGGTCAGTTATTCCACTAATGACGCTGCTAATATTTGTCAGCTCAGCCCAGCTACTCAACCCACTAGTCGGCTCTATGGCTTTCATCAGCGACCTTTTCATGTTTCCTTACAGGGTAGCCTTGACCAAGTCTGTATCTTGTTTCACCCAGGGGCGTTACGGGCATTTACCCACGAATCAATCGCTCAGTTGTGGCAAACTTCGTCCGTCATAGAGCACCTGTTCCCTGAGCATAGCCAGCAGCTTCTGGAACGCATTTTCAGCACAGATGATCTTTCCCAACGAGCGGATAGGTTAGAATCTTTTTTGCTGAAACGACTTTTACCAACCCCCATTCATCCACTTATCCAAGCGTCGCTTCAAGCGGCTCAAACGGAAGAAGCCATACCTTTTGTTCGTCAACTGGCGTCAACCTACGGCTTGAATACATCGACAATCTACCGACTCTTCATGGACCATATCGGCCAAAGTCCAAAGGCTTACGCGCAAACCGTGCGGTTTCGTCAATCCCTAACCACACTAACCACAACACCCAGGGAGCCGTTTAGTCAGGTGGCCTATCAAGGGCTGTACTGTGATCAAGCACACTGGACCAAACACATCAAACGCCTAACCGGATTTACCCCGGGCCAGCTCCAGCGTAACGCTCAAATTGAACAGGAGCAACTGATCTGGATTCCTCAATCAGCGCTTCCCTAGACCAATCACCGGTAAAGGATACGGACTGAGCCTTTGATTGGATCATGCATGATTTGTACAAGACTACGCCAGCACATAGGGTTAGCTTTGCCACTTCATTAACCCTTGGCAAGCCACCTGACCAGGCTCACCAAGTCGTTACGGGTCAATCGATATGATTTATTTTTCATCCCCTTCACTACGTCTGTTCATGCTGTTTGGTTGGATGAGCTGTCTGCTCGCTGATCACGACTTAACAGCCCAGCCCGCTACTCAGGGTGTCGATACGACAAGTCGCTATGATTCGGCGGCCATTAACCGGCTTGCTGATTTTGGCCGGGTTTGGGGCGTGATGCGCTATTTTCATCCCCGGGCTGGCAAGGGCACACTGGATATGGATAGTCTGGTTATTGATTATCTAGAACCCCTACTGGTCAGTCCGACGCCGATGAACTTCCAACGGGCGTTGGGTCACGTATTTGCTCGATTAGGCGATCCCCACTCTGGCATCGTAACGCCAAACAGCCGATCAACCCATACGACTTGGTTTAAAGAGCGCCCACACCTCGTTCATAAACAGTTACCTACGGGTGAGGGGTACCTGGCGCTGTCCCAACAGGCTTGTCAAAAGCCAATCCGAACTGATTCGTTAATTGAACAACTCGATCGTCAGTCGATGGTCGTCGTTGACTTGCGTAACCAACAGATCAACAATGCGTTGGGGCTAGCCCAGTACACGCAGTTCGTGCAACCACTCATCAGTCAACTCATTGAACAGCCACTGGTGCTACCGACTGCCCGTAGTGTTTATTACCACGGTCTGTTGCGGCAAGACTTTCCCGATGAGCTGAATCTACTGCCCACCGAAAAAGATGGGCGAATGGATCAGCATTATCAAGTTTATTTTGGCCTGCGCAATATGTCGGAGGGTGTCTACCTGCCCCCCAGCCCGCTCAAAAAACGAATCAAGGCAAAAATCTGCTTTCTGATTAATCGCTTTGTGAACGTCAATTCGCTGAAAGCCATCATGGCGCTGCATCACCGACAGGGTTGTCGGGTAATCCTGGAAGGAGACATGCCGGACTATATGTATGGTGAATTCTACCGAATGACCTTGGTCGATCAGGTATCAGTCAAGATTCGAACGAGCGAAGTGATCTATGAAGATGGAACGTTGGGCAGTGATGTCGACCAGCAGCTGAGTGAACAAGCCGATACGGCCTGGCAGGCCCCCCTGATTCGGCAAGCGGCTCAACTCCTGCATCAGCCAGTGCCGCCGTTGCCGCCGAAGTCGGTGCAAAACACCGTCTATATTCGCCATCCCCAGTCTGATTATCTGGCAGACAAAACCCCGAGTGCCGTTTTACGGCTGCTGGGCTTGTTCAATGGCTGGAACACCATCCACTACTTTTCCCCCAATAAAGACTTGCTCGCTCTTTCCTGGGAGAAGGCTCTACCCCGATTTATTCCTCAGTTTTTAGCCGCTTCCACCGACTCGCTCTACTTCATGGCGTTGATGAACCTGACGGGATCACTGCGGGATGGACACAGTATCCTGATCAGTAAACGTGGGGGACGATCGCCAAAAGGCATTCTGGACGGTAATCTGCCCATTGGCGTTAAAGTGTTTGGTCAGAAAACGTATATCATCAATATGTTGGCCGACACTTCCCAGACGAGTACGTTGGCGCAGATTCAGCCGGGCGATGAGCTGGTGCGTATCGATCAACAAACTCCCGCTCAGCTAGCGGCTCAATGGCGGGACTATCTACCGGCTTCGAATCAGGCCGGTTTCGATCGGGAATTTTACATGAGCTGGTTGACGGTCGGTCGCGCAGGCAGTCAAGCCCAAGTGACCCTCAAACGAAAGGGTCACTATCGAACCGTGTGGCTCACCCGAATTGCTAGAGACCACTATTACAGCCTATGGGGCAAAACCGCGCCTAGCCCTAAACTCCCCCCATTCATCAGTCGGTTGCCGAGCAATATTGGCTACCTACGCATCAATCGGCTTTACTCCTCCCAACTGGACAGTATTGCCAACTACCTGAAAGATTGTCCAGTCATTTTACTGGATTGCCGGGGCTATCCCCGCGATAGCCAGTTTGGTGGTCATCTCGCTTCGTACATTGCTCATCAGCCGGATACAGTGGCCCTGAATCGATTCCCGTTTCTATTCAGTCCCAATCCCAGCCAGCAGCTAACCAGCACGGAGTACGAAATTATCCAACCATCGCGCAATGCCTTGCTAAAACATAAGCGTTATATCCTGCTGGTTGATGAGGGCGTACAAAGCCAAGGTGAAGGTAACGTCATTAGTCTACAAGGGGTCAGTCAGTCGATTACCGTGGGGACACCAACGGCAGGCGCTAATGGTATGGCTATTACCCTGAAATTTCCGGGTGGCTATTTCAGTTTCTTTTCCGGCTTTGGCGAGTATTACCCTGACAACACGCCCAATCAAAAACTAGGCGTTAAGATTAACCAGTTGGTTCCACTAACGCTGGCAGGCTATCTGGGGGCTCAAGACCAGATCTACGAACACGGCTTGCGCTTAGCTAAACAGGTAGTCAGGGTAGGAGCCGATTAATTTTTATAGACGAGTCATTTTGAAATAGGTCCGAATTATGGAGCAGATTCATGACTGACTGTTTGTCTCAGCTGGGAGGTTTTTATAAGACCACAGTATAGGCAACATGCCCACCTGTTTACGAGCAAAAATCCACGGCAGTCCGTAAAAGTAACATTTACATTTCGTTAACATTCTTTTACAGGTCCTCAAATAGGTCCCAGCACAAAACCAGTAGATTTGTTGAAGTTCTTTGATAGAGAAAATAAAATGGTTAAATAATTACATTTATTCTTGATATTTTTTTACTCTCCGAAAAAAACGAGCTAAGAAAGGATTATTAAAACAAAAGGTAAGTGAATCGAAAAATAGTTTAGCCTAATGATACTATATCACTTCACTTCCATCCTGCGGTATAGTTCACGTAATAAAGCATTTACGTTAATCAACCTGTTGGGATTGGCTATCGGTTTGACGGCTTGTATGCTAATTATGCAGTATGTCGTCTACGAATTCAGCTATGATGATTTCCATGTAAAGAAAGACAGGATTTTTAGAGTACAGCAGGACCGTTACAATAGAGGAGGACTATCCACGCGATGGGCTGCTGGTTGCGTTGGTATCGGCCCCGATTTGAAAACCAACTTTCCTGAAGTAGAACGTTATGTACGGTTACTCCGTACGGACGCCATACTGTCTACAGCGAACGTATACTTTAGAGAGAATGCTTTGTATTATGCCTCTGACGATTTCTTTCAGGTTTTTTCCGTTAAACTTATGGCAGGCGAAGGATCTTCGGCTTTAAAAGATCCAGCTAAGATCGTCCTATCGCAGTCATTAGCTAAAAAGTATTTTGGCAAAGAAGATCCTATCGGAAAAATAATCCACTGTAGTGCTCATGGTGTAGATTGCCAGGTAACAGGAGTTTTTGAAGACCTCCCAGATAACACGCATATGAAAATTGATGCGTTACTATCGTTTGCCACCCTGCAGAAATCGTTGAATGACCCGCTGATGACATGGGAATGGGATGGGTTTCTGACCTACATTTTACTCAATCAAAAAGCAGATGCAAACATGCTCGAAGCCAAACTTCCTGGTTTCGTTGAGAAACAAGTGGGACAGCAACTAAAGAAAACCAGTGCGAGTATGGAATTCCACCTGCAACCTCTTACCAGTATTCATCTCGATTCAAATTTCACGGGAGAATTTAAGCCCAATGGCAACCGACAATCAACCTATTTCTTATCCATTGTAGCCATCTTAATTCTGGTGATTGCATGGATCAACTATAGTAACCTATCCACGGCAAAATCAATTGAGCGAGCCAGGGAGGTGGGGGTTCGTAAAGTTTTAGGAGGATTTCGGTCTCAGCTCATACAACAATTTCTTTTTGAATCCTTACTACTGAATACAACGGCATTTGTTATCTCAATAATCGTTGTGGTATTGCTTACACCATTTTTCAGTGAGTTAACAAATCGAGAGTTGGGCTATGTGTTGTTTGAACAAAACTCATTCTGGATAGGGGTTGGGCTATTAATTGGGAGTGGCACTATGCTTTCTGGCATCTACCCCGCTTTTGTGTTATCGGCTTACAAACCAGTAGAAGTTCTCAAAGGCAAATTTAAAAACACGAGTACTGGGGTACGCTTTCGAAAAGGCATGGTGGTTGTGCAGTTTATAGCGTCTATCACGTTAATTATAGGAACGTTTACTGTTTACAGACAACTTCGTTTTATGCAAGACCAGGAGTTAGGCGTGAACCTGGATCAAACCTTAGTGCTACATTCTCCGGATCTGATTGACGGAACAATCGAAGGAAAATTTCAAGTCTTTAAACAACGAATTGAACAATATCCGGAAGTAGCCTCTGTGAGTGCATCTTCAGAGGTACCCGGTCAAAAGATTGGTACGAATATAGGGGGCGTACGAAGGCTTAGCCAGCAGGATGCAGAATCAAATCAATACAGTGTCATTCATATCAACCATGATTTCATAAGCGCTTATGGGTTGACGCTAGTAGCAGGAAGAGGCTTCTTAAGCGACTTGACCAATGACCGGCACAATGTCATACTTAACGAAACTGCGGTTAATCTGATGGACTTTAAGAAAGCTGAAGACGCAATTGGTGACAGGATAATTTTTCAGAGCGATACGTTACGTATTGTTGGTGTATTGAAAAATTACCATCATGAGTCACTGAAAAAAGCGTTTGATCCGCTGATTTTCAGATACCACCCTGGCGCTTTTGGTTTTTATTCCATTAAGTTAAATCCATCCTCTGTCAAGGCATCACTAAGTAGCTTTGAAAAGGAATGGAAGGCGATATTTCCCGAAAATCCCTTTATGTATTTCTTCCTCGATGATCATTACAATCAGCAGTATAAGGCCGATGAACAGTTTGGGAAAGTTTTCGGTCTATTTTCATCGCTCGCTATTTTTATTGCCTGCCTGGGCCTATTTGGCTTGTCCTCACTTACCGTGATTCAACGCACGAAGGAAATTGGGGTTCGAAAAATCCTTGGAGCATCCGTCCCCACTATTCTTGTCATGATAAGCAGAGATTACATCCTACTACTGGTTTTGGCTACTGTTCCGTCAGTTCCGTTGGCGTGGTGGATCATGACAGGATGGCTTTCCAATTTTGCTAATAGAATCCCCTTAACATGGTGGATCTTCGCCATTCCTAGCTTTGCCGTATTTATTATTGCCATGCTTACCGTGAGCGTTCATACGATC
This sequence comes from Spirosoma litoris, assembly GCF_054776755.1. Classification (NCBI taxonomy): domain Bacteria; kingdom Pseudomonadati; phylum Bacteroidota; class Cytophagia; order Cytophagales; family Cytophagaceae; genus Spirosoma; species Spirosoma litoris. The sequence continues at coordinate 501,721 of NZ_BAAHBI010000035.1, read as the reverse complement.
AAAGCTGCGCGTACAAACCCAGTTAGGTCCTTGAGGTATGAGTGAGTAATTTGAACCATCAAATGTATTCATAGCTCTTTCTTAAAACGCCCTATTCTTGAGATGGAGACAGTTCTATCCCAGGCAAAGTCTTTCTTTAGGAAATAAAGTACGCACCGGCCTTTAGGTTTGCGAGCGGTAAGATTCCAAGTTTTGGGATAGCTTGCTGGCAAGTAAAACGGACCGGCACCTCCTAGCACTCGGCTGGGTTGGTGGTGGACGGTGTTTCATAAGTCAACCATTCATTCTTGGTTGGTTAACTGTATACGCAAGCAATAAGGGCACCATCTGTCGTGAGTTACCTCTAAAGTTGATGCCCTTAGCTTAACACACCTCAACCGAATCAACTTCTCACCTCTGGCATATCCAGTCCCTCCCGGCGAATATAGGCCGCATGTTGAGTAAGTTTATCCTGACACCATTGCACCAGGGCTTGCGTACCAGGCAGGTTACTAGTATGCTGAAGCGCGGCCATCACCAATTGGTAACGACTCATGTTGTTGAGTACAAGCATATCAAAAGGTGTAGTCGTGCGACCTTCTTCCATATAGCCTCGCACGTGAAACCGATTGGGATTTGTTCGATGGTGGATCAGTTCGTGAATAAGCATCGGATAGCCGTGAAACGCAAAAATCACAGGCCGATCAGTTGTAAAGAGTTGATTAAAGGCGGCTTCAGGAAAACCATGCGGGTGATCTTCTGGCGACATGATCGTCAGCAAATCAACGATGTTTAGTACCCGTACCCGAAGGTCAGGTAAGCGTTCTTTCAAAATTGCGGCAGCGGCAATAGTCTCATTCGTCGGAACATCACCGGCGCAAGCCAGTACCACATCCGGTTCCTGATCACCGGCATTGCCCGCCCAATCCCAAACGGATAATCCTCGACTACAGTGATCACGGGCAGCGTCAATGGATAACCATTGGGCCTGACACGCTTTGGAAGCGACAATTAAATTAATGTAATCGCGACTACGAAGGCAATGGTCAGTTACAGCGAGCAGACAGTTGGCATCGGGCGGCAGATATACCCGCGCAACGGAGCTTTTCTTGGCCACGACAGAATTAATAAAGCTGGGGACTTGGTGGGTATAGCCATTGTGGTCTTGCCGCCAGACGTGGGAGGTGAGCAGGTAGTTCAACGAAGCCAGCGGTTTACGCCAGGGGGTTTCTTTACTTACCTTTAACCACTTGGCATATTGGTTAAGCATTGAATCGACGAGTGGGATAAACGCTTCATAACAGCCAAACAACCCATGACGCCCCGTAAGCAAATACCCCTCCAGCCAGCCCTCGCAGGTGTGTTCACTCAGAATTTCCATCACCCGACCATCGGGAGAGAGGAACTCGTCCGTTTCGACCATTGGCCCCATCCAGGCTCGTTGCGTCGCTTGAAACAACGGAGTCATGCGGTTCGATGTCGTCTCGTCGGGGCAGACGATCCGAAAGTTTTGAGCTGCTTCATTCAGGCAAAATACATCCCGTAGGTAAATGGCCAACTGGTGCGTTCCTTCAACAGATACAGTACCTGGTGATGGGACCTTCACAGCATAGTTGACATAGTTGGGTAGTTCGAGGGGAACCAGTAACTGCCCGCCATTTGCGTGGACATTCATCCCAATTCGCCGGGAACCCGTTGGGCAGTTGCTTATGACACCTGGAAACGGTTGCCCCAGGCCGTCAAATAAATCCTGGGGGCGATAACTCCGCAGCCAGGATTCCAGGGTAGCGAGTTGAGTCGGTTTTCCGGCGGGATCGGCTACGGGCAATTGGTGTGCATGGGATGTATTCTCAATCGGCTGCTCATCAACGGTCAGCGGGCAAGTCCACCCTTTGGGAGTTTGCAGAATCAGCATTGGCCAGGCTGGCACGCCCATCAACAAACCCGCCCTGGCGTTTTGCTGAATCGTCCGAATTTCACCATAGGCCCAGTTCATCGCCTGCCACGTCGCTGCATGCACCTGCATCGGATCGCTACCGCCAATGATGCGAACTTGATAGCCATAGCCTGTAAACAGATTGGTCAGCTCCTCGTCGCTCATTCGTCCGTAAATCGTGGGGCCCGACAATTTATACCCATTGGCGTGTAGAATGGGCAGAACCGCTCCCGATGTAGCTGGATTCAGGTATTTATTCGAATGCCAGGAAGCAGCCAGCGGACCTGTTTCGGCTTCTCCATCGCCCACCACGCAGGCAACGATTAGGCCCGGATTATCGAGAGCGGCTCCAAATGCATGCGAAAGACAGTAGCCAAGCTCCCCTCCCTCCTGAATCTGACCGGGCGTTCCCGGAACCAGATGGCTTGGGAGGCCGTAAGGCCATGAAAACTGACGGATCAACTGGCTCATGCCGTTAAGCCCGACCTTATAGGTAGGATCGTATTCGCCCAGGGTTCCTTCCAGATACAAATTTGCCAGAATGGCCGGGGCGCCATGTCCGGGGCCGGTTACGAGTAATAGGTTGGCATCGGTATCCTGAATAAGTCGATTTAAGTGGGCATATAGCAGATTCAGCCCAGGTTGGGTGCCCCAGTGTCCAAGCAGCCGTGGTTTAATATCTGTTGATTTAAGCGGGCGTTCCAGTAAAAAATTATCACGAAGATAAAGCTGGGCAGCCCCCAGATAGTTGGTGGCCAGCCAGTAACGGTGCACATTGGCAAGCCGCTGATAAGTCGGCTCAGGGATAGAAAAATCGACGACCTGGTTCATTCGTAAGGTGTTAGTTAAAGACAAAAGTCTGGACGTACGCCCATTACAAATTTGCGGGTCTACGCATCCTTATTACCTGACAATCAGCATATAATTACATGACTATTGTCAGTACCTCGTTAACGTATCAAGGACGATCTCCGACGAGAATCACTGAATACGCTGATGAAAATCAGTCCATTGGCAGGTCAGGAAATGCAGTTTTGTTATACCAAAGCTACTACACTACCCATGATCTCCTCTGAACTCCCCCCCCTACCTGCAAACCTGATTGGACTGACAGCTCCCGAAGTTGATCAAGCCCGCGAACGTTTTGGCTCTAATGCCTTGGCTGATAAGGAGTACGACTGGCAATTGCTCATCCGTATTGGTACTGAACCCATGTTCATTTTATTGGCACTGGCCTGTAGTCTGTACTTTTTTTTAGGCGAGTGGTACGAGGGTATTGCGCTGGGGCTGGCAATGGTATTAGTATCGGGACTTTCGCTTCTCGAATCCATACGAAGTGATCGCGCCCTAGAAGCACTTCAACAACTAACAGCCCCTACAGTGCAAGTAATGCGTGATGGTAAGCTCGAAGCGTTACCAACTGAGCAGTTAGTAGTAGGTGATGTTATCCTATTGACAGAAGGGCAAACCGTTCCTGCTGATAGCCGTTTACTACAGGCAAATGACTGCTCGGTTGACGAAAGCACGCTGACAGGTGAATCGGTTCCAGTGTTTAAGGCCGACATAGGAGATCAATTTTTTAAAGGAACAACCTTAACATCAGGCAGGGCTTTTCTGTTGGTTAATGCCGTTGGGGGCAGCACCGAAATTGGCAAGTTAGGTCATGCCCTTCAGACAATTACGCCCGAACAAACACCACTTCAACAACAAATTCATCAGTTTGTAAATCGGATGGCGTTTGTTGGACTAGGTGCATTTTTACTGGTCTGGACTATCAATTTTGCCCGGTCTGGCGACTGGATGAGCTCTTTACTGGTTGGCCTAACTATGGCAATGACTATCCTGCCAGAAGAGATTCCGGTGGCATTCAGCAGCTTTATGGCACTGGGGGCTTTCCGTCTGGCTCATTTGGGTGTTTTGACCAAGCAACCCCAAACCGTAGAAAGTTTAGGGTCTGCCTCGGTGATCTGCGTTGACAAAACCGGAACGATTACCCAGGAAGGTATGATTCTGACCCAACTCTATGTAGGCTCCGAGCATCGCATTGTATCTATCTCCTCTGGTTTATCGTCGTCAGCACTTGATGTAGTATCCTATGCCCGATGGGCAAGTGAACCAGAGCCATTTGACTCAATGGAAAAAGCAATTCTGGTGGCTTATCAAAAATACAAACTACCTGGCGAGCCAATGAAGCGCCCGATTGTTCATGAATATCCTTTAGCAGGATCGCCCCCCATGATGACCCATGTTTATGAATCGCAATCGGGTCTAAGACAAATTGCAGGCAAAGGCGCAGTCGAACGAATCGTTACTAGCTGTTCACTGGATGACCAGGAAGCCGAAATTATCCTTCAGCAAGCCCGTCAATTATCTGCTCAGGGATACCGGGTTGTTGGTGTCGCTGGCAGTGAATGGACTGGCTCTTCTTTTCCCAAAAATCAGGATGATTTCAACTGGCAGTTTAAAGGCTTGATAGCCTTTGAAAATCCACCTAAATCCAATGCCAAACGAGTTATCAGTCAGTTTAAGCAAGCAGGCATTGCCGTTAAACTAATTACGGGCGACTTCCCGGAAACGGCTATCTCTATTGCCAGACAAGTTGGCTTACTCGTTGATAAACACGTATTGACCGGGGCGGAGGTAATGGCCTTATCCGACGCCATGCTCCAGGAACAAGTTGGTCTGACCAGTGTATTTGCCCGCATGTCGCCCGACGCCAAACTCCGAGTGATTCAGGCTCTTAAGGCTACCGGGCAAGTCGTTGCCATGACGGGCGACGGCGTCAACGATGGGCCAGCCTTAAAAGCCGCTCATATCGGTGTGGCTATGGGTCAGCGCGGCACGGAGCTAGCCCGACAAGCGGCTTCACTTATCCTGACCAATGATAATCTGGCTAGCATGGTTAATGCTATTTCGCTCGGACGTAGAATTTACCAGAATCTTAAAAAAGCAATTGCCTATATTCTATCCATTCACATCCCAATCATTCTAACCGTCACGGTTCCATTGCTGGCCAACTGGCCGTTTACCAATCTGTTTAGCCCTATTCATGTTATTTTACTGGAGCTGATTATGGGGCCAACCTGCTCCATTGGCTTTGAACAAGAACCCGCAGAGAAAGGATTGATGCATCAGCCACCACGTCCCATCAACAGCACTTTTTTTACTGGTAAGGAATTAAGCTTGAGTCTGATTCAGGGATTAGTAATTGCTCTATTCACACTTGGGGTTTATTATCAGGGCATGCGGCAGGGGCTATCGATTGACGTTGTTCGAACCAAGACGTTTGCAAGTTTAATGATGAGTAATCTCTGGTTAACCCTGGTAAGTCGATCAAATCAAGAATCCCTCTTGAGCACGCTAAAAAAGCCAAATCCGTTCCTATGGAATATCCTTGGCTTAACCCTATTCCTCTTGACTGCCATTTTGTTTATTCCAGCAATTCGTTCGTTTATGCAGTTCTCGGCACTAAATGTAATTCAATTAGGCCAGTGTATGCTGACTGGTTTCGCCAGCGTAATTTGGGTTGAAGGCTACAAATGGCGGAAGCGTAAGGCAATTAATTCGTTTTAGTTAAGCATTCCTCCAGTAGTTCCAGTAAGTTATCCGTTGGAAACCCTATCTGCCGCCAAAGCTCAATACCCTGCCAAACCAATACAAAACAGGGCAGTTGATTGACGGAAAAACTTTGCGCTACACCTGGATGCACGATTTCTTCAATCTTAAGCACCTGAATTCGGTCGGTAATTTTTGGTTGTAGCTGCTCCATCAAGTCATTTACCATAAGGCGCTGGTGAGCATCCGCTGGCATAAAACAGAGTAATACAGGAAGCAGGACCTCTTGTTTACTCTCTTTTGAGTAATTGGACTTCATTACCATTTGGATTTATTTATTCCGAAAAAGTGGACATTAGATTTGAAAATGAAGGTGGGCATACTTTGTAGCATTGAGTATGATTCCAGTCATAGGTTTGGCTAATCTTAATCCTGTTCGATTAAACCCTGCCTAGCGTTTTTTGCACTAAAACCTAGGTAAACTTTTGACTGTCAACAGTTTTCCGTAGATTTTGCCAATTTTCCAATCAACATTATTTTTAGAACCCTCCTGAAAAATCGATCATTTTAGCGCATTTCAGTACCAATTCTATGCACAGGGAACCGTATGCCAGCGGCTTGCTAAGTGTTCTATTTGAACAGGGCGTCGACTTTTTGGGAGTGTATGATTTTCAGAAGGATCGCTACGTTCGGATTAATCAGATTGGCGTAAAGATGCTTGGCTATCCGTCGGAACAATTATTGATCGATCAACCCCAATTCTCCTTCCGGAAACAACAGCTTACACCCGAACAGCGGACCCAAGCTATTACCCAACTCATGCAGCAAGGGTATTATGAAGAGGAGACCGAAATAGTGAGGTATACTGGCGAAACATTCTGGGGGCGGCTCATGCTGGAGTTATTTGCCGATGGTCAGCTGGCCCTTATTCGAATTACCAACCTGGATCGTTTACACCGTGCCGAACAAGAGTTAGATCATAGCGTTCGGCGCTATGAAGCCGTTTTTACGAACGCAACAATTGGCATTATTGTATGCGATCAGCAGGGAAAAATCGTGTCTGCTAATCAGATGGCAGAACAGTTATTCGGGTATGGCGTAAATCAGTTAATAGATCTGCCTATTGATCAGCTGGTTCCTCAAAGTATCAGTCAATACCACCAGAAGCTCCGCCAGTCCTTCATTGATCATCCACAGGCCCGGCCAATGGGCCATAACCGAGATCTGTATGCGCAACATAAGGATGGGTCGCTGTTTCCGGTTGAAGTAAGCTTAAGTTATTTTCGGCTGGATAATACAATGTACGCAGTGGCTTACATTATCGACATTACCCTCAAAAAAGGGGTAGAGAAACAGGTATTAGACCAAAAAGATCAGTTGGAACGACTGAATGCCGAACTCGAACAAAAAGTAATTAATCGTACACATGCCTTAATGAATACACTGAGGCAACTAGAAACATCAAAAGAGGAGTTAGCACAGTCGCTCAAAGCCGAGCGTGAATTGGGTGAATTAAAATCCCGATTTGTGTCAATGGCATCTCACGAGTTTCGGACTCCATTGACAGCCATTCTGAACTCAACTACTCTGATTGAAAAATATCCAGACACGGATCAGCAGCCGAAACGACAGAATCATTTGCGTCGGATTCGTATGTCGGTCAAGCATCTGAATGAAATTTTAGAAGAATTTTTATCTGTTGGTAAGCTTGAAGAAGGGAAAGTTATCGCAAAACCAACCTTAGTCGATCTTTCTCCGCTTGTGGATGAAGTCATTAGCGATATGCAAAGTCTTCTGAAAGCCGGACAGATGATTGCAACGGATATTCACTGCTCGTATCTCATTTGGCTCGACCCATCATTACTTCGTAAGATAATCGTCAATCTTCTCTCAAACGCGATAAAATACTCGGGCGAAGGATCGATTATCCGGATTTTGGCTACTACTGATGAGCAACGGATCATGCTGATTATAAAAGATCAGGGCATTGGGATTTCCATGGATGATCAACAGCATCTGTTTGAGCAATTTTTCCGGGCCAAAAACGCAGCTAACATAGCGGGTACGGGCTTGGGGCTTCACATAGTGGCTAAATACGTTGAACTCATGCGAGGAACGATTACCCTGCAAAGTGAACTCAATAAAGGCACAACTGTAACGATCACCTTTCCCTATGAAAACCATCCTCTTGATTGAAGACAATGAAGCGATTCGCGAAACAACCGCCGAAATTCTGGAGCTAGCCAGTTATAAAATACTTACGGCCGAAAACGGAAAGGAGGGCGTTAAAAAGGCACTGGAAACAAAACCTGATCTGGTCATTTGTGACATTATGATGCCGGTTTTAGATGGCTATGGGGTATTGCAGATCTTCACTAAAAACCCACAGTTGGCAGGAGTACCTTTTATATTCTTAACTGCCAAAACGGAACGGGTCGATTTCCGCAAAGGAATGGAACTCGGTGCCGACGATTATCTGACAAAACCGTTTGAAGAATCGGAATTACTCAGCGCCATTGAAAGCCGATTAAATCGATTCTCCACGTTGCGCCCTTCTTACGATCTGCAACAAAACGGGTTAAATCAGTTTCTTGACGACGCACAGGCCATTGGCGGTTTAAACAGTTTGTCGGCAGACCGTAAAACTCATTCCGTACGCAAAAAACAATATGTGTATTCAGAGGGAGATGAGCCGACCCGGCTGTATTTTCTTAAGTCCGGCAAGGTCAAGACGGTCCGTAATACAACTGATGGGAAAGAACTCATTACGGGTATTTATAACACAGGGGAGTTCTTTGGCTATTTTGCGCTCTTCGAAAAAGGAGATTATACAGACTCTGCCATTACCCTGGAGGATTCGGAGTTGGTATACATTCCCAAAGAGGATTTTCTCCAACTCGTGTCGGTCAATCCGGAGGTCAGTCAGCAATTTATTAAATTGTTGGCAGGCCGGGTAGGCGAACGTGAACATCAACTCCTCAGTATGGCCTATAATTCGCTCCGACGTCGAGTCGCCGATACGCTGCTTCGTTTGAACGAGCAACAGCCCGACACCATAATCCAGCTTTCGCGCGATGATCTGGCCGCCCTGACGGGAACGGCTACCGAATCGCTCATACGCACGCTGAGTGAGTTTAAGCAGGATGGTTTGATTGAAATATTTCCGCCAATGGGTGCGATTCGACTAGTAAAACCAGAAAAACTACGCCGGGCTAACTGGTAATGAGCGGCAAATGATAGCCTCTCCAAATTTGTGAAGAGCACCTGCCGAGGATCATCGTTCTGACTGATAATCAGCATTCCTTTCGGCTAACTATCACCCTATTTTTAGCGTAGCGGTTTTGAAAAGCCAGCCCGCTCCTTAAGGTATGCTAAGCGAACTTTCCCCCGATGTAGTCGAATCAATGCTGACCAATCAGTACTTTGGTCGCATTGGCTGTGCTGCCAATGACCGTGTTCTCATTGAACCAGTGGCGTACTATTACGATGGGCATTTTATTTATGGGCTCACCCGACAGGGCACCAAAACGCAACTTCTGCACGAGAATCCACATGTTGCCTTTGAGATTGACGAAGTTGTTACCCCCACCCTTTGGCGAAGTGTGGTTATAGAAGGAATTTTTGAAGAGCTAAAGGATGAAGAACAGGACGATGCCCTTTTTCTGCTCCAGCAACGAAAGATTCCTGTCTTTGCGGATGAACGTTTTGGCTACCCCGGCGTAGATTCTCCAACTGGCAATAAAGTTGTTTATCCCGTTGTCTATCGAATTCGAATTGTCCGCAAAACCGGACGTTGTTACGAGTACACTCCCGATCAAAATTGACCGTCTGACGGTGAATGGATTATATTGACGAATCATAGATAGCCCTGACCGATATCATAGGGTTTTACTCGCTGGAAATCCAGTTTTGTACAGTAAAATTTAGATTCGTCTAGTTATGAAAATCGCTTTTTTCAGTGCGCTCCCTGTTGAAGAGCCCTGGTAAGAGTTAGCTTCCAACCACTGTATTACGTACATCTCGCAGCCATTAACGCTGGAAACGGCAGAATTAGCCATTGGCCAACTTGCCGGTTATGCCGCTGATGTGTATGAGTGGGAACGCTCCTATTTTCATTACGACTATACGAACAAACCGATTACGAAATCATCCGAACGTTCTGCTAACTGCACACCAAGGATTCCTTACTGAAGAAGCTCTCCGTCAGACGGCTCGAAACTTACTCAACCAATTTACTTTCTACGAAAGTCAGCAGACCATTCTTGCTACCAAAGCGTCTATGTGCTAATACCCCGTTCTGGTTGGCAAAGTCATCAGTTCTTCTTGCAATTCCAACTAAACCTGATTACGGTATGCTACGCACCCTGTTTATTTTGCTGTTACTTATTCACGGCTTGATCCATATACTTGTCTTTGTAAATCAGTGGGTTATTACACTTGAAACTCAGATGAGTGGGAAAACCGTGATTCCGCCTTCGGCAGGAATGTCAAATTTACATTGTATTTAACGTGAATACGGAATTAGGAATGGCCCATAGGGCCTTCACAGCGTAGCGTCGGTAGAAAAGACATTAGGGCGATCCATGTGCCGTCAGGTACATAACAATTGTGTACCTAACGGCACACTTAACCATCTACAGGGAGACTTTTCTACCGACGCTGCGCTGTTGAGGCCCTAACGGGCCTATCTAATCCCGTATTCACATTATTCAGCTATGTACGGAATCAGGGAAACGGCTAATCACGGTCATGGGACATAAGGTACACATCAGGTTAGTCCGTTTTAATACTATCCCGTTAGCCTCCATGAAAAAGATACTGCTCCCGACAGATTTTTCCGAAACCTCGAGAAACGCGATTCGATGCGCCCTTGGTTATTTCATTAAACCAGAACCCCCGGATAAGTGCTGTATAACCAGACTTATCCGGGGGATTTTCTTGCCATCTACGCTCTTGCATAAAGCAAGGCTTTAGGATAGCCTTACACGCGCATTACTAAAACTGGCTTCGTTGAATGATTGAGTACATCTTCGGCAACGCTACCTGCTAAAAGGTGCCGCAGTCCTTTGTAGCCATGCGTGAATACTAAAATCAAATCCGCATTTACCTCGTCCGCGTACTCAATTATCCCCTCTGCCACGGTGCTGGCCTGATGTATTGCACAGTCGAACTCCGTAATTCCTTTAGCCCTGGCAAACTCATTTACCCAGTCGCGTATTCCTTCCGGAACCCGACTGTCGGTGGGCGTCAGTACATACAAAAACTGATGTAAACCCCGCTCGCCCAGCTGAAATGGGTAATGCTGCATGGCTTTAAGACGGTCATCCACGTCAATGGCACAAATAATATTCTCGGGCCGAAAATGGGCAATGGGTTTCTTGATAATCAGTACCGGACAATGTGCATAGCGAACAATACTTTCCGCATTGGAACCAATCAGCCACTCTTCCAGACCTGACGCCCCTTCCGAACTCATTACAATTAGATCCGCTGGCTGGTCGGTAACGTTGTCGACAAGCCCCTGCCCATTCGTCAATAAAGTTGGGCGTATGGACACCCCTTTATACGCACTGTTCGATGCCATCCGCTCCAGTGCTGTTTTTGCCGTTTGCTCGATCTCCTGAATTTCTTCTACCGTACGGTTCACCGTAATCGTTGCTGCTTCTGCATAAGCAGGCATTGGTAAAGGATAGACTACTGAATGTAGCAGGAGGATTCTGGCTGGGTATGTTCTGGCTAAATCAACAGCAACGGATAAAGCCGCATCGGATTCGGGACTCAGGTCGGTGGGAACAACAATCGTTTTCATGACTATGCCGGTTAAAATGAACGGAACAAAGTAAGTCCCGTAAACAGGCCTGCACACTGATAATTGACCGATAACTCCCTGATTTATATCATGGTTCGACCTGAGTTACCTCTGGGTTTCAAGGAAATAGAACGCCTAGCTTTGATGCAGACTAACGGCCCAATAGACTTGAGCATCGTTAAAATTCCTATCAGTCATGGAAACACTTGACCAATTTCTAACCATTGCCTATGTCGTCACGAATATCTTCTCAGTCGTGCAACTGATTGGCAGTTATCGTTGGCCAGCAACCACTCGGGTACTGTTCTTTGTGCTCTTTGGTCTGGCTGCGTTTGTCAATAGTCGAAATGCCCTCGAAACGCCCTGGGTTTATCAGAGTTTTGCAGACTATGCCATCCCGTTATATAGACGTTTTATTCTGGGCTTGTTTGATACGTTCACCACGCCTATTGTGCTTAGCATCGGGGTTGCGCAGGTGTTGATTGCCGTTTCCATGTTCCTGAAGGGCGACTGGTTCCGCATGGGTTGCTTAGGTGGTATGGTTTTCTGCCTGGCCATTGCACCCCTCGGAATAGGTTCTGCTTTCCCGGCATCGCTTTTCCTGGCACTAGCCTTTTTCCAGCTTTATCGACGAGACATCCGCCCCACTTTCAGGAAAGTTCGCAGGCATGATCACGCCCTTTTGCCCATTGATTAATAAACCTCTTTCTCGCATGTATACAATTCTGTTATTAACTGATTTTTCGGCTGCTTCGCGCCATGCTATTGCTTACACTCAGGCCTTATTTGGGGATACAGCCGTCGATTTCTGTTTACTTCACGTATGCCCCCTGGAACCAGAAATGGAATTTGCAGGGGCAACGTTGCTGGCGGAACGCTGGCAAACGGCGGAAGCATCATTGAATCGTCTCCAGCAGGAACTAGCTCAGGCCCCAGAGCCAATTTATCATACCTATCGTACGCTACTCAGAATGGGCGAACCAACTGGAGTCGTGAACCAGTTGCTGGTCAAAGAGACAACTAAATTTGATCTGGTCGTGCTGGGAGCCACTGGATCAGGGTGGAGTGAGCTAGCGGGAAGCGTGGCCACCGCAATGGTTCGGGAAGCCAAGACCAATGTTCTGGTTGTGCCAGACGATGCCCCGATTCGGCCAGTTGATCGACTTGTTCTGGCAACCGATTACCAATCAATCATTGACGTACAGTCACTGCGCTTCCTGAGCGAATTAGCCAACCGGAAAGCCGCTTCGTTAACCCTACTGACTATCGAAAATCCGCTAGGTACCAAGGCGCCAGCGTCAGAGCTTAGCCGCCAATATGTTCTCAGAGCTTTGGAAAGTGTTTTGACCGATACCTATACCATTCACGATGACAACGTATTACACGGCATCGATGCCTATATAAAAACGCATACCGTCGATTTGCTGGTTATGCTTCCGCACCACAAAAGCTTTTTTGACGTGCTGCTTCACAAAAGTGTCAGCCGGTCAGTAGCCTTTCATCCTTCAGTGCCATTGCTGAGCCTGTACGATGTTAATCATCAGTCAATTAGCTCGAATGATTCATCCGCGCTGGATAAAATTCCGTTTGCTACTTTTTTGTAAATCAGACCATGAGAACCGAAAAATACCGTCAGCTAATCGATGTTCACTTAGTACACCGGGTGTGGCAGAGTGAGCTGGACATTGCGCTTCAGGAAGTAAATTTTTGGGAAGCGCTTCTCAACTCGTTACATGCGGATACAGAGCCTGACCCATCAGCACGCGACGAAACCTGGAAGACCGAACTGGCTCAACTTCATCATTTTCGACGACTCATCAAGCGGTTACAGGAAGAAATGCAGCAGCTTGATGAGCAAATAGCCGCCGGTGTCCGCGTCGACCACGTATTGGATACCGATTCACGGCTCACCCACCAGTATGTCCAGACAGAGATGGATAATTTTCACGCCGATTTTCGAGCCTTTAAAACGGAAATCCGGCAATACATAACGGCTCAACCGACATTCTGATTTACAATCATCACCAAAAATCCCGGCATCTACTTTTGCCTTACTTACTCAATAACCGTTAACGCGTATTGGATACTTCGTTTTTCGATATCCTTAATCAATCAAACTATGATACCATCGACAATGAAAGCGGCCGTTGCCCGGAGTTACGGTCAGCCTCTCCAGATTGAAGAAGTTCCCGTGCCAACCGTTACACCGGGGCGCATTTTAGTAAAAGTGGCCGCCTGCGGAGTTTGCCACACCGACCTGCACGCGATTAATGGCGACTGGCCGGTTAAGGCAACTCTCCCCCTGATTCCGGGCCATGAGGGTGTGGGCACCGTAGTCGCTATTGGCGAAGGCGTAACCCAGGTACAGGTTGGGGACCGGGTAGGTGTTCCCTGGCTGTATACGGCCTGTGGCCATTGCGAACATTGTCATACGGGCTGGGAAACCCTCTGCGAGAGCCAGCAAAATACCGGCTACTCAGTACAAGGAAGTTACGCCGAATACGTACTGGCCGATCCAAACTATGTCGGTCATTTACCAGATGCCTTATCCTTTGAGGAAGCCGCTCCCATTTTGTGTGCAGGCGTTACGGTTTACAAAGGGCTGAAAGAAACCGAAGTCAAGCCCGGCCAGTGGGTCGTTATTTCCGGCATTGGCGGGTTAGGGCATATGGCGGTTCAGTATGCCAAAGCGATGGGTATGAAAGTAGCTGCCGTTGATATTCAGGACGATAAATTAGCCTTGGCGAAAAGTGTGGGAGCTGACCTGCTGATTAATGCCGCCACGGAAGACCCCGTTGTCGCAATCCAGCAACGCATCAAAGGGGCACACGGCGTACTGGTTACAGCCGTCTCACGATCTGCTTTTGCACAGGGAGTTGGCATGCTTCGTCGGCATGGAACGATGGCACTGGTTGGTTTACCACCGGGTGATTTCGACATGAATATCTTCGATCTGGTATTGACCCGAAAAACAATACGGGGATCGATTGTGGGGACTCGGCAGGATCTGGTCGAGAGTTTGGCGCTGGCTGCCGATGGAAAAGTAAAGGTTCATTATCATTCCGACCGACTGGAGAATATCAATCAGGTACTAGCCGATATGACGGCAGGGAAAATAGATGGACGGGTCGTACTCCGTATTTCTGAAACTAAAGTAGAGCACCAAACACAGCTTAACTACACACTGGCTGACGTAATCGCCTAAAAGATGCCATCAGGGATAAATACTAAGCGGGTCGAAATCGTCGTATCTCGACCCGCTTAGTATTTATCCATAAGTAGCTCACTTACTCCGAAGCAACTTTTAGAAAACAAGTTTCAATGGCCACGACCAGCGGTATTCGTGTCTGGTTCATGGCAAAGAGGAATTAAGTGAAGTTGGGTTAGTAAACGAAAAGAGTTGCCAGGTATAGCGGGCAATGATAACTTCTTCATTCGTGGGGATAACACGTACTACAGGCGTATGCCCTTCTGGCGAGATAATAGCTGCATTCGATCTGTTCCGTTCTGGATTAATTTTGATTCCAAGGAAATCAAGGTGATCACAAATGCGGGCCCGAATGGCAGGCGCATTTTCGCCAATGCCGCCCGTAAAGATTAGTGTATCAATACCATTCAGTACAGTAGCCATCGCTCCCAGTTGTTTTCGGGCCAGATAACAATACAGGTCAATGGCCTGAGCAGCCGCCTGATTATGACTTTCCTGTTGAAGCAGTTCCTGCATGTCGGAGCTAATGCCCGAAACACCCTGTAGGCCCGATTCATCATTCAGCAAATGGCTTAGTGTGGATGCATCCATCTGCCTGTTCCTGATTAGATACAGCAAAACGCCAGGGTCGAGGTCGCCTGTTCGGGTACCCATCATTAAACCGCCAGTTGGTGTAAAGCCCATCGTTGTGTCCAGACTTTTTCTCTGACAAACAGCGGCCATACTGGCACCGTTGCCCAGGTGTGCAATTAAAACACGTTCCTGAGCCGCTACTGGGCCAGCCTCTTTTGCCAATTGATTTACTACGTATTCGTAAGACAATCCGTGGAATCCGTAGCGGATAAGACCTTCCTTGGCCAATTGTCGGGGTAGCGGTAATCGGGTAGCCGTATCAGGCATAGTCCTATGAAAGGCGGTATCAAAGCAAACCACCTGGGGCAGATCAGGGTATAGTTGACTAACCGTTTCAATCAAACTGATTTCTGCTGGCAAATGATCAGGTGCCAGAGGAATCAATAGCCTTAAATCGGTCAACAGGTCTGGAGTGACCCGTTGCGGTGCCCGATGCGATCCTCCATGTACCAGCCGGTGTCCTACGGCACTAAGTTTGACGTTAGTTTGTGTAGCAAGCCAGTTGAAGAGCGTTGTGAGGGCAGTGGCATGGTCTGACAAATCGTGTTGACTAGCATGCGTCTGATTCGATTGGTCGGTTACCTGAAACTGTCCATTCGGCAAACCGATACGGGTTAATTTGCCAGCCAGACACAATTGTTCATCAGGGGTATAAACGGCAAATTTTAAACTTGACGACCCACTATTCAAAATAAGTGCTAAACCGGTTACCTTTTGAAAACCTTCATTCATAATCAGGAAATACAGCCATTAGTCAGGCGGGCTACGTTTCGTTTGTAAAGCTGGGAAATGTATGTATCGCCAGCTATGATACGACTCACTCAAACAACTGTTTGGGATCACTCGTTCTGATAAAAATCAACGGGCTGCCTGCTTCCTCTCAGATCGATAACGGTACCGAATACCGATCTTCGACTCCGAAACGCATACACACCTATTCTCTCCTCATATGGATTCTACGGTTGCCCCCTTCTCTCGACAAATCGCTTATTTTTCGATGGAGTTTGCCTATGTGCAGGCTCTAAAAACCTATTCAGGTGGCCTGGGTTTTCTGGCCGGTTCCCACATGCGAAGCGCCTATGAACTCCAGCAGCCAATCGTAGCCGTGGGCATTCTGTGGAAGTATGGCTATTATGATCAGGTGCGTAAGGCAGATCAAACGATGGATGTGCTATTCATGGAAAAGCACTATAGCTTTTTGGAACCAACCAATCTAAAATTTCAGATTCTGGTCAACCACGCGCCCGTCTGGGTCACGGCTTATTACCTGCCGCCAACGGTTTTTGAGACTGTACCTACCTATTTTTTATCAACGGATTTGCCCGAGAACGACTATCTGGCGCAAACGATCTGTCATAAACTCTACGACCCGAATCCGGAAACCCGCATTGCGTCGAGTATTCTGTTGGGCATTGGCGGAGCTAAATTGCTGGAACAGCTACACATTCCCCCCGATGTGTACCACATGAACGAGAGCCACCCTTTGCCCGTCGGGTTTTACTTATACAATCAATTAGGAAGCCTGGAAGCCGTTCGGGAACGGCTGGTGTTTACAACGCACACCCCCGAAGAGGCTGGTAATCCACGAACGGATATTCGCTTATTAGATCGGATGGGCTTTTTTGATGAACTGCCGTTAGAAACCGTTCGTCAACTTACGGGCATCAACGATGATTTGTTTAACTGGGCGTTGGGCGCACTTCGAATGTCGGGAAGAGCGAATGCCGTCTCTCAGAAACATCGGCAGGTCAGTGAGCAAATGTGGCAAGGAACTTCGGCTATTTGTCCAATACTAGCGATCACAAACGCCCAGAATCAAACCTTTTGGGGTGATCCTGCATTAAATCGGGCAGCAGCCATAAACGACGATGCTACCCTCCAGGCCAGAAAGCAAATCAATAAAAAAGCCTTGTTCGAATTGGTTGCGAATCAGACAGGCGACCTGTTCAAGCCCGAGGTATTTACGCTGGTCTGGGCACGTCGGTTTGCAGGCTATAAACGGGCAGATATCCTACTAACCGATTTGGCCCGATTTGATCGGCTACTCACCAACTCACGTTATCCTCTGCAAATTATCTGGGCAGGAAAGCCCTATCCGTTCGATTATTCCAGTATCGGTACGTTCGATCGGTTGGTTCATGTTTCCAAACAATACGCCAATTGTGCCGTGCTGATCGGCTATGAACTTTATCTGTCTAAACGTCTCAAACAAGGAGCGGATCTATGGCTAAACACCCCGCGCCTGACGCGCGAAGCATCGGGCACCAGTGGTATGACAGCCGCCATGAATGGAGCCATTAACTGCTCGACGAATGACGGTTGGATTCCAGAATTTGCCCGTAACAGGCAGAATAGTTTTGTGTTACCCGAGGCTGATCTGAGCTGGCCGGTGCATGAGCAGGATGCCTTTGATGCCGATAACCTATATACGTTATTGGAGACAGTCATCTTGCCGATGTATTATGAGCAGCCTCAGGAATGGGCACGAATTATGGCAAACAGTATTCAGGACGTTGTACCTTACTTCGATTCGAATCGGATGGCCAGCGACTATTACGAAAAACTGTACTCACTTCCGCAAACTATTTATTCGCGGGAAGAAGCCGTCGCGATTTAATTAGGATTGATGTTGCCGATTCTGTCTGGCCGAAAAATTTCGGTAAAACCAGCGCTTCATTAATTCTGCCGACACAACATAAACGCCAACGATACCCAGTACCGCTCCATATAAGGGAATAGGGAGCGGACTGAAACCAAACAGGCGACCGAGAGACGTCAGTGGCAATAGCACGACGACAATGGCGACAAAACCGGTGGCGATGGCTAGCCATTTACCCGGTTTAGCACGATAAAACGCCCGGCGTGTGCGAACGACCAGCACGATGGTTGACGCCGACAGCACCGACTCGACAAACCAACCCGTCTGGAACAAACTCTCGTTGGTTTTGAACAGCCAGATCAATACGCCAAAGCTGACATAGTCGAATAGAGAGCTGAGAAGGCCAAAGCTCACCATAAACCGCCGAATAAACCCCAGATTCCACTGCGTAGGCTTTTTGACACCTTCAGTATCAACATGGTCGGAACTAATGGTCATTTCAGGAAGGTCGGTGAGCAGGTTCGTTAACAGAATCTGCGTGGGTAGCAACGGCAGAAACGGCAAAAATAACGACGCTCCCGCCATGCTGAACATATTACCGAAGTTGGCGCTGGTGGCCATGAAAATGTATTTCATGGTGTTGGCAAATGTCCGGCGACCTTCCCGAATTCCGTCGATCAATACGTTTAAGTTTTGTTGAAGCAGCACAATGTCTGCCGATTCCTTGGCCACGTCTACGGCAGAATCGACCGAAATGCCGACATCGGCTGCGTGCAGTGCACTGGCGTCGTTAATGCCATCGCCCATGTACCCAACTACATAACCCGATTTTTGTAGTGCCAGGATTATGCTTTCTTTTTGATTTGGTTCAACTTCGGCAAACACATGAACGTCAGTTACTTTTTTTCGTAAGGCTTCTGTACTCAGTTGCTGCAAGGACGATCCGGTTAGTACCTCGGGACAGTCGATGCCCATTTGACGCGCGACGCATTGGGCTACCAGTGCATTATCGCCGGTAATCATTTTTAATTGAATGCCAAGCCTTTTCAGGTCAGTCAGCGTTTGGGCAATCCCGACTTTGGGCGGATCAAATAAGGTAATGAATCCAAGGAAGGTCATGCCGACTTCATCCTGTTTTACGATGTCGCGTTTCCCATTGGTTAGTTTGGTGGCGAGGCCCAACGTTCGAAACCCCTGACCACTAAGTTCCTCGTACAGTGCTTCAATCTCGGCCAGGCAGTCGGCTAGTGGTACAATAGAGCCTGCTCCCGCATCAACAAATTGGCATACATCCAGAATGTTTTGCAAAGCGCCCTTGGTTGTCATCACCGTCTGGCCCTCAATTTCCGTCAGAATGGTGAGCCGTTTTCGGATAAAATCATAGGGAATTTCATCGACACGCGGATAGATCGATACATCCATTTGGTTGAATGCCAGAATGGCCTCATCAATTGGATTGCGAAACCCCTGTTGAAGCTGCGCATTGATGCTGGCCATTAATTGTGCGCGCGTTGAAGGGTGCCCTTTGCTGTCTATAATCCGGTCTACCCGAACATGGCCTTCCGTTAAGGTTCCCGTTTTATCTGAACAGAGAACGTTCATGCTCCCAATGTTTTCGATGGACGAGAGTCGCTTGACAATTACCTGTTGCCTGGCCATCCGGCTGGCGCCTTTAGCCAAGTTGATGCTGATAATGGCCGGTAATAGTTGTGGCGTCAGGCCAACGGCAATCGCTAATGAAAACAGAAAGGCGTTCAATACGGGCTTATGCAGGCCCACATTAATGGCAAATATGAGAATGACCAACAGAAGCGTAATTTCCATAAGTAAGTAGCCGAATTGCCGGATACCCCGCTCAAAATCCGTTTCAGGCGGCATACTGCTGATTCGCTGGGCAATATGACCAAGTTCGGTTTGCTGCCCAGTTTGAACAATAACCGCCCGACCACTACCACTCACCACATGAGAACCCATGAACAGCGCGTTATGCCGTTTGGCAATGGGTATATCGGCAATGAGTACGTCAGGATGTTTATCGACAGGATAGGTTTCCCCCGTCAGCGCTGCTTCATTAACGAACAATTCGTTGGCATTCAGCAAATAACAATCAGCAGGAATAAGGTCACCCGCCCGCAGGCTTACCACATCGCCCGGAACAAGCTCTTCAACGGGAATGTCGATTTGAGTTCCGTCCCGGAATACCGTCGTTTTTACTGTTACGA
This sequence comes from Spirosoma litoris, assembly GCF_054776755.1. Lineage (NCBI taxonomy): Bacteria > Pseudomonadati > Bacteroidota > Cytophagia > Cytophagales > Cytophagaceae > Spirosoma > Spirosoma litoris. Next base: position 481,780 of record NZ_BAAHBI010000035.1, on the reverse strand, counting down.
TGGCTAGTAATTCCCGCATCGCGTTCGATGCACTTTTTTCCTGCCAGAAACTCAATAGTCCACTCAGAAAAATGATAACGAAAATGATACCAGCGTCCGTTGAATCCCCCAGACTCCACGAAAGCACCGCAGCCGCCAGCAGAATCAGTGAAATCGGGCTTTTAAACTGACTCAACAGCAAACCAATGGCCGATACCTGACTTTTCGTTTGGAGTTGGTTTAAGCCCGTTTTCTGACGAATCGGCCCAACTTGCTCCGTTCGCAACCCTGACTCTGTTGTCTGCAACTTCGTCAACAGCATATCCGATGGCATAGCCCAGTATACCGACAAACCTTCGGTTTCTGGCGGTATAGTATCAACAGGGGTCATAGTTTCAGTAGCCAGCAACGCACATTAAGAACCAGCCCAAGCGTCCTGGGCTGGTTAATGGTAACGCTCAAGAATTGGGGTAAAACAACTAAAAAGAACGACTTTATCGTAGTTAAACAACGGCCAGCAACGGGATGTCAGTCAGTCGAGCCATGCGCTGGGTTTCGCCTTCCGAAACTAATTTCTGGAACCAGTTTCTATTCTGAGGTAGCATCATAATCAGATCAGCTTTGTTCGTATGAGCAAACTGAAGGAATGTATCGTACAGCTCATCGCCGGTCACAATACTCAACGTATGCGGTTGAGGAATCAGCAGCCGCCGGATATGCTCCGCTCGCTCTTTTAGCTCCTCATCATCAGGAAACTCACTAACACAGAGCACATTAATAACACAACCAAACGTTCGGGTTAACGTAAGTGCAGTTTCCATAGCCACCGAATCAGGTGGCTGGTTCAGGTCAATACAAAGGACAATGTTTTTAAGTTGGGCGTAACCAACTCTTGGCGGTATCAGCAAAAGCGGCACGTTCGTTTCAGACACCATACCTGTGGCAATGCTCCCCATTAACTGGGCACTGGCAGGTGCCGTTCCCACAGTCGACATAACTAATAAATCGGCATGTACAGTTTTTGTTGCCTCACGAATGGCATTCATCGTATGTCCCTCTCGCACGATACACTGTATGGGCTTATCAGGATGAACTTTGTTCTGAATCTCATTAGCCAGATGATTCAAGGCCTTTTCATTACTCTCCTGCATTGCCTTGATTGAGAGGGGAAAGTCTCCCGTTTTAGCCGGATTATCAGGCCAGAGATGAAACGCATGAAATAGAATAAGTTGAGCATTCTGCTCTTTGGCCAAATTGGCTGCGAAATAAGCCGCCTGTTTGGCATTAGCTGAAAAATCGGTGGCAAGAAGAATGGTTTTCATAAAGCAGCTAGATGTAGTTTTTTGAAAATCGGAGTAATAGAGAAGGGCTTTTTAGGCGTTATCTTAACAAGTTGACTTGTCAAAAATACACGACTAGTAGAAGTTAGGAGCTGAGTTGCCTTAGGGGTGTAGGTGATTCTGGTCAGCCAACTGCCTGCGTTGACAAAGACGATAGAACCCAAAGAATCGATAGAAACTAAATTGGACGAGTACTAGTAAAAATTAGATTGTTGGCGCATATCTCTTTGTCCAATAGAACGTTAACTTATTTACTATGAAGTTTAGTTGTTATACCACTTTATTCGCTCTCCTTATCGGGCTTTTTTCCTGTAAAGGAAATGATGCCCAACCTGAGCATTTAGGCTTGCCAGGCACATGGGTTATGTTTAAACGAGATGCTTTTATTGGCGATAAATGGGTTGCTCAGTCAATAACTTCATCAACGGTACAAACGATCACTTTTACAAACCCTAACCAACTATCTAGCACTATTCTAAATGACACTACATTAACGAACTTAACCTATTTTGAACAGGCTGGCAGTCCGACTGGCATTGTTGGCGTGTTTCTCCTGGTAAAGAAAACCCCAGCTAGTGCGGCTGGGAAATCGTTCTATTACACGTTGACAGCTAAACAAGATACGTTACGCTTGACAGAGTTTGGCCAGACAGAACCATATGTGCGTTATTCGTACGGTTTTCGTCGGCTTTAGCGAATCATGCAATGCATATCGTAGACTTTTATTCCTACAGTTTATTTCTTAAAAATAAACAAGCAGGCTTGTAGAAGACAATAATATCTTCTACAAGCCTGTTTATAGTCTTCAATTCTGATTACTAGTGCTTTACCAAAGTAGATTTTGTTGATTCTATCGGATTCTATTGACGATATTCCTACTGATAATCAATACCTAAACCATCAAGTAGAATCAACCGCGCGGGCGAACCCGAGAATCGATAGAATCTAAATTGGACAAGCACTAGTAACCCGGATTCTGGGTTATGTTCGAATTAACCGCCATTTGTTGAATTGGGATTGGGAATAACAGATACTTCGGATCGCTCGTATAATTCTTTTCGTAAAACGGTTGCAGAAACTTACCGAAGCGAATCAGATCCTGCCGTCGCCAGTTCTCGATATACAATTCCCGACCTCGCTCGTCCAACAACGCATTCAGGTCCACCGTGGTTAAGGCGGTGGCTCCGCGTGAAGGATGCGTGCGAATGGCATTGACCAGCGAGAGGGCTGTATTCCCTAGATTTTCGATAGCCGTTTAGGAGGGATTTGACTGGCTATTGCAGTGTCAGCGGGGCCGGATATACTAATGCGAAAGATGAATCATTTACGATCCAGCACTTAAGCGTAAAAAACTAAAAAAGCACCTAACATTTCCGTTAAGTGCTTGATAATAAAAGTATCTTCTTATTGCTTTGCCCAAATAGGCTTTAATGGTAACTCTCTAAAATAGAGCAATTTATGCCACTATAAATATAATAGCTTAATGCCTTCTTTAAACCCAGCCAAGAGTGTCTATGCCCATTATGTGGCGATTTATGGACTATAAAGACCAACTGTTAACCGTTTCCGAATCGATCTGCAAGTTGTTAAACCAATTAAGTTACAGGTCGATTCGGGATATTAGGTATCCAAATTTGGCTAATCTTCAATCCACAGTAATTCAAATTGGTGAACTGTTGCCGGTTGGCGTGGCTGAATAACTTCTGTCGGACTTGGGACACTTGAAAGGTATTTCTTTTGAAATAGCAATTCGATCTTTTTTGCTAGCTCTTTATAACTCTCATTGCCAGGATAGACACGTAGGGCATTGGTCAGTTTATACAATTCATCAACTGTAAAGGTTTCTTCCTGGAGATCTTGTCGTAACTCCAGATTAACCTGTTTCTCCAGATAACACCGATCAAAGTCGAGTGGTATGGGAGGAGTTAAGCCACAATTGTCGAGTCGAATAACGTCGGTCGACTCTTTAAGGAATCCTTGATCTAAAAGCCATTCATAGAAGGCATTCCAGGTTCTAAACTGAGACGGCAGCGTAGGATTATGCATAGCTTAAAAGAGGGTTTGGATTATCTAAAGCCCATTTACTAATCAGACAAATCGATTAGCAACGAGCCTTTAATGTACTTACTCCGCAGTTAGCGAAGCTTTCTTATATATACGGATGAATGTATGTATGGGTTTTAAAAAAAGACCATTATCTACTGAGCGGCAGTCGGAGAAAGCACTTGCTCGTAGGCAGGTACTTTTACCCTGCTCATTGCGGGCGAGACTTGGCCGTCATTCTCAATAAAAGTCAGCTAAAATCGCTCAATATCCAGGTCTGGTGTTTAAGCAATACAATCGTGCAATGTTGTAATGTACCGATCCAGATACATCGGCATATCCTTTGTTTTATATTGAAGTATGTAACGCGGGTGATCGAGGGTAACGATACGGCCGAAAAAGCCCTGCTGGTCATTGAGCTTGCGTAAATACGATTCGTTTTTTCGGCCCAGGCACACCGCTATGTTTCGGTTATACCCAAAGCGAATCTGTGTTCGAACGGTTTCGGAAATAGCAGGCCAGAGCGCTTCGGTAGTTGCGCGGTCGTCGTAGAAATTGTAATTCTTTCCTCCTTTTGTTAAAGCCAGCGGAAATAGCGAAGTCAGGAAAAATTGCCCGTAAAATGCCGCTGCTCCACCAAATGCCTCGACAACCTGATAAATAAACCGACTCGATAATTCGGGAGTATCGCGGAAGTCATTCTCGATATCACAGTATCGTCGCAAGTTTTGAGGAGTGGTAAACGAAATGCCCGTTACACCAGAACCAAATCGCCCTGGATTGATGCCCAACACGAAAATACGTGGATTAGTATCATTGAAAAACCGGCCGTAAAACTCCTCGACAATACGCTGAACCGCTGGTTGTTTATAGGGATTAATGACACTTACATCCATTGGCAAATTAGCAGGAGCAACCAGAGTGTTATAATACGGAATAGCTTGTTCGGCGAAGGTAGGCATGTTGATTTTTGAACAGTAATTTCTTTAAGAATAATAGGTGAATAATTCTTTACCCGACTCTTGCAAGAAAATGGGTAAAATATATTTTTGTATACGTTTTGGGGCTGCTATAAGTAACTATACTCCTAAAATCACACATTTACGAATAAACTTTTTATGCTTCCCTTGTATCAAAACTATTAAACACACTTAATTCTATGAATGTTATTAATGCTCTAAAGTCCTCCATTAAAAAAGGTATTCAGCAGGTAACAGCCCCACAACCACTAAAAGAATTTGAACCAGCTACACTACCTTGGTTAGATAAACCGGGAGCTGACATTGAACAGTTCGTTAGCAGATACGAACGGGGCAGGAATGTACCTTATGATCTGGCCGAAAAATTAAAATTTTGGCAGAAAAATGGGTATATCATTTTAGAACAAGCAATTGATCCGGCCTGGATTGATCAGTACTGGAGCGAAGTTGAAGAGCTTATTGAAAATCATGAGCAATATAAGACTCTCGTCCGAGTCGATTTGCCTGAGTATGCTGCACGGCCAGTACTACCTATTAATGAGGTACCTAAAGATGTGCTTAATGGTCCCTACATTAAATTTATGGACTTCCATGATAACTCTATGCTGGGTAAAAAAATCATGCTCCATGAAAACATCATTACCTTCCTGGAGGCTGTATTTGCGGATCGAGTGATTGCTATGCAGAGCTTACTTTTTAAATACGGAAGCCAGCAGGCAACGCACCAGGATTTCCCCTATGTGGTATCGGAAGTACCCAGCCATCTGGCCGCGTCCTGGATTGCCATGGAAGATATTCATGTTGATTCTGGACCATTATATTATTATCCTGGTTCTCAATATAATAAGAAGTTTGATTTCGGTAATACAGGTATTTTCTTCAATGGACAGTCGAAATATAACCCCAATGACTTCGCGAATTATCTGGATAAGAAATGCGAGGATCTTGGCCTGAAACGGGAGACATTACTTATTAAAAAAGGCGATGTTTTGATATGGCATGCGGCTCTCGCCCACGGTGGAGATGCGATTCGAAATCCAGCGTTAACACGCAAATCGTTCGTTAATCACTACTCCTCTGTCAAGGCGTATAAACACCACCGTCAGAGTCCCACAGCTGAACCTATTCGGCGAAGCATGAATGGTGCCGACGTGTTTGCTAATCCAACTATGCTCGATCAGGAAGATATATTTAAAGGGGGCGAAAAGTTATAACCCCGTTCGCAACTACACGCATAGCTAAAAAAGAAAGTCGGACATTTAGCCCGACTTTTTGTTTTGTACTCTTGCGATAGGCTAATTACTTAATGTTTTTTCGACGATTCCGCTGAAAGTCTTCGAACATCATATTGCCTAGCCCCTGCAAACCACTGTAATAGGCGCGACCATTATTGACCTTCGTGAACTCCTGTACAAATTGCTTCAGATAAGGATCGGAGGCAATCATGAACGTGGTGATCGGGATATCCAGCCGACGAGCCTGAGCAGCCAATGTTAGGGTTTTACTCACCACTTTCCGATCCAGTCCAAACGAGTTCTTATAGTATTTTATGCCTTCTTTCAAACAGGTTGGTTTTCCATCCGTAATCATGAAAATCTGCTTGTTCTTATTTTTTCGCCGACGAAGCAAATCCATCGCCAACTCTAATCCGGCAACCGTATTGGTATGGTACGGACCAACTTCCAGATAGGGCAGTTCTTTAGCCTGAATTTGCCACGCATCGTTTCCGAATACAACAATATCGAGCGTATCTTTCGGATACTTCTGCTTCACCAATTCAACCAATGCCAGGGCTACTTTCTTGGCAGGCGTAATCCGATCTTCGCCGTACAGAATCATCGAGTGGCTAATGTCGATCATCAGTACGGTTGAGGTTTGCGTTTTCTGCTCTTTCTCCGTTACTTCAAGATCGCGCTCCATGAGTCGAAACTCATCTACGCCACTATTGATCTGGGCGTTTTTGATGGATTCGGTCATCGAAATCTGCTCCAGTGTATCACCAAACTGGTAGGATCGAAGATCGCTGCTGAGTTCATCACCAGTACCCGTATAGGGTGTCTTGTGATTGCCACCTGACTTTGACCGTTCGAGCTTACCAAAAATTTCTTCGAGCGCACTCCGTCGAATCGTTTGCTCGCTCTTGGGCGTCATCACGATTTTCCCTTCCTGATTGTCTTCGGTCAGATAACCTTTCTCCTTCAGGTCGTCGAAAAAATTACCGATGCCATATTTGTCGTCAGTGAGTCCGTATTGCCGATCGAGCTGGCTCATCCAGGACATGGCTTGCTCTACATCGCCGGACGTTAGCAATAAGAGTTGCTGAAAAATATTCAGCAGTTTATCGAAGTTGCTGCCTCCTTTCTGCTCAGGTGGCACGTAATCAGAAAATTGAAAGCCTTTCATCGGTTAATGAGTTATTGATCGGGCTGGCGTACCAGTGAATGAGCGAATAGAAAGAGGTCTATATAGAAAGAACAGCACGTTTCCCGGATTTGTTCGTCTGCTTATCTGTCTCTGAAATCTAGTAGAACGAGCTATACTAAACCCTTACTTCTTCACAATTGGCAATCGAAGTTGCGAAGGATATTGCGTCGAGTGAAATACCTGATTGTGAGCCACTACTCCTTTTGTTTCACTGTAGTTATCTCCGCCTGTATTCATATTTCGGTCAAAGCGAGGGAAATTACTGCTCGATACTTCAACCCGAATGCTATGCCCTGGCGCAAAATAATTACTGGTCGACATGGGGCTTAAGGTCAGTTTATATACTTTTCCTTTCTCCATCCAGACGGTTTTATCAAAACCATCCCGATAGCGGGCGCGTAGAATGGTTTCATCCAGATTATACGCTTTTCCATCAGGGTAAACGTCAATCAGCTTGACAGTAAAATCTGTGTCTTTGGCATCCGATGACACATAAAGCGTCGTTTCAATAGCCCCCGTCAGCTCGACCCCATTGGCGAAAGGCTCTGTGGTGTAAACCAGAACATCCTGCCGGGTTTCCATCTGGTGCTGATCGAAAGCTCCTCCCTGAACGGCGCTTCCTGTACAGCAAACATTACCACCATAGGAAGGAACCGGATAGGCTGGATCGTAAGCAAACAAATCCGGTTTTTCGTCTTTTCCCACTGGCTTTGACGTGAGTTTGCCATCGCCATACAAACTATTGGCATGACCTGCGCTGGATAGGTAATAAGTCGTCATTTCAGACGTAGCGGGTGGCCAGGTGTCCGACGTCTGCCATTTATTCGAACCCATCGTGTAGTATCGAACGCGGGGTGTATTTTTCAATACATCATTGGCTTCGCCTTTGAGCCAGTAATCAAACCAGCCATAGGTGAGCGCATCATAATCCAAGCGAGCATCGCCAACACTTCGTTCGCCAACAATCGTATTGGCTGTGGCTCGTTTGTAGGCACAATGTAACGTAGGCGCAATGACCAGGAACTGATTATCCCGAACACTGGGATCAGTTGCGTTTTTTCGAACATGGTTAAATAACTCGATATTAGGGCCAGTTGAGACATCGTACCACGATGCAAACCAGTAACTGGGAACGCCGAAAGGCATGTTATCGTGATAAAGTCCACCTTTGTACCATTCCGGATCGTTGGGTTGCCGGACAATCATCTTCTCGTAAACGCCCTTTGCCCCATTTACGTTTTTGATAATGTCCTGAACCGGCAAGAACTTCAGACCCTGCGCCCAATCAACTTTCGGCATTTCAGGCGCTAAGTCATAAAAGCGGGATACACGAGTAAGGTCCTCGCTACTGGCCGTTTTGGGGAAAAGTGGGCGGGCAAAATTGTCCACCTGTGTGCCATACAACCAGGTTGTAAAGAGCATTTGTTGGGCACCTCCCCGATACCAGTTGCCTTGCTCCATAAACTTCCCGACGCGGCCCACGCCTGCACCGTAGCTCATGGGCACCATAGCTACGTGGGCAGGATGATCTAAAGCGGCCACCGCCATTTGCCATTCGGCAGTAGACGAGCAGCCCAACGTGCCGATTTTTCCATTCGACCACGGCTGTTTCGACATCCAGGAAAAAGCATCGTAGCCATCAGTTGTTGGTGGACCGAGAATATCCCAGTCACCTTCAGAAAAGAACTTGCCCCGCTCATTTTGCACGACATACGCATAGCCCCGTTTGACAGCGTCGAGGGCAGCTACGTATGAATTCTGCCGGAGTTCGCCATCACCCCAGGCGTTGAAATTGTAAGGCGTTTTTGAGAAAATAATCGGAACAGGTTTGTCGGTTTTGGGTCGATAAATATCCGTTGCCAGCCGAACACCATCCCGCATGGGCATCATGACTTTCTGCTCAATGATGGCAATTTCCTGTAGTTTTTTGAGGACGTCTTCCTGCGCCTGACCATGGGCATAGTGCGTAACAAACAAGACGATCGCAAGGAGTCGGCCTGCGAGAGAGGAAAGGTTTTGCATTAATTAGTTTGGTAGAGATGAAAAGCGGTGAAATAGCGAATTTATGGGCATAAAACAAAGCCGGACCACCTTTTAGAAAGTGGCCCGGCTTTGAGTTGATAATGAAAGAGTATTGCTTAAGGTCCGACAACAGAATGACTATGCTTATGGTGCTTTCTAATATGATTCTCACCGTCTGAGCTAGCCGATTGTAGATCGTATGGTGTTTTGTAATTCAACTTATTGAAATGAGCGTGCGAAGTATAGGTTATACTACCCATCGGATGATCGGCGGCTAATTGGCTCTTGTAGTTTATCTCTCTTAGCGTACCTATTGTCATTTTGTTAACCCACACAACGTCCGCTCCAGTCCCGTCACTGGGAGCCGTGACTTGATGGGGCTGTTTATAGTTATTTGCTGAATAACCAGGGTTGTTGATTGGGTTAACAGACTCGGCATTTAAACGGGCTTGCACTACCTCTGGAAGCAGGCTCGCCCCAATGAGCAAAAAGGCTAACATTTTCATCGCTGTATCTGAAGTTTTGTTGTACAACAAATTAATTGTCGACCTATAAAACTGACAGAATAGCGCTAACGTTTTTGATTAAGTGCCTTTTTTTGAGACAATTAAAAAGATTTAATCTTGCTACGAGCTAGGTGTGTCAATCAACGAGGAAACCATTGAAAGAACTACAACTGCGCGAGCAAATACAGTACCGCCATCCGAACGGCTACGCCATTTTCAACCTGATCCAGAATGATAGAGTGCGACGAATCAGCAGCATCAGAGGTCAGTTCAACCCCTCGGTTGATGGGGCCTGGGTGCATCAGTACAATGGGGCGATCCAGCTCATCGAGCATCTGTTTCGAGATACCGAAATAGAGTGAATATTCTCGCAACGAGGGGAAATACTTGATCTGTTGCCGCTCCAGTTGAATGCGCAGTACGTTCGCGACATCGCACCAGGCCAGGGCTGCCCGCACATCGTGCCCAACTTTTACGCCGAGCGATTCTATATATTTTGGAATGAGCGTTTTGGGACCACACACCATCACTTCGGCACCTTGTTTTTGCAGGCAGAAAATATTGGAAAGGGCCACCCGCGAGTGCGTAATGTCGCCGATGATGGCTATACGCTTACCCGCTACATCGCCTAATTTTTCGCGAATCGAAAAGGAGTCGAGAAGGGCCTGAGTTGGGTGTTCGTGGGTACCATCGCCCGCATTGACTACGTTGGCTTTGATGTGTTTGGTCAGGTAGTGAGGAGCACCGGGGCTGCTGTGGCGCATCACTACCATATCGACCTTCATAGCCAGGATGTTGTTGACCGTATCCAGCAGTGTTTCGCCCTTTTTAACCGAACTGCCCGAGGCCGAAAAATTGACAACATCGGCCGATAATCGTTTCTCGGCTAACTCAAAAGATAGCCGTGTTCGGGTCGAATTTTCAAAAAAAACGTTGGCAATCGTCACATCTCGTAACGAAGGGACTTTCTTGATGGGCCGGTTAATGACTTCTTTAAACTGACTGGCCGTTTCCAGAATAAGCTGAATGTCAGACTCTGTCAGGTCTTTGATACCCACCAAATGGCGGACACTGAGGGATTGGGCCATAAGACTAGTATAACTATAAATTGGGCAAAGATAGGCCTAGTCAGTTAAAGATAGCAGTCGGGCAATACATTATTCTCGCAATCGGATAAGCGGAAACAGCGATGATTCAACATGTGATTCGTTCATGAGCCTACTGAGCTGTTCTGCTTTTTCGGGATTCTTGGCTGCCACGTCGTGACTTTCGGCGGGGTCTTTCGAGAGATCGTATAACTCAACAGGGCCTGTTGGGTTGGTGGAAACCTGTAATCGAACGGCTTTCCAATCGCCCTGACGGATGGCTTGTCGGCCCCCGTTTTCGTGAAATTCCCAGTACAGATAGGCATGTTTTTTCTGAGCCCCTTTACTCGTCAGCGCTGGTACAAAAGAAAGCCCATCCACGCGGCCCGGTGTTTGCGCACCAGCCAGTTCAGTAAACGTGGGGAGTATATCCCAAAAAGCCCCGACGAAATCGCTCCGACTACCAGCTTTGACAACACCAGGCCAGCGAGCAATGAAAGGCTCCCGAATACCTCCTTCGTACAAATCGCGCTTGACACCCCGAAAACCGCCACTACTGTTAAAGAATGTTGGATCAGCTCCGCCTTCAACGTGTGGGCCATTGTCGCTGGTAAAAATCACGAGGGTATTTTTATCCAATCCTTTCGCTTTCAGTTTGGCCATCACCTGACCAACGTAGAGGTCGAGACGGGCAACCATGGCGGCAAACGTAGCATGCGGATACGCTTGTGAGGCATACCCACCGGTTTTCGCATCAGGACCATAATCGGCTCCTACATAGGGCTTTTCGGCAAACTTCCCCTTGTAATGTTGAAAGATGCTGTCATTGGGAACAACCAATTCTGCATGGGGTAAAATATAGGGCAGGAATAGAAAAAAAGGCTGGCTGGTCTTGCGATTATCCAGAAAGGCCAAGGCCTGTTTCTGAATCAGGTCTGGCGCGTATTCCTTCATCTGGCGCAAATTCTCATTCGCTGTCAGCACAACTTTCTGGCTATTGTTCCAGAGGTGATCAGGGTAATATCGGTGCGCCAATCCCTGACAATTGTAGCCATAGAACTGATCAAAGCCCTGCTTATTCGGGTCGCCTTCGGAGCCGACGGGTCCCAGCCCCCACTTCCCGAAGGCCGCTGTTGTGTAACCGGCCCGTTGCAGGAGTTCAGCAACCGTCGTAACCGAATCGGCAATGGGTTGTTGGCCTTCGGGTTTGACCTCTTTATTGCCCCGAATGTACGTATGACCCGTATGTAACCCCGTCATCAAGGAAGCCCGCGATGGAGCACATACCGATGTGCCTGCATAAAACTGGGGGAATTGCATACCCTCGGCAGCAAGTCGGTCGATATTTGGGGTTTTAATCAGGTTTTGCCCGTTGATACCTATGTCCCCATAACCGAGGTCATCGGCCAGAATAAAGACGATATTAGGTCGATTGGCAGAACGTGTTTGTGCTTGGCTATACAGGGCAAGAAGTGTGCTGATGACAAGAAAAATAAGTTTGTTCATAACGTATCCGTAAAGCAGAAAGGGCACCTACTACTGTCTAAAAGCCTATTTGCCGCTTGCCTTACTTGACTGCGGTAAAAGTCATTTTAGGTTGTTGCATAGCTTTTTCTAATAGCTTGATTTCCAATTTAAGAATCGCTTCTTCTGCGTTTGCATCAATTTTTTCGGGGTCATCGGAGGGTCTGTGATAGTCGGGGTGCCCCCCTGTATGAAAAAACAAGACCGGAATTTGTTTGGCATAAAAAGCCGCGTTATCAGACCCGCCGTTGCCCGCCCGATCGGTGAAGAACTTGATGGAACTTTCGGCGCCTTTAAATACAATTGGCCAGGTATCGCTGGTGCCGTAACCCCCAATTCCAACACCTCGTTCGGGATTGTAGCGACCAATCATGTCCATACACACCATGAAATTTAACTTGTCGAGTGGCAGTGTCGGATTATTCAGGAAATAGCGGGAACCTTGTAAGCCCAACTCTTCGGCTCCGAAGGCCATGAACAGAACGTTATAAGGTTCTTTAACGCCGTTTTTTGCAAAATACTGAGCCAGCTCCAATAAGCCAGCTACGCCTGATGCATTGTCGTCGGCCCCGTTATGAATTTTGCCTTGTGGTAACGAATCCAGCGAACTCCCCTGTCGTCCTAATCCAAGGTGGTCGTAATGGGCCCCTACGACAATCGTATAAGGCGCTTCGTTATCTAAAAAACCGATCACATTGGCTGCTTTTCGGAGGCTATCTGGCACAACTACCCGCCGAACTTTAGCCGTGAACGATTGATAATAACCATCAGTACCCAGTGGCTTTAGGCCATATTTTTTGAAGTGTTTTTCAATGTAGCGAGCAGCTTTGGCATTTTCGGCACTACCCGTTCCCCGTCCCTGCATCTTGTCGGAAGCGAGTGTATTAATGTGTTTTATAATACGCTTTGCTGAAGGTTCCTGAGCAAATAATGGACTTGTCAGTACAATGAGAAGAAAGAGAAACTGTTTTTTCATGAATAGATTATAACACCAACATAAGTCAGTATGGGCACAAAGCTATCCAGAAAATAGCTTTGACTGGCTTCACCTCCGATGAATAGCTTTTATTGAAAACAAAACCTTCAGATGATACAAATATGAGTTCGTATCATTTGAAGGTTTAGGGTTAATCGGTGAGTTTATTCCCTAGCGCGGGCCACGACCTTCGCCCTGTGGTCGGTTCGGATGCCCTCCCTGGTGACCTCTGTTTCGATCTGGTTGCTGATTATCTCTACCCGGACCATTACCTCGTCCTGGCTGTTGACCGTTCACACGCCCTGGATTACCTCCCGGACGTCCACCACCCTGATTACCCATTTGGTTGTGCATGGGATGGTTATTGATCACATAGTATTTCGAGTCGCGGCTATCACGAATGGGCTGTTGATCATACCGCCCTTTAAATGACGCATACTGTTTGCGGTAGACAGCATTGCGCAGGTACGGTTGCTTATCGTTGATAACTACCTTATGCATCCGGTACAAATCGTAGTTACTGTAGCGAGGTGGAAGTACGGTAGTCGTAATCCAGCGTCCACCATCGAAATAAATCCATTGCTGCAAGGGGACGTAATAATAGATGTCCAGATCGGGCAGGTAATAATAGTTTACGTAGTCGTAACCAGTTGGTCCCCAGAGAGGTTGACTACCAATATTTACACTGACATTTACCTGTGCATGGCTGGGTTGATACAACCCAATACCGACCAATAGGCCGAGCACAATTAGTGCGTTTTTCATAATTTCCGTTGATTTAAAGACAATTCGTCACCATTGACTAGCTTCATGTACCGCTGTTTTGTCCTAAACGTTGCTAAAGCATGCGGCTTTTTTGTCGCATTAGCGCCAGCCGCCACCCAAAGCCCGGTAGAGCGTTACGGTTGCCTGAAGCTGTTGCAATCGGTCGTTAACGCCATTTAATTGAGTCGACAGCAGGTTTTGCTCAGCGGTCAATACATCGGTGTAGTTTGTATTGGCGGTATATTTGAGCAGTTCTTTTGTGTAGGAAACCGCCTTTTGTAAAGCGATAAGTTGCTGTTTACGTGTATTGGCTTTATCGACCGCCATCTGGTAGGAATACAACGCATTCGACACCTCCTGACCAGCCGTTAGCAACGTTGACTGGTAGGTATAATAAGCCTCAACTTGTGCAGCCTGAGCGCGGTTAAGCCGCTGTCGGTTAATGCCCTGATTAAAAATAGGTTGAGTCAGTCCGCTAATCAGACTGCCGTAGAAGGTTCCAGCAAAGAAGCCAGTTAATGTATTCGCCGTTGCAAAACCGCCCGTACCCGTAATCGTGAGGGCTGGGTAAAAGTAGGTTCGGGCTACGTTGGTCAATTCGAACGTATTGCGGAAACTATATTCCGCTTCCTGCACATCAGGGCGGTTACTCAGCAATTGAGCCGGAAGTCCCGTTTGCAGGGATGGTGTTGTTGATGTCGTATCCAACTGCATTCGTGGAATACTGTCGGATGGCATGGCTAACAATAGACTTAATGTATTTTCGGTTTGCCGAATATTCTGGCGGATATCAGGTAGTGTCACTTCGGCTGCATATCGGTTGGCTTCGCTCTGCACAACATCGGCTCCTGTGACTACTGCGCCTTTTTTCAGCTCTTTCATCGTTTCGACGTCCGTCTTTCGATTATCAACCGTTTCCAGCGTGATTTGCAATTGTCTGTCATAGGCCTGCAATGCATAATAGCCGTTGGCGATGTTGGCGATCAATTGCGTTTGTACAGCGCGTCGATAAGCTTCACTTTGCAGATAAGCCGCCACATAAGCTCGTTTTGTACTCCTCAGTTTCCCCCAAACATCGGCCTCCCAACTTGTGCTGGCAGTCAGCGAATACTGCTTGATCGTCGGAATAGACGTGGTGCTTACTGTACTTGACCCAGATTCGGCATTCCTGATGTTCAACGCCCGCAACTGCGCCGACGATGATTTGGAGAGTGTAAAACCCGCATTGGTACTAAGCGTTGGGAAAAACGCCAGCTTACTTTGCAGCACATTGGCTTCGGCCGCCTGCATTCGGGCTACCGCAATTTTGAGATCCAGATTATTGGCCAGCCCCCGTTCAATTAAACCTTGCAGAATGGTGTCCGGAAACATCTGTCGCCAGGGTAAACTCGCCAACGTGGTCGAATCGGTCGACTGTTGACCCCGATAGAGTTTATCGGTTGTCAGGCCCGGTTTTTCATAGGGTTTGGTCACGCTACAGGAAGCCAGAATGGCCCCCAGTAGCAGTGTTATTCCCAGTTTTATATGTGTCGTATTCATGGTGTTCGTTATTGAGTAACTAGTTTACCCCACCCCCGGCCCCTCCCCTGAAAAACAGGAGAGGGGAGAGAGACGGCGTGTTTCATCTCCTTTGACGTTATTCCCTTTGAGGTTCTAGCTTGGCTTCATTGAGCTTTTATCCCCCCTCCCCTTGAATTAAGGGGAGGGGGTAAAATCACTAGGTATTCACGGGTGTTTTAGCCCCTTTTCCTGAACGAGCTTTTTTACCATCAATTTTCACGGGTTCATCGTCCTCGTCATCAATAGCCTGCTCTTTAGGCGGCCCACTTATTTTTTCCTGCAAACCCTGGAAAATGACGAACAACGTTGGTACAAAAAACACCCCAAGCAACGTCCCGAAGAGCATCCCACCAATGGCACCCGTCCCAATTGAGCGGTTCCCCTGAGCACCGGCTCCGCTGGCAAACATTAAGGGTAGCAGACCGAAAATGAAGGCAAACGATGTCATCAGAATTGGTCGTAACCGGGCTTTGGCCCCTTCTATAGCCGACTCCAATAGTTCCATTCCGGTCTGTCTTCGCTCAACGGCAAACTGCACAATCAGGATAGCGTTCTTAGCCAGCAAACCAATCAGCATGATGAGCGAGATTTGCATGTAAATGTTGTTGTCCAGCCCGAAAAGCCGGGCAAAAACATACACGCCCGATAAGCCAACCGGTAAGGAAAATAATACGGCAAACGGCAGTAAATAACTTTCGTATTGTGCGCTTAATAGAAGATAGACGAAGGCCAGACACAGAATAAAAACATACAGTGTTTGCGAACCCACGTTCTGTTCTTCCCGACTAATGCCCGAATACTCGAAACCATAGCCTGCCGGAAGCGTTTGGGTAGCCACTTCCTGAATCGCCAGTAAGGCTTGCCCAGTACTGTAGTTTGGATTAGGTGAACCGTTGACTGACATCGACGAGAACAGGTTAAAACGGGAAACGCTTTCTGGCCCATAGATTCGTTTCAGGGTAATAAACTCAGTAATCGGAGCCATTGTACCCGCCGACGTTCGGACCGCTATTTTATTTAGTCCGGCGGGGTTTGCCCGGTAGTTTGTATCGGCCTGCATGATAACGCGGTATTGCTTGCCAAACTCATTGAAGTTCGACACGTACGAACTGCCGTAGAAGACCTGCATCGCATTGAGCACATCGCCCACTGTAATGCCTGCTTCTTTACATTTAGCTACATTTACATCCAGCTGATATTGTGGGAAGTTGGGATTGAATGAGGTAGTAGCATACTGGATTTCAGGTCGTTTGTTTAGCGTGGCCAGGAAGTTCTGCGTTACCTTATAGAACTCATCCGTAGTGTGGCCGCCTTTGTCCTGTAACTGAAACGTGAAGCCCCCACTGGTACCAAATCCTGTGATGGTTGGCTGCTGAATAAAGACCAGCTCCGCATCCCGAATGTTGGCCGTTTTCTGTTTCATCAGCTTGATGACGTCGTCATCGCTAACTCCGGGACGCTCATCCCAGGGTTTTAATCGGACAATAATCAACCCATAGGCGCTCCCATTACCCGCCACAAAATTCTGCCCCAGCGTACGCATACTGTTTTGCACTTCGGGAATTGTATGTACGATGGAGTCGACCTGATCGGCCATCGCCGTAGTTCGTTCGACCGACGAAGCGGGGGGAAGCGTAATATTGACGAAAATACTGCCCATGTCTTCTTTCGGCACGAAGCTGGAAGGCGTGGTTTTGAACAGCGTGTAAAACAGTCCGCCAAACAACCCGATACCGATAAGTGCCAACCATTTCCGGGCCGACAGAAATGTGACCGACCTGGTGTATTTGGCCGTTAGGGAATCATAACCCGCATTAAAGGCAACCCCAAAGCGTTGTAATAATCCTTTCGGTTTTTCGCCTTCGGTATGTTGCGGTGGTTTCAGGAAGAGAGCCGCCAGCGCCGGGCAAAGCGTTAAGGCATTGACCGCCGAAATAATAATGGCAACGGCCAGCGTAATGCCGAACTGCTTGTAAAACACCCCCGCCGAACCCGTAATAAACGTTACAGGTAGAAAAACCGACGCCATCACGAGCGTAATCGAAATGATAGCGCCTGAGATTTCACTCATGGCATCAATAGCCGCTTTACGGGGTGATTTATAGCCGCTCTCCAGTTTCGAGTGAACGGCTTCGACGACCACAATGGCATCATCTACCACAATACCGATGGCCAGCACCAACGCAAACAGCGTAAGCAGGTTAATGCTGAAGCCAAACAGATACAGAAAGAAAAACGTACCCGTAATGGCCACTGGCACCGAAACACCGTGAATAATGGTCGAGCGAAAATCCTGTAGGAAGATGAAAATCACCAGGAAAACCAGTGCGAAACATTCCAGCAGTGTGTGTAACACTTTGCTGATCGACGCATCCAGAAACTGGTTGATATCGACCAGATAAACAAAATGAACGCCCGCCGGAAAAGATTTGGCAGCTAGTTCGATGACTTTCTTGGAGTTGTTGATCACATCCCGAGCATTGGAACCCGGCGTCTGGCTTACCGAAATACCCACCGACTGCTTGCCGTTGGTACTTGTAAAGCTGGTATACGTCTGCGAGCCAAGCTCAATCCGGGCAATATCCCGAAGTCGCAGCAATTGCCCATTGCCGGTTGTTTTGATAATAATATCCCCAAACTGTTGGGTAGACTGCAATCGGCCACTGTACCGGATAACATACTGGAAGGTCTGGTTGTCATTTTCGCCGAACTTACCGGGTGCCGCATCCACATTTTGGTCTGATAGAGCCGTTGATACATCGGCAGGGGTAATTCCATAAATGGACATGACGTCGGGCTTGAGCCAGATACGCATGGAGTACGTTTTGGCTGATCCGAACACGTTGGCGGCCCCCACGCCATTGACCCGCTGAAGCTGCGGAATGACGTTGATGGCAGCGTAATTTTGCAAAAATGTCTGATCGTAAGCCGCATTATCGCTATAGATCGACATAATCAGCAAGTTGCTGCTTTGCTGTTTCCGAACCGTTACACCAGCCTGCGTAACTTCCTGCGGCAACAGGCTCGTAGCCGCCGAAACCCGGTTCTGCACATCTACTGCCGCCTGATTAGGGTCGGTACCCACGGCAAAGTAAATGCTGATGCTCCCGGCTCCATCGTTAGTTGCCGACGAGGTCATATAGGTCATGCCTTCTACGCCGTTAATTTGCTCTTCCAGCGGTACAATGACGCTTTTTAGCACGACATCGGCGTTGGCACCGCTATAACTGGCCGAAACCTGTACGGTTGGTGGCGAAATATCGGGGTATTGCGCAATGGGAAGCTTGACCATACCCAGAATGCCTAACAAGACAATCAGGGCTGAAATAACAGTACTTAATACCGGACGTTCTATGAATATGCGAAGCATAAGGCAGGTTTTTGAGAATAACTTACAAGTCCGTATTGGCGTCGGTTGCAGCGGTTGTCGTATTAGGTGCAGTCGTTTTATAGACGCTGTTCGGTGAAGCAGACTTTGGTTTAATCGATGCGCCGTCTTTCAATCCGGTA
This sequence comes from Spirosoma litoris, assembly GCF_054776755.1. Lineage (NCBI taxonomy): Bacteria > Pseudomonadati > Bacteroidota > Cytophagia > Cytophagales > Cytophagaceae > Spirosoma > Spirosoma litoris. The sequence goes on along the minus strand of NZ_BAAHBI010000035.1, from coordinate 463,066 downwards.
CCTCCGTCAAGCACGACCTTGTCTCCCGCTTTGAGTCCCTTCTGGACAACGAAATATTGTCCGTCGGGTGTGGGGGTTACGGTTACGGCAGTAGTTTTGGCGATGTTATTTTTACCGACGACGAACAGGAATCGTTTATCCTGAAGCTCAGACGTGGCGCTTTGTGGAACTACCAGTGCCGAGTCGATGGTGCGGGGTACCCGGACGGTACCGCTGTTGCCACTACGCAGAAGAGCCTGCGGATTAGGGAATGTAGCGCGGAAATTACTGGAACCTGTTTGGGTGTCGATCTGACCAATAGCAGTTTTAATTCGGCCTTTGTAATTGTACGTCGATCCGTCGGCTAGCAGCAGTATAACGTCTGGTAACTTGGCCAGCTTTTCCTGAAGCGTGTTGCCGCTTACATCGCGCGTGAAATCAAGGAGCTGTTTTTCGTTCAGGGCAAAATAGGCGTATACTTCGCTGATACCGGAAATCGTTGTCAGCGGATTGGTGGTCGTGCTGGTCACCAGACTCCCGATCTTGTACGGTATCGACCCAACGACGCCACTAACGGGGCTAACCAGATTCGTGTAGCCCAGGTTGGTTTGTGCATTGGCCAGAGCGGCCTGCGCCTGAGCTAGAGCAGCCTTTTTAGAAGCCAGCGTATACTGGGCCGTTTCCAGTTCGTATGGACTGATAATGTCTTTCTCAACCAGGGGCCGGACTTTGTTCACGGCCAACAAAGCGGAACTAACATCGGCCTGCGCTGTTCGGACACCCGCCTGAGCAGTCAGTACGTCCTGGGCATACTGAGGAGCATTGATGCGAAACAGCCGTTGTCCTTTTTTGACCGTTGAGCCTTCATCCACATAAATAGCCTCTACAAACCCATCCACTTTGGGGCGAATTTCAACATTCTGTTCTCCCTGAATGATGGCGGGGAAATCGACGTAGAGAACCTCTTTACGAGGAGCGAGCGTCAATACTGAGTACGTTTTAGGCTGTTTTAAGGCGGTCGAGTCCGTCTGACCGCCTTTTTTCTTGTCGGAACTGCTACAGGCTGTTAGGCAGATTCCAGCCAACAGAAACATAACCCATTGGCAATTCGTAGTGTATTGTGGATGCTTTCGAAACGCTTTCATAATCTATTCGTATCCTCATCGGATACTCAATAACATTACAAAAGCCACCGTGGGTTATTAGTTGGGGATTAAAACAAGTTGAATCCCCAAATTGACTGGATGAATAGGCGATTTTGGGTGCGGAAAAGGTCAAACATAAGTCAGCTATGCTGACAAGAGATTGATCGTATAGTGGACAAAATTACGATCATCTGAAATAACGGTCAATCCGTGAACTAAGGCTTGAGCTATAATCAAGCGATCAAATGGATCGCCATGGTGAAAGGGAAGCTGATGTAGTTGGAGTAAGTCTGCAAAGTCAAAATCTAATACAATAAAACCTTCCTCCTCAAGATAGTTGGCTAGATGATCTAAGGGAATCCTATTGTTAATTTGCCTAATGAGGACTTTATCGCGGTTTAAAGAGCTTAAAGCGAGTCTAACGCTAATCCTATTGTTAATTTGCCTAATGAGGACTTTATCGCCATTTCCCAAAGACTAGCTTTGCTGATATAAATGGTGTTATTGACTGAATCAATAAGTTTCTTTACAGGTTGGGAAAGCCGTTTCTCCCCTTTAATATACCACAGTAACACATGTGTATCAATAAGATAAGCCTTACTCATGGCATGTAGTCTTTAAACTCATCCAATGGCTCGTTGAAATTGTCATCTACATGAATAATTATATGCTTTCCACCCCCAAAATGCCGTTTTGTAAGCTTGCTCTTACCTGCATCATGTTGCCTAATGGCCGAAACCTGACTTAACACTCGTAGATCGTTAAGCCCGGCAATCCATTGAATTAACTCTAATTTTTGGGATTGAGTGTCCATTTCTTTAATCTCCATGTCAAGTGATCACTTGACGAATATACGATTCAAAACGCTTACTGGACAATGAGTTTGTCATCTCACTCAACCACAACACATCCATAAGCTGGCACGGTAACTCGGCTATTCAGAAACGAGCCACCCGGTTTTGTCTCAAATACGATGCAACGGCACCATTCCTCACCCGGAGAAAAGACCACCTCAATAGGCTTTTTGGTCAGGTTGTGAACCAGCAAAACGCAGGGGCCGCCACTGGCATCCTGCCGAATAAACGCAACGATACCCTTCTGTCGAATGCCAGCGGGTAAAAGCTTGCTGACATTATTATTCAGAATTGGGTGGCTGTTTCGATACTGAATCAGGCGTTTGTAATGATTGACCAGCGAATCGGGATCACCTAGTTGCTGAGCCAATGGCCGAACCGTTTGACTCGTGCTGTATTTTCCCCGACGCCAACGAGTACGCTGTGTATCTCGAGCGCGAACATCCCACAGAAACGGTTCCCGGATGTATTCGTCGGGCTTCATGCCGAGCATACCAATTTCCTCGCCATAATACAGATAAGGAAGGCCCGGAAGTGTGAGCAAGAGATTTGCCGCTACTTTCAACTGGTCGAGGTTGCCTTTTAGCACACTACCGATGCGGTTCTGGTCATGATTGGATAGCAGCAACGCATCAATAAAGTTGGGATTTACGTTGCCGAACGTATTGTGAACGTAGCGTAGAAACTCAATCAAATCCTCGGTATCGTTTTCTCTTGCCACAATTTCGGCAAGCACTAGCTGAAGGTCGAAATTGAAGTTGGCTTTCAATCCCCGGAAATAGGGCGCAATCCGTTCAGGACGCGTCCAGACCTCGCCAACGGTATACGCTCCGGGTTTGGCCGCTTCAACGACTTTTCCAAATTCCTGCCAAAACTCGTGATTTTTAGGTTCTTCGGCTTCACGATAGAGATGGCGGGCGGCATCCAGTCGAAATCCATCTATTCCCACCTCATTAAGCCAGTAGCGAGCTATAGTAAAAAACTCGTCTCGAACGGGCTGGTGATCAAAATTCAGATCGGGCATGCCGCTCCAGAACATCCCATAATATTGCTCAGGATAGCTGGCTCCCCGAACCGAATGCCAGGGATTCCGCTCGCCCGAATCGGCAGTAATATCGCGAGTGGCCAGTTTTCGGGCTTTGATTTCAGCAGGTGTTAGCCATTTGTAATAATTCCAGTAGGGATTGTCCGGCCCTTTCGACGCTTCCTGAAACCACTTATGCTGAAGACTGGTATGGTGTAAGACTAGGTCGATGATGACGGCAATACCTCGGTTATGCGCTTCAACAATCAGTCGTTTGAAGTCGTCCAGCGTGCCATATTCAGGATCGATGCCGTAGTAATCCGTTACATCGTATTTATGATAACTTGGCGATGGATTGATGGGCATGAGCCAAATGGCCGATATGCCAAGATCGCTTAAGTAATCGAGCTTGTTGGTAATTCCGTTGAGGTCACCAATACCGTCGCCATTGGAGTCGGCAAAGGAACGAACGAAAATCTCGTAGTGAACCCCTGTTTGTCCGACGGGAACTGAGCTGGACTGGATAGGCGCTAAGGTTGTATTGGCTTGAGCAGAGTTTGCAGCGGTCATTCTTTACAGACTAGCTTAACAAGTAAATAGTTTTAAGGCCTGATAAACCCGGTGTGTGGGTAAGCCCATCACGGTATAAAACGAACCTTCCAGTCGTTCGATGCCCATCAGCCCGATAAAGTCCTGTGCACCATACGATCCAGCTTTATCGAATGGCTTACATTCCTTAATGTAATAGGCAATTTCGCTGTTGGTAAGCGAGGCAAATTGTACCCTTGTTTCGTCAGTGAACGAGTCTAATTGAGGTTCGCCGTTAGCGCGGGGAGAAAGAATAGCGACCCCCGTTCGAACGCGGTGCGTTTGCCCAGACAAAGCCCGAAGCATTCGCTGGGCATCGGCTTCATCCTGGGGCTTGTTCATAATTTGATCGCCCAGAATCACAACCGTATCGGCGCAAAGAATAATCCGATTGCCCAAATCCGGTATGAATTGCTCTGCTTTCTGACGGGCCAGATATTCGGCAACCTCATTCGCGGGCATCGTTTCGGGGAAGATTTCATCGGTAGGCCGAGTTTCGATGGTGAACGAAAAACCGGCGTCGGTCATCAGTTGTTTGCGCCGGGGCGATCCCGAAGCTAACACGAGTGGATAGCGTAATGTGAGCATATAGGCAGAAAGACGAAGGGCAAAATTAACCTAAAAATGAAGGTTTCTGCGTATCTTGGTTGATTGCTTATTTGTAACTATGACCATTCGACCCGCTACTTTTTCTGATGCAGCCGCGATAACGGAGCTGGCTATTACCACTATGCGTGAGGCTTTTGGCCCACCTCACAACCCCGCCGAACTCGTGGAAGAATACGTTCAATCGGCCATAAGCGTTCCCATTATGGAAGCGGAATTAGCCGATCATCGGTCTACTTTTTTTCTGCTCGAATCAGGCGATGGAGAGCCTGTTGGCTACGCGAAACTACGCAAACACGCCCCTCCCCGGAAAATGGCCGACCGAAACGCTATCGAAATTCAGCGCATTTATCTTCTGCAAAATCAGATTGGCCAAGGGCAGGGCCGTATGCTGATGCAACATTGTCTTGGCTGGTCGCGAAATCAAGGATATACATCCGTATGGTTAGGAGTCTGGGAGCGGAATGCCCGTGCAATGGGCTTTTATGAAAAAATCGGTTTCAGAAAATTCGGGTTTCATTATTTCCAGTTTGGCACCGAACGTCAGCGGGATTTCTGGCTTGAGAAACAATTAGATAATTAGGAGGTTGGTATTTTTGCCTGTTATTTTAACACTTTAATTAGTTTATAATTAAAGCTTTATCCGAAAATCGTTACTAATTGTGTCAGAATCAGTTTATCTTTTGTTCACTTAAACCAGTCCATCAGCTTATCACTACTATCTGTTCACGATCATAATGTATCAACTGTATCCGAACGAATGTCAATCAAGGTTTCATCAGTTTCTGGTGTGGCTGATTGTTCTGTGCGGATGCAATCTGTCGGTGTTTGCTCAGGTCGATACCACCAGGCAAATTCGGAAAGACCCGCTTGAAAATGTTCAGGTCGATACACTTCGGCACATTGGTATTGACGTTGGACCAATCGATTCGCTGACAGCTGCTCATTTAACTGCCCAGACAGATAGTATTCTGATGCGTCGAGATAGTGTTTTTTACAGTCGTCTGAAAACATCGATGTATAAGCATCGGCTAACCCGGCAACTCTATGATGCTGTTTTTCGCGACGTGTATAATAGCCGTATCCAAACCGGCGAAGTGAGTCAGATCGAAGTAAATCCGTTTAAGATATTTGAAGGGCGGATTATCGGGGATATTTATATCCGCCGACTGGGTGTATTTGGGCAAACGGTTTACGATACACTTCGAAAAGCAAATAACTGGGTCGAGCGAGTGGGTAGTAAGTTGCATACAAACACACGCGAGCATGTGATTCGGAACTCTTATTTGCTGTTTCGGCAGGGCGATGCACTGAATCCGGTTGTCCTGCGGGATAACGAACGGCTGTTGCGAACGACGTCGATTTTTCACGATGCCCGGATTTTAGTAGTTCCCCGACCTGGCAGTCGACAGTTTGTTGATGTGTATGTGATTACGCAGGATGTCTGGTCGTTATTACCCAATGGTGGATTTGGTGGGTTTACGAACTTCAGCGTTGGCTTCGATCAGGTTAATTTTCGCGGATTAGGCCATCAGCTTTTTGCACAATTCGCCTATTCAGGAACCGATCCGCGTCAGAAAGCTGAATACCAGACCCGTTATAAAGTACCGTTCATCGGGAAAACCTTTCTGACTGCCGAGGCCGATCTATACTACCTGCGCGATCTGAAACAAGTGGCCGTTAAGCTCTATCGGCCTTTCCTGACACCGGATACCAAATATGCGGGCTCTATTGAACTAAACCATACGCAGGTTAACAATCGGCTAATTACACGGAATGACAGCGTATTGCTGGTGCCAGTTAGTTATAACTATTCGGATATCTGGATAGGCCGCTCGTTCCGGTTGTTTTACAAACAGCGAGATACCGAGGAGAAAGGCCGTTCGAGACTGGTTGTGGCCTTACGCAACACAAACTATGAGTATTTCAAACGCCCGGATGTTACGGCTGACACGAACCAGATTTATCAGGACAGTCGGACTACCTTGTTCAGTGTTGGATTCTCCCGTCGCAAATACACCCGCGATGTACTTATTTACGGATTTGGTCGTACAGAAGACGTTCCTATTGGCGAGTCGATAGCCGCTACCGTCGGCTTCGATAATGCCGAATTAGGCCAGCGGATGTATGCGGGCATGAATTTCTCGCAGGGGAAATACATGCGCCATCTAGGCTATCTCTATGGATTGGTGAATATTGGCGGCTACGTGCGGAATCATAAGATTGAACAGGCCGTTTTTTCGCTTGAGTCAAACTATTTTAGTCCACTCATGAAAACCAGGTGGGGCAACATGCGTCACTTCTTCAATACGCGCTACACGGTTGGTATTGACCGATTTGATAATGAATACATTTCGCTGAGTAGTACAGGCAGCGGTGTCAATACCGACGGCATCGGCCTGAATAGTGACGCCTTGCGGGGCACAAACCGATGGTTCATCAATTACGAAAACGTCCTCTTTTCGCGGCTCAGCCTGATTGGATTCCGGGTTGCGTTTGTAACGTTCGCTAATCTTGGACTCATTAGTTTTCCTGACAGAACGCTGTTGAAAGGGCCTCTTTATCAGGGATATGGCATTGGGTTCCGACTGCGGAATGAAAACCTGACGTTTACCAGTTTCCAGATTCGGCTGGCGTATTATCCCAACATTCCGGGCAATACAATACCGTTCCGAACGGCATTTGAAGGCGTTCCAACTCTACAATTTCGCGATTTTGATTTATCTGCACCTCAGATTATTCCTTACCGCTAAAAAAAATAATTGTATTTAGTGTTGCTACATTAAATACAATTACACTATCTTTGTGCCATGTCCATTGAAACTGATATAAAACAGAGCACACCATTCAAAACACCTTACCACCGGGTGATGGTGAATCTGATCTTTACCAGCAACTGGATGGCGGCTAGCCAGATGCAGATGTTGAAGCCATTTGGGCTGACATTGCAGCAGTATAACGTGCTGCGAATTTTGCGTGGCCAATACCCCGAGCCGGTTAAAGTCAGTGATATTACCGAGCGCATGCTCGATAAAATGTCGAATGCGTCAAGGTTGGTGGATAAACTATTGGCCAAGAAACTTGTCTTACGCACCGAATGCCCCAGCGACCGACGAGCGGTCGATGTGGTCATTACAGATAAAGGACTGGCATTACTCAACCAATTAGATGTTTATCAGACGGAGTGGTCTGATAAACAACGAAGCAAATTGACCGAAGAGGAAGCTATTTACCTGAGTCAATTGCTAGACCGTATTCGTGCTTAACTTTTAAAATCCAAACAAATCGTTACATACCAATGAAAAAAGCAACTTTAATTGCTGCCCTTTTATTTTCATCAGTAGGAGCTTTCGCTCAGACCTGGACGCTGGACAAAGCGCACTCGAACCTCAACTTCACCGTAACACACATGATGTTGTCGGAAGTTGATGGTAAGTTCACGAATTTCGATGTGAAAATGATTTCGGCGAAAGATGACTTTACTGACGCTCAAATCGACTTTACGGCTGATGTAAACAGCATCAATACTAACCAGGAAAAACGTGATGGCCACCTGAAAAGCGCTGACTTTTTCGATGCTGCCAAATATCCAACGCTGTCTTTCAAAAGCAAGTCGATTTCTAAAGTATCTGGCAACAAATACAAATTGACTGGCGACCTGACCATGCACGGTGTAACGAAACCCGTAACGCTTGATGCTGTTATCAAAGGACCTGTTACGAACCCACAAAACAAGAAAACCTTAGCTGGTTTTACTGTAACTGGCGAAGTAAAACGGGGTGATTTTACCCTGGGTTCTGCTCCAGCGGCCGTAGTTAGCGATGAAATTGCTATCCGGGCTTCTGGTGAATTGGTGAAAAACTAACCTATGATTGCTTATAATGATCCCCGGCGCCTACTGGTGTCGGGGATTTTTTTGTACATAAAAGCTTGCGATAAACGTCTTCCAAACCTTCTAGGCCTCCTTTGGCATTACACAAATGCAGGGAAGTCGTCCATAAATTGCACCTCCGCGGTGTCGTGGTTTACACACCAGCAATAATGCACCAGCCCATTAGAAATAACTACATAAGGGGCGCGATGAACATGATTGTAGCGGGCAGTCTGGTCAACAACCGTTTGGGTGAGTGCGATATGGGGTGCTTTACACTCAACAAGTAAAAAAGGCTGTCCTTGCCGATCAAAGACGACAACATCCGTTCTCTTTTGAGTCTGATTCAACGTTAGCCCTCCTTCCGAACGGATGAGGGCTTTAGGGTAGGCATAATGTGTCAACAGTAGGTTCACAACGTGCTGACGAACCCACTCCTCGGGCGATAGCCGGACGTACTTTCGGCGTAACAAGTCAAAAATATACGGTTTTCCTTCGACTTGCTTCGTTTTATAGTCAAAAGGAGGAAGGTTCAATGGGTCCATACCTCAAAGATAAAGCGTGAACGCGTGAATCTTTTTAATCGATCATTCGTTTACTCACGAATTCATCGTACCGGCGGCCCGGTCATTCACTCCTTGAATCTATGAAAACAAAAGAAGAAATCGTTCAGAACTGGCTGCCACGCTACACAGGAACACCCATTGAGCAATTTGGCGAATACATTTTGCTAACCAACTTTATCAATTACGTCGAATTATTTGCCAAGAAATTCGATGTAGAGATTTTTGGTATCGGACGGGCTATGCAAACAGCTACGGCCAACAACATCACTATTATCAACTTCGGGATGGGTAGCGCTATGGCGGCTACCGTTATGGATCTGCTTTCGGCAGTCAACCCGAAAGCAGTTTTATTTTTAGGGAAATGTGGTGGCCTGAAAAAAACACAGGTCGGCGATTTAGTGCTACCGATTGCCGCCATACGAGGTGAAGGTACCAGCAATGATTACATGCGGCCCGAAATTCCGGCCCTTCCCTCATTCCGATTGCAACGGGCCGTGTCGTCAACCATCAAACGATACGAGTTGGATTATTGGACAGGCACAGTGTATACCACCAACCGACGAATTTGGGAGCACGACGAACCATTCAAAGATTACCTGCGTGAACTCCGTACCATGGCCATCGATATGGAAACGGCTACTATTTTTACGGTAGGTTTTGTCAATTCCATTCCACACGGTGCCCTGCTGCTCGTATCTGATAATCCACTGGTACCTGAAGGTGTAAAAACCGAAGAAAGCGACAAAAAAGTGACGGGTCAGTTTGTCAACGTTCACCTCGATATAGGCATCGATGCCCTTCTTGAACTTGAGTCCTCAGGTGATTCGGTGAAGCATTTGCGGTTTGAGTAGGCCTATTTTAGTGACCTAAGTTTAAGTTGATTTTTGGCTGGCAACTAAATGACCGCTTCTATATTTGTTTTATGACAACTGATCAAAGAATTGACCTTTTAAGTCGCAAATGATTGAAATGTCTCAAAAACTTGACCAGATTCTTGAGGGGCAGGCAAAAATTTTAGCAGTATTTACGCGCCCTGATCAGACTATGGATACTACGGTAGAGAGTTTGGCCAATATGAGTACCAAAACGGATAATTTAGATGATAGGGAAAAAGATTTGGCAGATGACTAAATAGGTTTCAGAAGGAAATACATCGCCATAAAAGAAGTGTGACCCCGATGGGGTCACACAAAATATAGCCCACTTTAAATCTCCTTGATTACCTAAGAATGCCAAACAAATTACTTCACCTCAAACTGATACGTCCCGGCCTGTAATTTTTGAGCCATTGACGAACCCGGCAATTTGAGCGTAGCGGTCGAGTTAGGTGGAACAGTTACGGAATACGAGACGCCCTGCCATACCCGTTTCCAGGACGATCGAATGGTTCCGTACGGGCTGTCGTGTGTAGCCTCAAAGTGATCGAGACCCGCCACGAAATGGGGCTCCAGCAATACGTTTTTAAAGCCCGGATGCGCGGGATCAGGTTTGATACCACCGAGGGCTTTGTAATACCAGGCTCCGATTTCGCCAAACATGATATGGTTCATCGAAATATCGCTTTTCGCGTCAATCGGCCAGTTTTCATAGAGCGTTGTAGCGCCATTGGCAATCCACCAGCCCCAGGAGGGAAACGTTTCCTGCGAAGCCACTTTATAAGCCAGATCGGCATGACCGTTTTCGCTGAGGGCGTTCAGAATTGCTTTGGTTCCTAAAAGGCCAACATCGATGTGCGAGTTGTCGGCTTCCACCCGTTTGGCCAGATTAGCCGCTACTTTGGTTTTCAGTTCATCGGGTACTATGCCCCACTGCAAGGGCACGCTCAGTTCGGTTTGCAAACCTGTTCCGTAGTTTCCCGTCTCCTTATTCAGGTACTTCGCATTGATCGCATTTTTGATCTTCGTCGCCAATGCCAAATACATAGCCGCATCACTCTGTTTGCCCAGCAGTTTCGCCGTCTTCGCCAGAATCGAAGCATCGGTGAAGTAATAGATTGATGACGTAAATTCTACCGGTGATTTCGATTTTACCGGCACCCAGTCGCCTAAACCCCAGGATGTCAGCCCCGATGGGCTTTGCTCGTTGATATGGTCGACGTACCGTTTGATGTTGTCGTAGTTATCGGCCAGTATCTTTTTGTCGCCATAGAACAGATAGATGTTCCAGGGAATAATGGCGATGGTACTTGTCCAGTCGGGACCATTGGCCCATTCGTAACCCCAGCCGCCGGTTGGGATAATGGCCGGCAGTACACCATTCGGCTGTTGTTCGTCGCGGTGATCGGCCAGCCATTTTTCGTAGATTGTAATCCCGTCGAAATTATACAGACCCGTTTCAATCGCAATTTGCCCATCGCCCGTCCAACCGTTTTTCTCCCGTTGTGGGCAATCGGTTGGGTAACCAAAGAGATTAGACAAATACGAATTATTAGTAGCCCACCAGATTTTGTCCAGCGTTGGGTTGGCCGATTTCACTTGCCCCGCACTAGGAACATCGCTGTGCATGAAATAACCCATCAGGTTTTCTTTAACTAAGCCAATGGGGGTATTGCTGGTTACCTCTACGTACTGGAAGCCTTTATAATTGAAGTGTGGCATGAAAGTTTCTTCGCCTTTCCCATTCAGGATAAAGATGTCAGTCTGGAACGGATCGCTGGTACCGACCGGGCGGTAGTGTGCATCGATATTCGACTGATCGACATGACCATCTTTGTACAATCGTTCGGCATGTTTCAGGCGCAAGGTCGTACCCGCCGAACCTTTCACCCGAAATTGACTCACTCCAGCAATGTTCCGGCCTAAGTCATAAACAAAGGTGGTGTCGTTGATTTTGGTGATGCTTTTCGGCTGAATTGTCTCCACGTTTCGGATTGGATGAACGGCCTGCGCAACGATATTCGTTGACGGAGCAGCCCGCATAATGGGTTCCTTCCATTTCGAATCATCAAAATTCGCCGTGTTCCAACCGGGTTGCTCCAGCCGGGCATCGTAGTGCTCTGCCGTGTAGATACTGTTGAAAATGACAGGGCTCAGGGTCGTTTTCCAATCTTTTCCTGAGGTAATTGTTTCGACAGAGCCATCGTCGTAGGTAATGCGCAGATCCAGGCAGAACGTAGGGCGTGCCCGCCAGGGAGCTTTATCAAAAAACCAGACTGCCGTCGATTGGTGGTTGTACCAGCCATTTCCGAGCAAGACACCAATGGCATTTTTGCCGCTTTGCAGTTGGTTCGTCACATCGTAAGTAACGTACAACGTCCGGCGGTCGAAACGAGTGTACATGGGATCGAGCCGGTGGTTCCCAATTTTCTGCCCGTTCAGATACAACTCGTACAAACCACCAGCCGCAATGTAGGCGCGCGCCGTTTTAATTTTCTTCGTTGCGGTAAAAGCTTTCCGGAAATAGGGAGCGGGTTTCAGGTCCACATCACTGACATCGCTAATCCACGCACCCTGCCAGTTTTTGCTATGCATCAAACCCGTTTCGAAACTCGCCACCGACGAAGCCGACGGCTTGCCATCTTTATCCCAAACCTCTACTCGCCAATAGTATTTTGTGAAAGGCTGAAGAGATTTTCCTGCATAGGTAATAAGCTGGCTATCTAATGGTAGTTTAGTCGTTTGCCAGCTACTGCCTTTTCCCTGACTCACCGCCATTGAATCGGTACCAACGTATACTTGATAGGCTGTTTGCTTCGCTCCTTTTCGAGTATCGTCCAGCCGCCACGTTAGTCGGGGGGCCAGAGCATCGATGCCCAATGGGTTAACCAAATGCTCGCATTGAAGGCCAACGGGTGTGCAGGGTGCTGCGAAGGCGGATAAGGATCGTAATAGAACAAATAGTAGAGGTAGGATTCGGAAGAAAGGCCGTTGGGTCATGGGGCGTCTTTTAATTCGCAGCAATTTCTGTGTTTATAATCGAATAAGAATCCTATACTTTCCTGTATCGATGCGAAACGGGATAACTATAAAACTCCCGGCAGACATCCCACCGGGGCTTTACGAACCAACCTTAACCTATTGTAAAAAGCTCTTTGTTTATCGATTTTAGGGCAGGGCAAAGGCTACGTAACTATCGCCTTTAGGGGTGCCTAATTTTGTTCCTCCACAAGCGACGACGATGTACTGTTTCCCGTTCACTTCATAGGTGCTGGGCGTTGCAAAACCGGCTGCGGGCAGTTGTGTTTGCCAGAGTAACTGTCCGGTTTTCTTGTCGTAAGCCCGAAACATTCCATCTTTAGTAGCCGCAATCAATAACAACCCGCCCTTCGTAATCACCGGACCTCCATAGTTCTCCGTGCCGGTTGGCGGAATTCCTTGCCGGGTTAGTTCAGTAAACTCGCCCAAGGTTTTTTGCCAAACCTGCCGCCCCGTATTGAGGTTGATGGCGGTTAATGTGCCCCAGGGTGGCTTAATAGCAGGAAATCCTTTACTGTCTAAAAATTTTGTGTACCCGTTGAAGCGATACGGAACGTAAGGCCCCGGTTTAGCTGTTGGTCCGGGAACCGTAGCGACGGTTTCCACTTTCTCATCGTTAAACAAAAAAGCCAATAGCGCCTGCTTCTGCTCGGCCGTAATTCCCGCAAAACCCGGCATCATTCCTTTACCGCTGGTAATCAGTTTGGCCACATACTCCCGGTCGCGCCGTTGACTAATGTTTACTAACGATGGATAGCCGCTTGATGGATTCCCTTTTCGATCAGTACCATGACAGGCGACACAATAACTCGTATACAGTCGGTTACCGGGACTTAAATGCGCCAGTGCGTCTACTTTAGGAGTATCGCTAAGGCTGAACATCCAGGCCATTTCATTAGCATTGACGTACATAATGCCGTCGGGATCAACGGCAGCACCGCCCCATTCCGGCCCGCCATCGGCTCCCGGCAACAGCAGCGTTGGTGTTTTACCCAGCGGCTGAAACTGTCCTTTTCTCGCCCGGCGATATTGTGCAATCAACGAATCACGATTTGTAGCATAGGGACTTAACTCCGTTTCGGCAATGGTTTGTCGGGCAAACGGCGCGGGTAAGGCTGGAACGGGTTGCGTTGGCCAGGTCGCTTCATCCGGTAAAGGTGATTTAGGAACGGGCACCTCTCGAATGGGAAAAAGTGGCTTCCCCGTTACACGATCAAAAATAAAAACGTGGGCGCTCTTGGTTACCTGGGTCACAGCATCGATTGTTTTCAGAGCACCAGACCGATCTTTCTGCCGAAGCGTGATCAGGTTGGGTGGAGCGGGTAAATCCCGATCCCAGATGTCATGATGAACCAGTTGGTAATGCCAGATTCGTTTTCCGGTTCGCGCATCCAGCGCCAGCAAGCAATTGGCAAACAGATTCTGTCCTTTGCGATTCCCGCCATAAAAATCAAACCCGGCCGAGCCCGTCGGTACGTAGAGAATTCCTCGTTTGCGATCAATCGCCATGCCCGCCCAGTTATTAGCCGCGCCGACTTCGGTGTTTTTATAGACCTCTTTGGGCCAGGTTTCATAGCCATACTCCCCCGGATGTGGAATTGTGTGAAAGACCCACGCCAGTTTGCCCGTTCGCACATTAAAGGCCTGAATAGAGCCGGGAGCCCCATCCGCTCCTTCCGAAACACGTAAAGGCATGAACAGCAAATCCTCGAAAAGTGTACCCGGTGTATTCGAAATAACGAATTTATCTTTCGCCGATTCACCTAATCCAGCCTTAAGGCTAACCCGACCATTCTCGCCAAAGCTGACGATCGGTTGCCCGGTCTGTGCATTGATCGCGTAAAGCCAGGAGCCGTACGCGTACAGGATACGCGCGGGTTCGGTGTCATCCGCTCGATTACTTTTCCAATACGTAACGCCCCGGTTCGTATTGAACGTTTTAGTACCTGGCTCCACATAGCGCCACTTCTCCTGGCCCGTAGCGGCATCGAGCGCAAAAACCTGATTCGAGGCCGTCACTCCGTAGAGCGTGCCATCGACAATAATGGGGTTGCACTGTACCTGCCCCGAGTCGCGAGAGTGGTATTCCCAGGCGACTTTAAGCTGATTAACGTTACCTGTATTGATCTGAGATAATGTCGAATAATGATTGCGATCAGGCCCTCCTAAATACTCTGGCCACTCGGTACTCGAATCCGATTTTCGATCGGTATACGTTAGCTGAGCAGCCGTTAAGATAAGGGCTGACAGGAAAAGGACAGGTAGAAGAATGCGTTTCATTAGGTCTGACGTTTTTTGTGGTGTCGGTTTCTCAAAACCGACACCACAAAAAATCTCACGATTAAAGTTCAATAGCCCGGATTCTGTTTCAAGGTTGGTTGTCCATTGACGAAACTCTGCGTGATGGCATAGTCTGGAATGGGCTGGTATTCGCTCTTGTTTTTCGTAAACTTAACCCCACCGCCCAGCGCCAGCGAACGACGGATGCTTTCTTTGGGTAAGTACTCGGAGTTGATAACCTGATCGGCAATGCCCCAGCGGACCAGATCGAAGAAGCGGTGACCTTCCATCGCTAATTCGATTCTCCGCTCAAAACGGACGTCCTGACGGGCAACGGCCTGACTCGCCCAGGCGGTTGTATAGGGATTAACCACATAGTTGGCGGCATTGGCAGTTCCGTCTATTGTTTTGATACTTGAAGCCGCAGCTCTTGCACGAACCCGATTGACGTATTCACGGGCTTTATCCAGACTACCGACTTCGACTTCGCATTCAGCCGCCATCAGCAGTACATCGGCAAAACGCATCAGGTCATAATTCAGCGCACTGGCAATACCGAAACTAGCCCGAACCACCTGCCCCGAACTATACTCGGTCGATGAAAAAACGTGTTTCTTCCCCGTAAATGGACCGCCATTGGTGATCGACTCGCCCGGAGGAGCCGTGAAAGCTAAACCGCTCATCAGGCCCCAATCCAGATAAGGTATACCCCGGCGACCTACGGTGTGGTCTAAACGAGGGTCCAGGTTACCCGCGTAGGGGGTGAATGGGCTGGCATCTGGCACTGTCTCATTCGAGGTAACATCTACGTCGTTATAGGTATCGAGCAGGGGCAGGCCGTTTTCGTCGGTGCGAAACGCATTGACCAGATTTTGGGAGGGTCGATAAAACCAGGAGTTTGTGCCCCCGGCAATGCCGTTGGGGTAGCACAGAATCGCTTCCCGAAACCCGTTCGTATTATCGCTGGCGCCATCCCCAATGGCACTTTGCACTTCCAGCATCGCTTCTTTACTGTTCTGGGTCGCGATACGGAAATTCTCGCCAAAGCTTGTGGTCAAGTCCAACTTAATTCCCTGACTGGTTTTGCCTTGTCCGATAATAACATCAAACAGTGCCTTGGCTTCAGCGAATTTATTCTGATACAGATACGCCTTTGCCAGATACGCCCCGGCAGTCCACTTATTGACCCGGCCTTTACCCGTTTTCACTTCGTCCAGATTGTCGTAAGCGAATTTGAAGTCGGTTTCCAGTTGGGGCCAGATGTTGAGGTAATTGCCACTCGCGTCCGTATTGGGAATTTTGTAGTCGGTGGCTTTTTCATCGACAAACGGAATGTTGCCAAAGATTTTCTTTCCCTCAAAATGGTGGAAGGCCCGCAGAAAACGAGCTTCGGCGGCTACCTGTTTTTTCAGGGCATCGGTTAAGGCCGGATCAGTTGTTTTGGCCAGTTCCTGCAATACGATATTGGCCCGGCCAATACCATCGAAAATACCATTCCAGCGGGCGAGCAACTGCGAGTTTGTGGAGGGTGTGGCATACTGCATCACCTGATTAATTTCGCTTTGGTCGGTGAAGTTAGTACCTCCCTTATACGCATCGCCCCCCGTAATGCTCCCCCATATCCAGTTGTAGGTTCCGCTGAGGCCCAGGAAGTTAGCCGATAAATTCCCATCCAGCGTAGCATAGGCATCGATCAAAAATCCGTCGATCCCCTTTTTGCTGAGCAAATCCTTTTCATTATAAACACCCTGGGGTGCCAGGTCAAGAAATTGTTGCTTGCAGGCAGACAGCGTAACCACCGAAAGCAGCAAGGTAAATGCAGTATGTTTTAGAATCGGTTTCATGGCAGAATAGCGGGGTTAGAAGGATACATTTAAGCCCAGTAGGAACTGGCGTGGATTGGGGTAGCCCGAATAGTCGACGCCCAGATTCTGATCGCTGCTGGCCGTTTGCTCAACCGATGCGCCCGATACTAAGCCTAAATCGGGGTCGGCGCCGGTGTATTTCGTGATGGTGAAGAAATTCTGAGCCTGCGCATAAACCCGCAGGTTGCTCATTTTAATCGTTTTCAGCCATGTTTTGGGAAAGCTGTAGCCCAGTTGAATGGTTTTACCCCGCAGGTAGGACCCATTCTCCACGTAAAACGAACTCGAATTACCCGTCACAAAAGCTGTATAGCCGTTGGTGGCACCTACACCCAATTGGGGTGTTTTGGCGGTAGCAGCCGTTGCGGGGGTCCAGGCGTCGTAGAGTTTTCCAGCAGCAACCGAACCACCTAACACGCCCATGTAGGTAAAGTACTTGGTGTAATTATAGAGCTGGTTCCCCTGATTCCAGAACACAAAACTGCTCAGGTCAAAGCCCTTCCAGCTAAAGCCGAGGTTCAACCCCATCTGAAATTTGGGATGGGGCGACCCCAGTACGGTTCGGTCGGCGGTGGTGATATTGCCATCGCCGTTGATGTCCTTATATTTCCAGGACCCCACTACACCAGCGGCCCCGTTAATTTTAGGCCCCGCATCGACCTCGGCCTGACTGTTGTAAAAGCCATCGATCTGATACCCATAGAAGGACGAAACGGCCTGTCCCTGTGTCGTAATCAGGGCATTGGTTATCCGGCTGGCCGCTACCAGTTGCGCCGTATTCTCGTTGTTTAGTTTGGTCAGCTGGTTTTTGTAGTGGGTAAAGGTCAGGGTGGCATCGTACTTCAAATCAGAGGTAATATGTCCCTGATTTGTGATTTGCAGGTCGATACCCGTGTTCCGCATCGTCCCCAGATTTACCAATGGTTTGGTTACCAGCAGTTCAAGTCCATTTCGTAGGCTGGGAACCAGCAAATCACGGGTATTTTTGGTGTACACATCAACGGCTACACTCCATTTTCCTTGCAGAATGCTGGCGTCTAGACCAATATTGGTCGTTTCGGTGGTTTCCCATTTGGTTCGCAGATTCCCCTGAGAACTAGCTCCATAGCCCTGCGTTGAGCCAATATTAACCCCGTTGATGTCGTAGTAATTGCTCCCCGGCGCAGCGCTGTAGGTTGAATACTGATTGAAGGCGGGCACATTGGAAATACTGCCCATTTGCCCCCAGCCCGCGCGTAGTTTTAACTCATTGAGCCAGCTAAGCGATTTCATGAACGTTTCGTCGGAAATGCGCCAGCCGACGCCCAGCGACGGGAAATTGGCGTACCGCACATCGGGGCCGAAGAGCGATGACCCATCCCGGCGAAACGTAGCGTTGAACAAATACTTGTCTTTCAGGATGTAATCGAGCCGACCGAAATACGAAAACAGCGAGTTGCTGAATAGCAGTGCATTCCGGTTAATATCGGCATCATTTGCACTCACATCGCCCAACGACTGCGGCAAGCCCGTATTGAGCGAGAGGAAACTGTTGGATTCGAAGTCGTAATTGCTCTTGGCCCCAAACAAACCTCGCCCGGTATTTTTAATGGCTTCGGTGCCTAGCAAAACCTTTACATCATGAATCTGCCCAATCTTTTTCTGGTACGTCAGCGTATTGCTCCACGTCCAGCTCAGGTAATTGTTGGAGGCTTCGGTCAACTGAGTTACTCGTCGGGACTGGCTGGCTTCGTATTCTTTTAAAAAAGCGCGCTGAAGTATTCCGTTGCGGGCATCAATCCCGATGGATGTTCGGAGCGCCAGGTCTTTGCTGATGTTTACCTGCGCGAAAACATTTCCGAACGCCCGCAGATTTTGATTGACCCAGGCTTTCCGGCGTTCCAGGTACGATACCGGATTATAACCAACCCCGGCAGTACCGCCCACCAGCGAGCCGCCATACCCCCCTTTTATGTCATAAACGGGTATAAATGAGGCACTCCGAAGCGCATACGCCCAGGCGCTGGTTTCGCCAATGACGGTGGCATCGCCCCGCCGATTATCATACGAGACCTGAAGGTTTTCGCCTATCGTCAGAAAATCAGTGGCTTTAAAACTTGAATTAAGCCGCATCGAGTACCGATCATAACCCGTGTATTTGAAGGTGCCCTGCTGGTTAAAATAATTCAGCCCCAGCGAAAAGGTCGATTTGTCGTTGCCTCCGCTCGCGGTCAGTTGGTGGCTTTGGATAACGCCCTTCTGCGACATCGCGTCGAACCAGTTAGTGCCCGGACTGGTCTGAAAAATCTGGTACGGATTGGTGTAGTCGGCGATGGTGTATAAATCAGGATTCGCGCGGGGATCGCTCGCCGAAACGCCCCCTTTGAAACTATTGCTGACGATGTAGCGATCGGGAATGGCAAACGAACCATGCTGGCCAAAAATTGGATCCACAAACGTGCTCGCTGTCGTTTTATCCAGATACGTCAGTAATTCGCTCGTGTTTAATAGCTTGGGAATCCGGTTCAGGGGCGTTGACTGAATGCCATAGTAGGTATCGTAGGTGAGCGTCGTTTTGCCCATTTTACCCCCTTTGGTGGTTATAATGATGACGCCATTGGCGGCTCTGGCTCCATAGATAGAAGCCGAAGAGGCATCTTTCAGCACCTGAATCGACTCGACATCCTGCGGATTAATGCGCGACGCATCGGTGGTTGGAACACCGTCGATAACATAGAGTGGATTGTTGTTGCCATAGGACGCAAACCCCCGAATCCGAATGGATGCCGAGCTACCAGGATCACCCGTGCTACTAACCGTAACGCCCGCTGCCCGGCCCTGTAACTGAGCGACCAAGTTAGCGGATGGGGTAGCATTCAGGTCGCTGGCTTTCACGACGGATACGGCCCCGATAATGTCTTTTTTCTGCTGAGTGGTATAGCCCGTTACCACGACCTCGGTAAGTTGGTTAGTACTCGCTTCCAGTTGAACATTGATTTCGGTCCGGTTGCCTACAACAATATCCTTCGCGTTATAACCGACGAAACTGAACGTTAAAATGGTGTTCGCATCCGGAACCCCAATTCGGTATACGCCCTGTGCATCGGTTGTTGTACCACGGGTAGTTCCTTTAATCACTACCGTAACGCCCGGCAATACTTCACCCGTCTCGCCTTTGACTATACCAGAAATTGGTTGCTCTGCCACAACGGGTACGGTTGCAGCAGGTGTTCCAACATCGCCAACATCATCGGAAGCTGGGCCTCGCACAATGGCGATCTGGCTACCCGTAACCACATACCGAAGTTGTAAGGGTTTCAGCAGTCGTTCAAGCACATCGGCTAATTTTTCTTCATTGGCCGATAACGATACTTTCCGGTCAATCTGTACAATCTGACGGCTGTACACAAATTTGACATGCGCCGTTTTTTCCAGCGTCAGCAACGCCTGCCGAATGGTATGATTATCCAGTCGCACGCTTACCCGCTGGTCGAGGAGTTCCTGCCCCTCAGCGGCCAACGCCCCATTGACCAGCACAACCGTAAGCAACAATTGGAGTAGCGAGATTCGCATAAGTATCCGAATCGTTTCGTGTTTAGTAAACTTGTACATAACTTGTGGTAGGTTTAGTTATTCCGGGCAAAGGAGTAGCTACACCGATCGGCGATGGCCCGAAACTGCCGCCTGATCGGTCAATTGTACCCGCTATGTTCGCAGCATAGCGGGCTTTTTATGTGTACTTCGTTAAGAGCAGCCCTTGCTGCTGATGATAATTCGTGTATCGATCACCTCATAGGAAGCACCAATAGACGCACATAGCAACTGGAGTTGATCGAATAAGGAAACACCTGCCAGCGATGCCGTCAGCGTGCAATGCTGCAAGGCCGACGCATCGTAGATGATTTCTACCCCATAGGCTTTTTTTAATCGCTCGAAAACAGTTGGGGCGGGTGTGTCTTCAAAACTGAAGTTTTCCGAATTTTCTAATGACGGTATTAGGAGAGGTTTTGGTACGAGTTCTTTCTGATAGCTGTTCTCACTGGCATTGTAAACTACCTGCTGGTTGGCCGTTAATACGACGCCCGCTTTAGATACACTGGGCGATTTTCGGAACGAGATCCAATCCTTCTGATCCATGACCGATACTTTACCGGAGATCACCGACACCATCATGCGGACATCGCCCGGACGAGCCTGAACCCGAAATTGAGTACCCAGCACGCGCGTAACTAATGTGCCACTATAGACAAAAAAAGGTCGCTTTCCTTCATGAATAACCGAAAACAGCGCATCACCTTTCAGGTAAATCTCCCGTTTATCGGCGTCGAATGCTTTGGGATACGATGCCTGGCTATGCGGCATCAGCGTCATCTGGCTCCCATCCGGCAACGACAGTCGAACCGGTTGTGATGTCCCATTCATCTGGTTTACCCAGCGTTCATTCGAAGAGTTGTCTGGACTAAATGGTTGGTTTATTTGGGCAACAGATGATCCTGACCTCTGACTTGCCACGAACCACCAGCCTGCCCCCACAAACAAGGCCACTAAAGCCGCAGCCAACCAGCGATACTGATACAACGAAGACTTAAGAACAACCCAGCGCGACGGCGAGGCTATATGGCGGGTTAGTTTAACAATCCGGTCTACCTCCAGAAGCTCCTGTTCTACAGTTAGGGCATGCGGACGGTTTTTAAGCGCTTCGGCCATATCCTTAGCTAACAGCAATGTATCTCGCTGTTGTGGATTTTGTTGCTGCCATTCTTCCCAGAACTGGCGCGCTTCGGGTTGATTGTGTTTTACCCAGGCCAGAAACCAGTTATCGGTAAGAAAGTCTTCGACGGTGTAGTGTTGATACGTTTTCATAGCACGTACGAGCAATATCAGTTCGGTCGTTAATAGGTGCGTTGGAGGAAAGTCATACTCAGCGCAAAAGGATTATTTCGTAAACGTTTCGTTCAACAGCCAGCTTCCAACCAACGATAGCAGCGACGGCCAGCTTTCCCGTAGCCGGGTTAATCCCCGATGCAACAGATTCGCCACCGATTGCTTATTGACCGCCAGTACGTCGGCAATTTCATCGTTCGATAGTTCGGCGTAGAATTTAAGGTGGATGGCTTCTCGCTGGCGATCAGACAGTTGCGCTAATAAGGCATTCAAGCGTGCTGTTTGATAATCAGACAATTCGGTACGAATCAAGGCTTGTTCGGCGGTAATTTCTTCCGAACTAACATCATCGAACACCATACTTTCCTCGCTCATTGTTGCCGAATGGCGCAGTACTTCCCGGTGGATTTTCCGGCGTAACGATTTGTAGAGATAAGGCCGGATATAGGGCGTCTGGACAATCTTGTGCCGATACGTCCATAGGTCCAGAAATAGGTCTTGCAGGCAATCTTTTAACAGATCCGAATCACGTGTGAAACGCCCGCCATAAAAGTGTAAGTCCCGATAAAAATGCTGGACCAGCTCCTGAAAAGCATCTTGTTGCCCTTCTCTGAATTGTTGCCAGAGCAAGGTCTCATCGGTTTTCTCCCAGATGCTTTGTGGCTGATGGTTTATGTCGGGCTTCAGCATTGTCTCCTACGATTTACCAGCGATTGAACTAAGTGGCCTCACAAGTACGGATGTTTGTGGGCACGCTGATTAATAGGGGAGATAATTCAAATAATACTCAGTATTATACAAATTTATTTAAACGACCATTTCCGCTCGTTCAAAGCCGTGCTACGGTTTGTTTGAGCGAGCGGAAATAGTCAGCCGTAGTCTGGTAAAGAGTCTACTGATCTAACCAGACTACTTTCTGCTGGGACGTATGCTCCTGCCCCAGAATATCTTTATACAACTGCGGTCGGCGAGCATTTCGGTAGCGATACCCTCCGGCCTGCTGTAGTTTTTCGGGTGTACAGGTTGCTATAACGACATCATCATTCAGATTCCGGCATTCGGCCAGAATATCCCCAAATGGGTCAATAATCATCGAACAGCCGTTTTTAAGCTGATCATCATCCATGCCGATTGGATTAGAAAATACTACATATATCCCGTTATCGTAAGCGCGGGCAGGCAACCATTTCATTAACCAGGAACGGCCTTTCATGCCATCAAACTCTAATCGTAAGGACGTAGGATCGTTCAGCCGATTATGCCAAAGCGCTGGATCGACAAAGCCAGCACCTGGTCGCGTCGAAGGCGTCAGCATTGTCACATGGGGCATGAAAATAATGTCGGCCCCGAGTAGCGTAGTGGCTCTTACATTCTCAATGACATTATTATCGTAACAAATCAGAATACCGCATTTCCACCCAAATAAATCAAAGACTACATATTGATCACCGGGCAACAGATGTGGATTAATAAAGGGATGAAGCTTACGATACTTGGCAATCAGTCCATTTTTATCGACACATACATAGGCCTTAAAAAGTTGATTCTGTTCATCTTTTTCAAATAACCCGGCCAGCACCACAATATCATACTCACGAGCGATCTGGATCAGTGCCTGAACACTAGGTCCATCTGGAATTACTTCGGCCACCGATGTGAGTTGCTCTCGGGATAAATGACGGGCAAACGTATAGCCCGTAACCGAGCATTCATGAAAAGCGATCACCTGGGTTCCCTGCTGGGCAGCCTGAGCGGCTAAACGGCGAATTTGTGCCAGATTATAGGCTTTATCGCCACTAGCATTTTCGAACTGGGCGGTTGCAATACGAAGCGTTTCCATACCGACTGTAAAGTTTGTCGGGCAAAAGTAGAGGTTTGGGCAGGCCGTAAATTGTAAAAAACCGACAATTTGATGTAGAACTACATCAAGTATAGATTGGCATCAGATTCACGGCTAGCCGATTGGGATTTGCTTCGTACTGTTTGGGCGTCAGGCCAACGAGTTGATTAAATTCCCGGATAAAATGAGCCTGGTCGTAATAGCCAGCGCAATACGTTAGTTCGGTTAAGTTCAGCGTGGGCTTTTGGCGATGAATTTTAAGGCTGTTCTGCAAGCGAATAATGCGCGAAAACTGCTTGGGGCGCAGTCCGATTACCTGCTCAAAACGACGTTCCAGACTCCGTTCTGTTGTTCCCAATCCCTGGAGTATCTGTTGAATCGACAGCATTCCATTGGTTTGGTAAATCTGCTGGACTGCCTGTTGAACAAAGCGGGTTTCAGGCGTCAACGCTGGCGGGCTAAGCTTGCTCAAAAACTCTTCGATTTGCCTGATCCGTTCCAGTGGTCCTGAACAGTCTCGCTGTTTGGCTTGCTGCACATCGACCGCTACTGGCGCTAACAAATTATCCAGACTCAGCCGCATATTTCGGGTTTCAATACCAGGTAGTCCCGAAAGGGCGTGTAATCCCCAGGGTTGCAGGACAACAACGAGCAAACTAATGGTTTTACCAGCCTTCAGATCGTGGTACTGATTGGCCTGCCCATAGAAAAAGTTATGGTATTGGTTGGATGCCGCAGCAAAATCACGCCCCTCGGTGAATGGATCTGCATACGAAAAGACCAGCCCTGGGTTGCCATCAGGGAAGAAACGGTACGTATGTTCGGCCGACGATGTATTCTCCAGAATCAGGTAGTGCTTGACCAGATGAGCAAGTTGGGGCGATGGATTGACTTGCATAGCGCTACACGGTTGCTAGCTCTTTACTGAAGCATTTATTTCCGCAATATACCGCATCCTCGGTCTGTGTCCTCACCATAGCCGTCAGGTTAAGCTCATGGTGAGGACACAGACCGAGGATACCAAAATGACAAAAAAGCTTACTGACTCACACGTCCTGGCTCACGAACGTTGGCACCGGTTCGTTTCTGAATATCGTCGCCCAGGTCGGCACGAGCTTCTTCAGCTAGTTTTTCCAGTTTGGCAACGATCTCGGGATGTTGTTCCCGAACGTCGTAACGCTCACTTGGGTCGCGACGAAGGTCGAATAAACCCGTTGGAAATTCATGCGTTTCGGTGCTTGGGCCGGGCTTGCCATTCTGGCCTGGCAGGAAACCTTCGTACGTACGACCGGGGTGAGCAAATACCAGTTTCCAATCGCCCTGCCGAACTGCCTCCAGACTATTCTTGCGATAATAATAGTAAAAATGATCGCGGGGAGTTACTGTGTTGTCACCCTTCAATAAGGCAACCCAATCAACGCCATCGATACGCTGTTTGGGCAATCGGGCTCCGCAAAGTTTAGCCACTGTTGGCAGAATATCCATTGTGGTCAGGAGCTTATTACTCACTCGACCAGCAGGCACAACACCCGGCCAGCGAACCAGACAAGGCACGCGGTGGCCTCCTTCAAACGATGTTCCTTTCCCTTCCCGGAAACCGCCTGCCGAACCGGCATGATCGCCATAATTCAGCCAGGGACCGTTGTCGCTAATGAAAATAACCAGCGTATTTTTGTCCAGTCCCTGTTGTTTTAACTCAGCCAGCACTTGCCCAACGGCACCATCCAGCTCCGTCATAACATCACCGAAAATTCCCCGTGCACTTTTCCCTTTAAACTTGGCCGAAGTCGCCAACGGGACGTGTGGCAGTGGGTGCGGTATGTACAGAAAGAACGGCTTGCTTTTATGTTTCCGAATAAAGGCCAGCGCATGATCTGTAACGGTCGAGGTAATCAGTCCCGCATCGTCCAGATCTTTGATTTCCTGCTTCGGTTCGTTGCCCTCGATCCAGTGCAGGGGCGGGTATTTGGCCTGCGCCTGAGCAGGGTGCAGCGGCCACATATCATGCGAATAAGGCACACCATAATACTCATCAAAGCCTTGTTGCAGCGGCAAAAACTGTTTTCTATCGCCCAAGTGCCATTTTCCGAAAATCCCGGTTGCATAACCTCGCTCTTTCAGTAAGTCGGCCAGCGTTTCTTCATTCGGATTCAGCCCAATGAGCGAATTAGGTCCTAGCGCGCCCGAAATACCTAATCGATTGGGGTAGCAACCCGTCAGTAGGGCCGCCCGTGAGGCACTGCACACGGCCTGCGCGGCCAGAAAATTCGAGAAGCGAGACCCCTCAGCAGCCATTCGATCCAGATTGGGGGTTGTGTAGTCTAAAGCTCCCGTAACCGATAAATCGCCATAGCCCATGTCGTCCATGAAAAACAGAACGACATTGGGAGGTGTTGGGGCCGGTTTTTCAACCCAGGCACTAATCAATAAGCCAAGGCCAATCAGCGAGAAAACACTCAATACGAGACGGGATGAACGTTTTGGAATGAAAGTCATAGAGTTTTTTTGTTAAATGATCTGGCGCGAGTGTTTACTCGTGCCTTTTAATCTATCCAGCATTCGCTGGCGCATCAATCAGTATGTCAGCGAATGCTGACGACATAAAACGGCACGGGTTCAAACCCGCGCCAGTGCCTAACTACTTAGTCAAAGCAACCGTTTTAGGGTTTACAATTTCCCATTCGTTGATGTGCGTAGGGCTATGTTCACGAGCAACAATAGCGTCGAACTGTCGGAGCAACTCAGGATGTTGGGCTGCCAGATTGGTACTTTCGCTGATATCGTTACCCAAATCATACAGTTCCCACGAACCTGTCCGGTTCTTACGTACGTTGGTTTTTACGGCTTTCCAATTGCCCATCCGAATCGCCAGTTGACCACCCTTTTCAGGATATTCCCAGTACAGGAAGGCATGTTGTTTTTGGGCAGTTGTTTTCCCCAGTAGAGTTGGCAAAAACGAAAGGCCGTCGGTCGTGATGGGTTGCTTATAACCGATTAATTCGGCGAGGGTAGCCAGCAGATCATATTGCACGGAAACATGGCTCGTAACCTGACCAGCCTTTATCTTTCCAGGCCAGCGAGCCAGCATCGGCTCCCGGATACCACCTTCGTATACATCCATTTTCAAGCCTCTCAGGTTAGCAACACTATTGAAATAAGCAGCCTCTACACCCCCATTGAACGTAGCCCCATTATCACTGGAGAACATGACAATCGTGTTTTCGTCAATTTTCAAGTCTTTCAGCAATTGCATCAACTGCCCAATCTGCTTATCCATGTAGGTAATCATACCTGCATAAGTGGCTCGTGGATAAGGCGTTGAAGCATATCCCTGTTGACCTAAATAGGGGCGATTGTCATCGAATTTACCCATATACTCCTTAACGGCGGTTTCTGGTGCCTGTAACGAAACATGTGGTACCGTGAAGGGCAAATACAGAAAAAATGGACGGTTTTTATTCTCGCGCACAAAGGTCTGCGCTTTCTGGGCCATTTTGTCAATAGCGTAATCATTGCCGCGATAATACGCGAAAGCCTCTGGGGTCGCCGTTTCGGGCGTTAGTTTTCGATGCACATCGATGACCGGATTATTCAGGCGATCGGGTTTGCCGTTTTCCCACAGGTGCGTAGGGTAGAAATTATGCGCCTGTTTCTGATCCAAGTAGCCGTAGAAATAATCGAACCCCTGCTCGTTCGGATTGCCCGTGGTATTGGCCATCCCCATCCCCCACTTACCGATACAGGCCGTTTTGTAGCCCGACTGCTGGAGCATTCGGCCTACCGTAAACGCGCCCGGATACAATGGCATTTGTCCACCCTCCAACGAATCGGCAAAGCCGCCCATTTCGTAATTGCCCCGTATGTACGAATGGCCGCCATGTTTGCCTGTCATCAGCATACAGCGAGCGGGGGCGCAAACGGGCATACTGGTATAGTGTTGTGTAAACCGAATGCCCTCACGAGCCAGCTGGTCCAGGTTTGGCGTTCTGATTTTTTGCTGGCCATAGCAACCCAACTCAGCATAGCCCATATCATCGGCATAGATGTAGATAATATTTGGCCGAACAGGGGCTGCTTGCTGGGGCTTATAAGCCATTAATAACCAAACAACTAGCAGGAGAACAGATGCGTTGAGTAAGACTGAGGTTCGTTTCATGAAGTTCGTTATTGCCAATAGAACACGGATTTTTATGATGCTTACGATTTATTATGAGTTTGCATTGATAATCCTGAGAATCATAAAAATCCGCGTTCTATTTTCTAAAGTCTCACCAACCTGGATTCTGCGAAAGCGTTGGCGTCAGATTGCGTTCTTTCTGTGGAATAGGCCAGAGATAATGTCGGGACGCATCAAAAACACGGTTAATACCCACCACCTGAACCGTGGCCAGGGCTCCGCTGGCATCTTTGTAGGTAATACCATAAATAGGCCCTGGTATTACCGTTGCAGCAGTTTTCCACCGACGAATATCGAATAAGTGCTGTCCTTCAAAAGCCAATTCAACGGTTCGCTCCCGACGAACAATCGTCCGTAATTCAGTCTGCGTTGCGGTACTGCTGACCGATGGCTGCTTTACATCAGTACGGCCATTTCGAACTGTGTTGATGGCCGAGAGCACGCTCGCATCAATTTGATTCAACTCGATTTTGGCTTCAGCATAGGTCAGCAAAATTTCGGCGTAACGCAACAGAATAATGTTGATACCATTATTGGCCGGGTTGGCGTAATCCTCCGCGTTGACATATTTCTTGACGTTAAAGCCCGTCGTAGAAGCAATGTACGTATTCCCAACCGCGTCGGCGGTTCCGCTGGTTGGCTCTGGCCGGAAGGTGATCCCGCTGGGCAAAACATCACCTGTCAGGAAAACGGAAAACTTAAGACGGGGATCGCGGTTCGCGTACGGATTGGCAGGATCGTAGCCGCTGGTTGCATCGGTAATGAGCTTTCCAGCCGTTGTTTCATACATATCTACCAGTGCCTTAGTCGGCACATAGGTACTCTGGGCACTTTTCTGACTATAAGGCGCTAACAGGTTAAAGACATTAATGGGATAGGTATCTTTAATGAACTGCCGATCCAGCAGGACTTCCTTGTTGTTTTCGGCGGCTACAGTGAATAGCTTTTCATACGTGTCGTTCAGCCCATAGACGCCTAATTTCATCACCTGATCGGCAGCATCGGCAGCCTGCTGATAGCGGCCAGCCAGCAAATTAGCCCGCGCCCGTAACCCCAGAGCGGCTCCTTTCGTAAATCGGCCTTTATCGGCAGCGGCATAGGTGGTAGGTAATAAGCCAGCAGCATCCGAAAGTTCTTTGTCAACAAAATCCCATATCTGAGAAATGGGCGTGCGAGCCAGCGCACGACTTTCGTCCAGCGAAATCGACTTCGTCACCAGCGGTACATCGCCAAACAAACTGGCCAATTTTACATACTGATAAGCCCGTAACGCCCGCGCTTCGCCTTTGAATTGATTGATCAGCGTTGTGTTGGTCGACGTTACTTTATCGATGTTTTCCAGCAAATAATTGCAGGCCCGAATGCCCTTGTATGCTTTTGCCCATTCGCCAAAAACCTTGGCACTCGTAGCATCGTACTGGCCCAGTTCAACGTAAGCCTGCACATCGAATGGCTGATTAGTATGCGCAATATCGGTCATCGCATCCCAGCTAATGAGGTTCGTACTGTCGAGATCCGTGTAGAGCGAATTGGCCGCCAGTCGGGCGTCGTTTTCGGTTTTCCAGAACAGACTTTCCGATAAGCGATCGTTCGGAACGGTATCTAACAATTCCCGGTCGCAGGCGGTTAGTGTTACGCCAATAAGTGCGATACCAAACGCGAGTAAACTATAATTTATTCGTTTCATGAGTTTTCTGAGAGTAGTTGGATGGCGTTAGAATTGCAGGTTAAGTCCGAGCGTATACAGCGACGTTTGCGGGTAATAAACCGCCCGACCCGATCCCGCTTCCGGGTCCAGATTCCACTCATTCAACTTCGAGAAAGTAAGCACATTCGTAGCCGACACATAGGCTCGAATGCGATTCAGACGCACTTTAGAGGCAACAGCCGATGGCAGTGAATAAGCCAACTGAATGTTTTTCAATCGAACATACGAGCCGTCGATAATCAGTCGGTCGGAGGTGGCTACATTCCGTAAATCAAACTTCAGGGGCCGGGGAAAGCGAGCGTCGGGATGGTCGGGCGTCCAGTAATTATTGGTGTAAATCGACGGCGTAAACCCTTCCTGATTACCCATTTCGGCCAGTGCACCCGCCAAACGCGTAGCTACTTTGGCAGCTCCCTGAAACAGCAGGTTCAGTTCAAAATTCCGGTACGAGAAATTCGAGTTAAGACCGAACGTGAATTTGGGGAACGTATTCCCGATGTTCGTCATGTCATTCGCGTCGATCTTGCCATCGCCGTTTGCATCAATGTATTTCACATCGCCCGGCTTCGTGTTGGCTGCATACGTAGCCTTGTAATTGGTGATCTGCTCCTGCGTCTGGAACAATCCATCTGTTTTGTAACCCCACAACGTGTTGATCGGCAGGCCAACCGCAATGATGTAGCGTGGGTCAATATCCGACCCTAAGATGTAAGGCCCTGTACCTTTCAGGTCTACGACTTTATTGCTATTGATGCTCAGGTTGCCTCCCAGATTATACTGAAATCCCGATGCACTTTTAGCCCCACGATAATTCAGGCTAAATTCCCAGCCTTTGTTTTCGACCGAGCCAGCATTTTGGGGAGGAGCTACCAAACCAATGGTGGCCGGGATGTCGAGGTTCAGCAGAATATCGTTGGTCAACTTTCGGTAATAGTCAACGGTTAAATTCAGACGTCCGCGCAGAAACGACGCGTCTAACCCTAAATCCAACTGGGTGGTCGACTCCCAGCCCAAATCGGTATTGGCCAATGTTGTCTGCCGATACCCTTGCACAGCAGCTCCATTGAAGTCGTACCCGCTGGCCGCGAGTGCGGCATAGTAACTGTACAGATTTACAGACTGGTTACCCGTTATACCCCAGGAACCGCGCACTTTCAGTTCACTCACCGTTTGCTGAAGACTCTGCCAGAAATTTTCCTTCGAAATGCGCCAGCCTCCCGAGAAAGACGGGAAGAAACTATACTGCTTGGCGCCCGTGAACTTAGACGAACCATCGTAGCGTCCGTTTACTTCAACCAGGTATTTCCCGTTGTAATCATAATTCACCCGACCGAAATAAGACCGCAACCCATAGATAGCATCGCTACCAGAGTTGCTCTTCGTACCATCGTTTGCCCCCTGACCAATCGACTGGATATCGTTGTTATAAAACCGTTCGCGGTAGGCGCTCAGGAATGTTTGCGTATTCCCGATTTGAGAATACCCCAGGAGCGCCTTAAAGTTGTGGTCGCCAAATCGCCGTTCGTAGGTCAGCAAGTTGATCAATGTGTACTCCCGCAACGTATTACGCACTTCGGTCAGGGTGTTGTTTGCTACTGTCTTCGTGATGTTGGTGTTCTTGTCCGTATTGACATACGAATTGGCGAAATTCTTTTCCTGCGTAAAAAAGCCCCGGCCCGCAATCTGCGTTGAGAATGTCAGCCCATCGGTAATCTCCCATTCGCCTTTGACATAACCCGCCAGATAATCCGTCGACCGTTTTGAATCGCCCCCGATTTCGGCGTACATCAACGGATTGTTGCCCTGTGTACTCAAGCCATACGTGCCATCGGCATATTTGGGCACGGCCCAGAGCGAACCATGCAGCAGAAAATTGATGGGATCGACGGTTGGCGCCTGCGAGTAGTTGTAACGGTAGTTAATATCGCCACTGAGACGCAATTTCGATGAAATCGTGTAATCGGTATTCAGGCGAATTTCACCGATTTTGCTGCTATAATGGGTGATAATACCCGCCTGATCCTGGTACCGCATACTTAATCGGGTTCGTATCGATTCATTACCTCCCGACACCGCTATCGTATGATTTTGCTGCGGAGCTGCGTGTAGTACAGTCTGAAACCAGGTATTGGGCAAGGGGTATTTTTCGCGGTCGGTGGCCGTAACATACGCCTGGATAGACTGTTCCGTGAAACGAGCGGGCAAAGCCGAACCAGCGTTGGTATAAGCAGCAACCTGCATCCGCATGTAGTCTTCAATGCCCATCATATGGGGCTTGTTAATCGAATTCTGGATGGCGTAATAGCCATTATATTCAACCTGTACTTTGCTGCCTTTCGCCCGTTTGGTTGTCACGAGCACAACCCCGTTTGTCGCCCTTGAGCCATAAATAGCTGTAGAAGCCGCATCTTTCAACACGCTAACGGTCTCAATATCATCCGGGTTAATATCCGACAGGCGCTGCTCAATTCCATCAACAATCACGAGGGCATCGTTTTTGCTCATGTCATAACCGCCTGATCCATTGTTGGTACCTGCCGTGTTACCAATGCCATTGATATTGAAGGTGGTAATGCCGCGAACTCGAATGGCGGTGTTGGAACGACCGGGCGATCCACCCTGATCGAGTACCGTAACGCCAGGCAACTGCCCCTGCAACGACTGCTGGATGTTGGAGACTGGCCGTCGGGCAATTTCTTCGCCCCCGATTTGTGACACTGAATTGGTCAGGCTTTCACGCTTTTGTGTGCCGTAACCCACAACCACCACCTCATCGAGCTGTTTATTGTCGGTCACCAGCGACACGTCAAGACGGCTACGACCGTTTACGGGTACTTCTTTCGTAACAAACCCAATACCCGAAAAAACCAGAATAGCCGTGGCGGGTACGTCGAGCGTAAACTTGCCATTAGCATCGGTAGTCGTTCCTTTTGTCGTATTCTTGATAACGACATTGACTCCGGGCAGGGTTTCACCAGATTCACTTTTCACCGTACCCGTAACCGGCTGGTCAACGGCTACTTTGGCCTCTGTTTTAGCCAGCTCCAGTCCTGAACCCGACGGCAGTTTCGTGGTCGACTCCAGTTGAGCATTCTGCTCCTGATTGAGGGTAGACTCCAGGTGTTGGTCGTCTAAAAAGGCTACTTTCTTCGCCTTTTTATCGCCCAGAATCAGGTACGAGCTGTCATTTACTTTTTTGTAGCGCAAACCCAGCGGACGTAACAGGATCTCCAGGTTTTTATCGAGCGTTGTTTTGGTATTCAGGGCTTCGGGCGATACCGACAGGCCATCTACCGTTCGCAATTCGAACATAATGTTTACCCCGTACTGATTTTTCAGGTCATTGAGTACATCCTTAAGCTGGCGACTGGCCGCTTTACTGGTTTCGGGGCGCTTTTGCTGAACATTGCTGGCCAGAACAACCGACTGCGACCAGCCGGGATGAAACCCAACAAGCAACAACAGCGATAACAGACTCACATTGGAGACGTTTCGTAAATGATTTGTCATAATAATGAATGAATTGATTGGTGATTGTCCATTTTCTGGACATGGTTAGGCGAGTAAGTGGCGGATTTTTGATTCGTAGTAACCTGCCAGAATTCCATAGGCTGGCCTGGTAGAATAGTTAAGCAAGTGCATTGAAGAGCGAAAAAACGAATTAGTACTGTTAATTGATCGACAAAGGTTGGTGTAGTCAATCTCTTTTCCAAGAGAAAATTAATTTTTTGACTATCAGCGCTTTACCTAATAGTCTATCGAGAATTACTGTTAGTCAACGGCAAACTGAAGCGTAAAAAAGGCATTCCTGTGAGCCTGAAGCGGTTAAGTCGCCTTAGCTATTTCTCCATGATTTGAACATGATTTCCTTGGCGAACCACGTTGATGTCCAACAGTTCTGAGATGGATAACAGAAGTTGATCAACATTATCGGCCTGAAATGAACCCATCAGTATACGTTGCGCCAGTGCCTGATTTTTAATGTCGACCCGAAGTCCATAATTTTCTTCCAGCATATAGGCCACTTCTTCCAGAGTGGTTTCCTCAAATACGAATCGCTTTTCCTGACTGACCGTAGGGAACTGCGATTGTTTGACCGTTTTCAACGCGATGTGATTCTCTGGATCGAGCGTAACGAGGTCACCGGGCTTCATCGTCACCTGTTTTTCGATTTTATTCTCCTGATAATGAAGCTGAACTTTCCCCTTATTCAATACAACTCTAGCTCCTCGTTTTCGGGTAAAAACAGTAAACTCCGTGCCCAATACAACTACGTCTAGCCCTTTGGAGGTCTTCACCACAAACGTTTGATCATCAGCCATGTGAGTAACCGAAAACTTGGCTTCACCAGCCAGCAGGACTTCGCGGGTGGTATGCCCAAATCCCCAGCGGGGCACACGAAGGCTAGAGTTCGCATTCAAAATAACCTGGCTTCCGTCGACCAGTTTTATTGATCGTGTTTCGCCAAACGTTGTTGAATAAGTCTGGTAAATGAGCTTGTCGCGAAACAATAGGCCAGCCAAACTAGCAATCAACACAACAGATGCTGCCACTAACCAAAATGGCCGATTCCAGGGCCGCGACACAGCATAAGTGACTGCCGTTTCACTGGACGGGTTTTCCTGCGTATGCGGATTCGCAGCCAAAAACGCTGTGTATGCCTCAATACTCTGCTCCGTTTGCGCCAGATACTGCGGATGTCCACTCTCCCACTCTTCCAGCCACTCATAGTACTGTTCCTCATTCGCTTTGTCGCGAACCCACTGGGCTATTAGTTCGCGTTGAAGCGGAGAAACTTTTCGGGCGAAATGACTAAATATCAACTCTTTATTAATTTCTGATTCCATGGCGTGTAGCAGCTTGCTTATTGATGAGACAATTTCTGGAGAACGTTCCCCTAACCGACCGACAGTTAATCAGACAGGCAGCCAATACCCGATTGTTATCAGCGTGAGTAACCAGTGATCTTTCAGACCCTTCCGGACGGTGTTGAGTGCTTTGCTAATGTGGACTTCCACCGTTTTGATCGACAGCCCTAATTCGTTCGCAATGGTTTGATATTTCTTTCCTTCAAACCGGCTTAATAAAAAGACTTTGCGGCATTGTGGCGAAAGCGATTCAACCATTTCTTCCACCCGATGCATTACTTCGTCGAACTGGACAATCTGGTCGGGGCGCTGGCCGAAGGCACTTTCCTGAACGTCGGCGGTTTCGATATCGTCCAGTTCCTGAAATTCTAATCGGAGGTAATTGTAGGCTTCGTTACGAACACTACGGAACAAATAGTAGCGATACGACGACGTAACATTTTCGTAGGCCTTGGTTTTCCAGAACTTGCAAAAAACATCACTCACCAGATCTTCGGCCGTTTCTTTCGAATAGACGAATCGGATAGCATGACTGCAAAGCGCCTGGTGATACCGGCGGAAGAGTAGTTCGCAACCTTTTTGTGGGTTTTCGGCAAACGTCCGTCGAATGAACAGCTCCGTATCGTTGGCAATGGTTTTATCGTCTGTTGGCTCAACGGTTTCTCCGGCCAGACTCGAGGGTATCGAATTGGCTGGAAAAGGCTGGTTTAAGGGATCAGTCAGTTGACGTACTTGCATAGCCTATTGGTAAATGACACCATCTTTACGTGGAGTTGGTCATTTACTAGGAAAGACAACTTTTCGCGAAAACCCCCTTAGTTGATTTTAATTATTTCTAAAATAAAGTCAAAAAGAATCAATAATCGACTTTCCGGCGGTTGACTTTTGTATCGCTTTTCTGCTTTTTCTGTGCAATACGCTCTTCAATGGAGGCTTTTGAGGGTTTCGTGGCTTTTCGAGGTTTGGGAACTTCGAAGGCTTTTTCAATCAGTCGATAAAACTTCTTCGTGACCTTCTCCTTGTTGGCTAGTTGCGTACGTTCGGTCTGGTGAGTCAGTACCAATTCGCCCTCCGTAGTCAGTTTAGTCGCTAATTTTTCTTCCAGAATGGCCCGTTCGTCATCGGTAAGCAAAAGCGAATTCCGCACATCGAAACGCAATTCAGCTTTTGTAGCTACTTTATTCACATTTTGCCCACCAGCTCCCCCACTACGGGCAAACTGGTATTGCAATTCGGGTTGTAAACGGGTGGCATCCATACTTAATTAACCTGGCTTTTTACTGAAAACCGCTCTCCCACACAAACATTCAGGACGAGAGTCAGTTTTTTTTCAAAACTAACTCATTCGGTGTTATGGCTCATAACAGACGAGTCATTGACACGCATTCAACAGCAAAACTATAGATAGCCATGACACAAAACCAGCCAATAAACACAGAACCTACCGTTGATATGGACGATACGACGGGGAGCAACGGAGGACCTACCAGCGAACGGTTTTCGGGGGAAGGTGATAATACAGAGGAGCAACAGGGCGATGATTACACCCACTCAGCAGCGTATAACAAATCCCGAAGTGATACTGCACGAATTGATGGCTCAGGTATTTCGGGTGGTACCGACTCTACCAATTCAAGCCAGTCGGGAGGGCGTTCGCAATATTAATGGCGCTCCAGAAGGCAATTTATCCGTAAACAAACGGCTCCCAACTGGGTTATTTTAAGAATAGCAAACCAGTTGACTGGCAACTTTAGTAACGATGGGATCGAACAATTTGGAAGAGCAGGCGCTCGATAATACACTCAGTGCATTCCGCCATAATGGGCATATAGAAGCTATTTCGCCCGAACAGGGCATCAAGTTGCTTGACAGTTGGCTTCAGGCGCTACAGGGCGATCCAAATATTGACCAGCTAAAAGGCCAGCTTGCTGAGCTTCGCACAGCCCTACAGGCCACTACCCCCGACGACCAGTATATTCGGGATTTACTGCTAAGTTTAGCCGATAAAACACAGACTGTAGCCGAAGACGCGAACTCCGAAGGCACCTGGACGGGTGGCCTAGAGAGTTTGTCAAAAATTTTACGCGATTTTGGTAGTAGATCATAACCTACTGCCCTGTTTTTAGTCTAAGATACCACCAATACAAAACAACAATTCACTACATAATCATGGAAGGAACCAGAACTACACTTGAACATCGAATGCTCAATGATACATTGGGCGCTTTGGGCGATGGTACGCATGCTACTCTTTCTGCCGAACAGGGCATATTACTACTTGAAGGCTGGTTAAACGCGCTTCCGGGCGATGTTGGGGCTGAGCGTATTCTTGCTGAAGTAACTGCCCTACGCGACCACTTGAAAACAGGTAAACCCGACGGCGAAAAAATTCGCCATTGGCTACTGAGCATGGCTAGTCATACGCTGGCACTCTCGCACGAACCATCGGTTGATGCGGCAACGGAAAGTCAACTGAAGCAACTGGCGACTGCGCTGCGTGCTTTCACTAACCAGATTTAATATGCTAACTCCCGAAGAATCCGCTGAACTCCTCGACTCGACCATGGACGTTCTGGAGAGCGATTTGACAACGGCTACCCCACAAAGTGGCTTAGGCGTTATTGATCAGTGGCTTGAACAACTCCGCCAAACCGAAAATGCGAAGGAAATAACCAATACGCTGGAACAAGTAAAAACGCAGTTGGAAAGTGATGAGATCAATACCTCTGAGCTTATTCAGTTGTTCGATACGCTGGCTACACAAACGACTGAATTTAGCACCCGGGTAGGATCGGAAGGCGATATGGCTGTTCGGCTCGAAGCTGTAGCCTCAACGCTTCAATCGCTGGCCGGGCAGTTGGGGAATTCGTAAAGTTATCTGAACGTGGTGTCAGATGTGAGCATCTGACACCACATCTCGCTCCACAACCTGGAACATTGAAACCTGAAACAGTTTAAGGAATTCGGTTATTCCAGTAAATCAACACATTAAGCGTAGCCCGACCTGAGGCAATGACATCTAAGTCGCCATCGCCATCCAGATCGGCGGCTTGTAAATCTTCGCAGGCCATTCGAACGCTATCATCGAGTGGATAGCCTTTCCAATTCTTGACTTCATCGGGTTTAAACAAGCGAATACCGACTTTTTTGTAGGCATTTGGATTACGCCAGCCCGCTATTATCTGATCGCTTCCCAGCCCCAAAAAGTCACCGCATACCAAAGCATGCCCCTGGCTCATCATGTCGCTCAACACATCAATTTGTTTGTCGCCCACCAGTTTCCGCGGCTTTCGAAGCGAATAGAATCCGCTTTCTACCTGAAGTAAATTCCCGTGCATCGGCTGGATGGTCGCAATGCGTTTTCCATTATCCAGGCGTCTGATTTCGCCAATGCCTGCCACGTCGTTGGTTAATAAGGGCAATGAGTTGCTCGCCGATTCATCATCGACAGATTGCCATTTCTTTTTCCGCCACTGGAAAATATTTCCCCCTTCTTTACTGGCCACAATCACCCCCGTAGCCGAACCATTATCACCATCTTCCCAAATCTCAAAGTTGTGCGTAAGGTGCATGGTCGAATCAACAAGGTACCGTTTCCAGGCAGCTTTGGGATTTTTTGGAAATTCATAGCCCCAAATTCGAACGCCCCTACCCTCGCCATTTTTGTTATCCAGACCGTGAAGCGGTACCACAATCAGTTGGTAACTATCTTTTCCAACTTTCGCCCAGCGCATTCGGTGGGTAGTCACTTCGTGTGGTAAACGGACGGGCTCCCAGCGCTGAGTCGGGTCCTGTGGACGAATGAGGTAAAATACCGCGCCCGATTTGGTGCTATCATTAGTTTCGGCGGGATTCCAGCCTGCACCAACGGCCACTTCAACGAGCCCATCACCAGTCAAATCGCGGGCAGCAATACAAACATTATCCTGCGGGGTCAAATTCGCAGCCATCACGTATCGCGACCATTGACTGGTTTTATCTCCCGGATTTTTATACCAGACAATCTCTTTCTGATCGGCCAGCAGAATATCCGGCTTTTTATCACCATCCACATCACCAATGGCCATACCGTAGCCAATGCTGATCTGATTATCCACCACCTGAATTTTAAAATTCAGTGCAGCCAATTGCGTTGTATCAGTTTGGGCCAGTAGTGGCGAAACGGCCAACAGACAAAAAAATAAAGCATTTTTCATGGCAGTTAGTGGCTATTAAAACTTTTTTCCAGCAAGAAAATGAATCATAAAAATCTGTGTTCTATTATTCCAAACCAGCTTCTACCGACTTATACTCACTCGCTCCCCCAGTTGTATCACTTGGTACGGCGTGTTATACAGTTCGCAGGCATGTACAAAATCGGCAGGATCGGCTGTGTTGAATTCAAATAAATCGTAGTGATGCGGGATAACCAGTTTCGCACCAATCTCCCGACCCAACCGAGCCGCTTCGTCGGGGTTGAGATTACCGGCTACTCGTCGCTCAGGTTTATTGCCATTGATAGGCAGGAATGCCACGTCTACCTCGAAAGGGCGCAATATATCAACCATGCCCTCATACCAGAGCGTATCGCCCGAATGGTAAATCGTGTAAGGCCTTTCATGGTCTGGACCAATCACAACAACAAAACCCATAAACTTGCAACGCCCTTCGGCATCGCGTTCTAATTCGTTATGGGCAGCCGGAACCCCGTGAATTACAAAGTCATCACCTGGAATTGTCTGTCCATCGGTTACGCCAACAGGCCAGGCCAAATCGGTTTTAAGTCGATCGGCAATGAATGCGCGATTGGCCTCTGGAATCACAAATTGTATCGCCGGATTAGCCGAGATAAGCGGCAACAGTGTTTCGGCATCCAGATGATCGGTATGATTATGGCTCGATGTTACTACATCGATCATCGTTAATCGGGCAGGATCGATCACAAGCTCTGAAATCCGTACGTGCGGCTTATCAGTATCGGCATATTTGCGACTTAGCGAGTCTGAGAGATAAGGATCGAACAGCAGATGCTTGCCATTGTACTGGATCAAAAAACCACTTTGGCCAAGCCACCAAATGTGTAATGCATCCTGTTGATTCTGGGCCGCTTCGATATCGGCTAGAAGGGCATCGTTTTTTTGAAAAGCGGGTTTTAGCATATGTATTACGGTGTCCCTTTCGGAGGGCTGTTAAGTTCTGAATTGTGCGCCGGTTTGCATCCCTCTCCCGTTGCGGGAGAGGGGCCGGGGGTGAGGGTAAAATGTCTAAATTCGCTCCAATACCCAGTCCAGCACGCGAGCGGGCAATAATCGGGGCAAAATCCAGCCCATAAGCTTACCTGGTACTAGCGCATAACGAATACGGGGGCGGTCGGTTTCGTAGATTTCAACCAGGCGCTCGCCAAGGTAATCGATGGAGAACCCTTTACTTTCGGAAACTTCGACCTGTTTCAGAAAACGCTGCATGGCTGGGTAATAGGGCGTGTTTTTATACGCACTCATATCCGTTCCTTTACCCCAAATCGGCGTTTTAACGGCTCCCGGTCCCACAATAATCACCTTAATTCCAAATAAACTCAGCTCCCGGCGCAAACTGTGCGACAAACCCTCGACCGCATGTTTCGACCCAACGTAAGCACCCATAAACGGAATGGCAACCTGCCCATTAACCGAACTAATATTCAGAATCCGCCCCGGCCGAACCGGGTGATTATCACGAGCTCCTAACAGCGGCAGGAATGCCTGTGTAACCTGAATTAATCCGAGCACGTTGACCTCAAAATGTTGGCGAATGGTGGAAATTGGCTGATCCTGCAACGGTCCACCAATGGCCATACCCGCATTATTGATCAATCCACCAAGACCGCTACCGGCCAATTGAGTAGTAAGAAATTGAGCGGCTTTGGCAACAGCGTCGGCATCTGTTACATCAAAGAGTAAAGGAGTGAAAGCCTCTCCAAACTCTAGCTTCAATCGATCGGCATCTTCCTGCGTCCGAACGCTTCCAAAAACAGTATAACCTCGTTGGAGAAAGTGTTTTGCGGCACCGTAGCCGATACCTGTTGAGACACCAGTAATCAGAATCGTTTTAGGAGCAGATTTCATTCTGTAAACATACCTATTCTCTACCTTAACA
Source organism: Spirosoma litoris (assembly GCF_054776755.1). Taxonomy (NCBI): domain Bacteria; kingdom Pseudomonadati; phylum Bacteroidota; class Cytophagia; order Cytophagales; family Cytophagaceae; genus Spirosoma; species Spirosoma litoris. Next base: position 422,804 of record NZ_BAAHBI010000035.1, on the reverse strand, counting down.
ATCGCCTATAGGTTAACGTTATGTTTTTTATAATGAGTGAATGAGGAAGTAAAGGAATGAGCGAATAACTTCGACTCGCCTATCCGCTTATTCACTCATTCATCAATTCACTCATTGAATTATGCAGGACATTGAACCCTTCTATGGCTGGGAGAAGTACTACAACGCGTCGGAAGATGAGCGGTCGCCGTTCCACGAACGGGAGTACAATATGCAGCAGTATGAAAATGATATTTATGGCTATTACATTCATCCGTTATGGGATGAAATAGGCTCCGAAACACTCTATTGTAAGATTCTATTTGCCAATTACGACCGGCAATTTGTGGTTATCGAACTGTTTGGCGAATGGAATGATACGCTGCACAACGACATTATGTACCTCAAACGTCAGGTTGTAGACCCACTCGTGCAGGAGGGGATCAAGTATTTTATACTGATTAGTGAGAACATTCTCAATTTTCATGGTTCCGATGACAGTTACTATGAAGAGTGGTTTGAGGATGTAGAAGATGGCTGGATTGCGGCTATTCACTCGCCCGACTTCATCGAACGGGAATGGAAGAAATACCACCTTGATTATTACATCAATTTCGGTGGTACGCTCGACATTGCCAACTGGCGAACACTCAAACCAGCGGGTCTTTTTGAGTTAGTTAATAATCTGATTGTGAGAAGGCTTGGCTGAACGGAAAGAAAGGCCTGAAATGGATTTCTGTTCTTTCCATCCTCCGTTTCGCCCCTTTACTTCCTCTGCCTCCCTTTCATCCCATTCTACACAGTTTTTCCGCCAATTTTCTCAACTTCACTCAAAATCCCACGAATAGATACAATGGAAAACAACGAAAAAGCAAAAGCAGCCGCCGATGTTCAGGCAGCCAAGGCAACAACCGCCGAAAAACTCGAAGCCTTTAAAACCGAAGCCAGTCAGCACCTGAACTCAGCCGCTACTCAACTCGACGAGTTAAAGGACAAGTTGGTAGCGCAGGCGCAGGAATTTGGAAAAGACATTGATATTGATGGTCTGAAAGCGAAAGCAACCGAGCATTTCGAAGCAGCAAAGGCGTCTACTGCCGAGAATTTGGCCAATCTGCAGGCACAAGCCGAAACCGCGTTTGCCGCAGCCTCTGCCAAAGCCGATGAACTGTCGGATGTAGCCGAAGATAAGTTTGACGAAATGAAGGCCGAAGCAGCCGTACAACTAGAAGCGGCTCAAGTTAAACTAGACGAACTAAAAGCCGAAGCCGCACTTCAGATTGAAGCCGCCAAGGAAAAAGCCAAAGGCGTTTGGAACAGTTTTTTTGGCGAATAAGTAAGCATAGAATCAGAACAAAAAATGGCCGCACGTTGCGAACGTGCGGCCATTTTTTGTTCTTGGTTAACCATGTTTTGGGCCACGTGGAGGACCTCCGGGGCCACCTGTACCGCTTTGTGGGGGTGTACCTGTACCACTATGTGGAGGAGTACCCGTACCGCTGTGGGGAGGAGTACCCGTACCGCTGTGCGGTGGTGTATCTGTGCCGCTGTGTGGGCCAGTAGCCGTACCACTATGCGGAGGACCAACTGGAGGAGTACCTGTACCGCTATGGGGTGGTGTGTTTGTACCACTGTGTGGGCCAGTAGCCGTACCACTGTGTGGCGGGGTACCTGTACCACTATGCGGTCCGGTAGCCGTACCCGATGAGGTAGATGACGCACGAGCCGACGCAGTTGCGGCATCGGGCGTAAGGTCTGAACTCTTTGTACAGGCATATCCGCCCAGTAGTGTTGCTACCACGCAACCAGCCATAATTAATTTCTTCATCAGATTACCTGTTTAAGAGACTAAAAATCATTTTAGGTTTCAAAAAAGACATACGCCACTACTAAAAAAAGCGTGGCAGTCTTAATAAAAATTTAATCCACAATTACTCAGAAGTAAATTATTGATAATGAGCTTAATAATAATTAGTATACTAAGTAATAATGCCTAATCAATAAAAGAGTCATTCCAACCGGTCGATCGTGTATGGAATCATTGATTTAAAGAATAGACACTATGAATCGCTGGCACCTCATACTGAGCTTATTAGGAATACTTAGCAACTGCCATTCCAACAATTCGATAACTCCTGTGTATGGCCAAGGATTGTCGGGGAAATGGCTACTGGTCGAACAAGGGTATTCGCCGGGTGCTGGCTATATCATCGATAAAATTCCGGCAGCATCCCAACAAATACTGGTGTTTACGGATGATAGACGCGTACAGGCGCAGGGCGATAAGTTGAGGTCGTATCAATTCTATACTCAATTTCGCCTTGACACGACGAATCAAGTAGTCCTTATCCATTTCAGTCCCAGCATAAATGGTTATTCAGAACAGGTTTCTCTTAGCAACAGTACCCTGAAATTATACCCGCCCTGTGTCGAGGGTTGCCATTTAGGCTTTATACGAATCAAGTAGGGTTCCAGAGCAGCAAACAATACCAGAAGACAGCTACGTTACAAAATTGATTTCTAGCCAAAATCTCTACCTTTGTGCTCCGTTGCCCTCTTCTTATATCGTGGATTCTATTCGTGTATTTGCTCCCGCTACCGTTGCTAATGTAGCTTGCGGATTTGATATTTTTGGGTTTGCCGTTGATAACCCCGGCGACCAGATTACCCTTACGGCCAGCGATGAGCCAGGCGTCCGAATTATCGATATTATTGGTGACGAAGGACGTTTACCCCGCGAAGCAGGCCGTAATACAGCCAGCATTGCTATTCAAACCTACCTCAAACAGATTAACCGACTCGATGTAGGTTTAGATGTTATTCTGCATAAGCAAATGCCATTGGGTAGTGGTTTGGGCTCTAGTGCTGCCAGTGCCGTAGCGGGTGTTTTTGCCGCTAACGAGCTTCTGGGTCGCCCTTTGCCCATTATGAAATTACTGCCGTTTGCGATGGAAGGCGAACGAATTGCCTGCGGATCGGCCCATGCCGATAACGTGGGGCCGTCGTTGTTGGGTGGTTTTGTGGTGGTTCGAAGCTATCAGCCACTCGACGTTATCCGCATTGATACGCCGGCAAATTTGTTCTGTACGCTTGTTCATCCCGACATTGAGGTGAATACGAAAGATGCCCGGTTTATCCTTAAAAATGAAGTTTCGCTAAAAAATACCATCACCCAGATGGGCAACGTAGCGGGCCTGATTGCCGGTTTAATGACTCCCGATTACGATCTGATCAGCCGTTCGCTTGTCGATGTGATTATCGAGCCAGTACGCTCTATTCTAATTCCAGAATTTAATGAAGCCAAACAGGCGGCTTTAGATAATGGCGCGCTGGGCTGTAGTATTTCGGGTTCAGGTCCATCGATGTTTGCCCTGTGTCGCGATGCTCAAACCGCCGAACAGGTTGGCGCAGCTATGCAGCAGGCATTTTTATCCGTAGGTATCACCAGCGAAGCCTACGTTTCCCAAATCAATAAGCAAGGACCGAAAGTACTTTAGAATGAATTTTGAATGAGTGAATGTATAATTGAATAAGTTTCCAGCACATTCATTCACTCATTCAAAATTCATTCATTCAAAACTACAACAACTCCCAACTCAGTTGCCAGCCTTCCAGCCTCGATGGTAGCGTAACGCCGGGTTGTTTGGGTTGCTCAGTAGCCACTAATCTGATAGAGATTTTCTCCTGTGTTTGAGCGGTAGTTAACTGGTCGGTGCGGAGAAAAACCCGTTTTGAGCCCGCGTCAATAATTTCGATATGGGCCTGAATCATATCGCCAACCGCAAATGTTCGTCCGTTCAGCGTAACAGGTTGCACCACTTGAAACAGGCATAATTTCCCTTCAGTTAATGGACCTTCGCTCAGACTACGGGTTACTAACCGAATTGCCGAGGACGCCATTGGTTCAACTGACTTAGTCGGCGCAATGGTCGGTGTCGGCGCAGGTGCAGATTTTTCTGTACTAATTTCTTCCTCCGTTTCCTCATCATCGAGTAACACGACGGTCGTTGTTGAGTCCGTAACAAAGGTTATCCCTTTTTCTAAAGCCTGCTCGTCAACTCCCAGACTATTTAGCGTCGCTCTGGCTGCATCGCGCTCATCCATATCAAATGAAGCCAATATGGCGGCCCGTTCGGTAGCGGCAACCAGGTTAGTAGCCTCACTTAATGCTTCCAGATTTCGGGCACTCAAACGGTCACTATAAATCCTGGGGCGGGTTAGTAGTTCTTTAATAGCAACCGTCTGAAATAGATAGGCTTTCGTTTCGGCCGCCCGGTACGGCAACGCCATTGGGTGCATATCGGGATGTCGGCGTGTAAGCTGCTGAATGTAATTAGGTCCAGCATTATAGGCCGTTGCAACCAGCATCCAGGAGCCCAATTGCTCATAGAGTTCGTTGATGTACTTGCACGCAGCATGCGTTGCTTTCAGAAGATTGAACCGCTCATCCCGCCGATGCGATACACTCAGCCCAAGCGATTGGGCCGTTCCCGGCATCAGTTGCCAGAAACCAGCAGCCCCCTTCCGCGAAACAGCCCGATTGGTCACGGCACTTTCGAGCAGCGGCAAATATTTAAAATCCATTGGAATCTGATACTGCTTCAGAATCGGTTCGATGATCGGGAAAACAACGGAGGCCCGACGTTTCAGTATAGCCAGATCGGCCGCTAAGGCCGCTTGTTGATTGAGTGTCCGGGTCCATCGTTCAACAATAGCTGGATGGTTTGTGGGTATGTTCTCGCCACAGAAATGAACGGGACTTTCCTCAAGGGTAGAAGAAACCAGCCGATTGGTTATTGCCTTAACAGGAGCCGCAACGTTTAGAGCGATCAATTGGCTGGTTTGTGCAACCGCCGAAGAGAGGTAGAGGAAGGAACAGCCGAATCCAGCCGACACTATCAGGAATAGTTTCGTCATTAACAGTAATGGGTTACGGTGGGTACGCTACTACGCCATCCAGATGGAATGGCACTCGATACTCAGCGGCTTCACACTTCTGTTCTGACTCTACTATACTAATCTAACAGCCGCACTACAAAATTCTTTAATGAGTTGTGCTTCACTATTTTTACTAAACGACCATTCTGATAAATATAATCATCTTCCCGGTCACTTACCGTAGCGTGGTATGTTCCGGCTGCGGTTTTATTGAAGGTGAAATAGTCGCCAAAATACTCGGCATAAACCTTGTTTCGCCCTACTGGTTCGTAAAAGTACAAAAGGGAACTTGAAAAATCAATATTTTGCATTTCGGTCGTCTGTCGCTTGTACTTATACTGGTCGGCCACGATATCGTAATGGTCTCCTTTCCACTCTGTTTTCGATGTATACTCCCCCCGATTGGTACGCACATCTACGGTTGAAAACATCAACTTTTTCCCTTCAAATCGGTTGATAACCTTGTAATAAATCTTCACCGTATAAACCAGCAAATTCACCTTTACATCGCTGATAAGCGTATAGATCGTTTGATTATCGGGTTGTGACTGACGCACGGCAGTCATCGTCCCAACGCGAATTCCGGCAATTTCAATTGCATAATGATGCGTTTCGGCAGGCGGAGTATCTGCGGTTGTTTGCGCCAGTGAGCAAGAGCCGTAAACCAAAAAAAATAATACCAATAATGATTTCTTCACGTACCCAAATGAGTTGTTTGGCTAGCGCACAACAAGGTTCGGCCTTTTGCACGTTTATAGCTTGAATTGGCAAGTTAGTAGTCAATCACAAAATTTTCCTATGCTTACCCGCTTATTGTTTATTGCTGCGTTTAGTTTGCGGCTCCTATTTGCTTCTGGTCAATCCACCGATCGCTATACAATTATTCCCCGTCCGGCTCAGCTCGAACCCCGCGCTGGCGAATTTCTTGTCAGCCAGCACACAACAGTCATGGTGCCGTTTGCCCAAGCCGACCTAAAAGCCATCGCCGAATCGTTCGTCAATCAGATTAAGCTCAGTAGCGGCATGAGTCTTAGCCTACGAACGCTGGACAAAACACCCGTATCAAGCGCAAATGCGGGCGCGAATCTAATCCAGTTTCTCCCCTTACGCGACACAACAATGGGTGATGAAGGCTACCACCTAGACATAACTCCTCAATTTGTAACTATCCAGGCTGCCAGCCCCAAAGGGTTCTTCTACGCAGTTCAAACGCTCTATCAGCTATTGCCTCCGGCTGTGTTGGGCAAGGACCACGGAGCAGGGGGCATGGGGTCGCTCGTTGTCCCTGCTCCGCGCTCCACGCTCCATGCCTTACCCATCCCCGCCTGTCGGATTCAGGATAAACCACGCTATGTTTATCGGGGCATGAATCTTGACGTGAGCCGCCATTTCTTTTCGGTAGCCTTCATCAAGAAATATCTTGACCTGATGGCGCTTCACAAATTCAACAATTTCCACTGGCACCTGACCGATGATCAGGGATGGCGCATCGAAATCAAAAAATACCCGAAACTAACCCAGATCGGCTCCCGCCGACGCGAGACTCTTGTGGGTCATTACGATGATTTCGACCCGCAAGTGTTTGATGGCAAACCCTATAACGAATTTTATACTCAGGACGAAATTCGTGAGGTTATTCGGTACGCAGCCACAAAATACATTAATGTCATACCCGAAATCGAACTACCGGGTCATGCCTTGGCAGCACTGGCGTCTTACCCTGAACTGGCTTGTACAACAGGCCCGTATCAGGTAGCAACCAAATGGGGCGTGTTCGACGATGTCTTCTGCCCAACCGAAAAGACGTTTACGTTTTTACAGGATGTGCTAACCGAGGTGATCGAACTGTTTCCGAGCAAGTACATTCATATTGGTGGAGATGAATGCCCGAAAACCGTCTGGCATCGAAGTGCATTTTGCCAACAACTCATGAAGCGGCTGAAGCTTAAAAATGAAAATCAGCTCCAAAGTTATATCATTACCCGAATTGATAAGTTCGTGACGGCCAAAGGACGCCGGATTATTGGCTGGGATGAGATTTTGCAGGGCGGCCTATCGCCAAATGCCACCGTTATGAGTTGGCGTGGCATTAACGGTGGCATACAGGCGGCCAAACTGCACCACGATGTCATTATGACGCCGGGTCAGTTCTGCTATTTAAATTTTTATCAGGGTGATTTTTCGCAGGAACCAGTTGCTTTCGGCGGCTCGCTACCCATCGATAAAGTGTATTCGTATGATCCGACGCCCGCTGGCCTATTACCTACTGAGGCAAAATACATTCTGGGTGCACAGGGGAACGTTTGGACGGAATACATTGCAACACCCGGTCAGGCCGAATATATGATTTGGCCTCGTGCGGCTGCTATGGCCGAGGTTGTCTGGACGCCCTTAGCTCAGAAAGATTACAATGACTTTTCCCGCCGATTACCGACCCACTTCGAACGGTTATCTCACCTGAACGTAAACTACGCCCGTACGTTTTACGATGCCCAATTCTCGGCTAAACCAACATCGGAGGGTCACGTAGAAGTAACGCTATCGCCGAATATTCTATCGCCCGACATTCGTTATACGCTGGATGGCAGCATTCCATCGGGCGAATCGCCCCGTTACGAAAAGCCGATCCTGCTTACCCGATCGGCCACAGTCCGAACCGCTACATTTCAGAATGGGAAGCCGTTGAGCCAACTGGCGAAACTAGAAAAGGAATATCTGGTCTCGAAAGCCACCGGAAAATCGTATACACTTCTCAACGCGCCAACCAGCGGCAGGCCCGACCCCAATTATAATTTAACCGACGGCACAACCGGCGGCATTGGCGGGTACGAGATTTCGGGGGTCGTCGCGTTCAGAAATGACCTGAATGCTGTGATTGACCTCGGGAAACTAGAGCCGATAGAAAGCATTCGGATTGGCTTCCTGAAATATACGGCCAAGAATATATGCCTTCCCAAACAGGTAGAAATATCCGTTTCGGAAGATGGCAAAGTCTTTAAGCCTGCCCTGACCGCCCGAACCAATGCCGCCGAAAGTGGCAAACGAGCCATTGTCCGGCTTCCGTTCGATTTCACCACAACCCATGCCCGCTACATCCGTATCATTGCCCGAAATGTGGGTAAGGTTCCAGTTGGGTTACGTTATCCGGGCAAGGCCGCTCAGCTAGGGATTGATGAGATTGAGGTGAGGTAGTTTATAGTAACCGAATTTGCCTATTTTGCGGGGCAAAACTCCTTACTCATGAAACGGGCTTATTGGTTCCTATTCCTTCTTTTTCAAATAACCTTATCAACGCAAGCCGCACCCGGCGACAGCCATATTGCCATTGAAACCCAACAAACGGCACTGGTTATCCGGATTGACAAAGATCAAACGCCAACTATTGTCCACCTGGGTCCTCGGCTTCAAAAGGCCACCGAATATGCCGCCATTCCCGGCAACGGTAAGCGCGGTGAAGACTATACGGGTCTTTATAACTCGGTGTACACGCCAGCCGGGGGCCGCAACCTACTGGAGCCCGCTATTCAGGTGACTCACGCCGATGGCAATCCCTCACTCGATCTCAAGTACGTTCGGCACGAGGCCCAATCCTTGGCCGATGGGGTCGTGCTTACGAAAGTCTACCTGAAAGATCCACAATATCCGTTTGAGGTAACGCTCTACTACAAGGCGTACCAAAAAGAAGATGTCATTGAACAATGGTCATCAATCCGGCATACCGAAAAGAAGTCGGTAACGCTACAGAAATACGCATCGGCTAACTTGTATATTCCTGCACAAAACTACTATCTGACACATTTTCACGGCGATTGGGCCAATGAGATGAACCCGTCGGAAGTACTATTGACCGAAGGTATCAAAGTACTGGATTCTAAGCTAGGCACACGGGCAGATCTGTTCCAGCCACCCTCCTTTCTGGTCGCCCTCAATCAACCCGCCGACGAAGATCAGGGGGAGGTCATAGCGGGTACACTCTCCTGGTCAGGCAATTACCAACTGGCCTTTGAAGTTGATCCACTGCATAATCTGCGAATTCTACCCGGCATCAATCCGTACGCGTCGGCTTATACGTTAGCGCCTGGAACTGACTTTACAACGCCTTCTTTTCTGTTTACCTATTCCAACAAGGGCAAAGGCGGAGCCAGCCGAAGCCTGCATCGCTGGGCCCGAAAACATCGAATTCCACAGGGGCAAGGCAACCGCCTAACCCTACTGAACAACTGGGAGGCCACTTATTTCGATTTTAACGAGGAAAAACTCAGTGCCCTTTTCAAAGACGGCAAAAAACTCGGTGTCGATCTGTTCCTGCTCGACGACGGTTGGTTTGGCAACAAATACCCTCGAAACGACGATCACGCTGGTTTGGGCGACTGGCAGGAAAACGTTAAAAAGTTACCTCATGGACTCGGTTATCTGGTAAAGGATGCCGAAAGTGCTGGCGTCAAATTCGGCATCTGGTTAGAACCAGAAATGGTCAGTCCGAAAAGCGAGCTATACGAAAAGCACCCCGATTGGGTTCTTAAACTCCCCAATCGGCAGGAATATTATTTCCGAAACCAGCTCGTACTCGATTTGTCAAACCCTAAAGTGCAGGATTTTGTCTATGGGTTAGTAAACGATTTGCTTACAAAAAACCCAACGCTGGGCTACATCAAGTGGGACTGTAACGCGGTCATTTACAATGCCTATTCGGCCACAAATCCGAATCAGTCGAATCTCTACGTCGATTATGTACACGGGCTTTATAAGGTCCTGGAACGACTACGCGCCAAGTATCCTACCCTGCCTATGATGCTCTGCTCTGGTGGCGGTGGACGCGTCGATTATGGTGCCCTGCAATACTTCACGGAATACTGGCCCAGCGACAACACAGATGCCCTTGAGCGGATATTCATTCAGTGGAATTACTCGTATTTTTTTCCCGCCATCGCCAGTTGCAACCACGTAACCGACTGGGGGAAACAGCCTATCAAATTCCGAACTGACGTAGCCATGATGGGTAAAATCGGGTACGATATTGTGGTTAGTAAATTGAGTGAACCTGAATTACAATTCAGTCAGGAGGCTCTGAAAACGTACGATCGAATCAAAACCGTTATCTGGCAAGGCGATCAGTATCGGTTAGCCTCTCCCTATACCAATGACGTAGCATCGGCCATGTTCGTTAATGAGGGTCAGGATCGGGCGGTGTGGTTTACGTACCTCGTGAACAGTCGTTACAAAGCGGGTAGCGTTGCTCCTATCAAACTCAAAGGCTTGAATCCAGAGAAGACATACAAGATTCAGGAACTGAATGTTTATCCAGGTACTAAATCAGGCATCAACTCATCTACAGCTACTTACTCAGGGAATTACCTGATGACCATTGGCTTTAATCCACAAGTAGACACCCGCCGAACGAGTGTAGTACTGGAAGTAACGGAAGCAAAATAGGATCAGTAGTCTGAACCATGCCATAGCTTTCATGGAATAGTAACGTGATGCTTATGCGCGAAACTACAGATGTCATCATTATTGGTGCCGGTTTGGCGGGCTTGGTAGCTGCTGCCGAACTGGCCGACGCTGGTAAGCGAGTTATCATCGTTGACCAGGAACCTGAACAGAACCTGGGTGGTCAGGCTTTCTGGTCATTCGGTGGACTATTTCTCGTAGATAGCCCAGAGCAGCGTCGGCTAAAAATTCGTGATTCGTACGAACTGGCATTGAGTGATTGGATGGGTAGCGCAGGCTTCGATCGGCCCGAAGATTACTGGCCCCGAAAATGGGCCGAAGCTTACGTTGGGTTCGCGGCTGGCGAAAAACGTGCCTGGCTACATCAACAAGGCATACGCTTCTTTCCCATTGTTGGCTGGGCCGAACGGGGTGGTTATGGCGCCATCGGTCACGGCAATTCGGTTCCACGCTTTCACGTAACCTGGGGTACAGGCCCCGGTGTTTTGGCGCCGTTCGAACACCGCGTTCGGGAAGCTGTTAAACGTGGACTGATTACGTTAAAATTTCGCCATCGGGTCAACGAGTTGATCGTCACAAACGGGTGTGTTGACGGGATTCAGGGCGATATTCTGGAACCTAGCGCCGTCAGGCGCGGGGAGAAAAGCTCCCGTGTGGTTGTGGGCAATTTTACATTTCAGGCGAAGGCAGTTATTGTCACATCGGGTGGTATTGGAGCCAACCATGAGTTAGTCCGTCAGAACTGGCCGGAACGATTAGGCACACCACCGAAACACATGCTCTCGGGCGTGCCTGAACATGTAGATGGACGAATGCTGGCCATCTCCGCAACGGCCGGAGCTAACCTGATCAACCGCGACCGGATGTGGCATTATACCGAAGGAATTCAAAACTGGGCTCCTATCTGGCATAAACACGGCATTCGCATTTTACCGGGTCCTTCCTCTATGTGGTTCGATGCCCGCGGGAATCGTCTGCCAGTACCTTTGTTTCCCGGCTTCGATACCCTCGGAACGCTCAAACACATCATGCAAACAGGGTATGAGTACACCTGGTTTGTCCTTAATCAGTCTATTATCCGAAAAGAGTTTGCTCTGTCCGGTTCAGAACAAAACCCGGATTTAACCAATAAAAGCTGGCGACAGGTATTAGGCCGAGCCGTTGGCAAGTCGGCTCCTGCGCCGGTCGAAGCCTTCAAAAATCAGGGTGTCGATTTCATCGTGAAAGACAATTTGCCTAACCTCGTAGCTGGCATGAATGCCCTAACTGGTGATAACCTGATCGACCTACCTTCATTAGAACGCGAACTGGTTGCCCGTGACCGGCAGTTACTTAACTCATTCGGCAAAGATGCTCAGATTACCGCCATTCGGGGGGCGCGTCAATACCTGGGCGACCGATTAATCCGAACCGCAAAGCCGCACGCCATCCTCGATCCAACCGCTGGACCGCTCATTGCCGTTCGACTTCATATTTTGACCCGCAAAACCTTAGGGGGGTTACAAACCGACTTATCGAGTCGCGTGTTAGGCAGCAACGGAGAGCCTATTCCCGGTTTATATGCGGCTGGCGAAGTCGCTGGTTTTGGGGGTGGTGGCATGCATGGCTACCGAGCTTTGGAAGGAACATTTCTGGGTGGCTGTATTTTTTCAGGCCGCACAGCTGGGCGGGCAGCGGCTCAGGCGGTTGGGTGAGAACAGGTGAAGTTCGGTTGGTTTCGCAGGGGTATTTTGTTTATTTTTACAAATACATAGTAGCTAATTAGTCTGATTATGAACGTACAATATCTTTCTGATGCAGAGGGTAGACACACCGCCATCGTAATTCCTATTGACGAATGGAATACCATAACGGCTAAACATGAGGATTTGAAGATGCTGGAAAAACCGAAGCAGGGTACTACAAGACTTAAGCCTTCGGATTTTGTTGGGTGTATTTCTAAGGAAACAGCACAAAAAATGATTACAGATATTGAACTCAGCCGTAGCCAATGGGAAAGAAGTATTTGATTGATACCAATTTTATGAATTTGGCAAGGACCGAAAGCTTATCTAGCTTATCGTTACTACGTTGATCCGCAAGAGCAAAAAAAACGAGGTTATTATGTAAGCCTATTTTTAGGCTATGGGAGTCTACAATCGCATGAATATGAGGCTGCTCCATCAGATGAAGTCCAACTAATAAAGGAGAAACTAGCGGGCGTACTTCTTGGCTTTCAGCCTTATAAAAGCCATCGCTTTACGGTCGATATTTATGGCGGGCCAGAATACCAGTGGCGCACCATAAAAAATACAAACTCTGCGCTATCTATGCAGGAATCACATTCAGATCGATTATGGCTTAGAGCAGGCTTCTATTTCTGTTTCCGAATAAAGCGGTAGCTCTTTCCATCGACCTGTTTTATAACGGCAAGCAAAAGTGGCTGAACTGAAAAACGCCAACCCGGAGATTATTCCCAGATTGGCGCTCATTCAACTATATTTTGTTGCCTTAGACGGCTATTTTCAATCGCTGCAAAATAGCTTTTACGGGTGTGTCAGAAATAACCCGCACCGTGTGTTCAAGATCAACCGGTACAGCCATATAATCGCCCGCAGATAGTTGCACCAACTCGTCACCAATCAAGCATTCGCAACGACCTTCCAGAATCAGAAAGCTTTCCAGCTCATCGTGATGCTCTTCCGGCCGGATCGAATGCTTGACCCATAGTAAAAACTGCTCGACCTGAGAATCTTTTTGGAGTACATGGCCAAACAGGTTCCGATAATCGGCAGGAGGTTGGATGGAGGCCACTGTCCGTTGCCATTGATCAGCGTCGGAATACTCGTTGATAAACGGTAATGCACTCAGATCAAACGCAGGCGCTCTTTCCAGTTCACCGAGGGCCTTCATAATTTGAGCTTTCAGACCTGGTCTTGGCGCAACCGGTTCGGCCCGTTCAGATTCGGCTAATGTTTTTGTAATCCAATCTAGCTCCGCTTTAATAATTGGGTACTTACGCGCTAGCTGCTCTACCTCCTTCGCTTCGCCGGGACTCAGTACACCTAGTGCATACTGGTCAAGCAGGCCCGATCTTATATATTCCTGTTCGTTAAACTGCATCGCTAAATAGAGCTTTCAATCGGCCAAGCCGTTCCGGTGAGGATTTTTCACTGTGTAAAAGGTACGTTCAACTACTGGCAATAGTTTACCAATAGAAGTTAGGTCGAAAATAGATTATAAGTTGCAAAATAATAGATGCCTACCTGTTTGTTAGGTAAGATTTAGTAATTGGTTCATTTTAACTAGACGATTTTGAATTTTACCAAAGTCCGTTTGCTTTTTTGGTCAATTGAACGCTTCTTGTAGATAGTTTTGAAACGACTATAGCGGGCGAAATGAGGTTCATTCAACCATTTTCTGAACGCCCAATACAAATCAATATACTGCACGACTTACTTCCTCATGGCCGAAAACCAACCGCTTTCTGTTTCGTCTGCCGACGTGGCTGCTGAACCCACTGAATTTAAACGTTCGCTGAGTCTGATCGACTCGACCCTTATCGTTTCCGGCTCCATGATTGGGTCCGGCGTTTTTATTGTTAGTGCCGATATGGCGCGCAACCTTGGCTCATCGGGCTGGTTGCTAATGCTTTGGGTACTAACAGGCGTACTGACGGTAGCGGCTGCACTCAGTTACGGCGAGCTAGCGGGCATGATGCCGAAAGCGGGCGGCCAATACATTTATATTCAGCGGGCTTATGGCCATCTAACGGGCTTCGTTTACGGCTGGACAGTCTTTACCGTGATCCAGACCGGTACCATTGCGGCTGTAGCCGTTGCATTCACCAAATACACGGCTGTATTTATTCCGGCACTCGGTCCCGATAACGTTCTGCTTGCACTTGGACCAATCAAGGTCACGCTGGGGTCTCTCTTTGCTATATCGAGCCTGGTATTACTGACCTGGCTCAACAGTCAGGGTGTTCAAAGTGGCAAGCTCATTCAGAATGTGTTTACCTCGGCTAAGTTGATTGCCTTACTTGGGCTGATTGTTATTGGCATTGCGCTTGGATTCAGTACGGGTATGCTGTCGACCAACCTTACCGATGCCTGGGCTGCCAGCACAACAACCGCAACGGGAGAAGTGCTTCCACTGACGGGTATTGCGCTGATACTGGCCTTTGGCACTTCCATGATTGGTTCTCTATTTTCGGCCGATGCCTGGAATAACGTGACGTTCATTGCGGGAGAGATCAAAAATCCACGCCGAAATATCCCATTAGCGCTGTTCTTCGGAACGTTGATCGTCACCACGATCTATTTCCTGGCTAACGTTTCCTATTTATCATTATTACCGCTGAAAGGCTCACCATCGGGCACCGACATCATCAACCGCGGTATTCAGTTTGCGACCGCCGACCGAGTCGCTACGGCCGCCGTTGAAACGGTTTTCGGAAATGTAGCGGTTACGGTCATGGCTATTCTGATCATGATTTCGACCTTCGGTTGTAACAATGGACTGATTCTGGCTGGTGCACGGTTATATTATGCCATGGCTAAAGATGGTCTTTTCATTAAGCAGGCATCTCATCTAAACAAAAATGCGGTTCCTGGTCGGGCATTGTGGTTGCAATGTATCTGGGCTTCGGTTTTATGTCTTTCCGGGAAATACGGCGATTTGCTCGACTATTGCACCTTCGCTTCATTAGTTTTTTATATGGTTACCATTGCCGGACTGTTCCGTCTCCGACGCACCGAGCCCAACACTGAGCGTCCTTACCGGGCATTTGGCTATCCTTTAGTCCCCGCTCTGTATATCATTGCCGCGCTGACCATCTGTGGTATTCTGCTCTACACCAAAACATTCAATACGGGAATGGGCCTACTCATTGCAGGTTTAGGAATTCCCGTTTATCTCCTGACGAAACGAGGGCAGCAAACAGCTTGATGAGCGATACTTATTGGTTCATTACCCTATAAACACAGATGCCTTAACCGATGGTTAGGGCATCTGTGTTTATACAGCTCATAACTTATTGATTAGTCAAACCGTTTGTCTGAAAAACAACTCAATAGCAGACGAATGAGCAGTTGTATTACCTCATTCTTGTTCTCACACTCCTGCTTAAAATATCAATGAAGCAAAATCGTTTAGTACTATAGTATAAGTATGGTAATCAACTATTCGCTCCGTTTTCTTTCTGTAGGGTTGCTCATTGGCTGGCTTAGTGCCTGTACAGGCGTTGGTCCTACGACAAATCTTTTCAAACCATCGTCACCCCATGAGCAATATGGTCAGTCGCTCAAGGAGGCTAAACTCGACCGTACGGCCTTAGGTCTTGACTGGCTCGCGGCTGGCGAACGAGCACTTCGCGATTCCTTGAAAATTACTATCCCCTATCGCGAAAGTGGCTACTTCTCCGCGAATAAAGCCTTTGCAGTAGGCTATCGTCTGGATGCCCAGCGAGGTGACCGCTTTTTGATAAAAGTTGAAACGCAGGGAGTAAAACAAGCCCAGGTGTTTATAGATGTTTTTTCTCTTGACGATCGCAATCGACTTAGTTTAACAGCGGCTTCAAAAGCTGATACAAACGTGTTAACCTGGGAGCCACGGAAAACACAATCCTATCTCATTCGCATTCAGCCTGAGTTGCTACGAAGTGGCAGCTATACCATCAACGTTACCCGCGAGCCTGCTCTGGCTTTCCCCGTGAAAGGCCGCGATAGCCGTCAAATCAGCAGTTACTTCGGCGCTGTCCGCGATGGTGGCCGTCGGCGGCATGAAGGTGTCGATATCTTTGCGCCTAAAGGCACTCCTGCCCTGGCGTCGGTCGATGGCATCATTACGGGTGTGGGCACCAACACACTTGGCGGAAACGTCGCTTTTCTGACCGATAACGACCGGAATATTCGCCTTTATTACGCCCATTTGGACCGCTGGAATGTTAGCAACGGACAGCATGTGTCCGTTGGCGATACCGTTGGTTTTGTTGGCAACACGGGCAATGCGCGTACCACCGGCCCTCATTTACATTTTGGCATCTATGGGTTCACCGATGGCGCTACAGACCCACTCCCTTACATTCGACTTGGCCGCGGCCCCGCCAAACAAACGTTACTTCCCCTGTCGAGACTGGGCGATACGATTCGCGTATCAGCCCTTAAATCAGCAGTTCGGTTGGCCCCGCATAGCGATTCGCCTGTTTTACGGGAATTGCCCAAATCATCGGCGCTCACTATCGTTGGCGGTACGGAAGCCTGGTTACGGGTGGAGTTACCCGATGGTATGACTGGTTATATCCCCAGCGTGACGACAGAAGCCCAAAAACGCCCACTGTATCGCTTAACTCTGTCGAATCCTCAACCTCTCTTAGAAATTGCCAATCTCCAGGCAGGAGCTATGAAAATGTTGCCTACTGGCTCCGCAATTGATGTGCTCGCTACAACGAACTCCTTTCAGTTAGTACGCAGTCTGGATGGTAAAACAGGCTGGTTGTCTTTGCCAATAGCCTCCAACAAGCCGGTAAATACAGGCACTCGTTAAATCGTGACGAAAATATTGTTTAGACACTATCTAAATTAACCGATACGTTATATCTTTGTGTATTCATTTCCGTAACCATGACGAGTAACGTACCAGCAACGTACCAGGAAGTATTTCGAACAGAGCGAGGTGTTGTTTATCAGTGCGATGCAAGCAATCGACTGATTCTGGAATTTTGGGATACACATACACAATTATCTGCCCGCGATTTTGTTCAGTTTCGGCGCATGGTCGAAACGATCGATATTCGTCAAATGGCGTTAAGCACCGCAGCTGCCCATGACGTTGAAATCCTGACTCCTCCCCGTTCCGAGCGTTGTTATGTACTAACACTTTGTGAAATTGTTCATCTGCGTGAGCTACTCCACGGGGCCAAAGTGATGCTGGAATTAAACGCTATGCTTCGCGAATGTGGCTGCTCATTAGTTGAATAGTCATAAATAGACTTTTTCTAAATTTCCTGATAATCAACCGACACTACAACATGGGTCGGTTTTTTTGTGTTGTTTTGTCATATCGATTTCTCACCGGCAACGGTTACGCATCATGAAAGATTTAGCAAGATTACGCACCTCGATAAAAGAAAGCGTCGAGCTGGCTCTGAACCAGCAAATACAAATGGAGTTGACTGCCTCA
The DNA here is from genome assembly GCF_054776755.1 of Spirosoma litoris. NCBI lineage: Bacteria > Pseudomonadati > Bacteroidota > Cytophagia > Cytophagales > Cytophagaceae > Spirosoma > Spirosoma litoris. The sequence goes on along the minus strand of NZ_BAAHBI010000035.1, from coordinate 405,278 downwards.
TCGAAATATTTAGCGATGGCAGGCTGGTGTGATCGTAATGGTCTTGACTATTGCGCAGGCTTTTTCTACAAACAGTCGGAGGAAGAGCGTAAACACGGCATGAAACTATTCCATTACCTCTGCGATCAGGGCGCTACGGCTTACTCGCCCGAAATTCCAGCAGTTGGACAGGAATTTGATTCATTAAAAGCAGTTTTCGAAGCTACGCTGGAACAGGAAATCGCTGTAACGGATTCAATCAATCGGATCATCACGATCTGCCGTCGGGAAAATGACTACGCTACCGAAGAACTTCTGAAGTGGTATGTGAAAGAGCAAATGGAAGAAGAATACATTGCTCGTCGTTGCCTCGACCTGATTGATCAGATCCCAGCCGACCAAGTATATTACTTAGATAAAAAGCTATCTAGTGTTACCTACGAAGATAACGTCTTTGAATAACCAACCTATGAACACATAAAAAAAGGCCTCCAAATTTGGGGGCCTTTTGTGTTAAATCATCATCCATAAGATACAAGGGGGCCATTCTTAGCCTGTCAGCTAAAGATTGGCGGAGGAAAAACCGATTCTACTGAACCGCCATTCGTGCCACAGAAAACGCCCTACAATTCAGCCACTAGCCGCCAGGTAATCCGTCAGACAATCGAAAAATTTCTAAAAGAGATTTTTGTTCAACGTTTCAAGAACCTCTTTAAAAATGAGCGTTTTTGAAACGTTGAACAGTATCCAAGTTAAAGAACTTGAAACATTAAACCTGGAACTTGAAACAATCAATCACCATTCCGGTGATGGAGATCGGCTTACATTTTGCGTCGAATCCGATGCCTCTGTGGAGGCAGCTGAATCCCATGAAGGGTCAACAGGAGTGGCAGGGGTAGGAACACTGGTTTGAATCGTGTCGCAGTTAGCAAGCTTTGACTGCAAATCCTCTATTTTATTTTCTTGTTGCGTGAGATTACGCTGAAAGTCAATCGTCGCATCTTCGAGTCGTTGATGACGTTGGTAGGCAACGCTAAGCAATGCCGCAATGCCCAACAGTAGTACGACGACTACTGCGATAAGCGAATAAATAATTCTTCGGCTTACAGCAGGCATAACAGAACATAAAGCCGCAATTTAACGAAAAGCTATGGCCATAAAAAAACCTGCCGTCTCACCGAAGGCAGGTTTTTCTTTAGTCATTAATTCTATTAGCGAGCGGCACCATAATCCTGGCCAGCACTCTCAGGGAAATTTTTCATAATACTAGTTACTGTTTCCCGGAAAGCCTGATCACGATCTCGCTCTTTGTTACGCGTATTTAACTGACCTGTTGCCCAACCCTGCCAGATGATGTCATTGGTCCGGGCATCCGATACATTAACAACAACCCGGTTTTCTTCATACTGACGCGAGTATACGTTGTTGCCCATACCACCGTACCACCACGAATAAGGCGAGTACATGTTATTGGACTGGATTTGCTGCTTGTCTTTCGAATCCATAAAGAACCGAACAACCAGATCAGCTTCTCCCTGCGTTACAGGCTTATAACCTCGTGCCTTGAGCGACTGATCAAGCGCATCTGCAATCCGACGTTGGTTCAGGTTACTACCCACAATTGGGTCTGCATTGCGTTGACGATCGGCTTCAATCCGATAGGTCGAGAATTGCCGAACGTTTACTTTAGGATCGTAGTCGTATTTAACTGTAATAGCTGGAGCGCAGGACGCCAGCGTACCGACGACGAACAAACTAGTGATTATGCCTTTGAATTTCATGTATTTTGAGTCGTTAATTGTTGTCAAACCGCTTAATAAACGTTGAGAAAACGAGCATTCGTATGTGACACTGAAATAACTAAAACTGGGCCATATTCGTTCCGATTTTAATCCTACACAATCAGCATCAATCTATTGATTATCAGTTGTTATTTATTTGAATTAACTAAATTTAACGACCAATTAATCTGTGTCTTTTATAGAGCCAATTCCTGACTGATTCAACGTATTAATCCTTCGGTTAACCAGGTAAAAAATGGCGCTCACTAACCAAAGAACTTCAGTAAGCGAACTTACCTAAAAAATCCTTCCTGATTCCCTATCTATGACGCTCAGGTAAAGCAAACCGTTGCAATAGATATGCAAAAAATATACTCCATACGCAAGGAAGCCGCTCTCTGGTTAGAGAACGGCTTCCTTATGCTTACTTATAGTTAGCTGGTTTTAAGCACTTGCTAATGCCTCTGCACCACCTACGATTTCGAGAATTTCTGTTGTAATAGCAGCCTGACGCGTACGGTTGTATACTAAACGCAGTTGTTTCAGAAGTTCACCTGCGTTATCCGTTGCTTTGTCCATTGCCGTCATCCGTGCACCATGCTCCGATGCGTTGGAATCCAATACTGCTTTGTACAATTGAATTTTAATCGTTTTCGGAATTAACTCCGTCACGATTTCTACTTCTGAAGGCTCAAATAGGTAATTGATCGAGCTGGCAGAACCGGCTGGAGGAGTTGTCGCTACAATGGGGAGCATTTGTTCTGCCCGAACGATCTGCATGGCAGCGTTCTTAAACTCATTGTAGATCACTTCAACTACATCATAGCGCCCGTTGGCAAATCCTTCCATTGCTTCTTCAGCAGCTTCCCGAACCCGAGGAAAGTTTAACGAGCCGAAAACATCAACGTGCGACGTGTTGACTTTAAAACCCCGGCGTTGGAACGCTTCTGCGCCCTTCTTGCCAATGGCCATAATTTCAACATTGCCCGAACGAGCCTGCGACGAATATTTTTCGTCAATAAGTGCTAAAGCACCTTTCACTGCATTGGTGTTAAAGGCACCGCAAAGACCCCGATCAGAAGTGACGACAATGAGCAATACACGCTCAACAGATCGCTGTTGCTGATAAGGACTTTCTGAAGCCGTTTCTGCACCTGCCGAAACCGTTCCGAGCATCTGGCTCAGTTTCTGTGCGTAGGGCCGTAATTGTGTTATATTCTCCTGTGCCCGGCGCAACTTAGCAGCTGCAACCATTTTCATGGCTTTAGTAATCTGCTGAGTCGAGTTAATCGACGAAATTCGGGCGCGTACTTCTTTTAGTGAGGCCATTTTTACTTAAGTAGTTAGGAGCGAGAAGTGAGAAGCGAGGAGAAAACCGAACACATCAGCTATTCTCACTTCTCGCTCCTAACTACTCACTTCTTAAAACTAATATTGCGCCGAAAGATCAGCAGCTACTTTCTTCAATGTTGCTGTTACTTCGTCGGTTAGTTTACCGGCGCGTAGGTCACTCAGAACAGCTGGGTACTGTGCACTTAATACCATTCCGAATTCACTTTCGAATTCTTTTACTTTATTAACAGGCACTTTATCAAGCAAACCGTTCGTCGAAGCGTAGATAATAGCCACTTGCTGCTCAACCGGAACTGGCGAGTACTGTGGTTGCTTCAACATCTCCTGGTTCCGACGACCCCGTTCGATAGTCAATTTCGTCGAGGCATCAAGATCAGAACCGAATTTAGCAAAGGCTTCCAATTCACGGAACTGAGCCTGGTCCAGCTTCAGTGTACCTGCCACTTTCTTCATCGACTTGATTTGGGCGTTACCACCTACCCGCGATACCGAGATACCTACGTTGATAGCAGGACGGATACCCGCGTTAAACAAGTTCGACTCCAGGAAGATCTGACCATCCGTAATTGAAATTACGTTCGTCGGAATATAAGCCGATACGTCACCAGCCTGGGTTTCAATGATTGGCAACGCGGTTAATGAACCACCACCTTTTACTTTATCTTTCAGACTTGGTGGCAGATCGTTCATCGTTTTCGCGATGTCGTCGTTAGCGTTGACTTTCGCGGCCCGCTCTAACAAACGGCTGTGTAGGTAGAACACGTCGCCTGGATAAGCTTCACGTCCTGGTGGGCGACGCAGCAGCAGCGATACTTCGCGGTAGGCAACAGCTTGTTTCGACAAATCGTCATAAACAACCAGTGCAGGGCGGCCTGTATCACGGAAATATTCACCAATAGCAGCTCCCGTAAATGGTGCGAAGAACTGCATCGGCGATGGGTCAGATGCATTAGCTGCTACGATTACCGTGTAGTCCATAGCACCAGCCTTACGCAGTGTTTGCTCTACCATTTTCACAGTAGATGCTTTCTGACCGCAGGCAACGTAGATACAGAATACAGGCTGACCTTTATCGAAAAACTCTTTCTGGTTGATGATTGTATCAATCGCCACAGCGGTTTTACCCGTCTGACGGTCACCGATAATCAATTCACGCTGACCACGGCCAATGGGGATCATGGCATCAATAGCCTTAATACCGGTTTGCAGTGGCTCATTTACCGGCTGACGGTAGATTACGCCCGGCGCTTTGCGTTCCATCGGCATTTGGAACAACTCACCCTGGATAGGGCCCATACCATCAATTGGCTGACCGAGTGTGTTCACGACGCGGCCAAGAATGCCATCACCCACGTTTACGTAGGCAATCTGATCAGTACGTTTAACGGTATCGCCTTCTTTGATTTCCGAATAATCGCCGAGCAATACAGCTCCGACGTTATCTTCTTCGAGGTTCAGCGCCATGGCCTGAAGCCCATTGTCAAACGACAGCAATTCGCCGGCCTGCACCTTCGAGAGGCCGTAGATACGCGCTACGCCGTCGCCGATTTGCAGCACCGTACCGACTTCCTCGAGTTCAGCCTCGGTTTGGGTTCCGGCCAGTTGCTGGCGCAGAATGGCTGATATCTCGTCGGGTCTTACGGATTCCATATGTGTATAATGAGATTTTAATGTTGTTTTTTCGGCCGCAAAGGTACGACTAAAATTTAATAAAAATGCGATGAAACACAGAATCAATGGCTGAATCTTAGACTTTTCCGATATAATATCCTCAACTTATCGGCCATTGAGCAGGCATCCGAAACCGTTCATCCCAATTAACGGTACTTTAAGCAATCAAAATTGACATAAGCCAAATTTTCAACTACTTTTAATTGTTGAATTCGATATAGAATTATCGTATGATGAATGAGGCTTTCGCTAACTATTTTTTTGGCGAATGAGGCTGTTACTAAACTTTTATCCTATTCATTCACGTTTCAATAGCATTACCGTTCGTTTATATACATCACGTTTCGTTTTCGCATGAAGTTTAATCAATGGATGCTGGCCGGTATTGCGTCGGCCGTTTTTGTCGCTGGTTCCGCGACTGCACAAGTTAAGAAACCTGCCGCTAAAAAGCCGGCATCGGCTAAACCAGCCACCGCTGCTAAACCTGCCACTGCAGGAGCAACAATCGCTTCGACCCAAGATTCCGTTAGTTATAGTATTGGTGTGTTTATGGCTCAGAACCTGAAGCAACAAGGGATTACTGACCTTAACAACGCTTTACTAATGCGCGGGCTGGAAGACGCCTTAAAGGATCTGCCAACTCAGCTAACACAGGCGCAGTGTGGTCAGGTTATGAATAATTTCATGCAGAAGCAGATGGCAGCCCGCAATGCAGAAGGCATGAAAGCCTCTGCCGAAAACAAAAAAATTGGCAGCGCATTTCTGGCCGAAAACAAAACAAAAGCAGGTGTTGTAACGACTGCCAGCGGATTGCAGTATTCAATTGAAAAAGAAGGTACGGGTGCTAAACCAACCGCTACCGATCGGGTTAAAGTACACTACACCGGTCGGCTGATTGATGGTAAAGTTTTTGATAGTTCCGTAGAACGCGGCCAACCCGCCGAATTTGGTGTTACTGAAGTGATCAAAGGCTGGACAGAAGCGCTCCAACTGATGCCTGTCGGCTCGAAATGGAAGCTGTATATCCCCTCTGATTTAGCGTATGGCGACCGGTCAGCCGGTGCCGATATTAAACCCGGCTCAACATTAGTGTTCGATGTTGAGTTACTTGATATTGTTAAACAATAACTAAAGAGTGAAAGAACGAATGAGTGAAAGTGCGAAAACTATCTGGTTACCAAACCGCTCTTTCACTCATTCGTTCTTTCGCCATTAACCTGGGTAATATAGATGAAAAAGTATCTGGTAACCCTATTGCCCGTGCTGATGCTGAGCTTTCAGCCGGACTCCCCTTCGAACGGTGCCCCAGGCGATGTTTCGTCCTTGCAGGCATTGCCAGCAGCCGACGCTGCTGATGATCTGAAACCATCCATTTCACAAGAGAAAGTCGAAGCACTGGTCGCTAAGATACTGACTCAATACCACTACCGGAAAGTGCGGTTGAACGATTCGCTGTCGTCGGTGGTGTGGGACAATTACCTCAAAGAACTTGATGGCAACAAAACGTATCTGTTAGCCTCAGATGTAGCGTCTTTCGAAAAGTACCGCTATCAGATCGATGAAGCACTCGTCAATGGCGATCTGACGGCGGCTTTTGACCTGTACAACGTTTTCCGGAAACGGTACCAGGAACGCAGCGCATTTATTAAGGAGCAGATCAAGAAGCCATTTTCGTTCACCGAAGATGAAAGCTTCAATACTGATCGGGAAAAGGCAGCCTGGCCCAAAACGGTAGAAGAGCAAAATGATCTGTGGCGCAAAATCCTGAAAAACCAGGAGTTAGAACTTAAGCTAGGCAATCGAAAAGATAGCGTTGTTGTGGCAACTATGACCCAGCGTTACGCCAATCTTGACAAAGCATATAATCGGATTAAAAGTGCCGACGTGTTCCAGATCTACATGAACTCGTTTGCCGAAGCCCTTGACCCACATACCAACTATTTTTCGCCGACCAACGCCGACCGTTTCAATCAGGAAATGAGCCAGTCGCTGGAAGGGATTGGGGCTATGCTTCAGGAAGATGGCGAATATATCAAGATTACTAGCGTTTTACCGGGCGGGCCTGCCTTTAAGAGTAACCTGGTTAAGGTCAACGACAAAATTGCGGGTGTAGCCCAGGGCGACAATGGCCCTATGGTGAATACCATGAACTGGCAGGTCGATGAGGTTGTCAAACTGATCAAAGGACCCAAAGGTACGGTCGTACGTTTACAGGTTGTTTCGCCAAACGCATTAGCGGGTGCTCCACCTAAAGAAATTCGGCTAGTTCGGGAGAAAATCAAGCTGGAAGATCAACGTGCTAAAAAAGAAGTCATTGAGGTGACCGATAATGGCAAGACGTTTAAAATTGGGGTTATCAACGTCCCGATGTTCTACCGCGATTTTGAGGGTGCCCGCAAGCGTGAAGAAGGCTTTAGCAGCACAACAAGCGATGTCAAAAAATTCATTGATTCGCTGAAAGCAGAGAAAGTAGCTGGTATCGTCATCGATCTACGCGATGATGGAGGTGGTTCGTTAACCGAAGCCATTAACCTTACCGGTCTATTTATCCCGAAAGGTCCAGTTGTTCAGGTACGTGAATCAAACGGTGAAACGGAAGTATATACCGACCCCGATCCATCTGTCACTTACGATGGTCCGTTGGCCGTTTTAGTAAACCGATTTAGTGCATCGGCTTCCGAAATTTTTGCAGCTGCTATTCAGGATTACAAACGCGGCATTATCGTTGGTGGCCAAACCTTCGGTAAAGGAACGGTACAAACCCTGATTGACCTCAACCAATGGTTACCTAAGGAGCCCGAAAAAGTAGGTCAGGTGAAGATGACGATTCAAAAATTCTATCGCATAAACGGCAGCAGCACGCAGCACAAAGGTGTAACTCCTGATATCCAGTTCCCATCGGCTTTCTCGGCGGAGGAATATGGTGAAAGTTCACAACCAAGTGCCTTGCCCTGGGATCAGATCAATTCGACCCGCTACGAGCAATCTCATGGTCTTGATGATAAAATTTTGGCACGATTGCGTGATCGCTTTGATCAACGTCTGAAATCAGATCCTGAGTTGAAACAACTTGCGCAGGATTTAGCGGATTTCAAGAAAGCTAAAGAAAACACGGTTGTTTCGTTGCAGGAATCGAAACGCCGAAAAGAGCGCGAGGAGGCTGAACGGAAACGTGCAGCCGCCAATAAAGTATCTCAGGCATCGGCTCCAATTGATGAAACTGGCACCCCATCGCCTAATGCGCCCAAGAAGAAAAAAGACCTCTATCTCAATGAAGCAGGTCTTGTTCTGGCCGATTACATTCTGGCTGTCAATAAATAATTCTAGCCAGGAGGTTGTCAGGATTGGTCACTATAAAACCCCGCGTAGCAACTTGTTACGCGGGGTTTTATACTAAATCGTAAATCACAAACTGTAAACCATCAATCATTACGTGTGGTATTTTCTCATCAAGCAAGGTGATCTTGATACAAAACAATATCAGAACCTACAAAAACAGGTATTGCTAACGGAGGTTGAACGATTCAACGAGCCTTACGAAAGCTGGTACATATTTTCGGTCGAGAAAACTGACTATTCAGATTTTATGAATCTTCTGGATCGGGAAGGTATTGCGTATGAACTCGCTACAGAACGACCAACACGAGCAGAAATGCTGGAGGCCATGAAGTAAATCCTAGTGGGTTACTACGTCAGGCGTGTTTGTTAGCGTCAAATTAACCCGTTTGATCTGGTTGAAAAATCGCCAGGTTAACAAAACGGCAGCTATGCTTAGGCCCGTTAGTAGTCCAATCCAGACGCCAACAGCGTCTAGCTTACCAGGGAAAGCGAGTACATAGCTTAGTGGTAAGGCCACAACCCAGTACGAAAACAGGGTAATCAGGGTCGGAATATTAACATCCGATAAACCCCGTAAACTACCCAATGCAACAACCTGTACCCCATCGGAAAGCTGAAAGAAACCAGCAATGATCACCAGCGAAGCTGCGATCTGCATAACTGCCGGATTGTCCCGAATATATAAGGTGACCAGCCAGTCGTTTGCGGTTAGGAATACCAAGGCCATCACCCCCATAAAACTGACGGAAAGCATAAAAGCAGCTACCCCAGCCCGCCATACGCCCTCGCGGCTACCCCGACCAACGGCGGCACTCACCCGAATCGCAGCCGCTGACGAAATACCTGTAGCCATCATGTAGGTAACCGAAGCCATATTGATCGCAATCTGGTGAGCCGCTAATCGATCTTCCCCAAGCCAGCCAACAATCACCACGGCCAGCGCAAAAGTCGCCACCTCAAAGAAAAACGTAAGTCCGCCAGGAATACCCAGACGCAGAATCTCCCATACATATTCAGCCGTTGGTAACGAACGATAAGCCGTTGTCAGATAATTTTTGAAACGCTCAGCCCGATAAATGTAGAGTAGCATTACGCCAGCCATAAACGTTCGGGAGAGAAGCGTAGCCAGGGCAGAACCCATAAGCCCCAGCGTCGGAAACGGCCCTACTCCTTTAATCAACACATAATTAAAAAGGGCATTAATAAGCAAAGCTGAAAGCGTAATAGCCATAGCCACTCGTGGATAACGCAGGCCATCGCAAAGTTGACGGGCGGCCACAAACACCATCAGCGGCAGCAACGATACACTCAGAATGAGCATAAAATCCCGCGTCAGCCGCGTCACCTCCGGCGTTTGACCAAACAACTCAAAATTAAATGCCAGCAGTGCCGAAAGGCCTCCCAATACAACGCTTAGTAATAAGGCAACCCGAAGCCCAGCCCGAAACAATCGGTTAATACCAGCCACGTCGCTTTGGTTGTACGCCTTGGAAACTAAGGCAGCCACAACCGACAATCCACCTACCCCAATGCTCGACATCAGGAATGAGAGCGAATTGGCCAACCCAGCGGCTCCTAATGGTACAGCGCCCAGTAATCGCCCAACAAACAAGTTATCGGTTACCCCCATCAATACCACGCCTAATTGAGCAATAATAATCGGTATACTCAATCGAATCGTGTCAGAAAGTTCGGTGCGGAAGTTGGTTAGCATGGGGCGAGGTGCAAGGAGCGCGAAGCAGGCCACAAAAATAACATATTCTACCTAACAACTCCGCACACCCTGCTCCGTGCTTCTTGCACCTCGCTCCTTTCTTCGTACTTTTGTTTTTACTATCACAAATCCGACAAGGACTTGAAAGAATACGGCAGTAGTATCCAAAAGTTGGTTGACAACATGGTCAACATCGAAGATCGGGAAAAGCGCACCCGATACGCGCATATCCTGATTGAATTGATGCGGCAAATTCACCCCAACATGAAAGATGGTCAGGATTACTACAACAAGTTGTGGGATGACCTATATATAATGTCTGGTTTCACACTGGATGTTGACAGTCCTTATCCACCTCCATCCGAAGAAGCACTCGGCAAAAAACCGCAGCGAGTTCCCTATAATACGCACCATTTGAAGTTTAAACATTTTGGTCGTAACGTAGATTTATTGATTGCCAAGGCTGTCTCGTTAGAAGACCCCGACGAACGGCGGGCTTTCGTTTCTTATTTAACACGTCTGATGCGTACGTTCTATCAGGCCTGGAACAAAGAATCGGTCGAAGACGAGACCATTTACCAGAGCCTAATCGAACTCTCGAATGGTAAGCTTTACGATGATATTAAACTGATTCGGGAAGAAGGCCTTGTTGAAGCGACTCCCCGTGAGCGCACCGGCGACCAGCCACAACGCCTGGGCGGTAATACGTATCGGAACGATCGGAACCGCGACAACCGCAATGACGGATCAGGCATGAATCAGGGGCGCTCAAACCGAGATGGGGGCCAGCGTAATTTCAGTAACCGAAACAACCGTAATGACGGACCACGTGATGGGGGATCAGGTTCGAATCAGGGCGGGCGGCCAAACCGAGACGGGGGTGGTCAACGCAACTTCGGCAACCGAAATGGCGGCCCCAATCGGAATAACGACCGGAACCGGAACGACCGTGATGGGGGATCTGGAAATGGTTCTGACAACCAAAGACGGAGACGATAATTTTCCAATGATGAATTATAAACGATGAATGCATACATAATCAGCCTAACTCATCATTTATAATTTATCATTCATCATTCATCATTTTACAAATGGCATCTTTTCAAATTACAGGAGGGCGTAAACTCAAAGGCGAACTTATTCCACAGGGCGCCAAAAACGAAGCGTTACAAATTCTTTGCGCTGTACTCCTGACCAAAGAACCCGTTATCATCCATAATATTCCAGGTATTCGCGATGTCAACCAGCTTATCGACTTGCTGGGTGATTTGGGTGTTTGGGTAACTAAAATTGGCGAAAGTTCTTACCGTTTTCAGGCCAGTGATGTTAATCTGGATTATCTGGAAACCGATACATACAAGCGCAAAGCGGCTGCCCTTCGCGGCTCGGTGATGTTACTTGGCCCCATGCTGGCCCGGTTCAAAAAAGGACGTATTCCCCGGCCTGGTGGCGACAAAATTGGCCGTCGGCGGTTAGATACGCACTTTTTAGGTTTCGAGAAACTGGGTGCCCAATTCAACTATGATGCCAATGACGGTGGCTATTATCAGGTTGATGCCAGTAATCTTCGAGGTACCTACATGCTCCTTGATGAAGCGTCAGTAACGGGTACTGCTAATATCCTGATGGCCGCTGTTATGGCCGAAGGAATTACAACCATTTACAATGCTGCCTGTGAGCCTTACCTACAACAGTTGAGCCGGATGCTCAATTCGATGGGCGCAAAAATTTCTGGCGTAGGTTCCAATCTGCTTACGATTGAGGGTGTTACGGAACTGAAAGGTACCGAACACACTATGCTACCCGATATGATCGAAATTGGCTCGTTCATTGGTTTAGCGGCCATGACACAATCGGAGATTACGATCAAAAACTGCCGGATTCCTGAGTTGGGCATTATTCCTGACCAGTTCAAACGGTTAGGCATTCAGATGGAATTTCGGGGTGATGACATTTACGTTCCTGCTCAGGAGCACTATCAGATCGAAAGTTTTCTGGATGGCGGCATGATGACCGTTGCCGATTCTCCCTGGCCTGGCTTCACGCCCGACTTACTCAGTATTGTTCTCGTAACCGCTGTTCAGGCGCAAGGAACGCTACTTATCCACCAAAAAATGTTCGAAAGTCGGCTGTTCTTTGTGGATAAACTAATCGACATGGGTGCTCAGATTATTCTCTGCGATCCCCACCGAGCTACGGTTGTTGGCTTAAACCGTCAGGTTCCTCTAAAAGGCATTCGGATGTCGTCGCCAGATATTCGGGCGGGGGTTGCGTTACTGATTGCAGCTATGTCGGCTAAGGGAACCAGTATTATCGACAGCATTGAGCAGATCGACCGGGGTTATCAACACATCGACACGCGTCTGAATGCGATTGGCGCGGAGATTATCCGGTTGTAATCTAGTCACTTACACAATAGGCTATTTTTTCGAAGAGGGGCAGATTTTGCCCCTCTTTTGTTTGCTATAAGCCATCTATCTCCTTGCTGCTAAGGCACATTCACTAAACCTTCTGGCCTAATTCTTGTCTTTAGAGTATAACCCGCTTACTTTAACGGCAAAACATAGTCCATTAGATCAGTACACACAATGAAAACGTTCCAATCTAATTTATCCCTTTGGGCAATTGCGGCCCTGCTAGCTGGTGGTTCTTTAACAGCCTGTGCCCAGGCAACAACTGGCTCAACCGCAGCAACTAGTACAGCTAGTGATCCTGCTAAAACAACGCTTCTAACGCCTTTACAGCAGTCCGTTACGAAAATAAAAAAACTGGTAGCTACGGGCGATCCCGATTTCGATTACTCTTTTCAGGCAAAGCTTCATGCTCAAGGTGTTCAGGATTTATTGAAACAGGAAATTCAGAGCGGGAAAGACACGGCATTGATAAAAATGGCCAAGACCATGCTTCCCACCGTTGATGCCGACGTTACGCTACTGGATGGCACCATGCGTCAGCTGAAGCCAACGCGCCCTAACCAGGCTTATACGCAGGCCCAGAGTCGTAATATTGAGGCTATGAGCCTGAAGTTACAACAAACAGGTAGCAGTGATAAACTGACCAGTAACCTGGATAAAAACTTTTCAACATTACTGATGGATCAACGTCAGGATGCGATCGATATGGCGACGACTTACCTAAAATATGGTAATAACGCTACCCTGAAAACGTATGCTCAGGGGTTGATTGATAAATCAACACAGCAGATTGCCCAACTTAAGGCGACAATTAAATAAACAGAGCGTTCTTACGGGCGTTTAGAAATGGTAGGTATATTCAGGCCTACCATTTCTAGTTTTATGGAAGTAACAAATACGTTCATACCAACAGCAGGTACTGTTGGTATTTTTTCGATGGTCACGTACTTTTTCCTGGTCGTAGCCGCGTTTGCTTTTCTAGGCACATTTATAATATCGCTTATCACGCCAAGAATTTCTTCTTTAGAGCAGCGCAATTCAACAGAACCCAATAGCTTCATCCTGACTACGATTAGTACGGTTATAGCAGGATTCACCTATTATTTAATCCAGTCGTACTATCACGATATACTGGCGGAAATGGCGACCGTAAGCGATCCAACTGATCGCCAAACCCTGATTCGGGAATCCTACAATGCTATTGGTCAATACCGATACATAGCCTGGTTTATCACGATTCCTTTGTTGCTGGTTCAGCTAATCGCGCTCCTTCGCCTTCCGTTTAGTACCTACAAAAGGCAACTGCTGGGATTAATAATGGCCACCTTATTTATGGTTTTTGCCAGCTATATTGGTCATGAACAGCTTTCCTTTGACAACGAAATAGAAACTATACCTAAATTAGTCTGGGGACTCATCGCTCTGATCGACTACGTTACGATTGTCTTTACACTTAATAAGCTCTGGAAAGAGGCTGGTAGCCAGGCTCATCCCGCCTTCCGGCTATCAGCCCTAACAGTTGCTGGAGCTTGGGGAATTTATTTCATTGGCTATTTCCTCACCCTTGCTCCTATCGATTTCAACTGGATACATCTGGCGTTTACGATCACCGACCTTATCAGTTTGATTGGTATAGGGATAGTTGTTTATTTAGTCAACTCAAACCGTTGGCAGACGAACATCTAACCTTATTCACCACTCATTCCTATGCATATCATTTACAGGCTTATTCTCGTATTCGCCTTAATTACCCAGCAGATAGCACAAGCTCAAAATGGCATTGTGGTTTTTCAGTCCGATTTTGGGCTGAAAGACGGGGCTGTTTCGGCAATGAAAGGAGTGGCTCTGGGTGTTTCGCCGACGCTCAAGTTGTTTGATCTTACGCACGAAATACCAGCCTATAACATCTGGGAAGCCGCCTATCGACTCTACCAAACGGCAACGTATTATCCTAAAGGAACCGTGTTTGTATCGGTGTGCGATCCTGGTGTGGGTACCGAACGGCGTTCGGTGGTGTTGTTAACAAAATCTGGTCATTATATTGTGACACCCGACAACGGTACGCTCACGCTGATTGCTGAGCAACTCGGTATCCGGGAGATTCGGCAGATCAACGAAGCGATTAACCGACGCAAAAATTCGAACGAGTCGTATACGTTCCATGGCCGTGATGTATACGCTTATACAGCTGCCCGGCTGGCATCTCACACGATTACGTTTGCACAAGTTGGTGCCAAACTTCCAAATGAGGTAGTACGCTTACCGTATCAGAAAGCCGAATACAAAGATGGCCTGGTGAAAGGGACCATTCCCATTCTCGATATTCAGTACGGCAACGTTTGGAGCAATATTCCCAAAGCGATGATTGAGCAACTGGGTGTTAAACCAGGTGAAATGCTTCGGGTTCAGATTTTTCAGGATGGTAAATCAGTCTACGATAAGTCGGCCCGATGGGTAAATACGTTTGGCGAAGCACCCGTTGGCGATGATGTAGCATATATCAATAGCTTGATGGATTTTTCGATTGCGGTCAATCAGGGCAATTTTTCGGAGAAATATAAGGTCTTTAGTGGCTCAGCCTGGACGATTGTGGTGAGTAAATGAATTCTGGCACGAGCAAATGCTTGCGCCAGAATCTAATTAAACATGTTGCATTGTATTTAATTTCCGGTAGAAGCCCTCCTCTAAGGCTAACAGGTCGTCGTGCCGGCCCCGTTCTACAATACGGCCCTGATTCACAACCAGGATGACATCGGCGTGTTGAATAGTGCTTAGTCGGTGAGCAATTACGAGCGTTGTCCGATTAGCCATCAGGCGAGTTAACGCTTCCTGCACTAGTTTTTCCGATTCGGTGTCGAGCGCCGACGTTGCTTCATCCAGAATAAGAATGGGTGGGTTTTTCAGAATAGCCCGGGCAATGCTGATACGCTGCCGTTGTCCACCCGACAATTTACCACCCCGATCGCCAATAATGGTCTGGTAGCCATCGGGCTGTGCCATAATGAAATCGTGAGCATTGGCAATCCGGGCGGCTTCTATTACCTGTGCCTCAGTTGCGGCATTCCCAAAAGCAATGTTGTTGAAAATTGTATCGTTAAACAGGATACTTTCCTGGGTAACAATACCCATTTGCGATCGTAACGACGCCATACTACAATCGCGCAAATCCACGCCGTCAATCAGAATTTGCCCGGCTGTGGGATCGTAAAACCGAGGGACCAGATCGGCAATCGTCGATTTTCCCCCTCCAGATGACCCAACCAACGCTATCGTTTTGCCTTTTGGCAAGTCAAAGCTAATATCTTGCAGAACCGGCGTATCCGGATTGTAGGCAAAGGAAACATGCTGCATCGAAATCCGATCCCGGAAGTCCGTCAACGTTATAGCATTGGGTTTGTCCTGAATAGCGGGGGGCATATCGATCAGTTCCAGAACCCGTTCGCCCGAAGCAAGTCCCCGTTGCGAGGCACTGAACGCATTGGAAATGTCTTTGGCTGGACGCGTCACCTGCGAAAAAATAGCGATGTAGGTAATGAATTCAGCCGCCGTCAACTCCGACTGGCCGCTCAACACCAGCGATCCGCCATAGAATAAAATACTAGCAACAACCGCGACTCCGACTACTTCCGAAAAAGGAGACGCCAGTTCGCGCCGATTGGCCAACGAGCGGACAGCATCCCGATACCCTTCGTTTTCCTGACGAAATTTATCCAAGATAAAACCCTCTGCCACAAAGCCTTTTACGACACGCATGCCGCCAAACGTTTCATCGAGCAAACTCAACAAGCCACTTAGTCGAAGCTGAACATCCTGCGCATCACGCTTCATTCGCCGAACAAGGGTGGCGATGAATATACCCGAAACGGGAATCACGAGAATAGCGAACAGGGTTAATTTCACCGAAGTCGCGAGTAAGGCAATGATGTAGCCAATTAGCAAAAAGACTTCTTTCGAGGCAGCAGAAAGCGTATTGGCGATTGAGTTTTCTACCTCCTGTACGTCGGTCGTAGTGCGGGAAATCAGGTTCCCTTTCCGCTCATTCGAGAAAAAACCAAGATGTAATTGAAGCGTTTTGGAAAATACCGCTTCACGCAACTTGGCCACCATTCTCGCCTTAAACGACTCCAATTGCCTTACTGACAAATACTTAAACAGATTATTGAACAGTACAGAAAGGACAATCACAAAGCAGACGAATTGCAAAGCGCCCACTTTGCCATACTCCTGAAATATTTGCGCGAGGTAGTATTTGAAGAAATCGGTAGGGCCACTTGTCAACGAAGGAGCAGGCTGATTCAAAAATGCCTGCATTTGCTTGGCGTCGACCTTATCGAACAGGATACTGAGCAGCGGAATCAGTAATGTAAAATTCAACACACCAAATACGCTGGATAATAGCGACGTCAAGACGAACGGCGTCAGGAATCGGCTCAGCGGTTTGGCAAACGAGAGTAATCGAAGGTACGTTTTCATTATCCTGCAAAGGTATGTCTGAACCGGGATTTTTATGATTTTACTGACCGACTATGATTTTTATTAATCCACACAGAATCATAGTCGGTCAGTAAAATCATAAAAATCCCGGTTCAGACTATACCTAAGATTTGGAGGTATATAGATTTCTTTTGTACGTTTGAACTATGAACACGTCCAATAATTCCTCTTTATTGAAAGGTAGTCTGTCGGTCATGATTTTGCGGTTGCTGGAAGACCACGAGAAGATGTACGGCTACGAGATTACGCAGAAGGTAAAAGACCTGACAGCGGGCGAAATGACCATTACGGAAGGAGCCCTTTACCCTGCCCTACACAAACTTGAAGCAGAAGGTCTGCTCACCACCGAAACGCAAGTTGTAGATGGTCGCGCCCGCAAATACTACTCGCTCACCAAGAGCGGCCATACGGAAGCCGCCGGGCGAATCGCTGAACTAACCTCGTTTCTGGAAAATCTGAATCTGGTATTGAAATTGAAACCAAGTATTTAATGATGCTCACTCCCACCCAACTCACCGCTATTGATAATCATTTACGCAAGGAGAACTGGTTGCTCAATGAAGATCTGGTTGCTGAACTCACCGACCATTATGTAGCAGGCATAGAAGACCGGCTCGCCCAAGGCATGGCTTTCGACGTGGCTTTGCGGGAGATTCATACAGGCTTTGGTGGCAGGAAAGGATTATTGAAAATGGAGGAAGAATATCAAACGCAGAAGTTTCATCAGACTAAACTGATGGAATGGCGGCTGATTCAATCGTTTACTTATGGGCCTCGCTGGTTCATTAGCGTTGGCATCTTTATAAGTTTGTTTGTTTTAAATACCTCTCTGGACCAGCAGGAAACGGTTGAATCAGCTTTAAGTATGGGCTTTTGGTTTGTCTCAAGTTCTGTCGTCGGCAATTTATTGAGCGGTTTTATCTCTCTCTATCGAAATCTACGAGAGGTTAATCCAGTTATCCTGCGTTCAAACTCTGCGTTATATATAGGAGCTTACCTAACCAGTTTATCCTTACTATTAGCCAACAAATACTTATTCCCGACCTTCTCTTTTAGCTTATCTGATAGCTCAATAGTACTACTAAATACCCTCCTGGAAACGCTTTGTATAGTTTACTACATAGCTGTAATCATTTCCCTTCGAACACTCTTGTTGAATAACCGCCAAAATTCCATCAAAAAAATAGCCTAATCACCATGCTCACTCCTGCCCAACAAGCCACCCTTGATTATCATCTTCGTGAGACTAACCTGCTTACTAATGAAGAGCTGATTATTGAATTAACAGACCATTACACAGTCGCACTAAGCGATCGAATGGAAAAAGGAATGACGTTTGATAGCGCCCTGACAGCTATACAAACTGCTTTTGGCGGACGTAAAGGCTTGCAGAAAATGGAGAGAGCCTACAACCGCGTAACCTTCCGGCATTATGACGAGCGCTGGAAACAGGCTTTACTTGTTCAGTTTCAAAAGCCATTACTTTGGCGGCAAACAATACCATCATATGCTGTACTTCTTGCGTTCTCGTTCTTTAGCATAATGACGAATTCAAGCGCCAGTTCAAAATGGGATGCCTTTTCTAATGGAACCTTAATGGGAGTTGTTGTGGGCTTTGTTATTAATCAGCTAGCAATGTTATGGCCTTATCTAAAGTCTATAGTTCGGAACGGTATTCATAACATTCCAGCGGAGGGATTATATATGATGAAGCGACAGGGGCTATTCACGACAATACTGTATACTACCGGACTTTTAGGATATGTATGGTTGCTGCCACTTTTGCCATCTCCTATGCAAGCAGTCTTGGTATCAATATATCTGGCAAGTGTATGTTTATATATGCTCACATCACATTACATGCATGAATTGCTTTACGAATATGCGCCAAGCCGATGAGGCTAACATTACTTTATTAGCCCCTCATACAACGCCCAATACTCCTTTGCCACGCTGGGCCAGCTGAAACTAGCGGCTCGCCGACGTAATCGTTCTTCGCGCAGTGGATTCTGTCCAAAATCGTGCAATCCATCATGAAGTACTTTAGCCATGCTTTCCGGTTCGAAATCCTCGAAATAGTAAGCTTCCTTACCACCAACTTCGGGCAGGCTTGTCAGATTTGAAATAAAGACAGGCTTACCAAACGTCATGGCTTCGGCAACGGGTAGTCCAAAGCCTTCGGTCAGCGATGGGAATAAGAACGCTTCGCAGTGGGCGTAAAGCCATAATTTAGTTGCTTCATCAACTGCGCCAGGCATCAATAAACGGTCAGCCACACCGAGTTTTTCTGCCTGTTCCCGAATATGTTGTGCGTATGGATGTTGGTCGGGACCAGCCAGCACTAATCGATAATCAGGGAACGCTTCGAGTAGCGGCAGAAGCGTGTGTACGTTCTTCTTTGGATGAATGACGCCGACGAAGAGAAAGAAAGATGATTGTGTGAATGAATGAATGAGTGAATGAGTAGGTAAGGCAGTAGGTGTATCCTTTGGATTGACGGCTACGCCATTAGAAATGACTTGTACAGGCTTAGTCGTCGAAAGCTTTTCCTTTACAATCGAAGCTGTATACTCAGAAATAGCCGTCAGGGCAGTCGCCCGGGCCACAACCTGCTGTAGACGAGCAAGTTTTCGCGCTTTCTTTTCTTGACTATAATCGGGCCGCTCCAGAAAATTTAAGTCGTGGATTGTAAGAATTAGTTTTGTATGCTTCTGTTGAAACTGATTGGGTAAATAATCAGAATCCTGGTGCAGACAGTGCCAAACATCATATTGCCCAGGAATCCAGAGCTTTCGTCGCCACGACGCTTCAATATAATTTACAGAGTCACCAAAAACGCCTGATTTACCCTTCGGAACCAAAAACGTAATATTCCACGATTCGTCGTCGGGGCGTTGGCGAACCAGTTCATGGCCAAGATGTAGACAAACTTGTCCTAAACCACTGTTGAGGTCACGCAAGCGTTCGGCGTCGATAAAGAGAGCGGGCATTCGATTCATTTTTTGGCAAAGTTGAGAAATTCCAGTAGGATTCCGGCTAGGCTAGTAAGAAGTGGCCCAAGCGCTGAGTTCACAAAATCAGATAATCACTTAAATCATAAAAAGCCGGCCGGGTTGCCGATGCAATTCAGATTATCTTTGCACCATGACTTTACAGAATGATTTGCTGCTCCGCACCGCACGGGGCGAATTGACCGAGCGCGTACCTGTATGGATGATGCGCCAGGCCGGACGCGTGTTACCTCAGTATCGGGCCGTTCGGGAACAGGCAGGAAGTTTTATCACACTGGCAAAAACTCCCGAATTGGCCGCTGAAGTAACAATTCAGCCAGTCGACGCCTTCGATGTGGATGCCGCTATTATATTTTCCGACATTCTGGTAGTGCCCGAAGCGATGGGTCTGCCTTATGAAATGATCGAAAGCCGGGGACCGGTTTTTCCTGATACAGTTCGTAACATGGCTGATCTGAGTCGCCTGCGGGTAGCTGACGCCGAAAGCGATCTGGGTTATGTATTGGATGCCATTAAGCTGACCAAAAAAGAGCTGAATAACCGCGTGCCACTCATTGGTTTTGCGGGTGCACCATTCACTATTTTCTGCTACATGACTGAAGGCAAAGGCAGTAAAACCTTCTCGGTGGCGAAGAAACTGCTATACACTGATCCTGACTTTGCCCATGCGTTGCTTCAGCAAATTACGGATAGCACCATTGCTTACTTACAAGCCCAGGTACGCGCTGGCGCTGATTTAATCCAGTTGTTTGACTCCTGGGCCGGCATTCTCTCACCAGAACAATACCGTACATTCTCGCTGCCTTACATCAAGCAGATCTGCGACCTTATTACAGAAGTACCCGTGACCGTTTTTGCAAAGGGAGCCTTCTTTGCGCGGCACGAAATTGGCCAATTGAGCTGCGATGTGGTAGGTATCGACTGGAATATGGACCCGCACGAGTCACGACAACTGATCCCGGATCGAGTCTTACAAGGAAACCTTGACCCTTGTGTTCTTTACGCTGATTTTTCCCAGATTCGGGCCGAAGCAAAGCAAATGCTCAGTTCATTTGGCCATCAGCATTACATTGCTAATCTCGGCCACGGTATTTACCCTGATACTGATCCGGACAAAGCAAGATGTTTTGTGGATGCGGTGAAGGAGTTTTCAATACTGTGATGGCAGGTTCTAAAACCTGCCAAATAAGGTTTCTCAAAACCTTTCGTATTTCTGGCACAGGTAGGTATTAAGAAACCTACCTGTGCCAGATTGAAGAATCTTGCACCACGCCGAGGCTTTTAGGTACGCGGCTTTCCACCGGGCTGGCGTTCCAGCCACACTACCTTACAAATTCTCTTTTGCTTCTTCTTTTAGCTGTGCTTTATCAATTGGCACAACGCCAACTGATTCACAAACTAATCCACCGCCGAGATTCGATAAACCTGCGATAATACTGGGAGGTTGTTTCAGCGCAACGCAGCAGGCTGCAATGCTAATGACAGTATCGCCCGCCCCCGACACGTCGGCAATCTTCCGAACGTGAGCAGGGAGTTTCAATTTCTCGTCATTATAATCAATAAAGGCTCCTCGTTCCGAAAGCGTAATGAGTGCACCTTTTAGGTTCAGTGTCTCTTTCAATTGGGTAACAACCGCTTGAAATTCCTCGGCATTGTCTACATCAAACTCTACTTTCAACCCTTCGCGAAGCTCTTTCAGATTCGGCTTAAAAAGCGTAGTATTCTGGTAAGACAGGAAATTTCTCTTTTTAGGATCAACGACCGTTGGGACTCCTTGCCCATTGGCAAAGTCGGTAATTTCGGCAATGGCTTCTTTGCTCAGAACTCCTTTGTCGTAGTCTTCAAAAATAACGACATGGCAAGTAGGAATTAACTCCTTCGCTTTCGCAATGAGCAGCTTCCGTTCATCGCTTGTAATATATTTATCTGTTTCAGTATCAACACGAACCACCTGCTGCGATCCAGCAATAATTCGCTCTTTAATGGTCGTAATTCGGTCGGCACTTCGGATGAGACCATCGCAGTTTAACTCCCGATCACAGAGTTCTTTTTCAAGCTGATCTCCCGGCCCATCTGTGCCGATGATTGAGCAAATAATGGCTTCGGCTCCGAGTGCCTGTACGTTCAGCAATACATTCCCCGCTCCCCCCAAACGCAACTCCCGCCGATCGACTGTCACAACTGGAACAGGGGCTTCGGGAGATATTCGCTCAACACGTCCCCATACGTAGGAATCGAGCATAACATCGCCAATAATCAGAACGCGGAGTTTATCGAATTGCTCAAACAATTCATCGATGGTCATATCCAGGACCGGATTCATAGGCACACAACAACTTATTGAAGCACAAAGAAACGAAAAAAGTCCCCTTTTTTGAGTAATCGTAGCCGTAGTTGAGCAACCGGGCATTGTTTACCAGTTCACCAGCCAATGCAGAAGGACTTCTGGCTTCAAAAATAAACCGACGATTGGTATGACTAATCCAACGCTCAACCAGACAGCAACTTTGGGTATTTGCGTTACCTGTTGGGAGTTTTCGGCAGATAGGCTGGGCCGAAAAAAGAGCAGGAAAGGAATTTTGAGATAATAGACTAACGAAATCAGCGCGTTCAGCAAACCTAGCCCAAATAAAGCAAGTAACCAGGAATTACCACTTTGCTGGTAAGCATCATAGAGCGCCGAAAACGACAAGAGTTTGGCTGTAAACCCAACTGTTGGCGGCAAACCCGTTAAGGCAAGCATAACTACTGTTAGCGCCACCGACAATAAGGGCTGCTTTGGCCCCAACCCCGCGAAGTTGCTAATCGTTAAATCTGAACCAGCGCTCCTGGCTAGTAAGTCGACCAGGAAGAAGGCAGCCAGCGAAATAAACAAATAGGTACCGACGTAAAACAAAACAGCCTCAAAGCCTGCCTGACTCATGGCTACAACCCCAACGAGAAGAAACCCCGCGTGAGCAATAGTTGAGTAAGCCAACAATCGCTTCGCATCGGTTTGGCGCAGCGCCGATAGATTCCCAATCAGAATACCAGCCAATGCCAGCACAGCTAATGGCGTTTGGAGCGAATTAGCTGGCGCATCACCAAACACCGACTCGGCCGGTAAGGCTGTTACGATCCGCATGAGCACGAGTACGGCAGCCGCCTTAGGCCCAACCGAAAAGAAAGCCGCTACGGGAACGGGAGCGGCTTCATAGGCATCCGGAGTCCAGACATGGAACGGCACACCCGCTAGTTTGAAAAACAACCCGGCTCCGGTTAACAGCAAAGCGACGGTTGCTATAGCGCCATCTTGCCGGGCAAGCTCTGCTCCAAAAACATCGGCGGTCAAGTCCAGCGTACCGGTCATGCCATATAGTAACGACATGCCATACAGCATAACGGCCGAACTAACGGCTCCAAAAAGCAAGTACTTAATCCCTCCTTCCGATGCTTTCCGCTCCCTATTGAGTGCCGTAAGTAAATAAGAACAGATGGAAACTAATTCGATGCTCAGGTAAATGCTCAATAAATTGACTGACAGCGCCATCAAAAACAGCCCAAGCGTCATAGCAATCAATAGAGCGTACCATTCAAGCGGTAATCTGGACGGCACATTAACCTGTTCTGACGAAGTAAAGGCTTCATACAGCAAGACAACTGTGGCACTCAATGCAACGATCACCTGAATGAAAATCGCCTGATTGTCAACAAACAAGAGGTGCATAAACAGATAGCCTCGCACGTGGCCCAACAGAGCCCAACTCCCCGCTAGTAGTACAATCCCAACGCTTAACCCAGCTAACCACCGGCGAACTTTTGGCAAAGAGGTTACCCGACCTAAAACAAGTTCAGCTACGAGCAGCCCACAAAAAGCCACCGATAGCCACACCTCTGGTCCAAAACCACCGAGGCTGTTAATAATGTCGTTTAATTGATCGGTAAGGGACAAGGTTTTTTCTTAAGAAGTGAGGAACAAGTAGCGAGGAGTGAGAATGGCTGGCGCAAGCTTTTCTGGCGGAGCATTCTCTCTTCTCGCTCCTCACTCCTATATACTGTATATTAAATCATTCCGTCCTGATCGGGCTGGCCTTCGTACGAATGCAGCTTAACGGGACTCTGTTTTTTGCGCAGGCGAATATTCAGGAATTCAACCAGCAGCGAGAAGGCGATAGCAAAGTAGAGATAACCTTTGGGCACAGAACCAACTTCCTGATTGAAAATTTCGACCTCCGATAAGTGAGCCCCTTCGGCTACCAGCATAAACCCGATCATAATCAGGAAAGCCAACCCCAGCATTTGAATCGTAGGATGTTCGTTCACAAATGAGCCAACGGGCCCAGCAAAGAACATCATGATCAGGATAGATAACACAACGGCAATCATCATGATGGCAACGTTCTGCGTCAGACCGATAGCGGTTAGAATCGAGTCGATGGAGAACACGATGTTGGTAATGGCAATTTGCGTCACCACGCTCGAAATAGTGGTCTTACTTTTTACCGTGCCCGTTTCCTCATGATCTCCCCCCTCCAACTTATGGTGAATTTCGGAAGTAGCTTTATAAAGCAGAAACAGGCCACCACCGAACAGAATCAGGCTTTGCCCCGTAAAAGCCGCTTTGAACCAGCCCGCATCAACGTGCGTAAACGGCTTACTCAGTGATATCACAAATGAAATACCCAATAATAGTACCAGCCGGAATCCCATTGCCAACGCTAAACCGATATTTCGGGCTTTAGGCTGGTCTTGCCGCGCAAGCTTATTGGCCGCAATGGAGATGAAAATAATGTTATCGATGCCCAGGACAATTTCTAAAAATGTCAGGGTTAGCAGACTGATAATAGATTCAGCAGTAAAAAGGTTGCTCATGGTTGAACCGAAGTGAAGCCCAAAATTACCCTCTGAGACTCGGGTCTGCAACAACTTGTTCAAGAAAGAGCCCTGGAACCGGACAAAAGGTTGCCTAACTAGCCAATCGGTTAATGGTCATGGTTGACGTATAGCATAGTAGTTCGTCTAATATCGTATTATTAATGAAATCAATACTAAGCCACCTATTTGGTCATCTACAGGCTCAATTTGATAAATTGGAGATGTATCTGGACATTTAGCAGCTTTGGGATTATCTCGTAACATTTTCCGGCCATACTCGTTATGGAAGGAAACCCATGTTTTCTCTGGCAAACACTAAACCGGTTTCGTGGCAACCGGAAACTTGATTTATTGTGGCGAAAATAATCGTTCGTGTTCTTCTTGGTATCCTTGCCCTCGTCCTGCTGCTGGGAGGATTTGTGGTGCTTGTGGCTACGACACCCTGGGGACAACAGTTTGTAACGAAACAAGTAAACTCTTACCTCGCCCAAAAACTTCAGTCGCCCTTTCATATTGGACATATTAAATACTCTATTCCCGATTGGATTGAACTGGAAGATGTGTTTTTCAAAACGCCCAAAGGCGATACCCTGCTGAACGGTGGCCGAATGCGCGTTGATCTCGATATGTGGGGGCTGCTCAACAATCGGGTTGCTCTGAATCAGATAGAACTAGAGCACATCAAGCTGAATGTTACTCGTACACTCCCCGATACCGCGTTTAATTTCCAATACATTCTCAACGCGTTCATTACAAAACCCACTGGTACACCAGAGCCGTCCGACACCGTGTCGACGCCAATGGCGATAAACCTGAAGGGGATTGCGCTTCGCGACGTTCGGATTAAGTATAAAGATGATGTAGCAGGAGCCGATGTAAATGCCTATCTGGATAGCCTGAAAGCAACATTTGATAAAACGGATGTCGAAAAATCGCAATATCATTTAGCCAATGTGGCAGCGAATGGGCTGAACGTGTATACTCGTCTGTATGAAGGCTTGCCTACGCCACCAAGTGCCCCCAGCAAACCCGGCGACACGCTTGATCTGGCACTCGGCAAATGGCAGCTGAACCACACAAAATGGGACGTTCGGGTTGAAACGGCCGACTTCAAAACCCAGGGAAGTGCCGATCAACTCGCCATGGAATCCGACTATCTATATCTGGAAGGTGAAAAAATTGGCCTTAAATCGCTCAATCTCACCAATGCCGATATTGCCGCTACGTTAACCAAGCCGACCAAGAAGCCAACTACCACTACACCAACCTCAGCTACAGCTACAACAGCCCCCGGCTGGCAAGCGAAGTTGACTAATGTTCGTTTTGCGAACAATCGGGTTCGATTCGATGATGAAACGGCTCCCCGTCAGAAACAAGGGCTGGATTATGGCCATCTTGACTTACAAAATCTGGGGATCGATGGCAAGTTCCTCGTTTATCAGGATTTAGGTAAGCGCGGGCAACGGATTAGTGGACAACTGCGCAACGGTCGTTTCCGAGCCGCTACGGCAAAGGCTGGCGATACCTTTGTACTCCAGCAGCTTGACGGAAATCTGCTTTATACCGATACCACCACAACGCTAACCAAACTCTATATCCAAACGCCAACCACACTCCTTCGCGATCAGGTGGTGTTGCGTTATGACTCGCTGGCTCAACTAAGCAATCCACGCTTTGCGAAACGGGTGAACGTTCGGGTAAATCTGCGCGACAGTCGCCTGTCGGTAGATGATGTATTGAAGCTGGCTCCCGATCTGGCCAATACGCCCCCATTTGCGGGGAATAAGGGGGGAATTTTCAAAGCCAATGCGCAGGCGGTTGGTACGTTGGCCGCCCTGAATCTACCACGCGTCGAACTGACGATGCTATCAGGAACCCGAGTCCGCGCTAGTGGCAAGCTGACAAACGTTACCGATCCAGATCATTTAGGCGTGGCCATGACGGTACAGGAAGCCAGCACAAGTTTGGCCGACATTACTAAACTAGCACCTAAAGGGTCTATTCCTTCTTCAATTGATTTACCCAAGTCCTTAAAGTTGACGGGTAAAATCAATGGTCAGTTGAATGACCTTATTTTAGATACCAAACTGAATACAGAATGGGGCACGGCCAATTTCGATGGGCGACTGGCGGGCTTTGTTACCGGCAAGAATCAAACCTACAAGGGCTCCCTCAGTCTCAATGAATTCGATGCTGGTAAGTGGCTCAAACAAACTGGAACGATCGGCAAAATAACGGGCCGGGCCACTGTCAATGGACGAGGCATTGACGTAAAAACGCTGACAACCAATTTTGATCTTGCGATACAATCAGCCGATTTAAACGGCTACGTCTACCAAAATCTTGACGCGAAAGGCCGACTATCGAATGGTCTTCTGAACCTAACCGGTGCGCTTAAAGACCCCAATGCCAATCTGAGCATCGATACCAAAGTTGGGCTGAAAGGCGATTTCCCCAGTGTAGCCGGAGAAGTGGCAATCCAGGAGCTGAACCTACAAAAACTCAAGTTTTATAAAGATCCGCTCTCGCTTAAAGGGAAAATTATACTCGACATGGCCTCAACCGATCCGGCGAAGCCTGTTGGTACCGTTTCGGCGAGCGATGCCGTTTTGAGTCTGAATGGAAAAAACTACCCCATCGATTCGCTTTATGCGAAACTGGCGGCTGATGGCAATACAAAGAACGTAGTTGCCCGCTTGCCGGGTGCCCAACTTAAACTGAATGGTCAGTTTGATTATGCACAGCTGTATGACATCATTGCGGGCGAAATCAGCCAGTACATTGCCTTACCATCGCTGGCCTACAAGAAAATTCCGCCCCCACACGCCTTTACCATGTCGCTAAAAGCCTACCAGAATCCGTTGTTTCAGGCTTTTGTTCCGGCTTTAACGCGCCTGGATACCGTCCGATTCGATGCCTATCTGGATAATAACCGCGATACAACCTTATCGGCTACCCTTCGTACGGGTGTTGTGGTGTACGATACAACGACGCTTCAGGGAAGTAGCTTTGCCATTCGGGGAGCCAATAATCGGTTGAAAGTAGATGGCCGAATCAATGGCATACTCTACAACGGCATGACCATTCGCCAGACTGATTTGAATGGTATAGCCGCTAACAATCAGTTCCGGTTTGCCGTCGTCAATAAAGATTCCATCAATCAGGATCTTCATGGCTTAGCAGGCACGTTGAGTATTGTCGATTCGAGTTATCGATTCCAGTTTGCACCGAATGGGCTACTTACCAATTACGAACGTTGGAAGACTGATACCACCGGTTTTGCCCAGTACGGTAAAAATGGCGTACGGATCAATAACCTTCACCTGGAAACCGGGCAACAATCGCTCGACATCAGCAATACCGAACAATACGAAAATGCGCCGATTCGTGTAACAGCACATGCCATTGAGCTGGCTAACCTGGCCCGGCTGGCCAATCAGGATACAACGCTGGCCAGCGGTCAGTTGAACGGCACCATCATTGTGCGGGATTACCTGAATACGACAAATAAACTCTCCTTTATTGGATCGATTTACGTCGATAGCCTGAAGGTGATGCAGAAACCGATTGGTAACCTGACAGCCCGGCTGAGAAATGGTGACGATGGCCGAATTAATGTAAATACCACCCTTACGGGGCCTTATAACGACGTTACGGTCACGGGTTTTTATAATCCTGAAAACGCCAAGGAAGCACTGGACTTAGCGATTAATCTGAAACGGCTGGATGCCCGAACCATTGAAGCCTTCAGTTTTGGTGAGCTACGACAGGCGAAGGGTCAACTCGTTGGTGATTTTACCGTAGCGGGAGCCACCGACAGTCCTAAATTAGATGGTAAAGTCGATTTTGATTCTGTTGCCTTTAATATCAAACAGCTCAATTCTACCTACCGAATCGATAAGTCGGCACTCGCTTTCTCGAATCAAACCATTACGTTTAATGACTTCAAATTGCGGGATACCCTGAACCGGACGCTGACGACAAATGGAACCGTTACCCTCAAAAACCTGCCTAACGTAGCCTACAACCTACGCGTTCAGGCTGATCATTTCCAGATACTCAACGCCAGCCGAAAAGACAATGATTATGCCTACGGACAGGCCGCCGTCAGTACGGATCTGCGAATTAAAGGAACAGGGTCCAATGCATCGATTAATGGTACGGTACGGCTCGATGATGATAGCAAAATCTCGATGGTATTGCCCGATGAATCGGTGAGTGCAGATGAATCGAACGGAATCGTGACGTTTATCAACCACAACGATTCACTAGCGCTAACTAAATATTTATACAAGCCCAAAAAGGACACGCTTGCCCCCAAATTAGCCTTTGAGGAGTTAAGCAATTCAACCATTTCGGTCGATCTGGAAGCCGATGAAAAATCAGAATTGACCATTGTTGTCGATGAACTAAACGGTGATTACCTGCGGGCACGCGGCAACGCCCGACTTAATGTAGGTGTCAATGCATCAGGACAGCTGACGGTACTTGGTCGCTACGAAGTGACCGAGGGCGAATATTCCCTGACTTATCAGGTGTTAAAAAGACAGTTCCAGATTCAGAAAGGCGGTTACATCAATTTTACTGGCGATCCGCTCAAAGCCGACATCAATATGACGGCGGTCTATAAAGTTTCGGCTCCCCCCAGCGACCTGATTGGCAATGAGACGTCGTCAATCGATGCGGCCGCGCTCAAACGTAAGCTTCCTTTTGAGGTCGATCTCACCATCAGCGATAATCTGGCAGCGCCCAAATTGAGCTTTGATATTCGCTCTCCTGAGATAGAAAACAACAGCACAAGTCAATATAGCGACCTGGGATCAACGGTTGAAGATAAGCTTAAACAACTTCGGCAAGACCCCGCGCAAGTCAACAAACAAGTGTTTGCCCTCCTGATTCTGAATCGATTCCTCCCCGAAAACTCGTCGGACTTCTTCTCTGGCTCGGATAATGGCGGGTTGAATACCCAGGCTGAAAACATCGCTCGTAGCAGTGTTAGTAAACTAATCTCGGATCAGTTGGGCCGGTTGGCGTCGGGGGTGCTAAAAGGGTTCGATGTCGATTTCAACTTATTATCGCAGGCAGGTAGCTCCAACACAGGCGGCACTACAAACGGCTCCCGCACCGATCTGAACGTAGGGATATCGCGTAGTTTTCTGGCAGGTCGCGTAACCGTTTCAGTCGGCAAAAACTTCGTTCTGGATAACTCGGCTCAGGCTGCCGTACCCAGCCAGAATCAGGTATTCGACAACGTGTCGGCCAATTACAACATTACCCGCGATGGTCGTTATGTACTTCGGGCCTATCGAAAAAATGATTATCAGGCCGTGCTAGATGGCTATATTATCGAAACAGGGGTTGGGTTCATCATCTCGATGGATTACAATACACTGTCCGAAATTTTCCGTCGGTCATCGCCAGGCCCCGCGCTGAATTAATTCGTTATGAGATACCTATCGCTGATAAAATCTTTTTTCAATGGGCTGTTTTTTACCTTGCGTATACAGGTAAAGAACCGTCGATTAGCCACTTCTTTATTACCGTATAGCTTATGTATTTTACTCAGTGCCTGTAACATAGCCAAGCATTTACCATCGAATGAGCGGCTGTACATGGGTACCGACATTACTATTCATGCCGATTCAACTGTTTCGGCCACAGAGCAAGCTGGCCTGAAAGAGCAGTTAACAGCCCTGGCTCGCCCTCGTCCCAATAAACAGCTCTTTGGTTATCCCTACAAAGTTGGTTTGTACTATCTGTTCGGAGAGCCCAAAAAACCGAAAGGATTCCGGTCGTGGTTCCGGAAAAAATTTGGGCAGGAGCCTGTATTGGCCAGCGCCAAAGCTATTACGTCAAATATTCCGGTTTTCAAGGCGACCTTGCAGAATCAGGGTTATTTCGGGTCTGATGCTACCGGGAAACTAACCGAAGATGGCTATAAGGCGCGTGGTGCTTATGACGTAAATGTGAAACAGCGCTTTTTGATCGATTCAGCAGGTTTTCTGGTTGACTCCACCCCTGTTCGTAAAGCCTTGCTGGCATCGGCCCGACGAACCGTTATCAAAAAAGGCGACCCTTACGTGTTCGACAACATCAAACTAGAGCGCGAACGTATTAGTCAGTCCATCAAACAACGTGGTTTTTATTATTTTCTGCCTGACTATATAGCTGTCATTGCCGACAACGATACGGCGCGACACCGGACAAAATTATATTTCGCCATCAAGCCCGATATGCCCGAAGCGGCTGGCGTTCCCTATTACATTCGAGATATTTACATTTACCCGAATTATAACCTGTCGACCGCCAGAAATGATACAAATCGACGACGGGCTTATACAACGGAAGATCAGTTCCAGGTTATCGACTCTACCCGACGGTTCGATCAGAAATTGTTTCGCGACATTGTAACGGTGAAACCTGGCACGCGCTACAACAGCCGCATGCAGGATCTTACCCTTTCGCGGTTCATTAATGTAGGGGCATTTAAATTTGTTCGCAATCGATTTGATCCTGACCAACAGGGAGACTCAGCCGTCTTGGATGTCCATTATTACCTAACCCCCTATCCAACGAAATCGGTACGGCTGGAGATTGATGGAACCTCACGTTCGAATAATTTCAACGGTACACAGGCCATCATAAGCTGGCGAACCCGGAATGCGCTCAAACGAGCAGAATTACTGACCATTAATGCCAATGCCGGGATTGAATTTCAGGTTGGCGACGCTGGTGAAGGAGTAACCAATTATCGCTTCGGCCTCGATGCAAACCTAAGTTTCCCACGATTGGTAGCTCCTTTCCGGTTCAAATATGATCAGCGGCAGGCCCTACCCAAAACGAATGCAACCATTGGTTATCAGACAATCCTTCGAGGAGGCTTATATCGGATCAATTCGGCGCAAACAACGTTTGGGTATGCCTGGCGACAAAATCAACAAGTCGAACACGTTTTTCAGCCGTTCAATATTAACTACGTGTTTGTCCCCCTAAATCAGGTTACCGACCGCGTTTATGAAATTCTTGCGGACCCCGATGTTGCTTCTATTGTAAAGCAGCAGTATACTAACACGGTCTTCCGATCAGATCAGCTTATTTTAAGCTCTTTATATACATTCAACTTCAATTCGCCAATCCGCTCGCTCTCCCCTACCAGTTATCGAATAAGTGCCAATGCAGAAGCAGCAGGCAATTTGGCCAGCCTTTTCTTTCGAAAGCCATTAGAAAACGATGATCGAAATGGGATTTTTGGGGTTCCTTACGCGCAATATCTCCGATTCGATGTTGATGGGCGATTGTATCGTAAATTAACTCAAAAAATAACCTGGGCCAATCGCCTGTTTGCAGGCGTTGGGATCACCTATGGCAATTCAAAAGGCAAATCATTGCCTTTTACCAAACAGTACTTTGTTGGAGGAAGCAATAGTATTCGGGCATTCCGGCCGAGAGCCATTGGACCCGGCCTATTTACGCGCGATACTTTACGGAATGTCCCCATATTTCAGGATGGCGGTGGTGACGTTAAGCTAGAGGCTAATACCGAACTCCGGATTAAATTCAACAAGTACCTCGAAGGGGCTGTTTTTGCCGATGCCGGAAACGTCTGGTCGTACTCAGATATAACCACATTTGGCCCTGAAGCGCAGTTCCCCAAACGGTTTTACGAACAGATTGCCATCGGAACGGGAGTTGGTGTTCGAATTGATTTATCGTTCTTTCTGGTCCGCCTTGACATTGCCACTCCCCTACGCAAACCCTACCAGACAGACGGCAGTGAGTGGGTCATTGATAAGATGGCCTTCGATAAAACCGACTGGCGCAAGCAAAATCTGATATTTAATATCGCTGTAGGTTATCCGTTTTGATTTTGCTTAAGGTTTCATGTTCAAGGTTCCAGATTACCAAAACACAACTTGGAACCTTGAACGTGAAACCTTAAACTTACTTCAATACCGGCTTAAGCACTTCCCAAACTGTATTAGCCACAATTTTATGACCAGCAGGTGTTGGGTGAATACCATCGGGCTGATTCAGTTTCGGAATGCCGCCAACACCTTCGAGCAGAAAGGGAATCAGAATAAGTTTGTTCTTATCAGCCAGTTCTTTAAATAACTCCCGGAATTCCTTCGAGTATGATGTTCCCATATTGGGCGGAATCTGCATGCCAGCCAGCACAATAGCAGCCTGCGGACTTTTTAGTCGAACGGTATCGACGATGGCTTGTAAATTCTGACGGGTGGCGGTCAGAGGCAACCCCCGAAGGCCATCATTCCCGCCCAACTCCAGCACGAATACAGCCACTGGTTGACGCATCACCCAGCTAATTCGACTTTTGCCACC
This sequence comes from Spirosoma litoris, assembly GCF_054776755.1. Taxonomy (NCBI): domain Bacteria; kingdom Pseudomonadati; phylum Bacteroidota; class Cytophagia; order Cytophagales; family Cytophagaceae; genus Spirosoma; species Spirosoma litoris. The sequence continues at coordinate 372,328 of NZ_BAAHBI010000035.1, read as the reverse complement.
AGCCGTCGTTTCCCCACTCAATCCGGCATTAACAACCGTGTAGTTCAGTCCAGCGGAATCTATCTTCTGACCTACCAACGCCGGAAAGGCCTGCGACGGCTCAACGCCATAGCCAGCTGTCAGGCTATTGCCATAAAACAGCACGATTTGTTTTTTGGTCGTAGCAACGGATTTCGATTCAGGTTGCGTAGTCGTAGCAGTTGTTTCCGTTGTTTTTTTGTCGGATGAACCACATCCCCAGACCGTTAGGAGCGTCAGTAGGCCGCTTATCACAGAATAGGTCGTTTGTCGATTTAGGCAGAACTTCATTGGTTTTATGACGGTTTGATTTAAACACAGAGAACATTGAGGATTGCACGGAGTGCACAGAGCCTTTCTCCTCGCCTTGTTCTCCGTGTAAATCTCCGTTATCTCCGTGTTTAGAACAACCTTTTGCTTCAATGAGTATTCTGCGCGTCGAAAATCTTACTAAAACATATTCAAGTGGTGGCCGTGAGCTGACCGTACTTCATAGTGTAAATTTCACCCTCGAACCCGGCGATACCTTCTCGATTGTTGGTCCATCGGGCAGCGGCAAAACCACTTTATTAGGCTTGTGTGCCGGATTAGACCGGGCTTCGTCGGGCAGTGTTTACCTCAACGATATTCGACTGGATACACTTAATGAAGATCAACGGGCCGCTATCCGTAACCAGCACGTCGGGTTCATTTTCCAGAACTTTCAATTATTACCCACCCTCACGGCGCTCGAAAATGTGATGGTGCCACTGGAGTTACGGGGTGAGAAAGGAGCCGCCAAAACAGCGCAATCACTGCTCGACCGAGTCGGTTTAGGCCAACGCGGACACCATTATCCAACTCAATTATCGGGTGGTGAGCAACAACGCGTTTCACTGGCGAGAGCCTTCGCGAATCGTCCTAAACTGCTCTTCGCCGACGAACCAACGGGAAATCTGGATGCCGATACCAGTGCGACTGTTGTCGACCTTCTTTTTGAACTCAACCGCGAGGCTGGCACCACGCTTGTTCTCGTTACGCACGATATGGAGTTAGCCGCACGCACCCAACGCATCATTCGTATTAAGGGAGGTACGGTCATATCAGATATAGATACTAAAGAGCGAAAGAGCGAAAGAGTGCAAGAGTGATTGCACACAAATCCGCCCTTTCACTCATTTACTCTTTCGCTCTTTAAACATGTCTTGGCTCTTCCGAATGGCCTGGCGCGATAGTCGCCGGAGCCGCCAACGATTACTCTTATTTATGTCGGCTATTGTGCTCGGCATTGCGGCTTTGGTCGCTATAAATTCCTTTGGCGACAACCTTGCCCAAAGTATCGACGATCAGGCCCGCGAACTTTTGGGGGCCGATCTCACGGTATCCTGGTCGCGGCCGCCATCGCCTAAAACACAGCAGTTATTGAAAACAACAGGTCGCGACCGGGCTTACGAAGTCTCGTTTGCATCGCTGGTGTCTATACCTAAAACTGGGGGTGTCCGACTGGCGCAGGTAAAAGGGCTACAGGGCAGCTTTCCGTATTACGGGGTTTGGGAAGTCCAACCCGCTTCGGCTATCCAAACGTTCCGACAAGCCTCTAGCCGGGTAGCCTTGGTTGATGACGGGCTATTAGTTCAATTGGGTGCTCAAGTCGGCGACTCGGTTAAAGTAGGAAATCTATCATTTTTGATTGCAGGTCGCGTGACCAAAACACCCGGCCAGGCCGCCATTGCAGCTACCGTTGCACCAACGGTTTTCGTTCCCAATCAATTTCTGGCCAATACGGGACTGTTGCAGCGGGGTAGCCGTGTAGCCTATAAATATTATTACCAGTTTGCTCCGGGCACCGATGTGGAGAAATTCGTCAAAACCGTTTCGGGTCGATTGGATAAAGAAGGAGTTAACTACGACACGGTCGAAGGTCGTAAAAAACAAACCGGACGTTCCTTTGGCGATCTGACCAAATACCTAAGCCTGGTTGCCTTTGTTGCGCTGTTGCTTGGTTGCGTAGGCGTTGCCAGTTCGGTCCAGTTATACGTAAAAGAGAAAGTAACGTCGGTTGCTATCCTGCGTACATTGGGCGCCAGCGGCCGACAGGCCTTTCTGATTTACCTATTACAAACGGCCCTGATGGGGTTGATTGGGGCAACAATTGGGGCGCTGGTTGGGTCGGTTGTACAGTTAGTATTACCCCGTATTTTCGGTAATTTTCTACCGATTACCGTTGAAACGTCCTTGTCGGGGCCAGCTATTCTGGGGGGTATCGGTACCGGTTTGTTGATTTCAATCCTGTTTTCACTGCTCCCTCTACTCGCCATCCGGAACGTCTCGCCGTTACGAACGTTGCGGACGTCATACGAAGACGACTTAAGTGGCCGCGACCCGCTGCGGTGGCTTGTGTACTTACTCGTTATTGGCTTCATCGTTGGGTTCGCCTATTTACAGACGAAAAACCTGATGCTTGCGCTTGGCTTTACGGCTGGTTTAACCGTGGCGTTTGGTATTCTGACTGCGCTCGGCCTGGGGCTCATCTGGCTGGTTCGTCGATTCTTTCCAACATCCTGGAGTTACGTATGGCGACAGAGCTTGGCAAACCTTTATCGGCCCAATAATCAGACGCTTATTCTGGTAACATCCATTGGGCTTGGGGCTTTCCTGATCGCCACGCTCTACCTTACCCAAGGTTTGTTACTCGGACGAGTAGAGTTATCGGGAAGTGGTAAACAGCCTAATATGGTGTTGTTCGACATTCAGAATGAGCAACTTAATGGCGTTCGATCGCTGGTGACGGGGCAAAAGCTACCTATTCTACAGGAAGCGCCCATTGTTACGATGCGATTATCGGATATTAATGGCAAAAGTGGCGAAGTGATTCGCAAAGACACCTCGCAGAAAACGCCGAAATGGGCATTCACCCGCGAATACCGCGTTACGTACCGTGACTCGTTGATCTCATCAGAAAAACTGGTATCAGGCAAAGCGCCGTATCAGGCCGACGGCAACGTATACGTATCCATTGACAAAGACTTCTTCGACCGGATGCACCTTAAGCTTGGCGATACCTTGAATTTCAACGTACAGGGAGCGCCTATTCAAACCATTGTGGGTGGTACCCGCGAGATTGAATGGAATCGGGTGCAGACTAATTTTCTGGTTGTTTTTCCTGCAGGTGTGCTGGAACAGGCTCCGCAGTTTCATGTAATGATGACTAGAGTACCCGATAACAACGTTTCAGCTGTACTTCAGCGCAATCTGGTCAGTCGATTCCCGAACGTATCGGCTATCGATCTTGGTCTGATCTTAAAAACGGTCGATGAAATTCTGGCTCAAATTTCGTTTGTGATTCAGTTTATGGCCTTGTTCAGCATTCTGACTGGACTATTGGTACTTGCCAGTTCGGTAGTTATCAGCAAATACCAACGTCTGCGTGAAAGCGTATTACTTCGAACACTGGGGGCCAGTCGGGAACAGATTTTGAGTATCACAGTTGTCGAATATGGCTTACTGGGGCTTTTATCGGCACTATCGGGCATTCTGTTGTCGATTGTAGGCACCTGGGCCTTAGCCCGATTTGTGTTCGAAGTCCCCTATCGCCCTGATGCGATCCCCTTACTTATTGTTACAGCAGTAGTAACCATTCTGACCGTTCTGATAGGCGTCTTCAATAGCCGCGACGTATTGACAAGACCACCCTTGGATGTACTGCGGGCCGAAGCGTAAACAAGCCTAAAAATTTGCGCTTCGGCACAAAATAATTAGCATTTTTGCCGCATCTACGGTTCGACTTATGGCTATTAGACACGTATCGATAGGCAAAGAATTTCCTTTGTATGTTGACAATGAAGACGCCTGGCGAGTCGATACAGCGGCACACCTTTGGGCTGTTGCCGATGGTGCAGGTGGAACAGGGTTATACGCAGGCGAGTGGGCCCAGTTTTTGGTAGAGCAGGTGCCTGCTCAGCCATTCAGGGAGGTTGCGGAGGTTGCTCAATGGGTAACTGATCACTGGGGTCGTTTTTTTGACGAGTTCCAGACGCAGGCAGGCGCCCATTATCTGACCGAACTGAAGTTTCTCAATGAAGGCTCCGGGGCCACACTCGCCACACTACATCAGCAGGACTCTTTACTGCACTGGTCTGTGTACGGCGATGCCCTGGTGTTGTCGTTCAATCCAGCAACGGGGCAACTCTTGGCGTCGAACCCAGCCTTAAGCCAATTTACGGAAGCGCCTTATTTGCTAAACTGGTTATTACCCTGCTCGGCAGAAGGGTTCCGAAGAGGGACCTGGATTAAAGAGCCCGGTCAGCAAATTGTGCTGTGTTCTGATACCCTGGGGCAGTATTTGCTCATGGGATATAAAGCACTTCAGGGCGACCAGAACGAATTAGCCATTGTAAGTCAGTTGCCTACCGGCCTGGGTACCAGAGCTATGACTCACCAAACCTTTTGGCAAGCTGAAGTGGGGAATTTTAATGAACAGGTATGGCAACCACTCTGGCAAGCCCTGGCGTCGACCGACACGTTTCTGCAACATACCCAATACCTACGTTCGGCTCAGTTACTTGGGGGTGATGATTATACCTGTATTTTGATTGAATTCTGATCTCACATGTTGCCTTCTATCAGCGAATACGTACAGTCCATCGAACTCTCCAGTGAAACCTTAAATCGGCTGAAGCAGTTGGTGCCTGTTCGAAAGGCAGATGGGCAGGTCTATTTCAGCAGTGGAAATTTTGCCGTGGTCTTTCGCATGCAGGATAGTCAAACGGGCAAACAGGTTGCCTTGCGTTGTTTTCTGCGAGAAGTTCCCGGCCGACGGGAACGGCTTCGGGCCATTGCACGCTACCTAACCGAAAACCCATCGGACTATCTGCTCCCGTTCACCCTTCACCTGAACGAAATCTGGGTCGACACTCGCTTTGGTAAAGAACACGAATTCGACGTGGTGGTGATGCCCTGGGTAGAGGGACAAACGCTGAGTCAGTATGTGGCCGATTGTTGCCGTAACCAGCAACACCAAAAGCTTACCGCACTGGCTCATCGGTTCGATGAACTGGTGCGATGGCTGCTCAATCAGCCAATGGCCCATGGAGATTTAAAAGCAGATAACATTCTGATAAGACCCGATGGACGATTGATTCTTATTGATTATGATGGCTGTTTCGTACCCGCTTTGTCGGGCAAGGAGGCTACGGAAACAGGCACTCTACCATATCGACACCCTGCCCGAACACCCGCTCACTTCGACCGTCATCTGGATGATTTCAGCTTGCTCGGTCTTTCTCTTGAACTCCATGCCTTGAGTCTGTCTCCGGGATTGTACAGCGATAGTGATACGTTACTACTCAATCTGAGTATCGTTAATGATCCCTTCCATACTGACCAGTGGAATCTGTTTCGTAGTCTATCATCAGCTAACGTATCGCTTCGGGCAAGCCTGTTGGAGCACGCTATTCATTTAGCCCCCAAACCTATTGCTGGCCTCATGGACTTGCTCCACATGCCAGAATCTGATTCCATTACGATAACCACAAAGCCGGAGACACTTATTCCATATCTTCAGAAAAGGCAGTGGCGATTCGTCAATCAGTCGGGTGAATTTGTTGGGTCTGGCGAATGGGAAAGTGTTGCCCCTTTTACGGAGGGACTGGCTCCCGTTCGGAAACAGGGCAAATGGGGCTTTTGTAATGTACAGGGCCAGTTAGTTATTGATTGTCAGTTTGATGAAATCCGGGAGTTCAGAGCCGGTTTGGCGGTGGTTCGGCAATTAGGTAAATATGGATTTATTAACCCAGAAGGGCAGCCAGTTATCCCCTGTGCCTATGAAGAAATCGGCTATTTTGCCGAAGGCCGCGCGCTGGTCCGTCAAAACAATGCCTATGGCTTTATTGATGAACAGGGCGAATTGGTCATTCCCTTTCAGTTTGAGTCGGCGGTGTCCTTTGCCGAAGGACTGGCCAGGGTTAAACTAGGCGGAAATTACGGTTTTATTGATGTAGCAGGCACGTTGCAAATACCCTGCGAACTCCCTTTTGCGGACAGTTTTTCGGAAGGATTAGCGGCTGTTGAAAAGAACGGACAGTTTGGGTACATCAATCAGGATGGACTGCTCACGATTCCGCACCAGTTCGACTTAGCCGGTATTTTTGCCGAGGGGCTGGCATCGGTGAAAAAAGCGAGAAAAATGGGCTTTATCAATCACGAAGGGGCACTCGTCATTCCCTTCGAATTTGATGAGATTCTGTTCAGTTCGGCTTTGCCCTTTACCGAAGGGCTGGCGTTGGTCCGAAAACGAAATTTATTCGGTTATATCGATAAGCAAAACCAGCTCGTCATCCCCTACCAATTTACCGATGCAGACAATTTTTCGGAGGGGCTGGCCGCTGTTCAGCTGGGGGGAAAATGGGGGTACATCAACCAACAGGGCGACCTCGTCATCGCTTGTACGTTAGATCACGCCTATCGTTTCCATAATGGGCTGGCGCTGGTTCGCAAGAATAATCGGCTGATCTATATTGACCGGACTGGGCATATGTACTGGGATAAAGTATAGACGAGTTTAATTAGGACTCTTACCCACTTTGGCCTTATTATTATCAATCAACTCAGCTTGTTGAATAGCGTCACCCACTTCTGAACTGTGTCTGGTTGAATTCTGGATGCCATACTGTCAAATGTTTTAGCCACGTTTCGGGCGAGGGTCGGGCGCCAGTCTCCAGGTAACACATAGCCATTGGCGACAGCAAATGATTCCATCTGACGGACAATAGGCTGGCCCGGAAGTACCAGATAATCAAAGTCATCCGTTTCCAGACCGCGGTACATCCGGGCAAAATGGCGGGCAATATCATGAACAGGAATTAAATCTTCCAGCGTCTGTTCGTCCGTCGGTGACTCGCTCAAGGTGATGATCCGTGTAGGCAATTCTTTATACCCCGTGTGGCGTAAGCTTTGGGCTACTGTATGCCCTGAAATCGTACCCTCAAGTAGTACATAGGGCATCGCCCCAAGCTGTTGAAACAGTATCTGCGATAAGGGTTCCGTATCTGATAATGAGGGGATAAACAAAAGGTCTTTGGTAGGTGGATGGCTGCCCGTTTTTAGCAGATAGGATTGGAGAAGTTGCAGATAAATCTGACTGGCAACATCATTCACCAGAACAGGTAAGCGGGCGGTTAGTAGCTGTTCCGATACGCTTAAATTTAAGGCGGCCTGTATAGGATAAAACGACGCGCTGGCGCCCGACTTGCCTACCTGGTAATCGTTGGAAATAACCGAATCGCCCTGAGGACCAACGTACACCATTTTAAGGTTATTGAGCATCCGACTACCGATCATGAAAGGCGAATGCGTTGTGTAGATGAGTTGGTTGCTCTGAGAAAGCGACTGAAGAAACGTCAACAAATCCTGCTGAGCAACGGGGTGCAGGGAAAGACCCGGCTCATCAAGTAATAAAATACAGTTGGAATGACCCTTGGCCTGCTCGGCCCGGAAGGTTAAAAAGAAGCTAAAGAACCATTGTAACCCTTTACTGCGTCCGTCCAGCTCAATTTCTTCGGTACGTTTTTCGTCGCTCACCCAAATCCGAAAGTGGTTCCCATCAGCCTGAAATCGAAATCGGTAAGTTGCCTGATGCCACCACTCCTGAAAAGCCTTCGTGAGCTGAGCGGAAGCCGCCTGAAGGATAACTTCCCGTTTCTTTTTGTTTTCCCGTTCCTGATCAACCGTGGTTTCTGGCGCAGTTTCTACTACTGTATTATCAATCCGACCGTACGAATCGCGGGTGATGACCCGTGTCTGGCTTACTTCTGACCCTAATTCCAGAATTTCCTCTGGTTTGAGCTGAACGAAATCGAACAGCACCTTCAGCGTTCGCACTCGGGCCTGCTCCCGTAAACCAAGATCCTGTCGGGTACTATTCTGGATAACATGGGGGAGGTAAATCTCCGCATCCAGATTGCCGTATTCCGAGTAATAGACAAAGCGTGGCAATTGCTCCAGAAACAACTGCTGCTGATCGGCTGCTAGTACAATTCGCTTGTTGTTCAGCAAGCGGGCAATGTTTTCGAGCGGGGTTTTTAGGTGTTCGTCGGCAAATAGCCGGAACGGTTGCCGACGGGAGTATTTAGTCGTAATAAATTCATCGATCTGAGCGATCAGGTTATACACATCATATTCGCCCAAATTTCCCGATTCTGGCAGAAGTGCGATCAGGCGATCCGTAAACTCCCGGAACTCCTGCAAGATTTCTTCCTTATCCTTGATAATCAGATCGCTTGCCAGATACTTTTCCAGAAAGGCGCTGAGTAACGTATGGATGTATTTGTTGGGGTACTGCGCAAGAAAAGAAGTTGGGAAATTTACATCATATAAGCCCGTGTAGTAACGAGCGACCTCAACCGTTGCCAAAAGCTCCGTTGAATAGCCTAATGTTGATGCCAATTGCTCCCGGACCAAGGGGGCTATGGTAAAGGTTGCCCGAATGAAGGGTTCTTTAGCAGAGTTTGTATCGTAGGTGGCGTATTGTTTCCGGGGATAATCAATCAACGGGTCAATACGTGCCCCATCGGCCGGATTTAATTTATGCAGAGCAACCAGCAGGTTTGTTTTACCTGATTCATTCGTGCCTACTAAACAGGTACAATCGCTTATATCTAGCTCACCCGAATCAACAATCGATCTGAAATTAGTAACTCGGAATGATTGCAATATAAAGGGCATTACTTCATGAATTTTAGTTGTCAACGCTAAACGACGCTGCAACGATAGCCAAATCCACCCAATCTTACGCACTCTACATTCCTTTATCAGAAAAAAAGCTTACCCGATGTATGGCATGTGGCTGCTTTGGCAAATTCTCCTACCGTCTGTTTGAAACTGCTTGACTTTCCTGATTTCCAGAAATAAATATGCAATCTTCTTCATAGGTTTCCAAGCCCGCTCAGCCTTTATGATTTCACCTATACGACTGTTTCTATTCATCCTGATCATTTCATTACTGCACTTTACGGGTACGCAGGCCCAGCAATTAAGTATTACGTCCGTTACGCCTAATCCGGTCTGTGCCAGCTCGTCCATCACTGTCTCGTTCAGCTATGCTGCTGGTGATGGGGGAAACTTGTTCATGTACCTCAATGGGCCTGGTACGACTGATGTGCTTATAGGTGTCGCGTCGGTTGGCGGAGGCAATGGTAGTCTGCAAGGTACCATTCCGGCTAATCGAACCACCGGCACATATACGGTTAGGCTAATCCGTATATCGGGCACACCGTCGGGGAATGTGAATAGCCCTAACAGTGCCGGATTTACGGTCAATGCCCTGCCCACAGCACCTACAGTCTCGAATGTGGCTTACTGTTTAGGGGCTACTGGCATTCCACCCCTGACCGCTACGGGCACGAACCTGACATGGTATCCGGCTTCTACGGGTGGTGGTGGAACGACGGTTGCACCCACCCCGCCCACCTCAGCCACAGGCACCATCAACTATTATGTCAGCCAGACCGTCAATGGCTGCGAAGGCCCCAGAGCTACTCAACAGGTAACCATAAATCCACCACCCGCTAAACCTACCGTCGTTTCGTCGTTGTCGTATTGCCAAAATAGCACCGCTCCTTCGTTAGCCGCAGCGGTCACCTCGGGCAGTAATCTGAAATGGTATGGCTCGTCGTTAGGTGGTGTTGGTTCTTCAATAGCCCCTACGCCTTCAACTTCAACCGTGGGTTCGACTACCTACTATGTGAGCCAGACGAATTTCAGTAATCAAACCGATGGGAGTGGCTGTGAGAGTGACCGGGCTGAGATTACGGTAACCATTAAAGCGGCTCCCGCTGCTCCCTCGGTGACCACTCCAGTAACCTATTGTCAGGATGCAGTAGCGAGTCCATTGACGGCTACCGCTGTTAGCGGTGGAACCCTGAACTGGTATGGACCATCCAATAACTCGCTGGGGAGTACGGCTCCCACGCCCCCTACAACAGCACCAGGTACAACCTATTACTCGGTTAGTCAAACGTTTAGCGGTTGCGAAGGTTCGAAGGCCACGATTCAGGTGACCGTTAACACCCGACCAGCCGCTCCCACGACCACGCCCGTGAGTGTTTGTCAGAATACGACGCCCGTTTCGTTAGCAACGGGCATTACCTCAGGCACGAACCTGCGATGGTACCTGAATTCTACGGGTGGGACTGGCTCCACAGTAGCTCCATCGCCCGCGACGACCACGTTGGGGCAAACCCTTTATTATGTGAGTCAGGTTGACAACAACGGTTGTGAGAGCGATCGGGCAGTTATCACGTTTGTTGTTAACGGATATCCGGCGGCCCCTGGTGTTAGTTCGCTGGCGTACTGTCAGAATGCAACAGCGACATCGCTAACGGCTACTGCTGCCACCAATGCCACATTAAACTTTTATCTTGGCTCTACGGGTGGAACACGCTATGCTAGCCTGATTCCCTCAACGACTTCCAGCAATAATTACTACGTTAGCCAGACGTTGAATGGGTGTGAGAGCCCAAGGGCAACCATTACGGTCAGCATCAGGTCTTTGCCTCCTAGTCCGGCAACAACTATACCAGCGGCCTATTGTCAATTTGCTACTGCTGCTCCATTAAGTGCCACGGCCAACACAAACTTCTCGCTGAATTGGTATGGCACCAATGCTACGGGAGGAACTTCGTCAACTGTAGTATCCTCCCCCTCCACCAGCAATGCAGGCGTCTTTCATTACTACGTTAGTCAGTCAGATCCATTTGGTTGCGAGAGTATTCGGGCAGATATTCCCGTTACGGTGAATGCCAAACCGGCCATACCAACCGTGACCAATGCCAGCGCCTGTTTGAACTCCGTTCCCAACTCTTTGTCATTATCCGTTGGCGCAACAGGTACGCTGAAGTGGTATGCGGGCTCTACGGGTGGAACGGGCTCTACAGTGGCCCCAACGCTCTCGACCACAGTATTAGGAACCAGCACTTATTATGTTAGTCAGACGTCTGGCGACGGTTGTGAGAGTGATCGGGCAGCAATTACCTTCACTGTTAATCCGAATCCAACTGCGCCAACGGTAGCTACTTCCTTCCTGTTCCTTTGCCAAAATTCAGTCGCTACTTCGTTAACGGCAACGGGTACGAATCTGAAATGGTACACGACGAATTCGGGCGGTATGGCCCTAACGAATCCGGTCACTCCATCGACGGATGTAGCGGGTCCTCCGGTTATTTATTATGTAAGTCAGACAGATGCCAACGGTTGCGAAAGCCCCCGCACTGCGTTGACGGTGACCGTCATTTCCAGACCTGTTCCGCCAACGGTTAGTTCAACAACACTCACTTATTGCCAGTATGATTCGCCAGCCCCTCTGTCGGCGACGGCTATTATAGGCAATAGCCTCAACTGGTATGGGACGAATGAAACGGGAGGAGTAGCATCGTTAACTGCAACCATCCCTTCGACCAACGCGACCGGTTCTACCCGCTACTACGTTAGTCAGTCGGACGGAAATGGTTGTGAAAGCAGCACCCGATCATTTATTTCTGTTACAGTGAATGCCAAACCCGTTGCCCCCACCACAACGTCTATTACACTTTGCCAGAATGCCAGTACGGTTTCGTTACAAACAGCGGTTAGTACTGGCAGTAATCTGAAATGGTATGATGCCCAAACGGGCGGTACACTGTATACCGGTACGCCTGCCCTCTCCACCTCTGCCGTAGGAGTCACTACCTACTACGTGAGCCAGAGTAGTGGCAATGGCTGCGAGAGCGATCGGAGCGCCGTTGTGGTGACGATTAAAGCCCTTCCTGTGGCACCTACCGTAACGCCAAATCCACAATTGCTGTGTCAGAGTTCGGTGGCCAGTTCATTAACAGCCATCGCCACAGGAACCCTGCGTTGGTACGATTCGGGAGGAAATGTGTATACATCGATAACTCCTTCAACAACAGTTGTTGGGCCTCAGTCGTATTCGGTAAGCCAAATTGTGGATGGTTGTGAAGGGCCTAAGGCCGCTTTGAGTGTAGTGGTTATCTCCAAACCAGCTATCCCTACAGTAGTCAGTCCGATTGCGGCCTGTCAGTTGTCAACTCCGGTTACGCTGGCTGCTACAGGAACAAATCTGAAATGGTATACCGATGCAACCACTACAACCACCATTCCAACACCCACTCCACCAACGACTACTGCTGGAACCACTGCGTACTATGTTAGTCAAACAGATGCTAATGGCTGCGAAAGTGGGCGCGCTTCCATTACGGTCATTATCAATGCTTCTCCGAATGCCACGCTGGTTAGCAGTGGTACGCTGACCTGCGCCATCACCAGTGTGACACTGACCGCCGGAACGGGCGTTGGCTATAGTTTCAGTGGGCCAGGTATTGCTAGCCAGAATCCCCTATCTGGCACAGCGGTAGTTACGGCTGCTGGTGTCTATTCGGTAACCGTTACCAATGCCAATGGCTGTGCTGCCACGCAGACTACATCGGTTCAATCCAACACAACAGTGCCCATAGCGACTCTAACCCAAAATGGGCCGCTAACGCCGGGGACTCCCAGCGCGACGCTGACCGCCGGTGGAGGCAACTTATACGCGTTCAGTGGGCCGGGTATTGTCAGTCAGAATTCTATAGCGGGAACTGCGGTGGCCAATGTTTCGGGCACTTACTCCGTAACTGTTACCACTGCGAATGGCTGCTTCTCAACAGCCAGTGTAGCGCTGGCCGGTACCGACTTAACCCCCATTATCATTATGCCCCAGGCAAACTTCCCGGCAGCGGGCAGTGTCGTTGACTTCCTAGTACGTATATCTGAAGTGTCGGGTCTGCCCACCTCTATGGGTAACGTTAGTATTGTTATTACGGCGCCGGTGGGCTATATGCTCCTGTTTAATCAGTTCATTAACAGTATTGATGTCTCGGGAGGAACGGTCAATGTTCCCGTGAGTAATACCAACTGGACTATAACGGCCAATCTGGCGAGTCGGCAACTCTTCCTGACGATGAAGGCTGACCAGTTTATAGGGGCAGGTGGGGCATCTATTCTGGGCGTAAGTATCATCCGAACGACAGCCAGCGGAGGTAGCGTTTCCAATATCGGCGTAGCGGTACAGAATGATATCTCCAAAGAATATGATGGCGTTCTATCCAACAATGTGTACGCCCGCGTGATCAATGCTTTATAAGAATTTTACTGGATGGCTTTGATAATCGGCCGCTACCTGCTCAGGTAGCGGCCGATTTTTTTAGAAAAAACTTACATGATACAAGACGCATGTGAGCTTTCTCAAATTCACCTACCGCCTGTTTGAAACTGCTTGACATTATCGGCCTTCCGGGGATAATATGCATGGTTATACTCCTCTGACAAGATTATACGGTGCGTATTCTCAATGCATCAAAAGCTAACTCAATTTATGATTTCGTACATACGTGTATTGATATGTGTACTAATCGTCTCGCTGCTTTGCACTACGATTACCCAGGCTCAGCAACTGACCATTACCTCGGTTACACCGAATCCCGTTTGCGCCAGCTCGTCCATCACCGTTTCCTACAGCTATACCGCTGGTGATCCGGGTACACTTCTTCTCTATTTAAATGGACCGGGTACAAGCGATGCATTTATAGGGAGTACAGGAGTCGTCAGTGGCGGTAATGGCAGTATGCAAGGCACGATTCCGGCGGATCGCACCACCGGTACTTACACGGTCAGGTTGATCCGCATATCAGGCACATCAGGAGCGATTGTAAATAGTCCACCCAGCAGTGGATTTACGGTCAATGCCCTGCCCACAGCACCTACAGTCTCGAATGTGGCTTACTGTTTAGGGGCTACTGGCATTCCTCCCCTGACCGCTACGGGCACGAACCTGACATGGTATCCGGCTTCTACGGGTGGGGGAGGAACGACGGTTGCACCCACCCCGCCCACCTCAGCCACAGGCACCACCAACTATTATGTCAGTCAGACCGTCAATGGCTGCGAAGGTCCCAGAGCTACTCAGCAGGTCACGATAAATCCACCACCCGCTAAACCTACCGTCGTTTCGTCGTTGTCGTATTGCCAAAATAGCACCGCTCCTTCGTTAGCCGCAGCGGTCACCTCGGGCAGTAATCTGAAATGGTATAGCTCAGCACTGGGGGGCGTTGGCTCTACCATAGCACCCACACCTTCCACCGATAATGCAATTTCGACTACCTACTATGTGAGCCAGACGAATTTCAGTAATCAAACCGATGGGAGTGGTTGTGAGAGTGACCGGGCTGAGATTACGGTAACCATTAAAGCGGCTCCCGCTGCTCCCTTGGTGACCACTCCAGTAACCTATTGTCAGGATGCAGTAGCGAGTCCATTGACGGCTACGGCTATTAGTGGTGGAACCCTGAACTGGTATGGACCGTCCAATAATTCGCTGGGTAGTACAGCTCCCACGCCCCCTACCTCCTCGCCGGGTACCACGTATTACTACGTTAGCCAGACAGTCAGTAGTTGTGAAGGTTCGAAGGCCACTATTCAGGTAACGGTCAACACCCGGCCAGTTGCTCCTACGACCACGCCCGTTAATGTTTGTCAGAATACGACGCCTGTTTCGTTAGCAACAGGCATTACTTCAGGTACGAACCTGCGGTGGTATCTGAATTCTACGGGTGGGACTGGCTCCACGGTGGCTCCATCGCCCGCGACGACCACGTTGGGGCAAACCCTTTATTATGTAAGTCAGGTTGACAACAACGGTTGTGAGAGCGATCGGGCGGTGCTTACCTTCATTGTCAATGGATATCCATCGGCTCCTACCGTTAATCCAAATACCCTAACGTACTGCCAAAATGCAACGGCAGCCTCATTAACGGCAATTACGACCCCATCGCCCGGTGGAACGTTAAATTTCTATCTTGTTTCTACAGGCGGAACACCTTATGCTGACCTGACTCCTTCAACAGCTGCCAGTAACAACTATTATGTTAGCCAGACCGTAAAGGGGTGTGAGAGCACGACTCGGGCAACCATTTCGATCATTGTTAATACGTTACCGGCTGCACCAGCCGTAACAACACCAGTTACCTATTGCCAATTCACGGTGGCGGCTCCGTTGAGCGCCACGGCTGCTACAAATAATACGCTGTATTGGTACGGCATGAACTCCTCCGGCGGATCTGGTTCGACAACGGCACCAACCCCACCGACTAGTGCTGATGGTACTTTCTTCTACTACGTTAGCCAAAAAGATCCAGTTGGTTGTGAGGGTAGTCGATCACAAATCAGTGTTATCATTAATGCTAAGCCAGCGGCTCCTGCCGTAACTAACGCTAGCGCCTGCCTAAGCGCTGTTGCTGGTTCCTTAGTCTCGTCGGTCACGGCAACGGGTACACTGACATGGTATACGGCCTCCAGTGGTGGTACAGGATCTACAGTGGCTCCCACCCTATCAACTACTGCCACAGGAACGACCACCTACTACGTTACGCAGACAAGTAGTAGCGGCTGTGAGAGTGACCGGGCAGCGATCACCTTTACCGTGAATCCACTACCTCCGGCTCCAACGGTGGCCTCTCCACCTTCGATTTTATACTGTCAGGATGTGACGGCTGCGGCTCTAACCGCTACAGGAACAAACCTGAAATGGTATACTGCAAGTGGCACGCTCTTGTCGAATCCCGTTATTCCCCTAACGAATGTGGCGGGTGCGATTTCCTATTATGTAAGCCAGACGGATGGCTATGGTTGTGAAAGCGCGCGCACAGAGTTCACGGTAGTCACTGCCTCCAGACCTGTTCCGCCAACGGTTAGTGCAACACCCGTCGTTTACTGCCAGTACGATACACCTGTTTCCCTGACGGCTACAGCCCTTCCGGGAAATACACTCGTATGGTATGGTCAGAGTGAAACTGGGGGTACAGCCTCAACAGGTTCAGGCTTCACCATACCAACAACCGATCCAGCTGTCTCTACTCGTTACTACGTCAGTCAGAAAGATGGGAATAATTGTGAGAGCAGCACCCGGTCATTTATCACCGTTACAGTGAATGCTAAACCCGCTGCGCCCACCACAACCTCCATTACACTTTGTCAGAATGCCAGTACGGTTTCGTTACAAACGGGGGTTACCTCCGGCAGTAATCTGAAATGGTATGATGCCCAAACGGGCGGTACTATGTACACCGGAACACCTGTTCTCTCTACCTCTGCCGTGGGGTCCACCACGTACTACGTGAGCCAGACCAGTGGCGATGGCTGCGAGAGCGACCGGAGCGCTGTTGTGGTAACGGTCAAACCACTGCCTGTGGCACCTACCGTAACGCCCAACCCCCAATTGCTCTGCCAGAGTTCGGTGCCTAGTCCATTAACGGCCATCGCTACGGGAACCCTGCGCTGGTATGATTCGGGAGGAAATGTCTATACGTCGGTAACCCCTTCGACAAACGCTGTTGGGCCTCAGTCGTATTCGGTAAGCCAAATTGTGGATGGTTGCGAAGGACCCAGGGCGGCCCTGAACATTGTGGTGATTGCTAAACCAGTTGTACCCACAGTAACCAGTTCGATTGCGGCCTGTCAGTTGTCAACTCCGGTTGCACTGACGGCTTCAGGCACAAATCTGAAATGGTATGCCGATGCAACAACCACGGCGACCATCCCAACGCCCACCCCGTCAACAAACACACCTGGCCCAACTACCTATTATGTTACCCAAACGGACGCCAATGGTTGTGAGAGCGACCGGGCATCCATTTTGGTTCAGATTAAACCCAAGCCCAATGCGCCCGGAACGGCACCCGTTAGCTTCTGTTCCAATCAGGTTACGGCTCTGACCGCCACGTTCGATCCAGGCACGACGCCAAACTGGTACGGCCAAAATCCCGCAAGTACGCCAATTACAACCGCGACAATTCCAACAACTGCTGTAATTGGAGCATCCATCAACTACTACGTTAGCCAGACTCTGGACGGCTGCGAAAGTGACCAGGCAGCTATTGCCGTTACCATCAAGGCTCTTCCAGTAGCGCCAACGGTTAGCACCACCCCCGTTTTATATTGTCAGGATGCCACCGCAGCACCTTTATCGGCTACTGCGGTCAGTGGTGGAACGCTCAACTGGTACACCGTATCTACAGGCGGCAGTGCTTCCTCTACGGCACCCATTCCACCAACAACCAGCGGTACATCACTCACTACCTACTATTATGTGAGTCAGACCGTTGACGGCTGTGAAGGACCACGGGCTACCATTGCCGTTACCATTAATCCAAGACCAGTTGCACCAACGGTTACTGTATCGTTGTCCTATTGCCAGAATACGACAGCTCCGATTCTTTCGGCTACTGCCCCAGGAACGTTGAAGTGGTATGCCGATCCAACAACGACTACAGTCATCCCGACGCCAACGCCGTCAACAACTACAGCCGGCACAACTAGCTATTATGTAACGCAAACCGATGTCAATGGCTGTGAGAGTAACCGAGCTAGTGTTACTGTAACGATTATTGCTACACCCACAGCGCCCATTACAACAACCGCTACGTTCTGTCAGGATGCCACGCCCGTTGCGTTGACGGCTACGACCAGTCCGGGCGGCACGCTGAACTGGTATACCAGTTCAGTTGGAGGTGTACCAACGTCAACCGCTCCTTTCCCGCCAACATCAGCTACAGGTACTACCACCTATTATGTTAGCCAGAGTATTAACGGCTGTGAAGGGCCAAGAGCCAGTCTGGACGTTGTCGTCCTTCCTCGACCAGTAGCGCCTACGGTCAGTACCAATCCCCTGAACTACTGTCAGAATGCAGTATCCGTTCCACTATCGGCTACAGCCAGCACGGGCGCTACACTGAACTGGTACACAGTTCCGACCGGCGGAACATCAAGTTCGGTGGCCCCAACTCCGTCTACGTCAGGAACTGGATCTACTATTTATTACGTCAGCCAAACGGTGAATGGTTGTGAAGGCCCTCAGGCTACGATTACTGTCACGATCAAGCCGTTGCCTGCTGCCCCGAGTATCAGTTCCAGTACGGTAAACTTTTGTCAGGGTACAGTGGCTACCACGTTGTCAGCTACGCCTAGCCCTGGTGGTATCCTGAATTGGTATACTGTGCCAACCGATGGCACGCCAAGTGCAACTGCCCCAACGCCACCTACATCGACACCAGGCATTACGATCTATTATGTTAGTCAAACCGTTAATGGTTGTGAAGGTCCTCGGGTAGCCATTACGGTGACCATTACGGCAACGCCTGGCGCACCGGGCACATCGGCAATAAGCTACTGTCTAAATGCCGTTTCTGCACCACTAACAGCAGTAACCAGTCTTGGCGGTACGTTGAACTGGTATATTAACCCGACTGGGGGCGTATCGACACCCATTGCACCTTCTCCACCAACATCAACGGCGGGTGGTCTCACGTACTACGTCAGCCAGAGCGTCAGCGGCTGTGAAGGGCCACGAGCTAGTGTTGCCGTTACGATCAAATCATTGCCCTCGGCTCCTGGTCTTAGTGCCAGTGCTCTGAGCTATTGCCAGAATACGACGTCTGCTCCTTTAACGGCCATCCCTAGCTCGGGTGGTACCTTGAACTGGTACACTGTGCCGGTCAATGGAAGCCCGAGCCAGACGGCGCCGACTCCGCCAACGTCAGCGGTAGGTATTCTTAATTACTACGTCAGCCAAACGGTTAATGGTTGTGAAGGCGATCGGGTTAATATCGCTGTTACTATTAAAGCGCTGCCCACGGCCCCCGGTGTTGCTACAGCCCCAATCGTTTATTGTCAGGGCGTTATAGCTACTGCATTAACGGCATCGCCAGCCAGTGGTGGCAGTTTGAACTGGTATACCACGCAAACGGGCGGAGTGGCTTCGTCTATAGCCCCTATACCACCAACCACCTCACCAGGATACTTTACCTATTATGTGAGTCAAACCGTGAACGGTTGCGAAGGACCAATGGCTTCTATTACCGTAATCATTCAGCCCACGCCACCCGCCCCAACCGTTGGAAATGCGCCAATCTATTGTCAGGGAGGGCCAGCCACGGCTTTATCGGCAGTGGCTACCAGCGGTGGTACCTTAAGTTGGTATACAACCCCAACGGGTGGTACGGGTTCCGCAATTCCGCCCGTTCCGCCGGTTACGGCTGCGGGTACGGCTACCTACTACGTCAGCCAAAATGTGAACGGCTGCGAAGGGCCACGGGTTAGCCTGGTCGCAACCATAAAAGCGTCTCCATCAGTACCAGCTGTAACAGCCTCGCCCACGTACTGTCAGAATGCAGTTGCGGCTCCCTTAACGGCTACACCAAACGGCGGTGTGCTGAACTGGTACACAGCTTCATCGGGCGGCAGTGCCTCGTCTATAGCACCGGTTCCGCCAACGACTACGCCCGGAACTCAGGTCTATTATGTAAGTCAGACCGATGCCAATGGCTGCGAGAGTAACCGGGCACCCGTAACGGTTAAAATAAATCCGCTTCCGGTGGCTCCTTCTGTAACACCTGCTACCTTCTGCCAGGGCTCGGTGGCCACAGCGCTTGTCGCGACGCCGGGGAGTGGCGGTTCGCTCAACTGGTATACGACGCCAACGGGCGGAACGAGCACACCCCTGGCACCAACACCCGTTACAACGAATTCGGGTGCGTTACCTTATTATGTGAGTCAGACCGATATCAATGGCTGTGAAAGCCCCAGGAGTTTGCTACTCGTGACGATTACGGCCATGCCCGCGCCACCTGTTTTCCCGGCAATAGCGCCAGTATGTCAGAACAGTACGCCTTTTGTTCTGGCGGCTGCCGGACAAAGCCTGAAATGGTATGCCGATGCAACCACTACGGCAAGTCTGGGTAGTGCGGTTACGCAAACGACCACGGTGCCCGGAACGTTTGTTTACTACGTCAGCCAAACCGTGAATTCGTGTGAAAGTGCCCGGGCAACGGCGCAGGTCGTTGTTAATCCATTGCCAGCAGCGCCAGCGGTAGCTGCCAATCAAAACGGGTGCCAGGACGCCATTGTACAGCCGCTTACCGCTACAGGTACGGCCCTTCAATGGTATGATGGGAACGACAACCTGATTTCGCCCCCAACGCCTGTAACTAAAGTTGATATTACCCAATCGTACAGCTATAAAGTGACGCAAACGATCAACGGCTGCACGAGTCCCAAAGCCACAATTAACTATGTCGTTAACGTTACGCCATTGCCAACGGTTGTTTCGCCCATTGCCTTCTGTCAGAACACAACCCCGAGACCGTTAACGGCTTCGGGGACCAATTTAAAATGGACTGATCCAACGGGAGCTGTAACGACAAACGCACCGACTCCACCCACCACTGTGG
This sequence comes from Spirosoma litoris, assembly GCF_054776755.1. NCBI lineage: Bacteria > Pseudomonadati > Bacteroidota > Cytophagia > Cytophagales > Cytophagaceae > Spirosoma > Spirosoma litoris. The sequence continues at coordinate 352,019 of NZ_BAAHBI010000035.1, read as the reverse complement.
TAAGCGCTGGCACTAGTTATTCGGTTACCCAGACAAGTGTGCTGGGTTGTGAAAGCCGGAAAGCCGAAATCAGGGTTACCATTAACTCAGCGTCGGCGGCTAAACTGGAAGGTACTTCGTCTATTTATCTGGGAAATTCAGCGGTACTAACTCTGACACTATCAGGCGTAGGGCCTTACAGCTATACGCTTTCGGATGGAACCACCGGCACGGCCGAAACAGCCCCCAATGGGGAGGCAACCGTACGCAAAATTTCAGTTACTCCGGCGGCTAGCACCACTTATGCTGTAACGGCTGTCGCGAATGCCTGTGGGAATGGCGCAGTAACCGGGGGGGCTACAGTAACTGTCAAGGTTCCTACTATTGCTACCAATGCGCTGTCGACATCCGTAGTCTGTACCAATACATCGTTTGTGGTACCATTTTCGACAACGGGCGAGTTTGTATCCGGAAACGCCTTCACGGTCGAAATAGCGAGTGCCACTGGCGATTCAGCGTCCCGAAAATACACCCCGATTTCAAATGGCGTTGTTCAAAGTGGCGGTATTAGCACCAGTATTCCGGGTACGTTTGCTTCTGGCCAGTATTATGTTCGGGTAACGGCATTAAACGCACCTTATCCGATTCTGGGAACACGGAGCCCAACTCTACTTACGGTGAGAGCCGCACCCACTGCCTCAATAAGTGCCACCAATAATGTCATTTTTAGCGGACAAAGCACTGAACTCAATTTCGCGTTGACTGGTGAGGCACCCTGGACGGTAACCTATTCGAATGGCACACAGGTTGCAGCATTTGGTACAAATTCGAACGTGTTTTCTACGACCGTTACGCCCACTACGACAACGACTTATAAACTGCTGACGGTCTCCAACGGGTGTGGTTCCGGCAAGATAGAAGGCGTTGACACGGTACGGGTTCGCGTCGATGTGTTAACGGCAGAAGAGGATTTGTTGAGCAATTCAGTAAAGGTGTATCCCGTTCCGACGGATGGCGCTGTAACGGTCGATATTGATCTGCCGCTTCAGAAGGAAGCAGCACAATTGCAATTGGTAGGCCCTGGCGGGACTGTTTTCGAGCAGATAACGACCAAAAAACGCCAGACTCAGCTAGACTTGAACAAGGAGCCTGCCGGTACGTATCTGTTACACATCACTATCGGCGACAAATCAACCGTACGCAAAATCCTTAAATTGTAAGAGCGAAGGTATTATTACCCACGGCGACACGGAGAATAAAGAGAGATAATGAACCTATTTAAACTTTTTGTTTTATAGAAAATACTAGTCTGTTTTTTGAGATTCCGACGACAGGAGGAATCCGCTCCGGCGGCCCGGTCAAGCTTGACTAATAAGCGACTTTGAGATTCCTCCTGTCGTCGGAATGACAAAAAAACTACTTACGTTTAAACGAAATTTAGAAAGTTTAAACAGCTTCATCATCCCCCCTGTATCCTCCGTGCCTCTGTGTTTTAAAACCTCTATGAGTTTGCCTGAAGGTTGGCAGCGAATCGCTGGTTATGCTGCGTAGGCGTACCGATGTTCATGAACTTGACCAGCACATTCATATCGGCGTTGCTGCACATGCCCACATAGGTTGTTCGCTGATCGAGACCAAACAGACTGGCAATGTCGGTATGGTACGGAGCGGGCATCTCACTCGACATATCGTAGAGTAATCGTGCGTATTGATCGGTTCCCAATTCGGCGGCTTTGGAGGGAAACAAAATGGTTTTACCCTGCTCGTCCGACACGTGAATATTCATCAGCAACACGTGTCCGTCCATCGTATGAAGGCTCTTCAGCCGGTCGCAGCTGGCCAGCAATTCGTCAGGAGTTGCATCCGTTGCTACGCCATCGGTAATATTGATGACCGTGGGCGGGTAAACGTCTTTGCCATTTTGGGCCGCCAGCCATTGTTGTATGAGTGATTCGGCCAGGCAGATGGCACTTTTCATAGGCGTTCGATGCCGATGAACCGGATTCAGCCAAACGGGACGCTTCTCTGTAACGGAAAAGGTTCGTCCCCGGATGGTTCGCTCCGTGGTAATCTCCTCTACCCGAATGGTAGCTGCTGCTAGTTCGGCGGGCGAGAGAAACGTTTTCCCGGCCATATCTCCCGACCAGAGCAAATTTGCTTTGTCATCGCTGTAACCACCGTAGCCAATTAGCGCAATATCGTAGTAATGGCGGATCTCGTCGCCTTTCTGGCAACGCAGGACTAGTTCCAGCAACGTCTGATTAATGATCTGAGCTACCGCTGCGGCCTTGGACAGCGATTGCCCCCGATACATCGTTTGCTCATCCATTGACCCCGACTGATCGATCAGGAAAATAAACGCCGTAGGCGTCTGTCGCATGATCTGAGCCGAATAAGGTCGCTCTTTGATAGGTCGTTGCAGCACCTCCTGTACCGTTTTTTGTAAATCGGCAGCCGACAGGGCGTAAGACGGTAAGGGCTGTAGCTCAGACATGATAATGATTGGTAGTTACGGTGATTGAAATTGACCTTGCAGATGCTTTATCTGTTGCTGCATCTGTTCCCGCAGGTTGGCAAAATGGGCGATTAAGTCAATGTCGTTGGCCATGAGTTGATAAGCCTCGGTTGCTTTCAGGTGATTGACTTCCGTTTGCAACCCCGCCTGGCGATCAACCAGCCGTTGATGCCATTCCCGTAGTGCTTCCAGGTCAAGGGTCGTCTCGGGCCTGGCCATGAAGAGCAAGCCATCGTTGAGCTCCTGCACCAACAGACGGACAGTTGTTAAATCCCGACGCTGATAGGCGTCGTTGAGCCGAGCCATATAGGCTGTTGCCTGCGCCATGCGATCGGGGTCATCGACATGTCGATCGGGGTGAGCCAGCCTAACGGCTTGCCGATAGAGTAGTCGGATTTCCCGTTCTGTGATCTCGTCGAAGTCAGTAGGTCTGTGGGCAACGGCCTCCCGCACGGCCCGGTTGGTTTGCTCAAACGTATCTTGCCAGACTTTTGCTGCTTCGGCATCGCTCCGTCGGCCAGTCTGGGCTGATTTTCGGAGTGATAATTTCAATTGAAGTTCAACGGTCTGTGTAAGCAGGTCGCCGAGTTGAAGCCGGAACAAGCGATAATATCGGCCAATCTGGTATTGACAGGCCGCTTTCTCTTCTTCCAATAGTGCAATTTGACCCTCTAACGCCCGGATCTGAGTCAGTAAATCAGCTTTGGCAGGGTGCGGAGTAGGCAGGGACGATTGGACGTTCATCAACACCAAATATACGCAAAGCCCGATCACCTGTCGTAATTATACTTTCAAGAAACGTTATTTGTGGTTCCTCTTAAAGTAGTGGGTGAGCTTTTTCTGTTGATACATACGGGCAGACTTTATACTTATGATGGGTATAGCCTGGCGCATTAACGGCCTGGGTTTGCCAACAGCTAGTATAGCAGGATTTTTCTTAGCAGCCTCGCTCCAATCACTTAGCGTAACTAGACCATCTCCTTCTTTAGGTACATAAGCCGTTGACGATGTTGCCCCAGTATCCGAATCTTGTTCACCATTCACACTCCTCATATATGAATCCAGCCCACCTGTCCATCCCTTCTCCTGTATAATCCATTTAGACATTTCTGGATGAACCAGGTTACCGTAGCCACGATGCATCAATCGTTCGGCCGTTGCCCATTTACGACGTTCACGGGCATTGTGTGTACCAACAGCCACACTTCGAAAGCCATCGCTTTTAGTAACTAGACCATTAAGACCCGTAGTATAAATTTTCCCATGAACAGGATGATACGCCTTTAACGCAGTTGGGGTTGGCGTAACCGTATTAAGTTGAGCAAAGGGTTCGCTGAATAGCTGATTGGTCATGATACTAGCCATGATACTGGTATCTGCCAGCCTTTCTTCTTCGGTTCCAGTTTTTGAATTGTACTGATTTAGTACCCAATTGCTACGTATTATATCTTTTGTTCCATGACCACCCGTTAGTCCCTGACGCATATCGGTCTGGCTTTTGCTCAGCGATCCCGGATGCCCACTTAGTGGCCGTTCAGGATCGTTGGTTGTCCAGTTGAGATAACGAACCTCCTCACGCTCTCTTGACAATAAATCCGTTACTTTTTTAATATCTTCAAGTGATCGCTTATTTTCTTTCATTTGCTGAACGATCTTGTCAACAGTTGCTGTACTGACCATTTCATCGAGCCCAGTGCCACCAAAATTGGCCCGGTGTTGAATCTGATTCATCCGGTATCTTCTTTTGTTCAGTGACTTTTTAGAGCTAATTTGATCGCGCCCCCACTTGCCGTATACGGCAGGCAAACCTATCGTAGGACGACCTTTTACTGTGGTGGCATGTAAAATGAGCCGTTGCTGATAGCCTTGACTCACGATAGGCTTACGCTTTACGGAGGGGATTTGGGCAGTTCCCCGGCTACCTACGGAGGGTACACCACTTTTTTTTCGGGTAACCCAGCGATCAAGATTCTTATTTGTGTGCGGCATTTGTTGTATCGAATTATACAGTCAGACATAAGCAATCACGCCGATTTACAATCTCATAGCTCGCGTTGTATTATATGTTGTGTGACCCCTTAAGCGCCTAACAGAGTCTAGTACTCGTCCAATTTAGTTTCTATCGATTCTTTGGATTCTATCGTCTTTGATTATCAGCACAATAAGACCAACCGCGCGGGCGGCCCCGAGAATCTATAGAATCCCCTGGAATCTAGTTTGCCAAAGCACTAGTCATTATTATTGCCAATGGCCTGACCAATTGCCCACCTTGTTCCTACAGTCGCAGCACCGGCTAACATCATCATCCGTCCGCCAGGTGTTCGTAAAACACCCCAGCCCATCTGTCTTCTAAAAGCAGAAAAGCTTCTGGCTGGCATTTGTCCGGGCGTTAAACCTGCTTGTCTACCACCCCATCTAAGCATAGCACCAGTTGCTGCAAAATAGCCTGCCATTCCATCCTGGGCCATTTGTTGGGGATTGTTATTATACCTCTGATGGAATCGTTCTCTCATATACTCCATAACTATATAATTTAAGTGGTTGAGAATTAATTAAATCACTACTTTTTAGTTAACTAGTACTTTGGCAAAATAGAATCTAGATGTTTCTATAGATCCTCGGGGCCGCCCGCGCGGTCGATTCTATTATACTGATAATCAGAAACGATAGAGACAAAAGAATCTAAATTTGAACAGCACTAGTTTAACTCTTCTTTTTTGTCCTTTCGACGCAGGAGAAATCTTAAATTTCTTCATTAAGTGAACTTGAGATTTCTCCTGCGTCGAAAGGACAAAAACGGGAAATTTCAAACAGCTTCAATAGTTGTTAATTTCGGAATGTCTTCTTCCCAATTTCTTCCAACGTTTTTCCTTCCTTATGGAATTCTCGTTTCAAACTTGATAGAATATCATCGGCGGTAATTGGCCGTTGCCGATTAATGTTAATCATAACACAGGCTCGTAAGACGTTCATGATAATGGCACCAGTAACCGCAAATCGCTCACCTAACTTGTCGAAATCAATAGCTGGGTCAACCTCAACCGAATCTTTAAACGCCTGACGCCATAAATTGGCTCGTTTCGATGCATTGGGGGCTGGGAAATAAATCATGGACTGAAAGCGTCGGGCAAACGCTTCGTCGATGTTATCTTTCAGGTTGGTTGCCAGAACAATTACACCCGGAAAGTTTTCCATCCGTTGCAGAAGAAAAGCTACTTCCTGATTGGCATGCCGATCGTTCGACGACGTTGTTTCTGTCCGTTTACCAAACAGGGCATCGGCCTCATCAAAAAACAGAATCCAACGCCGGCGCTCCGCTAAATCGAACACCCGCCCCAGGTTTTTTTCCGTTTCGCCAATGTATTTAGAAACAATCATGGACAGGTCAATCCGGTATACATCCAGGCCTGTCGATTTCCCTAGTAAGCTGGCAGTTAATGTTTTACCTGTACCGGGAGGGCCATAGAACAGCGCGCGATAGCCTGGTTTGAGGTACTTTTTTAGCTGGGCGTTTTTTAAAATTGTGTCCGAATTATCAATCCAGGTTTTTATCTCTTTTACTTCCTCCATGATCTGATAATCAAGCACCAGATCATCCCACTCTAGTGTGGTGGTTACGCGGCTGGCCGGAAAATCAGCACTAAAATCAGGCCGGTTGCTTTCGCCCGTTGTAAGCAAGGCCCGGTATTCGTCAGATATCGTCAGCGCTCCACAGGTGCTGGGTTCATTAGGCCCTGCGGGGTTTATCTGGATAATGTTCAACTGTACAAGCAGTGAATCATGAAATAAATAGCTCTGTAACCGGATACGGCGTGTCAGGTCGGCACCAGCTACCAGAAATAAAATTGTCTCGACCGTTGGTAAAAAACCACCCCGATTATTATCGCGAATCCCACCAAATTCCGTAAATGCCCGATCGTACGTAAGGTTTCGGGTGAAAAAAAAGTCGAGCACTTGCGGCCGAATATGCGGGGCAAGTGCCATAATCAACATCAACCGCTCATAATTGCCCAAGCTATGTTCGCGAACTAACTGCGCATAGGCCGACTGATTATCGGTTAAATTAGGCTCATCAATTTCTTCAATGGCACTATAGGGGCTTTCCTGATTGAAGTAAAGTTCAAAACGAGTCGAAATCACAGCCTCCAGCCAATTTAATTCCCATTGCAGGGCATTCGAATTGGCCGTGATCGCAAACAACTCAGTCATTGTTACATCACTCATTTGTCATTTCGATAATACGTTTAATTTCTTCTGTAACTTCCGGATAGCCTGCTTTTGTGCGTCTAGTTGCTTGCGGTATTGCAGCCACGCAATACCCCGGCCTAACCCGAAGGCCACTCCCAGCAAGAGGAGAATTTCTATCAGTGCTACCCAGGGATTTAACGGATTCATGGCAAATAGAGTGGGCTAGTTCCTCTGGATTCACCCCGACGCATTTGCTCCTGCCAGGTGCGTAATTCATCCCAACGGCCCTCGGTCGCTAGTAACGCTTGTCCTGGCCAGGTTGCCGGATCATAGGTATGCAACAGTGGGCCATGTTCGGCGAGCACCCGACGAACGGTAGACACAGGCGTTTCGGCCAGTTGTGAAAATCGGAAGACCCCGATGCTATTCAGAATCGCTTCTGACTTAGTATTAATGCCCGCAATCTCCTTTAAATCATCCCGACCAGGCATCACCACAAATACCTCCTCAACTTCTGGCTCAATAATCTGCTCTATATCAAGCGCTTCCTGAAGAATCTGACGTTTAGTTACTAAGTCGCTCAGTTGCTTCTTGAAGCGTTCCCGAAAAATGAAATAAGCCAGTACAGCTGTTCCCTGAAGCATCAGGAAGTGCAGCAGACTGGCGTCTTCGAGGTGAAACGGATTCAGTTCAAACATACTCAACGTCGTTCTACAAGCAACGTTACCCGTCGGTTCGCTTCACGACCTTCGGGTAAAGCGTTCGGCGCAATGGGCGATTTGTCGCCCTGGGCTACTAACTGGAGCCATCGCTTATCGGCTCCTTGTTTCACCAGCGAATCCTGAACCACTCGCGCCCGTAGCCGCGACAGTTGCAGGTTCCGTATTTCTGTTCCAACACTATCGGTATGGCCCGTAATCACCAGCCGATCCCGTTGGTGGTTGCGCAGATAGGCAATGGCTTCGCGGGCAAACTGTTCGTTGTCGGGCGTATGGATGTACGCCGTACTACCCGTTGGAAAATACAGCTGCAATGGGTGAAACAGATCAACATACTTCTGGTGCCGCGCCAGCCAGTTCGCGTCAATCGTTATCGACTGAAAGGCAAACGAAAGCGCATTGGTGGAATCCTGAACAAACTGCAAGGCATTGGAGACTTCTCCCCACACTTTGATCTGCTCTTCGGGCACCCCGGCGCCCACCAAATACTGCTGAACGCTGGTGGCCCGCACAGCGCCTAAGTTTGGCACCAGTGTTAGCTTGCTTTCGGCAGGGGTATGATAACCAATCACCGTGAGTAACCGGCGAGGATTAGCTTTCAGGTAATCAGCCAGCGTATCGAGCCCCGAACGGACGTTGGCTGACCGACTACCTACTGCTTTAAGATCACTTCCCGCCTGTTGAAACAGATTGCCCCGTAATTGAATCCGCAATTGCGAGCCATCAATAATGTAGATAGGGGGTAGAACGGGCTCTTCTGATAACCGAATGCGTTTGATGTAGAATAGATGCACACAAACAGAAACGATTACCCAGATACCCAATCCCATCCACCATACCCACAGTTTACTCATGCGAAATCAACTAGCTATTGATTGGCCAGCCTGCATCGTACTTGGCAACGCCAATATCTATTTTCTCTGCCGTGATCGATATATCGGCACTAAAGTTAGAGGAGCCAGCAGGCTGAAATCCTTCTTTGTAGCTGGTGATGTATCCATTTTTGAACGTTACAGTCCGGAAAATGGCATCTTTTCCTGACTGCCAGAATTCGATTTTTCCATCAATCGCTTTATTCTGGGCGTTGATCATGGTATCAATCAAATTTTCGTTCTGGGTGATTTCGATCGTTAACGACATGTCACCCGCCCGAACAGCGGATGAAGGTCGTCCTTTCTGATCAAAATCCCGGCTGAAAGACGTGCCAAAACTAAGCACGTCAAATTTTGCGGCTCCAATAGTAAGGGTTGAGGTAAAACCCACTGCTGCCTCTGCCATAGTTTTTTTAGTTAGAGGGTTATACTATTATTTTTTTACGGGCCAGCGCTGATCTAGCACTGCCTTTTGAATGGTTATTTTTTCAGCCGAAATCGTGACTGAGCACGTGTAAGCTGCGCCAGCCGCCGAAAACGATTCGCTATAGCTAACGATGTAAGCGTTTGCAAACTCAATCTTGCGCGTTACACCATCATCACCAGCATCGGTGAATGCTACCTCGCCTTTTGCATAAGGTTTGTTCTGGGTATTGACCATATGTTCGACCAACGTCGACTTGTCGGTAATTTCAACCGTGAATGAAAATTGTCCACCCATGACGTGGCTGGAAGGACGACCTTTAACGTCGACGCTTCTTGTAAAGCCAATATCGCCACCCAGAATATCAAATTTTTGACCGTCCAGTTCAATTGTACTTGAATAAGCCATAGTGTTAGATTGAAAAAATTTATAGATCAAACGTTAGGAATAGTCAGTGGAAACGCGATTAAGCCTGACCGTAATCAGATACCCATTCTGGACTTTCCACATCATCACCCCGGCGTCCATCCAACCGAATCACGAAGCTCTTAGCAGGGAAGTAAGGCGTCAGGCGGATGTCGAGATAAATCCGATCTTTTACCTTGTCGTCGCGTTCCAGACGCATGATCCGGAACTGATCGATCAACTTGTCGGGCCCTTTAATGCTATCCAGGAAGCCAGCAATCTGACGGCGCAGGTCGGCCTCGATGAGCGAGTTCCAGTTTTCGAACGCCCGGCGGTTCAGGAAGTCGAACAGTACTTTCGTGATGTAATCGAATACCCGTACAACGGAGTAGGTTTGCAACCCGATGTTGTCGCCATTGAAGAGGGTTTTGCTACCGAACGCCATAACCCGGCCGTACTCATCGATCATTGGTACTAAATTCAGACGCTCAACTGCCGACAGTTCACTCTTACGAAGTGGGAAGCGAACGCCCGGTACTTCGTTCATACCGCCATGTTTCTTACCAGCCGTTACCTGCGACATGAGTGTATAGTAGATTTTACCGGCCAGTGCCATGGAGGGCGGAACGTACAAGTTCTCAACCTCGCCCACTTCGGCCACTTTGCTACGGCCCACAACCCAGTTGCAGGTCATGACAATGCTGGAGCGGAATAACTCAGCGCCCGTCATGTTGGCCGTGCCGAACATATCGATAACGTCTTCGGAGCTTTCCAGATCAGCAAAGTCCGTAAACAGGGTTACTTTGTTGTTGTGCGCAATTTTACCCCATTTTTCCAGCACCGCGTTAGAGCCCATGAAGCCCGGAACTACCAGCAGCGAATAGTTCTGGCGCAGGTCAAGACGGTCGAAGTTTTGCTTCAATTCGTCATTGATATAATCAATGAAGCGAGAGTTGTCGAGGTCTGTCAATTGCTCGAAACTGGCGTTGACAATCGTAACGTTTGGTAGCTTGTCGGCCTCAGCGTTTTTGTAGAATAAAGAGAGTGCCCGATAGCTGGTTTCCAGTTCACGGGTTGTTTCCAGCGTTGTGAGCAGATTTTTACGTAGATTCTGCTCAACTTCTATAGCTTTTTCTTTCGCGGTATCGAGCATTTCGTTCTGATTGTCAGACGATTTTAATACTTCGATCCAGAGTTTGAGTTTTTCTTTCAGGACAGCCCGATCCGTTTCTTTGGTTGGGTCGCCCATGTATATTTTCTTCCGCGCTTTGCGGTCGGGGTTCAGATTTTGTGAACCATCAATAAAACTTTCGATAAAGGCATAACCACCGTAAGCAGATAGGGCAGGAATGCCGGGAAGGGTGGCACCACGGCTAATTGCTGTAGAGGGCCGTGCATCAAGTTGTGCTGAAGATGCTGTAGGTTCGCTTTCCATGAAGACGTATAAGGGACTGATTGAGAGAAAAGAAGAAGAGTTTGATACGTTAAGCCTCGGTTTTTTCGCTTGCTTCGAGTTCTGCAACTAAGGCTTCCAGCGTTTCGATCAGTGCCGCTTTGGTATCGGGGTTTCCCAACGCTGTTTGCAGAATCCGGTGGCCCTGTAAGCGACGGCTGATCTGGGTGTATTCCTGATACTGGGCATCCAATGAGCGAAGAAATGGACTTTGAGCAACCATTTCTTTAACCCGAAAATCGGCTACGCTCCGAAATTTTAAGGTTTCTTTCTTTGGCATACCCTCGATCGTTTCCATCTCGACTTCCACTTCGGGCTTAAAGTGATCGAAAACAGCTTCAACGGTTTTCAAGCCATAGACAGTTTCTGGATTAACCGGAGCCTCGTGCGTAAGTTTTTGTGCTAGCAGCGTACGATTGAAGGGGATATTAACGATACCCTCCGCTGATTCGGGCTTAATCTCGTTACCACCAATTTCGAAGTCAAACATATCTTATTCAGCTGATTTTTAAGTTTATCAAAGCTATTAATAAGACGGTAGGCAGCAAGATGCTCGCTTCGCCAAGGGGGGTAATTTCAAACAAACGGTATCTTTTTTTGTCGCTCGCAATCAGTGCCCAATCTCGTTTTTTTACTGCGAAAACTATAAAGTATACAAAACGGGTAACGCCTAGTTTATCTGCCAAACCAGCTCAGCGGCTTGCTCATCCCAGCCAACGTTCAGGGCCTGGCCTTTCTGTAATTGCCCGGAAATAATCAGGCGTGAGATTGGTCGGCGTAGCTGGTTCCGGATGATACCGGCCAGTGGGCGAGCACCGTATTGAGGGGTGAATCCCTGCAAGGCTAACTGGCGTCGGGCTTCTTCGCTGACAGTTAAATCAATACCCTGTTGCTGAAGACTTTTGTGCAGATGCGCCAGCTGGATGTCAAAAATCCGGACCACATTTTCCTCTTTCATTGGGGAGAATGGGATGATCTCGGTAATCCGGGCCAGAAATTCAGGGCGAAACTGGCCCGTCATCCGCGTCATTAATTGCTGCGACGTTGGCATTCGCCCGGCCTGAAACTCACCACTAATCCATTCACTACCAATGTTGGAGGTAAAAATGAGCAGCGCATTGGTGAAGTCGCCTTCCTTGCCGAGTTTATCGTGCAAACGACCTTCATCCATGATTTGCAGAAAGATGTCGAAAACAGAGTTGTGAGCCTTTTCAATCTCATCGAACAGAACAACGGAGTAAGGCTGTTTTCGAATCTTATTCACCAATAATCCGCCCTCTTCATAACCTACATAGCCCGGAGGGGCGCCATAGAGCAATGCCGCAGAATGTTCTTCCTTAAACTCCGACATATCGAAACGGATCAGCGCCCGTTCATCGTTGAACAGAAAATCGGCCAGCGATTTCGACAATTCGGTTTTTCCGGTACCCGTAGGTCCAAGCAGGAAGAACGAGCCAATGGGCTGGCCCGCTCGCTGCAAGCCACTGCGCGATTCCAGAATAGCGTCGGATAGGGCATGTAAGGCGTGATCTTGCCCCACCACACGCCGTTGCAGAAAACTCTCCATCGACAACAGTCGCTCCTTTTCCTGGGCCTGCACCTTACCCATCGGAATCCCCGTTTTGTGCGCTACCACAGCTGCCAGATCGCTGGTTGTAACGGTATCTTCCTGTTTGCTGGCCAATTCCTTGAAACGGCCTAGTTTGCTTATGATGTACTCATGATACGCTACGGCTGTTTCTAGTTCGGCTGGGTCGACGTCGTCTTCCCACTGGCCCAGCAAAACCGGGCTGACCTGGTGATGCAGCAGCGTATCAATCCAGCGGTATTCTTCCAGAGCCTCTTCCGGCGTTAAGTCGCCCTGGGCCAACTCGTTAATGGTCTTTTCAATCTGGCTCAGTTCAGTACCCGACGTTTCGATTGCCATCCGAATGGCGGCCATCGTTCGGTCGAGCAGGTCGAGGGCGGAGTCAGGTAATCGGCGTTCCTTGCTGTATCGGCGAGCCAGCCGGATGCAGGTTGAGATTACCTCCGGCTGTATTTTTAACTGGTGATGCTGTTCGTAGGCCGGAACCAGCCCGCGCATCATTCGGTCGGCCACTTTCTCGTTGGGTTCCGCTACGGTCAGCATCTCAAACCGACGGCTCAGTGCCTGATCGGGTTCAATCAGCTTACGGTATTCTTCGGGGGTGGTTGCCCCAATCACAGTCAGTTCACCCCGCGCCAGTTCTGGCTTTAGCAAGTTGGCCACCCCATTTCCGGCCGATCCTTTCGGATCGAGTAACATGTGGATTTCGTCGATGAACAGAATACACTTTTCGTATTGCTTGACGTCTTTGATGACCGTTTTTAGCCGATCTTCCACTTCACCTTTGTACGACGCGCCAGCCAGCAAGGCACCGGGGTCCAGTTCCAGCAGAATGGCATTTTTCATTCGGGCAGGTACCAGACCCGCCACGATCTGTTGCGCCAGCCCGTCGATCAGCGCGCTCTTCCCGACACCCGGATCGCCCACCACCATCACGTTGGGCTTGCTACGTCGACCCAGAATCTCAAGCATTGTTCGTACTTCCTCATTTCGCCCGACCACAGGGTCCAGTTTGCCCGCGCGGGCCTGAGCGGTTTTGTCGATGCAGAACTTGGGTTCTTTGGTCATCGACGGATAACTGGTCTGCTCTCTCCCGTTGGTACCTGTTCCTGTCTGAGCGCCAGATGTCGTAGGTGCCGCCGATAAATCGCGCACAAACCGTTCCATCAGATCGCGCTCCTGCAACGGTAACGAGCGAAGCTGATCGGCCGAAAAACCAATACCCGGCTTGGTTAAAGCTGCCAATACACAGATGATTTCGATATAATCCAGACCCAGCTTGACGCGCAGAAAGTCTGCTTCGTTCATAACCCGCTCCACCGATTCGTCGGGTTCTGGGTTTGTTACCGCCTGACCCACACGAGGCAGCTCTTCCATCCAGACATCGGCCCAGTCGAAAATATAAGCTACATCATGCTGTAAGGCGTTCAGCAGCGCGCTCCCGCCCACATCATCATGAAGCATAGCCCGCATGAGGTGGGCTGCCGAAAATTTCTCATTGTAATACTCACGCGCTAAGGCACGAGCAATGTGTAAGGCTTTTTCGACCGATTGATTCAGAGGTAAGTGGCGCATAACTGAGCAGAGTTGAGGTAGAGGGTTTATTTAAATAGATCTTCGCTAATCCAGTAATAAGTCCGGCCGTTCGATGCGAATCGGCTGTTTCGGAAGGTGGGTATGCGTCGGAAATAGTCGCGTCGTTCGCGTAGTACATACAAAACCTGATTGAGCAACGCATCGGACACCTGCTTACGGCTGGTCAAATCGCCAAGAGCAATGCGTTTAAACAATGGATTCGCAACAGGCAAATCCAGCAGGCCTTTTAATAGCTGATCCAGCGTGATGGAGCCTCGTGTAGATAAACTGGCTTCACTCAGCACTTGTCGATAGCGACTATGGAGCCGTATCCGGTCGAGGTAGAGGCTTGGGTCGATGTCATCACCACTTAGCATATCCAGCCATCGACCAATACCGTCATATTCATCGAGCGGGAGTAAGGCAATATACTTCCAGCGTGCCCCTCCGCTAAGCCGCTCTGGCGTATATGCCCGCGTCAGGTACGGATATTCGTCAATACGCGTTAGCGTTGAGGGGCTGGCAGGCAGTTTCAGTCCCGCAGAGGCATACACCGGGCTCAGTTTTGGATTTACCCGGTCGCCCTGGGGTTCCAGCTTCTGAAAGGTTTTTTCTAAAGCCGCCGTCACTTTCTGCGATTCGTTGGAGACCTGTTGAAACAGACTATCGGTAGCGGCATACAATTCCTTGAAGGGTAGTGCCTGATTTTTACGGGGAAAAAGCACCCAACCCGGTACCATGCTGCGGTCGGGATACGCCAGTTGGTACACATTCCGGTCGCCCATCCGAAGGTTAAATTCATTCGTAGCCGTAACCATATCGGGCCGAACAAGCCGTGCTTTTTTGAGATCGCTGCCTCTGTTAGCGATCTCCATAACCAACTCCCGGCTGTGGAGAATGAAGTTATTAGGAATATCGCCCGGAGCGCCAAAAGGCTGAAACGCCAGCAATCGACATTCTATGGTTTTCAGCGCTGTTGGAATCAGCTTACCATCAATAATCGACTGTACATCGCCGTTAATTCCAACCAATATGATAATGTTATTTTCGTCAGGATGGTTAGCAAATTGTTTTAAGGCTTCGCTAACGCCCGATCGGATGCATTTCGGTTCGGCCTCCGGGCGATTCCGGGGTGGTGGCGCAATGCGACTTAACCGACTCAGTAGGCTCGTGTAATTGGCCGTCAGGGGAAGGAGTGTGACCTTACCTTTGAGCGTCTTGTTGTCATCCGATTTTTCATAATCGTCATAAACGACTGAGCCGACCTGTAACGAAATGGTCCGAGTCGTATCCTGCGATAACTGAGTAATCGTAAACTGAATGGTGTTCATCAATTCGCCCCAATAGGGTTGCATGGCGGAACTCCCTTCTACGACGTAAACAAGATTGTAATTCGTTGTATTGGCCCGGACACGAGGTAGTATCTGGTTCGAAATCGTCTGCCCGATCACATTCAGCACCGGAACCTGTCGTTTCTCAACCAGCGGGGTTAGCGCATTGGTCAGCAATACAACCTGGCTGTCTTTAACGCTGTATTGTTTCAGTACCGGAAATTTAGGCCCCAGCCGATCCCAGGAAACAGCCGGAAAGGTACTGTTAATGAGGGTTGAATCACGACCTCCCCGAAGTAGCGCCGAAACGGATCGATAAAAGGAAATTGGCTTGGACGATAGGTTGGCGGTGTCGGCTTCGATGAATAAACGCTGGCCTATCGGTTGTAACACTTCAATAGGTGTCCAGCCTAACATGATCTGTTTGACACTATCGGTCGGGAACCAGGATGCACGCCCGACCAGCGCTTGCCGACGCGTTTCGGAGAGCTTATACACATAGGCCAGATCATACAGGCGCATTCTGGTGTCGGCAAGCGCCTGCTGAGAAGGGTCCATATATAGCCGAATCGAATCATTCGACAGGTATTGCTCGGGGTTCGTCAGCAGGGCAGGTTGGGCTAATACAGCACTCACGATCTGTGCCCGGCGTTGATCAGACGATCGGCTACTCTGGTTCGCCAGTAAAAAGCGGCTTTTGAGCGCCCAGCCGTAGTAAACAACAGCTTTTCGATCGGGGATAACACGCTTTGAAAACTTATTGCCGATAACGAGCGCCGGATCGTACTTAATGAGTTTTAAATAGCCATTTCGCTCTTTCAGTACGTAAAAGGCTTCCATAAACCCCATTTTCTTAAAGGGCGTTGTGCCGTTCGAACTCCGAAACGTTATGTTGTTATTGCGATCAGAATAGACAATCCAGGGCGACCCACCCGGTGGCTGGAGATTAGCCTTAGCGCCTGATTTTGATATGCCAACACCTGACTGAACCTGATTAGGCGTTCCCGATACGGGTACCAGATTGTCGGGCTGACGAGCCACGCGCAGGAAAAAAGGCAATTGGGCTCTGGCCAGGTCAGGACAGCCGAGCCAAAACGTCAGAACAACAAAGCAATACCAGAGCCGGTCTAACCGAAACTGCCGATTAGGGGAATAAACTGGCCAGTAAATCGGCAGGCATTTCATGGTTTATGTTGAGTCACATTTAAGCGTGTAATGCAGGACGTAACCGAATCGGAAACAACTGCAACCCCATCAATATGGACTCCCTGATCGAACTGGAGTCCCATGCAATAGGAATAAAAATCGTTGGCTTTTGTGTTGTTAATCTGGACAAGCGAATTATTGCGGTTGCACAGGTATTTGCTCAGCAAATAATTGTAATTGCTATTAAATGATTGTCCATCAGCAATTTGCTGAAGCCGACGTCGAATATCACTGCCAACGATATCCAGTGAATCGATGGGGGGATCAAACTTGTTATAGCCCCGGATGATGGTAATCTGCTTCCGGATCGGATACTTCGTTACATCCGTCATCAACTCAATGGTATAGGTGTGCGGCTTCGAACGATCTTCGTCGGCAGGGTAACTATAAATAGCCGTCTGATCGCGGGAATCGACCTGTCCACTAGCCCCGAACCGCCAGGTGAACTGACTCGCCCGCCCCCCCACAGCCGTAAAAACCAGCTTCTCCCGTTCATAACCCGTTGATGGCCCTTGTATCTGCACAAGAGAATCCTGCCGGATAACCATCGGTTCTGGCCTGATCACGACTGAAAACGTTCGGGTTACTTCTTTATTGACCCGTAAGCGAATCAGATAAGTACCCGGCCGATAATAGCGGACTACCCCCCTTGCTCGCGGAGACTCCTGCCCATCGCCAAATTCCCAGTGCCATTGTTCGGCCTGACTCGTGCTATCTATATAGCGAACCGGCTGGCCAACCACTTGCTGAACCGGGTACACCCTGGCCTGAATTTCTACATCGGAGGTATACCAGTACAACACAACCAGCATACCTACAGTAAGCAAAAAGGCCCGGGCCGATAAGGTCATTTTACTGTTCATAGTACTTATCGGGAACTGGTGACAGACGGGTTTGCGCCTGAGGCTGGGGCAGCACCGGGGAACATACCGACGCTACAGTCATCCAATTGTTTACGAAACAAACTAATGTTCGACTGTTTACTCCAAACCAGCTTTTTGTCTACGTACATCATCTTATAGAAGTCGGCAATCTGCGCAAACGTCCGAAACCGAGTCCCTTCCGATTGTGGGTTGGATAGGCGACGGATTTCATTCAGGCGATCTTCAATATCAACTTCAATAAATACAGCATTGATCTCAGGCCGATAGACAACAATGGCATGATAGGCCGAATCGAGCAAGGGTATGTTGTCAAGTTGACTTTTCAAGACCCGCTCTTTCATCTTGATTTGATTCGACAGGTACTTCGATTCTGAACTTGAATACGTTTTATTACGAAACGCAATCCAGCTAACTACTACAGACAAGAAGCTAATGGCCGCCAGCAGGTAGATAAATTGGAGACGACGTTCGCGCATCGTAAGCCGAAAAAAACTATTCATAAAACTGGGTTAATTAGCGATGGGCCCTCTCCGTTTATTCTGCCGATTCTCCTCTACAGCCTGTTGCAGACATCCTCTTAGTTCATCCCGCAGGTCGCCTTCTTCAACCATCGACTTGTTCAGGGAGTCTTTTAACAATAACATCTCGTTTATGTGACTGAATAAGCGATTGTAAACCACAAAGTACTGCTGAGTTTTCTGTTGCTGACTGACCAATCGGGTAAACTCTTCTTTCTTCCGGGTAACCAACCGTTGTAATTGCTGGTCATCCTGATTCCGATTTGTGTTCATCAGACTCATATAGGTGTACAATGAGTCAACCTTATCGGCCAGCATCGCATCGGTATAAATGACCCGATCAAACGCTTCTTTTTGCTGAATTAATTGAGTTGCCTGACGCAAACTTGTTTGAACACAGGAATACACACAGAGTATCGTTACCACCAATAAACTGGTAAACCAGGTAAAAAAATGATTGAAAGCCTGCTTAATCTCTTTATGATTTAATGATTTCATTCGTGTAGAAAGATTCTTTCATTGGAAACTGATAACTTGTTCTTTCAATACCTCAACTCCTTATAAACTCATGTCTGTCTCTGATCCATCGGCCGTTTCATCTCCTTATTTCCTCGATCTTCTTGACGTCGATTTTAAGGCCGAAATTTTAGCGGCTTCCCTGGCTAATCAACAGATGGCTCCCGAACGGATCATTGTCAATCCAACCGGGCTCTATAGCCGAGCCTACTCTAAAGACATTGAGGACGTTAGCGACTGGTTGCTGGAAGGCTCGACCTTCATTTACAACCGCATCGATACACCCCGCGAGGGCTTGTTCGATATGCTGCCCCATTATCTATTTTTCAGCCCAGCCGAATCGACAGGTCCTGAAAATGTCGATCAACTTCTTGACGGCATACGACGGGATCGGGAGGAAGAACGACAGGCGCGCTTGTTTTTTCTTCCCTTCGATGCTGAACTGAATCACCTGCGTACCCTATCTGTTCATTACGATAGTTCGGTTGACCATCTGGACGGCGCTACCGAGATTATCAAACAGTTTGCCGAACACTGGCCAATCATAAACGCTATGAGCCGTAGTCAGGCGGGTATTTTTATTCAAATACTGCCCTGGTTACACCTGCTCCGCAGTAATCTGCCCTGGTTTGGCCGCTTTCTCCATCTCTTCTTTGGGGTTCCGGCTCAAGTTGAAGCGGGACGCCGATTAGATGAATCAACACGCGAGGGCGGCTTACCAAGACTGGACAACTGCCGACTTGGCATCGATACCGTTGTTAGCGACCATTTCGACGCCGACTGGAATGGGATACGGATTAGTATTGGTCCCGTTCCGGATAACCGGGTGGCCGATTTTCTGCCACACTCAAAAACGATTGCTCTATTGCATAATCTCATTGACTATTTTTTACCTGTTTCCAGCGAAGTATCCATTTCCGTGTTAACGAAACCAGGTGCTCCTAAAACAGCGGATACATTTCTGGGTTACAATTCCTTTCTTTAACCATATCGTAGCTTCCCGGCATTACGGCTTGCCTTTTTTCGTTGGTGAGCGCGTTGGTTTCTTTATCGACGGTTGCCTGATTGGGCCAGCGCGCGGACCCATATAGTGTAAGCGTTGATTTTTTGTTGCTTCGCCAATGACTATTGAACAGCCATCGGGCTCAACGATTATATAGTTGTTTTGCAGGAGTTGCTGGCTATTGATGCGATTGATTGTATACTGATACACCGTTGGCTGCGTCGGCAGTGGAAGACGACTCGGCCAGCTAAAGTCCAGTTCCTGCGTTTCTCCTTCATAAAGAAGCCTAAAGACGATTTTGGACGAATACAGCTCCGTATTCGCCCGCACAGAATCAGAACGTATTGCCGTAATCTTCGCAGAGTCTGCCCGAACGGAATCAGATCGGACAGCAATAGCGCGCGCAGAATCAGAACGCACTGCATTCGCCCTGGCTGAATCCAAACGAATCGAATCCGTTCGGATCGAATCTGATCGCATCGCCTTAGTCCGCGCAGAATCAGAACGCACAGAGTCAGGGCGTAGGGCGGCTGTTTTCACCGAATCTACTTTTACCGAATTCGCTCGAATTGTATCAGTTCGTGCAACAGACGGACTGACAGGCTTGGGTGCAGGTTTTGTGGCTTTAGACGTAACCCTGGCAACCCTTTCTAAGCTCAACTCATACAGTTTAAGCGCAAAGATCGGAGCCGGTTCGCGGGGAATAGCTGCCTGTCGGGCCGATGGGCGTATATAAAACCCGAGTGTTCCAGCAACGGGCTCACTGCGGCACGATTGCTCAAATTCGTCATTGCGAACGGTAGAAACGGAGTAGAAAAAATAACTCGCTGAATCTGGCAACGCGAGTTGCGTTGGCCAGATGAACTGAGAATCTTTCCCCGTTTTTTCGTAGATCAGCCGGTTACCGGGTAACGTATACAGCCGGAACGAATACTGTTCGCCCTCGGTGTAGATAGGCGCACTACTTCGCCATTTTAACGTCGGTCTGCTATTTATACCCACCTCGTATTCGTTGGGCTGATTGGGGTCCAGAATGGGCGGATAACAAACAGGCTTGGGTGCTCTTGCGGGAACGTCGTTGGACCCTTGTCGTTTGGACGACAAAAACCGGTACGAAACCCCAAACTGAACACCTATCGTGTTCATATCCAAACGCTTCTGCGAAAAGCCATTTGAACTGTTTACCTGTGTATACCCAAGCGAGGTCAGGGTCGTGTTGGCCGATAAACCTAGTCCTATTTGCGGACTAACCTGGTATTTGAAGCCAGCGCTCCCGGTGAATCCAATTCGAGCCCGTTGATCGCTTGGCGAAACCGTTGTAACGTATGTGCCATTCAACAGATTATCCTGTGTAGTACCCGATATGTAAGCGCCCAGAATAGGGGCATCGTTATAAAATACCCCGCCCCTAAGCTCTACATCGAACAGTAAGCGCTGGCTCAGTGGAAATGAAAAAGCGGGGCCAACTGCCAGCATAAAACTGTGCTGGGAGGTAAGCGGCAGCACGTGGGGAGTTGGGAATAAAGGGATCGACTTATCCAGTCGGTATAAATCGCTTACCCGTAAATTCTGATAGCCAGCTAAAACGCCAAGCCCCCAATTTCGACCAACAAAATAATCGGCAGAAAGCGTGGTCTGAACTCCATTTGTCAGATACAGATTATCATTTAAATAGCCTTTCTGTTGTAACTGGTGGTAGCCAATAGTACCACTCAATCGCCATTTAAAAGGGGCAAAAGCATCAATGGATGTGGGGTGGGTTAATACTAAGGGGTTAGGATTGTAGAGTAGCGAATCCTGTGCCACACCCCGATTAACCAGGGCGAGAACAGCATAACTAACTACAAACCAGAAAACGATACGCATAAACGATATACATGGCTAAAATCTAAACTTGTGTGGCTACGTCGGCCAGGAATAACCTGTACGTAGTAACCTGCCCCGACCGATGAATCAGTTTCTGGAGAAGTCCCTCCATAACAACATTCCATTCGGCCTGGGTAAGGGTGCAGTCCTCTGCCGGATGCAGACTAATATCAACTGTACGCATCAGACCTTCTTTTACCGTACCCCCTGTAGCAACTCCTTTTTTTATGGTTACCGACTCCAGCAAAGGGCCTAATTCATGGTGGAAAAAGGCCCTGGTATCTTCCAGCGTTACAATACGCTGGTGGGTCATGAGCGCATATCGGTAGGTTTGAACGCGGTGAAGAGCATCAGGGCGATTCCGACCACCAAGAGTGGTCGTTAACAACCTGATACTGTCGTTGTGCAAACTGCTCGTATCAAAAGCCTGTAAAAGCGTGCCCACCGGAATGCGGTTGGCCAGTTCGCAGTTGGTTGTCCAGAAATCGACCTGCATCGTATCTCCTTCTTCAAACGGCTTAAACAGCACATACTGATTAAGCGCTATCGGCGACGTCATGGTAGTCTGCACTTTGCGCTCAAGCTGCTCAAGTTTCTCCTGAAGCTGAGTCAGCAGTAAGCGCACCGTATCCTGCCCATATACGGCAAACGCAACCGATTCATCCCGAAGTAGTTCGAGCAGAAACGTCAGTTGTTCACGAGCATTTCGTTCGTCGAATCGTTCTACTCCACCCCGCCGAACGGAATAGCCGCCTTCTTCGATGTGATCAGCTTTATGAAACGGAAAGGGGCTGAAAAGGCGCTCCTTGCTATCCATAACCATCCTGACCAGTAGCAACGTTTCGAACGGAGCGGTTCGTAAAGGCAGCAGATTATAATTGGCGGTTGTCCGGTAAAGAATCCGGTTCGCTTTCCGGTTCAAGGCCGGAAATGCATTCAGTTCAACCGATACCTTTTCCAATATCGTTTCGTCGAACCGGGCCGGAAAAGTCACCTGCAACCAAAGCAATGATTCGCTTGCCAGTGGGCCTAGATTCTTCACGCCAAAAGCCTCTGCAAACGCAGGCGGATAAGCCAACTTTTCATCTTCCAGCTGCCCAGTTACAGGCTGCTTAAGGTGAACAAAGCGAGGCTGATACATCTGGCGGATGTCATTCTCGAGTTGATAACTAATCTCATATTCCGACAGCAACTGCGCCGGACCATCGTTCTGGCGCTGATTCGATTCTGCGTAAGCCGGGCCAACAGCTGTTTGTAGCGGAGCCCCATTCAGGTACCAGCTACTTAAGGCTAGCAATGGAAGCAACGGCTGTGGGTTTACGTCATTAGGCCAATCGAAGAAGAAATTTACCCGATCAAGGGATTCAACAGCCGAATTAAGCGCCAAACCAATCCAGAGCGTTTTTGGCGCAAGCTTATGCAGCGGCATGGTTTGCACTACCAGGCGTTTGCCCAACTGCGGATGAATCGAATATAACTGGGCACCCGAAGCGAGGTAGGCTACACGCCCATCAACAAGTCGTAGCGAGTCGACGGGTGAGAAAAACATATCCTGCACACTGTCCAGTTCGCCCATCAACTGCGACGCGTATTTCTGCTGATAAAGAAAGCTTTGTGTCGGCTCTAACTCAACGATCGGTTCGGCCGGATAGGCCTGCATAACCGCGTGAGCCGGGCGAGGAATGGTCAGCAAATCCGGCGTCAGCAAATCGGCCAGCCGCTCCAGAACCCGCCCCTCCGACTCCATAAACTCATTGCTGATCTTATAGACCTCATTAGCCAGTGTATCGATCAGCATCCGGACGAACGTATCGAGATTGTTCAGGTCCCGCACTCCCCACATCTGCATGATGTGGAGTAGTAAACGTTGCCGAATAGCCTCCTGGGAAAAATACGATCGTTGGTCACTCAGCGGCATGGGTGTTCAGGTAAGGAAAGTGATACTACCAGTAAATACGTTTGTTAGCTTGCCAGTTGCCCTACATGGAGTTGGGTCGAAAACCGGAACGGCTCTTCCGTTTCAACCACCGTAGCGTTTACTGTCACGGTCGCCAATTGTCGATAATCTTCCGGAGCACCTTCTGAGCGATGATCAACGGCTCGGAACTCTACTGAAATTTTAGGATTTCGCAGGCGGGGTTCGTGTTGCCGAATGGCCGCTTCAAGCGATTCGCGCAGGTAGTCAATCCAATGGCTGGTTCTAATTGTACGGTCGAACTCGATGTCCCAGATTTTGCAACCAAATGAGCGGTCACTTCGGAGTTCACCGTAACGGGTATGGAGTAATAAATAGAGCGTCTGTGCAATGGAAACGCCCACCCCACAGGTTGGTATTTCCTTTCCGGCCATGATGGGACCAAATCGGATTGGCAGACGGTAAAGTGACTGATTCATAACAGTTTACAGGTAGAGGAAGAGGGTGTCTTAACAAAGACTAACCAATAAACAAAATTGGTTGGTAATCGACAAGCATTTTCTTACATTCGGCGTGCTTAATTCCAGTACCGGAATGAAGGCCTATTTCTCATCGTAGTTGGAAAACCTTTTCTCCTTACCTCCTCTTGCCATGCCTGTTTATTCCATCGTCACCGAAACAACATTGCTCATCGACGGAAAAAAAATCTCGTCTTTTCAATCGCTAACGCTACAGCAGTCCATCCATTCTACGCATGAATTTCGGGTGTTCTTCGAACACGACGCCATTGAGGAATTGGTGACGTTGTTTTCGGACAAATTTGATCAGCTACAGCGGAAGTCGCTTGATCTGACCATCAAAGGAGATCCATCTTCGGCACCGCTGGAGTTTAAAGGCGTTATTACGCAAACAGAATTACGGCAGCGGGATGATGGCTATTGGGGGCTCATGACGCTGATTGGTCATGGAAACTGTGAAGCGCTGCGGACGGTGCCTGGTACACAAACGTTTATTGATAAATCGATTTCGGATGTGGTATCGGCCTGCCTGAGTTCATACAGCCAGCCTAAGAAGGTAACTGCTCCGCTAGGACCTTCCAAGCTGCCATTTTGCGTTCGTTACCAAGAGTCGACCTGGGACTTTCTTAAACGACTGGCCTATGATTTCGGGGCCTGGTTTTACTACGACGGTGGCAAACTGCAATTTACTACCAGCCCTGGCACACCTTCGGCCCTGACCTTAACGTTTGGAGGCAACCTGGTTCAGTTTCGCACGGGTGTACGAGCGGCACCTACTTATTTCAAACACTATGATTATTTGCCAGAAGAGGATCGGCAGTTAGAATCGGAAACAGGAAAGGATCTGGCTCCTTATGGTAAACCCGAAACTAGTGGGGGAATTAACCCACACCCGGCTCAGGCAACAGCCGATATGACACCCTATCGCGACAATCGTAAAGCGGCCCTGGCTGCCGAAGAAAAATATATGGAGGGTCAGGCTAAAGTGCCCGGCCTGTACCCCGGTTGCAAGATTGTTGTAAAAGATGCTCCGTCGGGTAGAGGTGGGCAATCGGTCCCCTATCTCATCACGGATATTGTCCATTACGTGAGCGGAGTTGGGCAGTATCATAATCGGTTTCGGGCTATTCCTGCCGATGTGGTGGCCATGCCTGTACGTAAGCTGGTGCGGCCAATGGCCCAAACACAAATTGGCACCGTTACCGACAACAAAGATCCCAAAGGGATGGGCCGGGTAAAAGTACAGATGCTTTGGATGAAAGCCCCGGAAACGACTCCGTTTATCCGGATGACTCTGCCGCACTTTGGCCTTCACGCCGACAATAAAAAAACGCGTGGGTTTCAGTTCGTACCCACCGTTGGCGATCAGGTTATGGTCGGTTTTGAATACAACGATCCTGAACGCCCCTTTGTGATTGGGGCACTACCGCACGGAAAGAATAGCGGCATCGATACCAGTAAGCCCGAGGAAGAAAAGCATATCAGCGTAGGCAGCGGCAGCACGCTGACCTTCATTGAGAAACCAACACTCAAAGAGATTTACGTTAAAGTTGACGAGAAGAATTTCATCCAGATTTCAGTACCTAACGGACAGGGAGCCATCACCGTCCAGTCGTCAAAGGATATATTGATAAAGGCCACAGCCAAAGTTACTGTTGAGGCTCAACAAATTGAACTGTCGGGTACAACCGTTACCATCGAAGGAAAGCAGGCAGTCAACATCAAAGGAGCCCAGGTAAAAATAGAAGGATCGGCTTCGGTGGGTATAAAGGGAGCCATGACCGATGTAGAAGGAACCGGAACCATGAATGTGAAAAGTTCAGGAATAACAACCGTTAAGGGGTCAATGGTCATGATCAACTAAGGAGAGCTTTAATGGATAATGTAAAAGTCGTCAACTTCTGTTCTCATAACCAATACTTTAAATACTATCCATTAAGTAGTTTATGCCGTTTGTTGCGACAAATCCGCTAAGTCAGCGGCTGGCGGTTCTGGAGCGGCTTTGGCTGGAATTCCGTCGACTCTCTAACGCTCGCTTGTGCCGATGGTTATTTGCTCCCGGAGAAGCCTGGTTTTTAGATACTTTTCTGCAGGAGCAGGCAGGGGCCGATGCGGTTTCTAACGATATTTTTCTGACCCTCCGAACACCTGTTCAACATTGGCAGGCGTATTTCGAGCAGGCATTAGACGAGTTAACCAGCCTCATCAACCACGATGTAACACTACTGGCCGACCGGAATTTGGCTATCGTTTGGGCAAGCGAACCGAAAAAAGCGGAGGAAGACCCACTGGCCCGTTTTGTCGGTTATCTGAATCGATTCATGAAAGGGCTGAATGCCCATACCGACGGCGCACTCGTGTTATGCTTACTGCCAAAATCATTCGCAAGTCCTACCGTACTGGATCAGATGCTGACGGCGCTGTTGCAGGCTAATTTATCGCCCGATATTCGACTTATTGTAGCCGATACAATTGGCGAAGAACAATTGGCAACACTACCGGGCCGTTTTGGGAAGGCAGTACATTCACATCCGATTGATCTCCAGCTCCAGAAAATAACCCGTCAACTTGCCTCTTTTGGGCCACCCACCGCGCCTGATGTGAAATTTCGCCAATGGCATGCCGAGCTGACCAACGCCATGGCACAACGTAATCTGCGTGATGTGGAGTACTTTGCCAACAACTGTCTACTGATTTGCCAACAGGAAAATTGGCGTAGTTTGGAAGCCAGTGTCAATCTATCCGTGGCTCATGCCTATGTTGATCATCGTCGGTACGAAGAAGCGCTCTCGCTTTACAATCGGGTTATCGATCAAATGGAGATTTTATTCAAACAGGGCGACGAGACTGCTGGCCGAATGAGCATTATGGCCTGGTTGGGGGCGGGCAGTGTATACACGGAGCTACGCCAGCGGCAACGCGCCATCGACTGTTATGGGTTGGCTAGTGAACGAGCCGAAGCCTTACAGGAATGGCTTCTGGCTATTGAAAGCCATCGTCGGTTGGCAGCTGCTTATACGCAGGAGAGCCGAATGCGGCTGTCCGAAACGCATTATCTCCAGTTATTTACCTTAGCAGAACATCTACCAGCGGAGCACTATCAACTGGCGCGGCTACCCGAAATCGGTCAACTTTATTGGCAGCAACAACAAACACCCGAAAAAAGACAGAAAGTGACAGAATTGCTAAACCAGCTGCTAGGTGCTGGTTGGCGTAAAACGTAGATTTTTACTTTGATGCCATGATTATCGTGATGTCAGGTTCTTCAACCTGACACGTTAGGTTTCTCAAAACCTAACGAACCACACGAGGTTTCTCAAAACCTCGCATGCCGGTTATAAGTAACCGACACCACGCACAGTACGCAGTTTTATAATCAGAATCCTCCCTATGTCAGAATCTCCCGTATTTCGTTCAGGCTTGCGTCGATTACTTTACCCAGCTAGTACTCGTAGTTTAGCTACTGAAGAAGTAAGCAATGGACAACTGGACGAGTTACTACAACGGTTGGAGCTTCGGCCTGACGATTGCCAGGCCTTACCATCCACACAGCGCACCCTGGCCGGGCGATTTGTAGATGTGACATCTGGCGAAGTACTGATTGAGCAAATGGATGTTGATATTCCAGGCATAGTACCATTCCGGTGGGGCCGTTTCTGGCGTTCCAATCAGTTAACGGTTGGCTCTTTGGGCAACGGCTGGCGGCATTCGTACGATTTTGTTTTGCTGGAAGATCGGCGGAGTAGGCAGGTATTGATCCGACTGCCTGATAATAGAGGAGTGTTTTTCCCAGTCCTGCTAGCCGGAGAAACCTTCCTGAATCGATCCGAAAAGCTCAGGCTCAATCGGGATGAGCAAGGCTACTGGCTACAGGAATCGGATGGATTGCGGTATCGTTTTGGCCTGAATCCCAGTGGCAGCCTTTGTCGATTGGCGGCTGTCGAAGCGATTGGAACAGCGTATCGTATCCGGTTCAGTTATAGCAGCACAGGACATCTACGGCGAATAAGCGATGATTTTCAACGGGTAATTGACGTCATACCAGACGCTCAACATCGCATTGTCCGGCTGGAAATCACACTGCCCGACCAGCCTTTAAAGCGCTTACCCCTGGTGGAGTATCGCTACGATGATGTTCAGGATTTAAGAGAGGTGCTTATTCAGGAACAACCTGCCGCTCAGTATCATTACCGCCAGCATCGGATTATCCGCCTGACGGAGTCTATCCGTCAGAGTGTTTATCTCTCTTACGAAAAAATAGGGAATCAGTACCTGTGCATCGAATTCAATATGGACAAGAAGCAGTCTTCATTACGGTTTCAGTACTTGCCCGATGAAGGACGGACACAGGTTATTGATAGTGCGGGTGGAGTCCGGCAGTATGTGCATGAAGGCGGAATTGTTCAGCGATTTATCAGTGCAGGTGGGCGGCAACGGGTATGGTTCTTCAGCGAGTATGGCGAGCTGTTGAGCGAACAGGATTCGCTGGGGAATACGTCGTTCTTTACCTACGACGATCAGGGCAATATGACGCAGGCTGCCTGGCCCGATGGAGGAGCCATGCAAATGCAGTATAACGATACCAATCAACTGATTGCCCTAACGGATCGGGCTGATGGTTTCTGGCAATGGACCTACGACGAATCGGGGCGGCTGCTGTCCTGCATAAATCCAACTGGTACCGAAACGAGATTTACCTATCAGGAAGATGGTTTGCCCGAAGAAATGACGCTGCCCAACGGACAATGGACTCGGTGGGGGTATGATTCGTACGGGTATCGAAAATCACAAACTGATGCAACGGGTAGTCAGACCGCCTGGGACTACGCCTTTCTGGGTCAATTAATTAGCATTACTTATCCAGATGGAACCAGAACCGATGTAGTGAGAAAAACGAATAAGCAGTCAATCGCACTTACGCCCAATGGTGGTCAGCCTGATACCCAATATCAGCCCACCTATGATGCAGACGGTCTACTCATTCGGCTTCGGCGTACCAATCGACTGAACTGGCAATTTATTCGGGACGCGGCCGGAAGGGTACGTGAATATACTCGCTCGGATGGTACATCCACGAATTTCCACTACGATGCAGCCGGGCGCCCAACAGAGATACTTTTCAGTGATGGAAGCTGGTATCATTACACCTACCGTTCAGACGGGTGGTTAATGGAGGCCGCAACGCCAACCACACTCGTTCAGTTTGAGCGCGATGCACAAGGCAGGGTTTTGGCCGAAACTGCGGGGTCAACTCGTGTAGAAACCGTGTATGATACAGCCGGTCGACGGTTAAGCTGGCAACCGTCAGATAAGGAAGCTATGCAGTATGTATATGATGATCTGGGCTATCTAAGCGATCAGAAGCATCCGCAATGGCAACTTCAGTTTATATACGACCGGCTAGGGCGACCGATCGAACGCCAGATGCCGGGTGGTTTGTGGAGTCGGTGGCAGTACGATGTTGGTTCACGGCCAATCGGTCATCAGCTTTTTTGGGGGAGTGGCTTACAGGCTTCCCGTTCGCAGGCCTACCGATGGGAGCAGGAGCGGCTTATGCGCATAGACGATAATCGATTTGGAACCGTTTCGCTTCACTATGACACCTTTAATGACCCGACCGAAGCCATCTGCTCGGCTGGGTGGACAGATCGATGGGTTGCAGATCGATCTCATTATCAACAGAAACTCCTCAATCCAGCCACCGAAACAGCAGAACCTGGATGGCAGGTTACAACGGTTGGTACAGCTCGTTTTTATTACGACGCCGATGGTTATCTACGTGAGAAACGTGTGTCTGGCCAACTGTGGCAGTTCCAATGGCATGAGTCGGGGGTATTGAAGCAGGTTATTCGACCAAATAACCAGATAGTTACGTTCAGCTATGATGCCATCGGGCGACGTATTGAAAAAAAGGTTGGCGACTATCATGTCCGCTGGGCGTGGGATGGTCAGCGACTGCTTCACGAATGGCACCAGAAACCGGGTAGCGAGCCAGTACAATTAACCTGGTACACAACAACTGGAAACCAACCAACTATGCTACAGGTTGGCGACCAATGGTATAGTCTGGTGTCTAACTGGTTAGGGCAGCCTTTATCGTTGCATAATCTACAGGGCGAACCAGTTTGGGAATGGCGATGGTGCCTCTTTGGGAAAACGCACAACCAGACTGGCCCACCTCATTGGCATACGTTGCGGGGAATTGGTCAATACGAAGATCAGGAAGCTGGGCTGATTTACACCAATTTTCGCTATTTCGATGCCGCAACGGGGCTACCTATCAGTCCAGAATATTCCAGCCCCGCCGGGTGGGCGCGATCTGGATGGGAGCCTCCTCACGCACCAGAATCGTATCTTTCCGCTGCCCGATATATTCGAGTGTACTGAGTTTGTTCCAGAGCCGGGTAAAAACAGCCAGAAACTGCTCAATCGCTACCATCGAAACCCCAATTTGCTGATGGTTATAGTCGTGTTCGAGTAAGCGGAGAAGCAGTTCCTCAAATTGGCCGGGCGTTACATCCGTCCATTCATAGAAATAATGTAGTAGTTCCTCTTTCTGTCGAGTCGGCAGGCAGTATAATTCCGTATAAATGATACTCGTCAGATTCGCAAAATAACCAACCAGATAGACCGGTGGGTGCTGGTGATCGAGGTTACGATATTGAAAAAAAACGGTGCCCAGATAATCCAGGATTCGGTTGCAGAAGGCCTGAACCCGGCGGGCCAGGTCAGACGGCTGGGGCTGGTCAAATACCTTACGAATAATTTTGAACGAACTAACCTGAATCTCATTCAGGCCCCACCCAAAATTTTTGTAATACTGAATCAATCGGGGATGGCTGGCCACCGAAGCGCAAGGAGGAATATATTGGCTATCAATAACATAATGCCCTTCCAGATAGGTCGCTTTTCCAATAATCAGGTGATGGTGTCCTAATTCATTGGCGTTCACTTGTTGAGACGAAACCACCATTAATCGATACGAATACTCGGTATAAGGGTGCCGTAAGGGCGATTCTTCCGGGTCTGGATTCCCAATAGGTACTTTCTCAAATGGGTTGACGACCAGAATAACATCGTAGTCGGGGCGAAGCTGATCGTCGGTGCTCGAATTGATCTCAAAGGAGGCTGTTAAAACGGTAAATTTCAGCACATCTGGGTTAATCGCAATCCGGCAACCACCCTGCGTAATGGCATTACAGCGATATAAGCGAACCTCAACATGGTTGCTGTTTTTTTCCAATAGATCAAATTCGTGGGCAACCGATGTCCCCCTAACTGGCGGCAAAAGGCCGTAATTATAGCTGGTAAGAAACAGAGATACCGAATCGCGTACTAAATCCTGAACATGATGGTCGGTCTCAACAAAATGCTGTTGCGACAGCTTCATTCCATCGACCCAGTTAACCGGAAGGTGGTTTTTAGGAAATAACATAAGTAGTTAGCTAATTTCTTCCACCCGCTTGGCAACAATCAGGTAGTTTTCACGGAGATTATTCTGGGCGATTGTCTGTTCAAAATCAATGTACGACCGTAAGCGGAATAACGAAGGCTTAAGGCTGTAAAATAGCCATCCATACTCATGGGCCGTGTCATCGAACGTCTGAATCGGATCGTTTGGAAATTTATGGTTGTAATCATCCACAAATTTTTGGAACCACATACCAAATGGAACATCGCCGGACGTACGGGCCTTTACTTTAATGGGGGGATCTTTCCGGTTCGGATCTTTATAGATCTGAACCTCCAATAGCATCAGTCGGTAATAATCGACTCCTTCCATAGCTACCTCCTCGGCATGCCGAGGATAATACCAGAGCTTATAGATTTCGTTGGGTACGTTAACTAGCGCATTAAACGTATATGCGAACAGTACGGGCAACAGAAACGGCAATAAACTAGTAGAGGCCCATAAGTCGTACTGAAGCAATCCATATCGCAGGCTGCTTAAATAATTAAAAGCAGGCGTAAATAAGACAATACCCAGCCCTGCAATACTTCCCGTCAGCAGAACCACAAACGCGGGTCTGGTAGAAAACGCAGGTCCCATATCGTTTATCATCCGGTTTAAGAAAAAAATACCGCATAATAAGCTAAATACCTGTACCACTATGTAGTATACGGGAATGAATTGTAAGCCATTTAAGCCGAATAGTCCGGCAATACCTAGCACGAATGAACTAATCAGGGCGATCAGAATCAACCGCTTATTAGTCATTAGTTCATACTTACGATTCAGCCATACTGTTGTGATACACAACCCTGCTGTCAGTAGGACGATCAGTATGTAACTTATGAGGAACGGGGATACAACATCCATAAATTATCATCCACCAATTATTACCGTTGGCAAACCTAACGCAATAGCACCTCCATGGGCGGTTGTATCGCCCATGCGAGCTGCCGGGGCGCCACCAATCATCACGGTTGCGGAGCCTTTGATGATGGTATCGGGCGGGCCAACGCAGACCGCCGAATCGCCAGCACGAGCAGCGGGCATATTACCAATAAGAACTGTAGGACAGCCTGGCCCGATAACGGGACCACCAACATGCGGAACAAGAGCCGTTACCATCGGACAGGTGTGCAGGTCAGTTAAACGAGCAGCGGGAGGCATAGAGGATTAAGATAAGGGCACGTAAACTAACTGTAATTTATGAAAACTTCAGAACAAGGCGCGGTAATTCTGATTAGTAATCAGGCTCCAGGCTGAAGATGTTGTAACTCTTTTTTTACCATAGACCAACGACGCCTGGAAATCACTATCTCGGCCCCAGTAGCCAATCGTAGCAGTGGCCCCCGGTGAGTTAGTTGGGTTTTCTGTACATAATTTCGGTTTATAACGCAGTTTTGATGAACTCGTATAAAGTTTTCGATAGGTAACTGACTGGCGTAATGCTTAATCGTATAGGCCATCATTTGCTTAGTACCATCGCTCCAGTATAACCAGCTATACCCACGAACGCCTTTTATCATAATTAAGTCGTCGATTGGTTTACTTTGCCAACCAATCTTAAGATCATTAACTCGTACTGATAAAAGCAGATTTGACACTAATGTCTCGTCAGAAACTGAATTAATAAAGCGATTACTCATAGTTTTTTTGGATTAGGCATTTTACGAAAACATGAATTAATGGTAATTTTTACATCATTAATTCCGTATTTATACTTGCTCCATATCTAGTTTAAATACGGATTGAAATAAGTACTCTAATCACCAGTGTATTATCGTTGATGATAAAAAACTAAGCCCAATTTTTAGATGTGCCTGTTATTAACTAATTGATGACAGTATCTATACTTAATATATGATTAGTAATATTATATATTTAAATAATGACTTAAAAATTTTTTACTTATGAGAATCAAAGATTATCAGCTAAGCAATCAATTTCTATTGTATTATCCTCATGTATGTATATAATTTTATAAGTAATGTATAGACCCACTAAATAAACCTATGTACCTGAGGTATAGACTAGTTGGGCTTAGAAAGATAGACATATTTCATACGTTCTCTTTATAATTAAAACAAGGATTGAGGGTGCTGCTGTTAGAATCAGATAAAAGAAGACAAACCACTATCTAATTCCTAGTTGAGCATATGGACAAAAAATGGACAAAATACTAATTGACTGATTTTGAGTTTATTATAAAGGTATTCACTGAGCCGTCAGCAGTTCAACAAAATAGTCATCTTACAATACTCATTGGGATACAGCGATAAATCGTTAGACGAGTATTTCATAGCTAAGGAGCAAATGGCAAGTTGTCGTTTTATCAAGTTGGTAAATTGACATAAATAATGTATTTACGTACGGATAGCCTCCTTCGGATTCATAATCTAGCTCTCAGGCGAACCTAATAGAGTATTCTTTTATCAAAATTGATTATTCCAGGTAACTAAAAAGACGAAATGTATGTCAACGTCACCTGGTGGTAGTTGAACGTTGATAATTGGTAGGTGAATAGAAAAGTTAGCGAAGATGAAGTGGCTAATGAAATGCTTATAGTAAGAGCGGCTACCAGAAATCAACTGAGAACCCGTGTTTCCATTTGGTGGGGCGGTTGCCAAGAACTACAACAATGAGTTACAAACTCAGATTGGTCTTAATTTAATGTCTAGCCCAATGTAGCAGAGCCACGTAAAACACACCGTTGATATGGAAATGAAATGCCCTTAGGTATGATTAGGGCCGGATTGGCTATTCGCAAGTTTCTCTTCTCCCCATTCGTTCATTAAGTACAAAATCTGTTTCAGAGAACTGGCCAGCTCGGTTACCTTATACTCAACTTTGGGTGGTACCTACGGATGGACAATGCGCTGGATCAAGCAGTCTGCTTCCAATCATTTCAGAATCATCATCGAGTAAAATGAATCCTAGTTCCCACATTATCCTGATAATCAGCGGACAAAATGCAGGTAGAATCAAAAGAATCCATAGAAACTAAATTGGACTAGCATTAATTGGTCAGGATAGTTTTCCAGGTAGTTCCGTTCCAGAACTCTTTCGTGTGGGTTGTCAGATTGTAAATTTCCAAGCCTTCATAGGGCGTCAGTGCGTCGCGTTGCGCAGTAGTAAATCGGTTACCCCGAACCCCAAAGCGGCCATTTTCATCGACTACCACCGTTTTTAAACTGCCCGTCAAATCTGCGCTGTTACTAGTCATATCCGGAGTCCGGATGGGTGTTGCGCCGTGTAATACGCTTTTATAGCTGCTATTGCTAGGGTCGAAAACTGATTGCCCTTGCACAAGGGTCTGACCATATTGAAAAATTCCGCCTTCGATGTTTAAGGTCGTAGGAAACGTAGCATTATCCTTACACTTCACACTTAAGTTATAACCCCTATGGGCTGCCGATATAAGCGAAAGGCCTGTGAACGAACCCATTGTAAATACCAAAGGGCCATGCATTCCGACGCTCACCTGCGCACCGTATCCACCCGATGGCTGTAAAATACTCTGATTGTTGGCGCTAAATATATAAGTTGAATTATCCAGATACATTCTCCCAATCGTAACATAATACAGGTTTGAGCAGGACACTGAAGGCCGAAGAGTTGATCCCATAATAATTATATCACCCCCGTCTAATACGATCCGATTTGAGCCATTTAAGGTTAAATCAAGCGTAATTAGTTGTACCATTGACCCCGTACTGGCATATAAGCCTGCATTCAAGACTACATAGGCAGGGGCGGGATAATCCGGCGAATACAGGAAAACATACTTATTACTGACCCCGTGATCTTGGCTCAGCACAACTGGATTCGCTGACGTCGTATTACGAACACTGACATAATAGCTATACGCCGAACTACCGTTTATCCATTCGAAAGCTTTGTCTAAGGTTTTGAACACTACCCCACCCGTAAAGCTTTCAGTCTGAACTGTATATTCAGAAGGGTCTTTTGTATCGTCCCCATTCACAGGGTCAATAGCGATGAATAGCGAACTGGTTGCATTGAGGGTATGATAGGTTAATTTATCGACCTTATTAATGCCACCTATCGTTACATTTCCGGTTAGCGTTGTGCTGATTGGCTGGTTCATTACGTCCGCCTTCAGGCTAGATTTGCGTAGATTTTGATTTACTTGTCGGCCAATTTCAGCGTTTTGCCCAAAAGCCAGAAAGGTAGTCAACGATAGAACGATTGATAGAATACGTCTCATTTCGAGCTATTTAATTAAGTAACCATTAATTGCATCCAGCTTGATCGTTACGGGCAGATTCCTGTTTGTGGAAGTGGATTTACTTCTTTGTCACTTTTCTTTGATGCCGTACACCTTACAGATAAGCAAACTCAATAATTTACGCTCGCCATGAAATTCTATTTACCCTTGCGACTATAGGTCACTTGAAGTTATTGAAAATTCAATTGGATGTCGAGTTCATTACCATCAATAACCGAGCCTATCAACAGTGGGTTTCTGGGTATTACCAGCTTCTCCCCTAGCAGGGATGATAAATAAGCTGGTCTACTAACTATGGCGCCTAGTGCTCAGACGGCCCTGTTCAAACGCGAAAGCGTCAAAATGTTTAAGCTATCGCACTGGCGGCTTAATCAGCATCGGTCGTTCCGGCAGCCGGACGATTTTTCAGCAACTCCTTCGTCAACCGGATAATGTTCTTTTTGAGCAGGTCATGATCGTATAAATCCTCAATCACGATCTCTTCCACCTGATCGGCCAGCGCTCCCATTATTTTTGACTTGAATAACCGGACCCCTAACCCGATCCAGGGATTGGCAAACGCACCATTGGCTTTCAGGATGGCGAACAATCGGGTCTTCAATGCTGTTCGGGAACGCCCCAGTAGTTTACGTAGCTCCATTACCGTTCGAACTGGATAAACCGGCTTAGGCTCGTCTAAGGGAGCAATTGGGTTCGAACGATCGTCAGCAGCTTTTTCCAGATGTTCGGGGTCAATATCTGGGATTATATACTTACTAATCAGGTTCTGGTTAACTGCCTGCTGTAGATTCTCCTGCTTAAATCGAAGCTGAGTTCGCATAGTCGAATAAATCTGCCCGATTAGGGTCTTCAGCAGTATTCTCTGTTCTGGCTTAATTTGTGGGGCATTCTCAACCGTCGGAAATGGTTCAATCATCAGAACAGAAGCGCTGGTCAAGTTATTGACTTCCCAGGCATACCTTTCCTTATTCACTTCAGGTTCCTGCTGCATGTATTTCCATTCGACCTCTGCTGTTTTGGGGTCGGTTTTCTTTTCCCGATTACGAAACTCCAGAATATCCTGAGCTATCTCAAAAGGTTCGTTATTCAGGAGTCCGCCATCTACGTTAACACTGGCATACACTTTGTCATCTTCCAGCCCGAAAATAGCCTTGGGGGCTCGATAGTTTATAAATCGATTCAGTCGTAAATACTTTCCTTCCCGGTGAACGGGCCGCCATCGTAATCCAATCGGAAATGCTCCGGTAGCCATAGCACAGTCTCGTAAGGTTCGTAATCCATCGTTCGATTCATCGCCGAATTGAATGGGTATGATGCCATCTTTATTCTCCTCTTTACTAACAATAAAGTGGCCGAAATCCCGGTGATTAAGACTAATATACCGGCCATCAACTTCATGTTCGGGGTCGGAGATAGCTCGGTGTGTTTCGGAATCATTGTCGAACTTAATGACCTCCTGAAAACCAGTCAGATTACTCATAGATATGCATATTTCCAGGTTTTCAGCAACATATGTCCGGGGTGGAAACGGCTCTTTAACCTCAAGCATATCCTGCGCTATCTGGTCGATGAAGTTAGAGTTTAATATTGAAGCTGCTCCATGTTCGGGCAGATCGTCGTTATCGAGCATGATGGGTAACATCTCATCGGCCAACAGGTCAACCCAGGCCTGATAGAGTTTATTCTTCCCTTTAAAGTCCAGGTAGCCTCCATTTTTCTGGTTTACAGGATCAATATGATCGTGGAGGGCAGCTGCTGCAATGGCTGCTGTCATTCCTCCCGCCGAAGCTCCGGTCATGCTATCTAGTATAACCCGATGTTTGGGGATGCGCGGGTCATGAAATTTCGAATTTCGAGCCTGTTCCCAACGGTCGAGAGCTTCTATAAGGTAATCCATGACTCCGGCGGTATAGGCTCCGGCAGAGATTGCCCCGGCCATACACAGACCGAGGTAGAAAGGACGATTTTCGGTAGAGGCCATTGCAGGAAAGGTTCAGGCAGAATAGACTATTGAAAGTACATATTCTTTCTGCTCCTTTATCAGTCGACTCTTTCAATCCGTTAAAATAGTAGGCTACTTTAGTTAATGGTAGGGAGTCCGTAATCCTCTAACTGAGCGATTGGAAACGGCTCCCAAATCCGTATTTACGTTCTTCAATAAAAAAAGGTAGCTTTCAGTACAGACTAATTCACAGATTAATAATAAAGTAATGAACCTCTGATCTGAGTTGTCTGATACTTTGTAATCCATCAATTACTTTCAAATTTGAAAGTAACGGGTGTTCTATCTAACCTTTGACAGCATTGATTATAAAAAGAAAAGGCACGATCAAGCATCTCCTTTTTTGTTGCCAAGTGCGGCTATATCTAGAAGTAGTTTTTCTAGTAAGTTATCAGTGTTCATTGTTCCAATAATTTTAGGTGTGGTTATTTTCTAATCAATCGCTTCAATTCCTCAATCTCCGCTTTCATCTTTTTATTGGCCTTCTGTTGCTCGATCAGATATAGTGTTAACTCCTCCACTTTCTCAAGTAGTGTCGCATTCATCTTGACTAAATCAACACCTTCTTTAGCCACCTGTTCAGCTGAAGGGGTGCCTGGTAGATGCTGATTAGCATCAATGTACTTTTCTACATCAGTCAGCGGTGTCAGTCGATATCCTGGCATAAATACCTTATCACTCCACTCGGATGGGTTGTTAATTCGAAGCTGATATCTGGCTTTAACGACGTTTACCTTCTGGTCGACAGATAAAAACTGATCTGTTGACTGCGCTACTGGGCTAGTTGTAGTAAGATTCGATAACCGCAATCCACTAGCGTCAGGTGCTTCATTAACGACTTCTAAACGGGTTGTAGGCATCTAGGTACCAATGCCAACGTTGGCATTATTACCTAGGATTAGGGCGTTGCTGCTAGCAACCTTTGAGCCTGCTCCGATGGCTGTGGCGTTGTGAAGCGACTCTCTCTTTTCGGTCAAAAGTACGCCCGCCTGCGTACCTAGAAATGTGTTTTGTGAGCCTGTGTCATGTTGCCCTGTGTTGTAACCCAGATAGACATTATCGTCTGAATCCATCGAAGCAGTACCCGCCTGATTGCCAATAATTGTATTGTGTGAACCCGTGGAAATATTGCGTCCAGCAGTCACACCTATGACGGTATTTCCTTTACCCAATGTGTTTTGATAGCCAGCCTGATAACCGATAAACGTATTAGAATCCGCTACCGAATTGTAGCCCGATTGATACCCTATGAAGGTGCTCTTTTGACCAGTCTGGTTCGTGTAACCGGCTTTACTGCCTACAAACAAGTTATTTGATACGGTATTATGTAAGCCCGCTGAATCACCAACCACGACGTTATTACTACCTGCATGAATATTAAAACCAGCTGCTGCTCCTATTAGAACGTTGCTGTATCCTTTTTCTAGCAAATGACCTGACAGGTACCTAGTTAACGTATTATATGATCCACTGGAATTCCCATACCCAGTAGCAGAGCCTATAAACGTATTGTATGAACCTGCCGAATTGAAATTGCCCGTATTACTTCCTAAAAAGGCATTATTGGTACCTGTTGAATTTGAATAGCCTGTGTTTGAACCAATAAATGTGTTGTTAGAACCTGTACTGTTAACAACACCTGCATAATACCCCAAAAACGTATTCAGGCCACCGCTTGTGTTTGATAAGCCAGCTCTAGCCCCGATAAACGCATTCGCAGACCCCGTTGAGTTTTGATAGCCAGTCCCACTACCCACAAACACATTATCACCCTCAGAATTAAAAATACCAGCCTCATTTCCAACAAAGACATTATTATAACCTGTCGTATTGCGAACTCCGGCACTAGCTCCAATAAATGCATTATAATATCCTGTAGTATTAGCAAGGCCTGCTTTGAAGCCAATAAATGTATTGCTATAACCTGTTGTAGTCAGATTACCCGCATAGGGGCCAACCATCGTATTATTAAATCCAGGCGTTGCTGAGACCGGTGAAGTGGCGATGTAATTAATCTGGCCAAGCTAAGTATAGGAATAACCAGAAGAAAAGTAAAAATGTGTTTCACGGAGAGGAGTTGGTGTGGTTATCTGGCAAAGAAATGTGTTGCAGCAATCTAACTACTTTTGTACACCAAAATGTACACCAACAAAAAAGCACTTACGATTTTTACATCATAAGTGCTTGATTTTCAGTAGTGGGAGTTGACGGGTTCGAACCGCCGACCCTCTGCTTGTAAGGCAGATGCTCTGAACCAGCTGAGCTAAACTCCCTTTTTGTCCCTGCTTCGTTGCGTTTGGGAGTGCAAATATAGAAAGCTAAATGACCATTATGCAAGTGTTAATTCAAAAAAAAATTAACTTTTTTACAATCACCTGATAATCAAGAAGCACTTATTCAAAATTTAAATACAGCGTTACCGAATGACTAGTCAACTTATTGATCCCAATGCCCGCCGAGTTCGTGCTTGGGTTGTAAAGATTAACAAGGCCGTGAGAAAAGCGCAATTCGGGAGCGAATTTAAAGAACTCGAAATACTGCTCCAGACCAATACCATACTCAATGGCAAAGTCCATTGTGCCTGTACTAAGCTTACTGGCCCCCTGAAGCTCTTTCCGACGCACATTACTTTCAATGCTGAACGTTCCGCCAGCCAGTAAGTACATGCGTGTATTATTCCGTCGCTCGGATTTGTACTTAAGCAAAAGCGGGAAATCGATCCAGGTTGATTCGCGCGTTTCGGTTTTTGACGTTCCGCCTGGGTAGTCATAATGTACTTCTCGACTGAAAAGCGATACCGAAGGTGTCAATCGTACATCGAAACGATCGTTCAGATAGGCATTGATCGATAAACCAACACGAAAAGCAGGCTTATTGGGCGAATAAATTCGATAAGCCGAATCGGCTGATAAAAATGTTGGGCTATAGCCAACACTGAACCGTGTGACAGGAGCCGCAAAGAAAAACCCGTAATGAATTGTTTTGTCGTCGTAACGTTCGAGGTGCTTCCGGACGTATTTGTACGACTGTCCGTTTGCCTGATAATACCCCAGTATACTCATGAGCAAAACAATGCT
The DNA here is from genome assembly GCF_054776755.1 of Spirosoma litoris. Classification (NCBI taxonomy): domain Bacteria; kingdom Pseudomonadati; phylum Bacteroidota; class Cytophagia; order Cytophagales; family Cytophagaceae; genus Spirosoma; species Spirosoma litoris. Next base: position 311,766 of record NZ_BAAHBI010000035.1, on the reverse strand, counting down.
AAATCGTGCCGATAATCGAATGCAACGATTGAGAAGCCTTAAGCCAGTTTGTGGCCTATGTAAATTGACGCAACGCCGAAGGTGAGCGGTATCCATTTAGTGTTTGTAAAACCTGCTTTTTCGTAAATACGCAGAAAATCGGGACCATCGGGGAAAGCCTGCACAGACTCGGGCAGGTAGGTATAGGCCGATGCATCTTTACTGACTACGCGCCCGATGAGCGGGAGAATGGTTCGGGAGTAAAAACTGTATAGCTGTTTAAACGGAAATTGGCGCGGATTCGAAAACTCCAGTACCAGGCATACACCACCCGGACGCGTTACGCGATACATGTCGGTTAAGCCTTTAAGCAATGTTTCGAAGTTGCGCACACCAAATGCAACGATGACAGCATCGAAATCATTGTCTGGCAGGGGTAAACCTTCTGAATCGCCCATACGCATTTCAATGATCTGATCGACACCCCGCTTTTTCATTTTGTCGCGCCCAACGGATAGCATGCCTTCCGAGATGTCCATCCCCACGATTTTTTCTGGTTTGAGTGCTAAGGCTTCCAGGGCGAAATCGCCGGTGCCGGTGGCTATATCCAGAATCCGTTTAGGGGGCTTGGCTGCGGCTTTGCGCAGCTCGCGTATGGCTCGTTTACGCCAGAGAATGTCAATGCCACCACTCAAAACATGATTTAACAAGTCATATTTGGGTGAAATACTATCGAACATTTCGGCGACCTGTTCGCGCTTGGAGGTGTCTTTATCTTTGTAAGGAACGACTGCCATAGTAAATGATTGAATGATTGAGTGATTGAATGATCGAATAAAATTTGCGTCAGCTATTCAATCATTCAATCACTCAATCATTCTAAATTAATTATACAAAGGTAATGCCATATTTGTAGGTTTCTGGCGAAAGTTTGTCATTTCGGTGGGCAATGTGTAGTTTAGACTCAATGCTATTTTCTCATATACAACTTGACCTATTATGTCTCCTCTTTTTTTCTTAACCTTCCTGACACTGAATTCATTGGTAACTCAGCCCACTGTTGATGACGATCCAATTGCGAAAAAAGCACATAAAATCCATCAAAAGGTATTAACGCTGGATACCCATGCCGATGCACCAATTATGATGCAGAAGCCTGGCTTTGATGTAGGTGTTGCCCACGATACCAAACGCGACGGTTCGCAGATTGATTTCCCCCGAATGAAGCAGGGAGGAATGGACGCTATGTTTTTCGCGGTCTATACCTCACAAGGTCCGCGTACCGACGAAGGTCATGCCGAAGCAAAACGAAATGCTTTAAATCAATTTGATCTGATTCATAAAGCCCTCAAAAAATACCCTGATCTGGCTGAGCTGGCCACTACACCAGCCGATGCTTATCGAATTAAAAAAGCGGGCAAGCGGGCTGTGTTTATCGGCATGGAAAATGGGTATCCGGTTGGTAAGGATTTAGCCATGCTTAAAACCTATTATGACCTGGGATGCCGATACATGACATTGACGCACTTCGCGAATAACCTGATTGGCGATTCATCGACCGATCCTGATGGCCCTATGTATGGGGGACTAAGTGATTTCGGGAAACTGGTGGTGCCTGAAATGAATCGACTTGGTATTTTAATCGATGTATCGCACGTGGCTGATAGCACGTTTTACGATGCTCTGGCGCTCTCAAAAGCACCAGTTATCGCTTCGCACTCCAATTGTCGGGCTCTATGCGATTTTCCCCGAAATATGACCGACGATATGATTAAAGCGATTGCGGCCAAAGGGGGCGTAGTGCAGGTGAACTTTGTGAGCGATTACCTTAAAAAGCCGTCCGATGCACACCGGGCCGCGAAAACCAAAATTCGGATGGCTCAGGTCGGTAAAGTATCGACACCCGAAATGGAAGCCCGGATGACAGCTATGAGCGATTCTGTGGCCAAGGCCTATGCATCGGAACGGGCTAGCTTATCCGACATTGCCGACCATATTGATCACATCGTTAAACTTGTGGGAATCAACCACGTGGGGATCGGATCTGATTTTGATGGCGGAGGAGGTGTAAACGGCCTTGAAGACGTCAGCCAGATTGAAAATCTAACCGTCGAACTCGTTCGCCGAAACTATACGGAAGCCGATATTGCGAAGATCTGGGGCGGCAACCTACTTCGTGTACTCGGGCAGGCGAAGGTAGGAAAGTAGGTATAGATTACTGACAACTGCGTCCATTGTTGGTTGTTCGGGCAAGTTGACGGTAAAAAATGCGTTCGGGCAACTTTAGAATGGTATAAGGCCATTCTTTGGCTTGTCAACGTCATAACCGCAAACCTTGATTTTCCGATGAACCGTACCGATTTTCTGAAAACATCCGCTCTGGCCGGAGCTTCACTCATTACCGATCCTGTTCAAGTTCGAGCGTTCATTACACGTCAGCCAGCTAAAAAATACCGCACGGCGGTGGTAGGAACAGGCTGGTGGGGTGGTAATATTCTGCTGAATGCTGTACAGGCGGGTGAGTCGAAAATCGTTGCACTTTGCGATGTAGATACACGCCAGCTTCAGAAAACCAGCGATGCACTAAGTAAGCTAACGTCTGATAAGCCCAAGCTCTACCGCGATTATCGCGAAATGCTGATTGCAGAGAAGCCCGAAATTGTAATCGTGGCCACTCCCGATCACTGGCATCCACTTATTGCCATTGCGGCCATGAAGGCGGGCGCACACGTGTACGTCGAAAAGCCCATTAGCCATACCATCAATGAAGGAAAGGCGATGGTACGAACAGCACGGGAAACGGGAAAAATCTGTCAGGTAGGTATGCACCGACGCGTGTCGCCCCACAATGTGTCGGGTCGAGAGTTTATTCAGTCTGGAAAGGTTGGGAAGATTGGCATGGCAAGGGCATTTGTGCATTATGCAGGTGGAGCTGGTCAGCCCACTCCCGATGCCGAAGCGCCTAAAGAAATAGACTGGAACATGTGGTGTGGCCCTGCTCCGCTGCGCGCTTATAATCCGGCTATGCACCCACGGAGCTGGCGTAATTTCCTAGACTATGCCAATGGTACCCTTGGCGACTGGGGCATTCACTGGATGGATCAAATTTTATGGGTAACCGAACGAAATCATCCTAAAAAAGTCTACACCACAGGTGGTCGGGCCATCAAAAAGGATAGTACCGACGCACCTGACCACCAAGTGTCGACCTTTGAGTTTGATGACGACTTTACAGCTGTTTGGGAGCACCGAACATTTGGGGGCAATATGGCTGAGAAAACACATCCACAACAAGCTGTAGGGGTTTATTTCTACGGAACTGAAGGGACCTTTCATATGGGTTGGCTCGATGGCTGGACATTCTATCCGTCGGACCCGAAAAAGCCGGTTATTCATCAGGATGCCCAATTAGATAAACCCGATGACCAGAATATTGCGCTGTTATGGGCTAATTTCCTGAGTAGTATAAAAAGCAATAAACTACCGGTCTGCGATATCGAAATTGGTCATCGCTCAACGAATATGGCGCTTCTGGGTATGTTGTCGCTGAAACTTGGCCGCAGTGTTGAATGGGATGGCCAGCAGATTCCAAATGATCCGGAAGCAAATAAGCTGTTGAGTCGGGCCTACCGGGGCGAATGGCAATATCCTGTTTAAGCACCACTTGATTGCCTTGCAGAAATGTTGACCGTAGAATAACTCGACTTTAGTTATTAGTTACTTTTTATGGGTGGCTCGTCTTAAGAATATCATCTACAAGCTAACCCATAAATGCTTAAGCCCAGCCATTTAATGGCTGGGTTTTTTAGTAATTAGCTTTATTGATCACGAACCAGATGAATTACTACCCAACTTGATTCGTGTTCTGTTCGTGTCCGATTAGCATCTAAGTACCCGTAAGACTTAGTACGCTAACTCATATAAATCCTTGTCCGCAACGGATTCTTCCTCAGAGAACTTTTCCAGAACAAGCTTAGCAAAAGCTACTTTATCCGACTTTCGGTATTGACTTGGAGACTGCCTGCCAGAAGGCGCTTTAAAGTCTTGACTAACCCGCTCGCACATAGCCCACAGGTTCGGATTCATTCTGATTTTGTATTGTCGAATTGGTGTGTCCTCGGCAAACCAAAGATCGATCACGTTCTTTGTCGATAATTTTACTATAGCACCCATACTACATTGTATTGGTAAATAAGAACAAATGTTTAATTATTTAATGATAAAATTAAATAATTAATGAAAATATAATGGAAAGCCTACGTATTGGCCTTTCCTGATTGGTTTCGTCTGAACTGTCAGATGGTGATTATTAACGCATTTAGCCTGTTAATTGATATTGATCTTAACAAAGGCAACAAAAGTGCCACACTAAAAAAAAACGATACCAACAGGAGTTGACATCGTTTTTTGGGCACTAAATCATGACGATTTGGCCACCAGGATTTAGTGTTTCGTAGCCGACTTTGTATGGAAAACCACCTCGATTCCCAAGCGCATAAAATGGAACAGCTGTAAATGGCACTTCCTTCGAGGATTTATCAAGCGCTAGCCCGTTACATCGACTCCGTTCAGCAACTCCGGTTTATCATTCAGCTTCAATTGAGGATTCGCCTTGAACTGATAGGCATCCTGTTCTGGGTTGTCAATACCTTCCAGGCAGTAAACAATAGGGCCGGATGCAATGGCTATTTTAGCCTTAATTGTTTGTATTGAATCGTTCAGGGCAAAGACTCGGGGTTAAATAAGCAAATCCATCCGATCGCCTTTTTTCCAGGTTCGATGAATGGTAACATAGCTGTTTTTGGGCTGTCCGGGAACGGGTGCTTCTCCTTAACTAGTACGATCAATTAGTAAATGCTTTTGCGCAAAGAGAAAAACTATAAATCAAAAGAGCGGCATTTATAGTTTACTCTTTGTTACTCAAACAACGAATCGGGACGGTGAATGTATGCAGGAAATAAATTGTCATTATTTGTAGAATAAAATTTCATAGTTCTGTTACTTTTTAGGAATATCTGTGTCTAAAGAGTATCAAGTCAATTTAAACCTGTAAATGTTAAAAGCCTGACCACTACGGTCAATAGTATATACTTCACTCTTAGGGAGGGTGAACAACTACAAACGCTGGTTCTGATAGGATCAGCGTTTTTGTTTACACGACGTACCTAAAATCAACGGGCGAGATTGGAGGCAGAGCAACAGACTTAGTAGATGACATTTGTTACTAGTCTGTACGTTTAGTGGCCTATGCGGTTCAGGAGATATACCGTTTAGAAAATAAATGAAATTTTTAAAAACCACTCAAGTTTATCAGATGTATACTTATACTATGAACGAGCTTGACGACCTCCTCAGTTTTTATCAGGGCCGCTGTTTACCCGACACGGCGTTTACTATCTCTAAGTGGGCGAGTACCAATAACCTACGCCAGTGTGTAAAAATAGCGCTAACTACGGCCAGAGCCGGTAATAAAGCCAGTATTAAAACACTTCGGCAGATTCGGGAACGGTTGCTAATTCTGGAAAACCCATTGACTCAACAGCAGCGGGCTGTGCCCCAACAGAACTCGAGACGTTGACGATCAGCTTCCGAGGACTGGACATTCGGGAGTGGCTTCTTCCTGAAAAACAGATTTAGAACTTCCATTTGAGTTGATTCGGAGTCGGAGCGGGCTCCGTTTTTTGCTTTTTAATGACTTTTGTAAAAAAAATTTACTCCTCTATTAAACAACGAGGTCAAGACGGACAGGCTCGACCATTTTTAGCACGTATAGACCTGGCTTACCATCAGGATAAAACATGAACATTCCTACATGTATCATTTGATTATTCGACTAACATATCGCCAGTTGGCAACTGAAAATAGACTTAACAAGACCTTGTAATCGGATTTAAAAAAACGGTTTCTTACAAGAGCAGAAAACTTAGACAGCAACAGGCATCTCAATCAATTCAAAACCTTATTTACCTTATAATCAACAGCTATACGTACGAATAGGATGTAATTAATTTCAGAAAATACCATTACTTAATCAACACAGAAAACAATATTTCCTTCGAATTACACCACAACAATTGGTCGCGTTTTTTAGCTATAAGCGCCGGTAACTTACCAATGGAAAACTCGGTAAAAGCTTTAGCTGGCGAGAGAAAAACCAGCCTTTGGAACATTAGAATTTAGAACGGACCAAACCGTTACACGTAACTAATAAAGCAAAAATAGATTCAATAGATATGTTACTGTATTTAAAATTATTAAACATATTGTAACAAATAATCATTTTTATTAAATAAAAAATATACATATACAACAGAATAAAACCTATCAAGAATATCATATCTCCATATATGGCACATGGTTTGCTATGGCAGTTTTGGACTTGCGAATAAATCAAGTTCTGTGCTCAACCGATTTGCTATATGCTCACGTTTATTTCTAACCCATCTGCAAAGGCGCTACTTATTCATCATTTGCAGGTGATTCATTCATTCAAGTTATGCCTTCTAAGCGTCTTAGCAATCGGTATATTCCTTTCAAGCCAAGTCGTTCGCGCGCAGTGTTCAACGACAATTACGGTTCTTCCGGGTTTATGTAACACGACCACGAATACCTACTCGAGTACGGCCATTGTAACGATTACCAATCCACCAGTTGGTATATTGACTATCACAGACGGGGATCAGAGTAAAACGCTAGCGACTGCAGCGACCACTTCAGCCACGTTCACTGCTGTGTTTACGGGTTTAATCTCCGATGGTAATTCGCATACGGTAACAGCTGCTCCGTTTGGATGTAATGCCGCAACAGCCACCTATTCGGCTCCAGGATCTTGCACTCAACCTGTAGGCGCTCAACTGTCGTTAACAAAACTGGTCGATAAGTCAAAAGCGAAGCTCGGCGATGTTTTGTCGTACACAATGGTGTTAACTAATATAGGTAGCTCTACGGCAACCAATGTTGTGGTTCGGGATTCACTCTCAACCGGGCTAACTTTTGTAACTGGCTCAGCCACTACCCCTTCTGGTACCACTCTAACGCAGGGAACGCCTGTTAGTACCTGGAAGGTGGCTTCTTTAACCGCTAACCAAAGTTATAGTCTAATTTATCAAGCTACTGTAGACAGTTCTGGCGTGCTCTACAATCAGGCCACTCTACCCGGCGATACGGCTACAGTTTGTACGTCCATCCCTATCCTGGTCTGTACAGGTGACGTTTACGTTTTTCGTTTAACAGCCAAACCAGGCCGATCTAGTTATCGCTGGTTTAAGGATGAGGTAGAATTGACTAGTCAAACCACGAATACGCTGGATATAACTGCCCCAGGCACGTATAGTCTGGCCGTAGACAATGTGTCGGGCAAGTGTCCAGATTTTAGTTGTTGCCCCTTTATTGTTCAGGAAGACACGCTTCCCACGTTTCGAGCTATTGCCTCGCCCGCTACGTGCACGGGTAGCACGACGATGGCCAACGGCAAGATTGTTCTAAGCAATTTCCGATCGGTTTACACCTACCAGTATTCGTTAGGTACAGATTTTAACCCGGCAGCTTCTTTATCGGGCACTCCTAAAACCATTCCGGCAGGTGGCGTAATCGTTAGTAATCTGGCAAGTCCCGCCACCGCTCAGTCCTACACAGTCCGGGTGTATAATTCATCAGGTTGCTATACAGATGTGACTGCGGTGCTATTACCGACCGTTTGCTGTAGCGTCAGTGTTTCAGCAACTCCTGGTTCGTGTGCTCCCCTTACCAGCACTTACTCAACAACGGCCCTCATCAGTTTAACGAATCCAATGGCCGGAACGTTAACAGTAAGCGACGGCCCTAAGAGTTTGACGTTTGCCACTACAGCAGGTAGCTCGACCACCTTCGCAGCTATTTTCGATAATATAATTTCAGACGGGTCTAGCCATACAGTAGTCGTTAGTTTACCTGGCTGCTCAACTGCCAACACCACTTATACGGCTCCTGGTTCCTGTAGCATCGGTCTGGGCGTGAGCATTACAAATTCCGGCACCTGCCTGCCCGCTACCAATACGTATACGGCCACGGGAGTTATCAGTCTAACCAACGCTATAACCGGATCTGTCATGATTACCGATGGCACTAGTACGACTACCATCTCGGTCAGTGCGGGAGCCACCTCATTGCCTTATTCGATGAGTGGCCTACTCAGCGGCACAGGTTCGCATACGGTGACCGCTACTTATTTAGGTCATACCGCCAGTGCTACCTACACATCGCCCCTATCTTGTTCTGTGGCCCCAACCTGCAGCCTAAGTGCGACAGCTACAGCGGGCCTATGCGCCACTGCCACAAATACCTATTCGGCATCCGTTGTTGTCTCGCTGACCAACGCTTCGTCAACCACACTTACGATCAGTCTCCCCGGATTCTCACCTAGTAGCCAGACCGTTGCTTCTGGCACCAGCAGTTTTATAGCCATCCTGCCTAACCTGCCTTCCGACGGAGCCAGTCACACGATCACCGTTAGCTCTCCGGATTGTGGAACCACTACAGCCACGTTCACGGCACCTGGCTCCTGCTCTGTAACGCCTATCTGCTCTGTTACTATAGCGCCCACGCCCGGACAGTGCCAAACCGCGACTAATACATTTACCACTGTGGCTGTTATTACCGTAAACAATCCACCTACAGGCGTGCTCACAGTTACCGATGGGCCAGCCAGCTTAACGTTTGCGACTACGGCCGGAAGTAATGCATCCTTCACCGCTACGCTGGCCAATATTGTTTCGAATGGAGCCAGCCATACGGTTACAGCCTCATTACCGGGTTGCAGCACGACAACAGCTACTTACACGGCCCCCGGCTCCTGTTCAGTCGCACCAATTTGCTCACTCGTAGCATCGGTTACAGCTGGTCAATGCGCAGTTGCGACCAATACATATTCATCTACCGCTGTCATCCAATTGACCAATCCTGTGGCCGGTACGCTGACTGTTTCGGATGGCCCAAGCAGTGCTACGTTTGTGACAACGGCCGGTAGCAGCGCTGTCTTTACCGTTACGTTCACCGATTTAAAATCGGATGGTTCAACGCATACAGTGATAGCCAGTTTGCCAGGCTGTGGTACCACAACAGCTAATTACAGCGCTCCTGTATCCTGCTCGGTAACGCCCGTTTGCTCGATCAGTGCCATAGCAACCGTAGGGGCCTGTACGCCAGCCACTAATACACACTCATCAACGGTTGTCATTTCGCTGACCAATCCAACAACTGGAACACTGACAGTTACGAATAGAGAGCAAATTCAAACGTTCCAAACCAGTTCGGCAACGACCAGCCTAACCGCTATTTTCAACAATCTGATCTCCGACGGAGCGAATCATAGCGTGACGGTAAGCTTACCAGGTTGTTCAACTGCCAGTAGTAGCTACACAGCCCCATCTTCGTGTAGCATAGGCTTGAGTCTGAGTGCAGTAAACCCTGGGGCCTGTTTACCGGCCACTAATACGTATACTACAACTGGCACTATCAGTCTAACCAATGCTGTAGCCGGAGTCATTACGATTACCGACGGAAACATCACTAATACAGTCTCTGTCAGTACAGGAACAACTTCGCTACCTTATTCGATGAGTGGTTTACTCAGTGGGACAGATTCACATACAGTAACTGTTAATTACTTAGGTCATACAAGCAGTGCCACCTACACATCACCGCTTTCTTGTTCCGTAGCACCAAGTTGTAGCCTAAGTGCGGTAGCTACAGCCGGAGTATGTGCCACAGCCACCAATACCTACTCGGCATCTGTTGTTGTCTCGTTGACCAATGCATCAGCCACAACAATTACCATTAGCGTTCCTGGACTAACACCGAGTAGCCAAACCGTTGCCGCAGGTACCAGTTCGTTTACGACTGTCCTGGCTGGGCTAACTTCTGACGGTGCCAGCCACACAGCTACGATTAGTTCGCCAACCTGTGGAACGACCACAGCTATTTTCACCGCCCCGGGTTCCTGTTCGCTAACACCGATTTGCTCCATCAGCTCCTTGGCAACAGCCGGGTCTTGTTCTGCAACGACCAATACATATTCGACCTTAGTAGTTATCTCACTCACTAACCCCATAGCCGGAACACTGACCGTAAGTACCGGAGGACAAACGCAAACTCTTTCGACCAGTTCAGCCACGACTAGCCTAACAGCAGTCTTTGCTAACTTAACTTCCGACGGAGCCAGCCATACGGTACAGCTCAGTCTGCCTGGTTGCTCGACTACCAGTACTTCCTATACCGCGCCTTCCTCCTGTAGTGTTGGCATGGGACTATCAGTTACCGATCCGGGCGTTTGTATACCAGGAACCAATACCTACAACACAACTGGTGTCGTTAGTCTGACGAATGCTACAGCTGGCGTCCTCACAATCACCGATGGCTCCAGTAGTCTTACGGTTACAGTCGCCACCGGTGCAACATCAATTCCTTACTCACTGAGTGGATTACCAAGTGGAACTGGTTTACATACCGTGATCGTCAGTTATCTGGGCCAAACTGCCAGTACAACGTACACCGCCCCGCTCTCCTGCTCGACGGCGTGTAGCGTAACTGCCGTAGCTACAGCCATACCCGTTACCTGTGCAGGAACAACGGCGCTTCAAAACGGAAAGATTGTGATTAACGGATTCTCAACGGGCGATACGTATCAGTACTCGGGTGGAGTTGTCTTTAATTCAGCAGTTGCTTTATCGGGTCCGGCCCAGGCAATTCCGGCAGGCGGAGTTATTGTCAGTAATCTGGCAAATCCGGCCTCAGCGCAACCATTCACAGTACGCATCTATTCAACTTCAGGCTGTTATAAAGATTCGACGGTCATGCTAACTCCTTCTGTCTGCACCTGTCCTGCAAACGCCTGTGTGCCGTTGGTCGTTAAATTGACAAGACGAGTCAGACGGTAACCAAATCCAGAATTAACTCTTTTTAATTAACGTATAAAAAACAGTGTGATCGTTACAAAACCCGCACCTCAACGGCGGGTTTTGGTATTTTTAGCGTATAAAGCTCATTATCTGCGAAGAAGAATCGGCGTGGTCAACTTTTAAACGGCCTATTTTGTTACTCTACCAGATCAGATACCATTTCATCTGTTAACTTTGCGGCTTTGTTTGCCCGTCACGATATAACTTATTATGTTATCCATCAGTAATTTACAGGCCTCAATAGGCGAAAAAGAAATATTAAGAGGTCTCAATCTGGAAGTCAACCCCGGTGAGGTTCACGCCATAATGGGTCCTAATGGAGCAGGCAAGAGCACGCTGGCTTCTGTTTTAGCAGGCCGCGAAGACTATACAGTAACGGGTGGAAGTGTAGAATTTGACGGTAAGGATTTACTGGATATGGCTCCTGAAGAGCGGGCAGCTGAAGGTATTTTCCTGGCCTTTCAATACCCCGTAGAAATCCCAGGCGTTAGCACGACTAACTTTTTAAAAACAGCCCTGAACGAGATTCGTAAGTATCGCGGTCAGGACCCTCTCGACGCGGTTCAGTTTCTGAAGCTGATGAAAGAGAAAATGAAGCTCGTTAACATCGACCAATCCTTGCTGAGTCGTTCATTGAACGAAGGCTTTTCGGGTGGAGAGAAAAAGCGGAACGAAATTTTCCAGATGGCGATGCTCGAACCGAAATTAGCGATCCTGGACGAAACCGATTCGGGTCTGGACATCGATGCGTTACGGATTGTGGCTGATGGCGTTAACAAGCTGCGTTCACCAGAACGGGCTACAATTGTCGTAACTCACTATCAACGTTTACTCGACTATATCGTGCCTGATTTTGTTCACGTATTATACAAAGGTCGGATTGTAAAATCGGGACCGAAAGAACTGGCGCTTGAGCTGGAAGAAAAAGGATACGACTGGATAAAAGCTGAAGCGGTCTGATTTACGAATTACGAATTACGATGTACGAATTCAGGTACGTCATAATTCACAACTCGTAAATCGTACATCAGAAATCGTAAATTAATACATGACTCCCTCTTACGCATCCTATAACGATTTTAAAGACCAGTTGCTGGCGGCTTTCCGGGACAACGAGGAGCGCATGAACGGCGAGCGAAAAGCCCCGTTACATCAACTCCGCCGGGCGGCTTTGAAGCAATTTGATCAGCTTGGCTTTCCAACGACTCGCAACGAAGAATGGAAATATTCCAGTGTCAGTGGTTTATTAAAGCAATCGTTTGACCTCGACGATAACGCGACGGTAACAGCTGAAGATCTGGCCCCGCTCGAAATTCCGAACCTCGATGGCAATCTATTGTACTTCATCAATGGCCAGTACCATCCTGAACTTTCTCGCCTTGTCAGCCCTGCCGAACAGGTAAAAATTACCAGTTTAGCCGAAGCTATTAAAAGTGAACCGGAGTTAATTGGAACCCACTTTGCGCATTACGCCGAGTATAAGGACAACGCTTTTACAGCATTGAATACGGCGCTGGCTACTGACGGTGTAGTAATTCGTGTGCCCGATAATACAACCGTTGAGCAGCCAATTATCCTTCGTTTCATTACCGACGCACGCACCAAAAACGTGGCGTCTCAACCTCGTAACCTGGTTGTGGTTGGTAAAAACGCAGAAGTCATGATGGCCGAATCGTATCGGACCCTCGGCGAAGGAACAAGCTTTGTTAATGTAGTAACCGAAATCGTGCTCGATCGTGATGCTCGTATGCAGTTTTATAAAGTGCAGAACGAAACCGAGAAAGCCTACCACATCGGTACAACACAGGTAAACCAGAAAGACAATAGCCACTTTTATTCGGCTACGATTACCCTTAACGGCAACTTCGTTCGAAACAACCTGAACATTGTGCTCAACGGCCAGTATGCCGAAGCGTTTATGTACGGTTTGTATATGCCCAATGGTCGCCAGCACGTGGACAACCACACGCTTGTTGATCACGCCATGCCGAATTCGTACAGCAACGAGCTGTACAAGGGGATTCTGGACGACAATAGCACGGGGGTTTTCAACGGTAAGATTTTCGTTCGTCCCGATGCGCAGAAAACCAATGCTTACCAGTCTTGCAAGAACGTCGTATTGTCGCCGGGAGCCTCGATGAACACGAAACCTCAGTTGGAAATCTTTGCCGACGATGTTAAATGTTCTCACGGGACAACCACAGGACAGCTTAACGACGAAGCCTTGTTCTACATGCGTTCGCGGGGTATTCCGAAAGACGAAGCGCGTACGTTATTATTATACGCCTTCTCGCAGGACGTTATCAGCCAGATCAAAATTCAACCCATCCGCGAATACCTGGAGCGGGTTGTTACCGAGAAATTAACGAAGTAATTTGCCTGTGAGGCTGTAAATAAATCGGTCAGTCAACCAGTTTTTGCTGTGTGGCTGACCGATTTGCTTCCTAACCTATCGTACATAAACCATGAGATTCCTACTTGTACTTACCTGCTGGCTTACTCTTGGCGGTGCCTCGGGTGATGTCGCATTCGGGCAAGGCTTTCAATTCTCCTTTGAAGGTGATTCGCTGACGCTGCCACCGGTTCGGGATAGTCTGCGGGGAATTTCAGGTCTTGAGATCGTTCCAGCTACAGGCGAGTGGCATTTTGTGAGCGACCGTGGCTGGCATTTTGTCTTTACTAACATCAAAAGCATCCGCGATTTACGCGATGACTCACACCTGACGCTGGCACAGAAAAACCCGTTCTGGTTTGAAAGCATCCGCTACGACGCCCGAAACAGCACTTATTTCTGGACTGATGAGCATGAGTTTGTCACATCGGTACTGTATGGAAAAACCGTGCGTGACAGCGCCAGTCAAATTTTACTAAAAATACCGCTTGCTGCTCCGAACAAAGGACTCGAAGGGTTGGCCATGACCTCCACAGGTGCTTTGTGGGTAGTTCCCGAAGCGGGTTGGGAAGGCGAAACCCGCATGAGTCAGGATACTATTACATTCTTTCGCTACCCAAATCCACTCGCTGCCGATCCGGTTGTCGAACGCTTTGCCTATCCTATCAATCGTTGCTCGTTTGCGCAGGGAGAAGAACGCGTAGGTGGTATTTCGGAAATATTAGCTATTGATGATCAGCGCGTACTGGTATTAGAGCGATGCTACGATGCCAGTCAAAAACGAGTTACGGCTAATTTATACGTAGCCATGCCCAACGAGCAAACACATACCTTAACCAAAGAACTGGCCTTCGATTTTAATCGCCAGTTTCCCGGTAATGTCTGCAACCTCGAAGCCATGGCCTGGGCCGACGAACAGCACCAAACGCTGGTACTCATAGCCGACGATAATTTCCGAGTCAATCGAACGCTACGAAATCAGGTGATTGTTTTACGAAAACGATAGACAACAGACCGAACCTAACCGTACTCGATTTACGTTTTACGGATGACTCTTTTGTCAGTATTTAGTTTATTCTCCTCTTCGCGAATAGCCCATGCAACCAGCCATAGATAATACCCTTGATATTCAACGGATTCGTCAGGATTTCCCGATACTTGATCAGGAAATCAACGGCCGGCCGTTGGTTTATTTCGACAATGCGGCTACTAATCAGAAGCCGCTGCCGGTTATTAATGCCTTGACCCAATATTATGAGGGCTATAATGCCAATATTCACAGAGGTATTCACCACTTGGCCGAGCAGGCAACGGCGGCTTTTGAAGCGTCACGTCGGGCAATTCAGTCCTTTTTGAACGCCAAACACTGGCAGGAAATCATCTTCACCTACGGCACCACCGATGGCATTAATCTGGTGGCTCAGAGTTACGGGCGAAACTTCCTGAAAGCAGGCGATGAGATTATTGTCTCGACGATGGAGCACCACTCCAACATTGTTCCCTGGCAGATGCTCTGTGAAGAAAAAGGCTGTATTCTGAAAGTCATTCCGATCAATGACGAGGGTGAATTGCTGCTGGATGAATACGAAAAACTGCTGTCGGAGAAAACCAAGTTCGTTTCCTGTGTGCACGTTTCCAATTCACTGGGTACGATCAACCCCGTTAAATTCATCATCGATAAAGCCCACGAAGTTGGTGCCGTTGTCCTGATTGACGGAGCCCAGGCCAGCTCCCACCTCGAACTTGATGTTCAGGCACTCGATGCTGATTTCTATGTTCTTTCAGCGCATAAACTTTATGGCCCAACGGGCATGGGCGTTCTGTATGGCAAGAAGGCTATTCTAGACACCATGCCTCCTTTCCGAGGTGGCGGGGAGATGATAAAGGAAGTTACGTTCGCCAAAACAACTTACAGCGATCTACCCTACAAGTTTGAAGCGGGTACGCCTAACATTGCCGATGTGGTAGCAGTTAAAACGGCCCTTGACTACATGGCAGGTTTGGGTAAAGAGAACATTGCCGCTCACGAAAATGATCTGCTTCAGTACGCAACGGCGCAGTTAAGTGAATTGGACGGATTACGAATTATCGGGCAGGCCAAAGATAAAATTGGCGTTATTTCTTTCGTGCTGGACGGTATTCACCACCAGGATATTGGTGTCATTTTAGACCAGCAAGGTATTGCCGTTCGGACGGGCCATCACTGCACCATGCCTTTGATGCAACGACTGGGTATTGCCGGAACTACGCGGGCCTCCTTTGCGGTTTATAACACCAGAGATGAGGTTGACCGGCTGGTACAGGGCTTGCGTCGGGTTCAGAAAATGATGTTGTGATTGCTAAATCGTACTACTATGTTTCCTGACGAAATTTTATTAGACAAAAATCAGGTACTTGCCAGTCTTAATGAATTACCCGATAAAGTATCTTCCGAAGACTTAATCGAGCGTATTCTGTTTATAAAATTGATTGAAAGCCGATTACGGGAAACAACTGAAGTTACTCATGATCAGGTCATGCAGGAGCTAAAAGACATAAAACAGAAGAAGTTGGCTGAGCTAAACAAGAAAGTATGATTGCCTGGAAAGAGTCGGCCAGAGAAGATGTCCGGGAAATTTACGAGTACCTATTTGATCAATCAATTGCTGTAGCTGATGAATGGACAGACGAGTTAGAGAAGAAGCTAAATCTGATCACTAAATTCCCAGAAATGGGTCGAATGGTACCAGACTTTTATATTTCATTTATTCGCGAAGTCTTTGTAGGCAGATACAGATTAGTTTACAGTACGCAGGAAGAAACTCTGAAAATACTTGCCATTCGTCCAATGGGCCGACCCTTAGGTAAGTTATGATTATGACCATTAACGAAAAGCAGGACGAAATCATTGACGAGTTTGAGTTATTTGACGATCAGCTCGACAAAACACAATATATTATTGATCTAGGCAAGAAGCTCCCGCCCATGCCTGAATCTCAGAAAAACGATGAAAACCGGATTATGGGGTGTCAGTCGAAAGTATGGGTTGATGCTGAGTTGAAGGATGGTAAGCTATTTTTTTATGGAGATAGCGAACCAACCGCTCAGATTTCCAAGGGATTAGTTGGCTTGCTTATTCGGGTATTATCGGGCGAAAAGCCCGAAGATATTGCCAATGCCGACTTATACTTCATTCCAAGAGTGGGTATGGGCAACCTGATTACATCGTTGCGGGCTGGTGGGCTGGCCTCGATGATTGAACGAATGAAAGCCTATGGTCGAGGTTATTCTGCAGGTAATGAATAGTCAAAATAGTCAGGTATGGCCAAGGGTTGTTTCTCTCTGGCCAATCTTGACAAAACGTGACAACGAAAATGACAGACGAAGAATTAAAAGAACAAGTTGTATTAGCGCTTAAGGGTGTGTATGACCCCGAGATTCCGGTGGATGTATACGAGCTGGGGCTGATTTACGATATCAAGATATTTCCGGTCAACAACGTCTATATCTTGATGACGCTGACCTCGCCTTCTTGCCCTTCGGCAGGCTCTATTCCTGCTGAGATCGAAGAGAAAGTACGGGCTATTGACGGTGTCAACGATGTAAGCGTTGAACTGACCTTCGATCCCCCCTACTCTACCGAACTTATGTCGGAAGTAGCTAAATTAGAACTGGGATTTATGTGATTTACGATTTCTGAATTACGATTTACGAAGTAGTTCGTAACGTAATTTAGGAATTGCAACCGCTACCCAAAATCGTAATTCGTAAATAAAAAATCGTAAATAAAATTATGTATCCTCCTCATTTGCTTGTCCCAATGCGGGAAGACCTGACCAGCGTTGGGTTCGAAGAATTAACGACTGCCGATGCAGTGGTGAACACAATGGAAAATGCCGAAGGCACTATGCTTGTTGTCGTGAATTCGGTATGTGGTTGTGCAGCTGGTGCAGCTCGTCCGGGCGTGAAAGCGGCTTTAGCTGCGAGTGCAGTGAAGCCCGATAAAATGGTGACTGTATTTGCCGGTGGTGATCTGGATGCGGTCGCTAAAATGCGGGAGTATCTGTTACCTTACCCTCCATCATCGCCAGCTATTGGTATTTTCAAAGATGGCGAATTAGTGCATTTCATTGAGCGGCACCACATTGAAGGTCGTTCGGCACAGATGATTGCCCAACACCTCGAAATGGCGCTGGAAGAGTTTTGTACGCCAGCCAACGCATAATTAGTGAGTAAAGCGGACATCCTGTCCGCATAGTTCAAAACAAATCAGTAGTTTGAGCTATGCGGACAGGATGTCCGCTTTACGTTTATGTAACCGCAAACGCCTTCGCCAGAAATCGCGACAGCGGTAATAAACAAAATACCAGAAAAGCCATCGGGAAATTCGCAAAAGCGGCAACCCAGGCGGCATTCATTACAATCAGGGATAAGACGCCTGCCTTTACGGCCATTCCTATATTTTTGCCAACGGGTTCTTTTACCGCACGCCAGAGGGGTGGGAAAATATAGTAACCAAACAAGGCCAGAAAAGGTAAGGCTGTACCCAATTGCTGCTGACGTTGGGCCAGCGCGGCTACACAACCAATCACAAGTGCATACAGAATGCCTGCAAAACGCAGAGTAGTCGGGCTACCGCCATGCACTTCTCCCCGACTAATCATGGTGATGGCGGCAATATAGGCAATCGGAACTAGCCCGACCCACGCCCAAGGCAGCACCTGATCGGGCATGATACTGACCCCCAACAGCAAATTCAGTCCCCGGCACAAGCCCATATTAATCGGCCCCAGTAAATTATGGTGTTTCCCGAAACGGTCATAAACCAGCGATGCAATGGAAATGGCAATAGCTAGAAAACCCGACGTCTGGTTAACGATAAACGAAGCGCCAATTCCTACAATTAGTAAGGCAATACCCAGGCCAATAGCCATCGATTTACTAACAATGCCGCTTGGTATGGGGCGTTCCGGCCGTTCGATAGCATCTAATTCGCCATCGAACACATCGTTAAAAACGACTCCTCCCCCATAGAGGCCAACCGTTGCCAGCGAAAGCCAGCCAGCAGGCGCGGGCGACGAATCAGGGATCAGAAAATAGCCCGCAATAGCTATTCCCGCTAGTACATCGGCAATAGCCGTAACCAGGTTGGCCGGGCGAGTTAGGGAAAGAAGTGCTTTTAGCATGGTACAAGAGCGAAAGAGCGAAAGAGTGAATGGGCGAAGACTATCAGGGGTAACTTTTCGCTCATTCACTCTTTCGCTCTTTCACCATTATTTAATTATCGTTGATTCCTTGTCTACTCGTGGTGCCTGTCCTCCACGGAGGATTGAGCTGCCATTGTACCGTTGGCTTTGGTCGATGCCTATTGGTTGAGTAAGCTCTTCCAGACTCAGTTGACCACTTTGGGCAAAGGCCGTTACCGCATTGGTAAACGTTACCAGTTTAATCGCTTCGTCCGAAATACCGCGTTGTTTCATCAAAGCAGCCGTTTTCGGAACAGCGAGTGGATCGCTGATGCCCCAATCGGCGGCTGAGTTGATCATAATACGTTCGGGTCCGTACTGTTTTACAATCTCAACCATCCGTTCGTTCCCCATTTTGGTAAACGGATAAATGGTAAAACCAGCCCAGAAACCGCGATCAAGCACTTCGCGCACCGTTTCTTCATTGTTATGATCGACAATCACCATACCTGGGTCCAGACCATGTTCCAGGGCAATGTCCATACTGCGAGTTGTACCCTGTTTTTTGTCACGGTGGGGAGTGTGGATTTGAACCGGCAGACCGGCTTCTTTCGCCAAATCCAGTTGCGCTCGGTAGTATTTATCCTCGGCAGCTGTTTGATCATCGAAACCAATTTCGCCAACACCAACTACCCCTTCTTTATAGATGAACAACGGCAGGATTTCCATAACCTGCTCGGCTAGTTCTTCCTGATTCGCTTCCTTTGAATTGAGGCCAATAGTACAATAATGTCGAATACCAAACTGCGAAGCCCGGAATCGCTCCCAGCCAACCAGGCTAGCGAAATAATCCCGGAATGAATCAACACCCGTGCGGGGTTGTCCCAGCCAGAAAGCAGGCTCAACCAAAGCGACTACGCCCGCGTCGGCCATAGCCTGATAATCGTCAGTAGTTCGGGAGGTCATGTGGACGTGCATATCGAAAAACGACATGCCCCGAATGGAATCCATAAAATCCATAATACGTCTTGGTTAACCGTATTGGGTAAACACGGCGGGTAATAAGCAGGCAAAGTTCTTGAAAAATCTAACCCTATCCCAGATGATTTTTACCCACATTTTAATTCAACTTTTGCAAACCTCCGAGTAGTCTATTCGTTTTATGGGTAGACAACAAATTTAATTATGAATACGCTTCAACAACGCAAGTCAGGAAAAGGAAGCCCGTGGGCGATACTACTGTTGCTGATGGTAGGCATTGGGTTTACTGCCTGCCGTGAAAATGCCATCAATGATTTAAGCCCAGCCGATAGCCCCGTTTATATCACGAATTACGATCAATCCGTAAACTTTGGCCAATACAAAACGTTCAGCCTGCCCGATTCGGTAATCGTAGAGTCGAATGATGCCTATGCGATGGCGCAGAACAGCATCTCAACGCGCTTTGTGACGAACGTGGCTAGTGCATTAACCAGCCGTGGGTTTCAGCGAGTGGCCAAAGGTGATAGTGCCGATTTGGGTGTGGCCATTATTCGGGTCAACAACCAATACACGGGTATTGCGTCAAACCCCTATTCGTACTACTCAAACTATTGGGGATATGGCGGTTTCGGGGGTTATGGTTATTCGCCTTATTATCCCAGCTATTACACGTATCAGGTGACAGACCAATACTGGGAAATTCAGATTGTCGATCTAAAAAACCGGCCCGCCACCAGTAATGGTCAGCAACAGCAGTTGAATGTCATTTATGACGCCACCATCCGGGGAACAGATGTTACGGATACGCAAGCCGTCGATCTGGCAACCACCGCCATTTTTAACCAATCACCTTATTTACAGGTAACCCGCTAAGACATCATGAAACGGATCATCGCAGTCATTGCGCTGCTTGGCCTGACAACGTCGGCCTGGGCGCAATATAAAAATGAGTATAATCCTGAGTCATCCATCTATGACCGGTACGTCACGTTCAATCTTTCGGCCCGGTACGGCGTGGCTTTCCCAATGGGCAGTCAGCAGGATTACATTAATAAAGTGTCGCCAACTAACCTGGCGCTGGATGCTGAGTGGCTATTTCCGAAACGATTTTCAATAGGTTTAAAAACGGGCTATCAGTACACCAAGCAGCGTTTCCCAAGGCAGGTGTACCAGTATGAAGATCAGTCGATTTCAGCGGTCCAAACCCGAACGTTGTCCGTCATTCCGGCTATGGCTTCCCTCTCGTATTACTTCGCGGAGAACTCAGCCGCTATTCGACCCTATATACAAATAGCAGGCGGTGGTGCTTTTGTGGATTACACTAACTATTTCGGCCCACTCGCCGATCAGAAGAATGGCTTCAAAGGAGCCATTGCCCCTGCCATCGGCTTGAAATACTATGGCCGACGTGAACAAGGGTTTGGTGCCGAAATTCAGGCGCAGTATCAGAATGTATTTTTCAATTATGACCTGCTGAAGAACTCAGCTCCCTCGCTGATGCTGTCGGCAGGGCTTGTGTATCGGTGGTATTAGCTTAGTTTACCGTTTTTGGTTTTAGGTTTACGGTGGGCTGACGCACGAATACTGCTTGCGCTAGCCCACCGTAAACCTAAAACCAAAAACGGTAAATTAGACTTACATCAACTCTTCCATATGCTCCGGCAAACTTCGCCCGGCAGCTCGGCGTTCGGCAGCAAAATCAGCCAGCGTTTGGGCGAGTCGGGCGTTGTTGCGTTCGTTCAGCCCAATAATTTGGGTGACATCTTTATCAGTAAAAAACGCTTTCATAATCAACTGATTCCAGGCTAGTTCATCGAAGTAATCGGCTGGAAATGGGTTGTGTAACATAATCGCCGATTGCACATCTGCGATGTTGTTTCGAATACCTTCTGTTGCCTGAAATTTCCACGATTCGGGATAAGCCAGCACAGGCAACGCCGAATAAAGTGCGACTAATTCATTCATCTCAGCCGCTTTAAATAGCTGGCTGATGGTATTGTGATACGCGTCCTTGTCATCGGCCGGAAGTTGAAGCAGCCACCACACCCGCGCTAGTCGGTCCATTGTCCAACCCGTAACGGTAAAACCCGTCCGAACACGCTCCAACGCAAAAGCCATGTCTTTGGGCACTTCAACCTGTTGTTTCCCGACAAAACGAGGTAAGGCCGTAAACACACGATAGAACGCCGAAACCTGCGGATTGGCGTGAAAGGCATCTACCTGTTGGCGCAGGTAGTTTACCGCTTTTTCAGAATTGGGTTGCTGTTCAATCAGATAAAACAGCGTTTGGCTCATCTGGGAGATATTCATGATGCAAAAATACTTGCGTAATTAGTACCCTACCTTATCAAAAACACATTAGTAGATGACTATACTCAGCTTTAGTCGTAGGACAAGTTTTTCTTCGACAGGATTTACAAGATTTACAGGATGGCCATTAAAGAAATCAATCCTGTGCATCTTGTAAATCATGTCGAAAAATATAGATCAGCCCGTTTTACCATTCGACTATGAAAAAAACAATATTCATTTTAGTTGCATTCATTTGTTTCACGAACCTGACCGTTTTTGCTCAACAGGCTACAGAGTACGTCTGGTGGAATCCGGCTCAGGCTACGTTTCCGGTTATCGAAGGCCAGGGCTGGTCGGGACAGTCGATTCAAAAACCTTACGATCGCTTACCCGCTCAGGCCGAGAAAAGCGTTCGGAAGGAAGTCTGGAATCTATCTCATAATGCAGCGGGGCTCCTTATCCGATTCAGAGCCAGCACCGATCAGGTTGTTGTTCGATACACCGTAAGCGGAAAACAAACGGCTTTGCCACACATGCCTGCCACTGGAGTTAGTGGCGTTGACTTATACGCCGTCAATAGCGACGGTAACCAGCTTTGGTGTGCCGGGAAATATACATTCGGTGATACCATTCAGTACCGATTTACCGGCCTCGAACCTAATGATCCTTACCACCAGAAAGGACGCGAATATCGGCTGTATCTTCCCCTTTATAATTCTGTTAGCTGGCTCGAAATTGGCGTACCTCAAGGCATAACGTTCACTCCGTTAGCTGTTCGAAACGATAAACCAATCGTTATTTATGGAACATCCATCGCTCAGGGAGCTTGTGCATCTCGGCCGGGCATGGCCTGGACCGCCATTTTAGGTCGCAAACTGGATCGACCCATCATCAACCTGGGCTTTTCGGGCAATGGCCGGTTGGAAAAGGAAGTTGTTGATCTGTTGCCAGAAATAGACGCGAAATTATATGTGTTGGATTGCTTACCCAATCTGGTAGCCACAGTCGGCATTAAACCCGACGAGATAAAAAACCGCATCATTGAATCAGTCAAAACGCTCCGGCAACGAAAACCATCAACGCCTATTCTCTTGGTCGAGCATGCGGGCTACACAGAGGGATCGTTGAACCCAACCCGACGGCAACTTTACACAGAGGTAAATGAGTTAATGCAACAAGCCTTTGCCCAGTTGAAAAGCGAAGGCATCCAAAAACTGTATCTCTTGCCAAAATCGGCCATCAATTTAAGCAATGACTCGATGGTCGATGGTACGCACCCAACTGATCTGGGTATGGAGCAGTATGCCGATGCTTACGAACGCAGCATTCGCCCAATTCTGAACGAGCCTATTGGCGAAATTTCTACCATGAAACCGATTACGCAATACCGCGACGCGCGTAATTACGATTGGGAAACCCGCCATAACGATATTCTGGCCCGTCTGAAAAGCAAGCCCCCACGCATCGTTTTCTTCGGTAACTCCATCACGCATTTCTGGGGTGGTGAGCCCAAATCGACCCCAGCAAATGGCATTGACAGTTGGAATGCCAGCATGGAGCCATTGGGCGTTCAGAACATGGGCTACGGCTGGGATCGGATCGAAAACGTTTTGTGGCGAGTCTATCATGGCGAACTTGATGGCTATTCGCCAGCGCAGATTGTTCTGATGATTGGCACGAATAACCTTCAGAATAACACCGACGCCGAGATCAGTGAAGGGCTTGGCTTTCTGGTCCGTGCCATACAGGCTCGCCAGCCCAACGCAGCCATTTTGATGATTGGTATACTGCCCCGCCGACAAATGGAAGCACGTATTGCAAGTCTGAATCAGCGTATTGCTCAAGTAGCGGGTGAGGTGAATGCTACGTTTATCCAGCCGGGCACCGTATTTCTAAAGCCAGATGGGAAAATTGACGAGTCTTTTTTCAGCGATGGACTCCATCCAAACGCCGAAGGCTATCGGCAATTCGTAGCCAAACTATTGCCCTATTTGAAAGCGCCGGAGCCAGCGCCAAAAGTGCGTAAATAACTGAGAATTTACCTACATCGGCGGCAACGAAGTTCCGTAGCCGACAATAGTCAATCACCTTCCCGTATTTATGTAGTTTTAGGAATGATTTTAACCCAGCCTGATCAACCAATACCGATCTATTCCTTAGCCCAGGACCCCGTACTGGGAGGCCAACTGTTTAGTATGGCCAGTTTTGAAGGCATGCTTACGCATCAGTCGGAATTACTGATTCCACACCGCAAAGATTATTACCTGCTGGTGTTTGCCCGCCGGGGCAATAGCCGTCATTGGGTAGACATGGCCCCCTATATCACCAGGGATAACACGTTTTATATCTTCTCCCCAAACCAGTTAACCGTAAAGGAAGAACCCAAACCCATGTGGGCCACCGCGCTGGCGTTTACCACCGAGTTTCTGGCCTTACAGGAGAGCGCTTCCCTCGCCACACTGCCCTTGATCCGAAATCCACACAACGCCCACGAGATACGCCTGTCGACCGACGCCGTGCAATTCATCGAAGAGCTGTTGGACAAGTTGTATACCGAATATACCCGCCCTGGCGATTGGCAGCAACGCATGATAACCGCCTACCTGACGGTGTTACTAACTTATCTGAGCCGGCTGTATATGGAGCAGTTTGAGAACGATCCATTTGCCATCGATAAACTATTACTTAAGAACTTTCAGGCCACGATTGACGAACACTTCCGGGAATTGCACCAGGTGAGCGAATATGCGTCCTTACTACATGTGTCGGCTGGCTACCTCAGTGAGGTGGTGAAAACTCAAAGTGGTCGCTCCGCCATTACGCACATCCATGAACGGCTGGTGCTGGAAGCCAGACGGCTACTGTTTCACACCCAGCATTCCTTAAAGGAAATCGCTTTTGAACTCGGATTTTCCGATGCTTCCTACTTCAGCCGCTTCTTTAAACGAGAGACGAACATGACCCCGGCACAATATCGGGCGTCCACCCGCGAAATGTACCAGTAATACCGAAGAATGTGTGTCAGCTGCCAGTGAAGGACGCCGTAGTTTTGTCTCATCACAAACGGATGAAAAATGAAAACAGTGTTAATTACCGGCGCTAACAAAAGCATCGGTTTCGAAACGGCCCGGCAGTTATTGCAAGCGGGCTACTACGTATACCTGGGAAGTCGCGATCCGCAAAAAGGCCAGCAGGCAGTCGATCAATTAAAGTCAGAAGGATTTGACAGCGTCGAGCCTATTGCCATCGACGTTGACAATCTGGAATCTATAAAAGCTGCGCGTAAAACCCTGGGTCAGAAAACTCCTGTGCTGGATGTTCTGATTAATAATGCAGGTATTAGTGGGGGCTTTCCACAAACGGCACTTGACACCGACATCAGCGTGTTCAAACAGGTGTTTGAAACCAATCTGTTTGGGATAATCGAAACCACGCAAGTGTTTATCGACCTGCTGAAAGCATCTGAGGAACCGAGAATTGTCAACGTCACCTCTGGTTTAGGTTCGCTGACGCTACATAGTGATCCCAGCTGGAAATACTATCATGTAAAAGGAGCTTGCTACACAGCCTCCAAAGCGGCCCTCAATGCCTATACTATTGTATTGGCCTATGAACTGCGCGATACACCGTTCAAGGTCAACGTGGTCGATCCGGGTTATACGGCTACCGATTTCAATCACCACAGTGGCCCCGGCACAGTACCTGATGCCGCAGCACGGTTGGTAAAGGTGGCCACCCTGGGTCCAGATGGCCCAACAGGCCAGTTTTTTAGCGACGACAACGCCCCCGATACCGGAATAAGCCCTTGGTAAGCTAAGCGTCTTGTTAGTTCCCTATTGGCTTAGCCACCGAATAGCCTGGGCTCGCTCCGCAAAGGGGCTAAATTGAAGCATTTTAACCTTTTAGAATAAGCTTAAAATGAATATTTTGTCATTCCGGCCGAGACGCGTAGTCGAAGAAGGAATGACAAAAATGGCTTTTCGAGGCAAATTTAAACAGGTGCAGCAACTCAAAATCAACGGCTAAAAAACAAAATCCATCCCCGTCAATACATGACTTCTGAAATGGTTGGAAGACCTTGCTCCGGCAAAGCCATTAGAAGTAGCATCCCTTCTTACTGAAAGATACCTGCAATGCCCTGGTTGCCTTGATTCTTTCGTACTATTTGGAACAAACTAAATCGTCCGACAAACTGCCACGAGTCGATCTGGTAACCAAAGCATTCAGGGAGCTGCTGTAACAGAATTATGCTACAGCCAAACGCCCGGCCAAATATGCAAACAACTTCTCTTTTGGCGTTATCCAAGGTTGCATAAACAGCCTCAACAGTACGCGCAGATTATTTCTTCTGCGTGTCTTGTTTCATTCTAAGTCAGTTAGTCGCTCAAACAGCTAAAGCAACGGTGAACTCGTGCTGTGGCACCATAGATTCTAGGGGATTCTATCGATTCTTTCTAGTTAAGTAGCCCTGGTTATCTGAGAAATAGAAGCCAAAGAAACGATAGAAACTAAACTAAATGAGTACTAGCCAATTTAAGGAGGTAGGCTCTGCCTCATATGTTTATCCGATTGACATTCAGTTGCGGAATCGATAACATTGCCCTGTTTCTGGCCTGACATCGTTAGCGGGTTGCATATTAACCGCAGTCAGGCTGACTTACTTCTGCAACTGAATGAAAACACCGCCTTTACTAGCCGCGCTCTCACTAAGTATATCTGCCTCATGGGCGCAAACAAATTATGTCGCCAATACGGCCAACTCCTCTACGCCCGCTAATTACAATACACTTGTGGGTAGTGCAGCGGGTAATTCGATCACAACCGGTACGGCTAATGCCTTCTTTGGCTTTCAGGCGGGGAAAAACAATAACAGTGGGGAAAGCAATACGTTTTTAGGAGTGAATGCTGGTTTTTTAAATACGACTGGTTCCAACAATACGTTTTTGGGCGGGGCCGCTGGTAATAGGAATGGAACGGGGTCCTATAATACAATCGTAGGGAGTGGTGGCGGCACAGATAATCCCTCGTCGGCTAGTCACAACGTCTTTATGGGCTACTTATCCGGTGGAGTCATCGTCTCCGGTGGATTTAATGTCGTGCTGGGAAGCACGGCTGGCGCTGGCCTGACAACGGGGGCCCGTAATGTGATGATTGGCTACAAAGCAGGCCTAACCAATAGTACGGGTAGTAATAATGTATTTATCGGCGATTCGGCGGGGTATTTCGCGACAACGAGTGGCAATGTGATGATTGGCTATCGATCAGGCTATGCAACTACGACGGGGTTGAATAATACCTTTCAGGGTAACCAGGCAGGCTACAATAATAAAACAGGTGGAGCGAATAGCTTCACAGGGTACTTTGCCGGTTACAGCAATACGTCTGGCTACGCCAATATTGCTATGGGGGTCAAAACCTTGTATGGCAATGCCGCAGGTCATCATAACGTCATGATCGGCGACTCAGCGGGTTATAACAACACCGTATCCGAGAATGTAATGATCGGTTCCCTGGCAGGCTATACCAATTCATCCGGCGCCCAAAATACGTTTATGGGTAATCGGTCTGGCTATGCCAACACCACAGGCAGTGCCAATACATTTGGCGGAAGTCAGGCGGGTTACTATAACTCGACAGGTTCGGATAATACCTTTAATGGCAATCAGGCCGGTTATTCAAATACGACCGGTTCACTCAACACGTTTACCGGTTCCACGGCTGGCATCGGCAACACTACCGGGGCCAGCAATACATTTCTGGGTGGTCAGGCTGGCTATAGCAATGGGAGAGGAAGTTACAATACGTTTGTAGGTAGTAGTACAGGGTATAGCAATAATACAGGTATCAACAACACATTCATGGGTGCTTCAAGTGGGGGTAATACCACTACAGGCAATAACAATACGTTTGTGGGCTATCAGGCTGGATTTAATAATAATACTGGCAGCAACAACATTATTATTGGTCCAAACTCAGGTACGGCCATTACGACCAGTGACGACAACGTCTTGATGGGCTACAACAGCCAAGCCGAAGATGGGCTGCAGAATGCCATTGCCATCGGGGCCCATAGCCGGGTAGCGGCCAGTAACGCCTTGATTTTAGGAAATCAGGTCAACGTAGGCATTGGTACATCGGCACCCACCAATCGCTTGGAAGTCGTTAGTGGACTACCCAACACCAGCGGATTAACCCTAACCAATCTGACTACGGCCAGCCCGGCCAGTCGCACAACCGACCAGTTTCTAACGGTCAATGAACAAGGCGAAATCGTTAAAGCCCGCTATCAACTGCACATCACCAATCCTTCTGAATGGAGCGATAAGGTATTTAGCTCATCCTATCAACTTCAGCCTCTGTCTTCTCTGGCTACCTTCGTTCAGGCTAATCAGCATTTGCCGGGTGTGCCCTCAGCCGAACAGGTTGCCAGAGAAGGCGTTGACCTGGTGAAGATGAATGCCACCTTATTAGAGAAGATTGAAGAGTTGACGTTGTATAGTATTGAGTTAGAGAAAACGAATCAACGGCTTCGTCAAAAAGATCAGCAGTTAGACGCTGAAAACAAAAAGCAACAACGGGAGATTGACGAGCTAAAGAGACTCATGAAACTAGTTCTCAAGCAAAATAGATTCTAGATGACCCTATAGCTCCTTTTGATCCTATTGGACTGATAATCAATGGCAATAGAATCCAAAAAATCTATAGAATCTAAATTGGAAAAGCAGCAGCTCTTCAGAATAAGTGAAATAATTTCACAAAAAGGTTAATGCATCGGCTGACAAAGGGTAGTCTTACAGCGTCGAATTCAGGGCTTCGCCAACCTCACATCTCGAAAAAGAATAAGGCTGAAACATACTTCGATGCATCCGCCTACCAGCGTAGTGCCCAACGAGTGGGTGTTTGTAGCAAATAAGCCATAAGCCGATACGCCTAATAATCCCCCTAATACCCAGAATAATTTGTTGCCATATAGGGTGTGAAACGTTAAGTACCGGCCACCGATGATGAATAACATGCCTTGAAAAAACCACTCTGACCGCAGTAGCGAGAGGCCATACGCAAGGGGAATCGTCATCAGCATAAAAACGGTTCCTTCCATAGCCAGGCCAGTCAACGGGTTGTTGTTAGAAGCGGCAGTAACACCCATCATTTTATGGAGCAGCGTGCTTACAGGATAAATGAGGGCACCACCAATAAGGAGTGCCCAGATACCGTGTTTCGTAGAAAAGTTGTCGATGACACCGGCCGTTGTGAGCCAAACAATTCCTGAAACAAGTACCCCAGTAGCGCCATTACGGTACTCGCTTCTCATGTTCGTTTGCGCTGCTGTTATTGAATCCATTGGGTGATTGTGCTGCATGGCTAAAAGTATATTCAGATTAGAGGAGCCAAAACAATTCAATGACTTCGCATCCTACAACCGGAACAGGCTTAGCGGCAGATAGGGGTTATGAGAGGTGATTTATCACCGTAACGATGGTACCTTGTGTTTGCCTACCTACCCGGAAAACCATTTGCTGAGAGTATGCCAGACAGAAGAGTCTATTTCACAACCTGCACTTCGTAATCTTTCGCCCCTTTCCTGACGCCTTTGTCTTTCAGCATCTGGCCTATCCCGTCTGCTATGCTGATAGACGCTTCGATCTCAGCTTTGCGAATGGCCACGCTTTCGATATTGAAGCCGAAAGGAATGGAGCTTTCCATGCAAAATGTGGTCAGCTCGGAGGCAATATCAAGGCATATCTTTACCGATTTCTCAAGAATATCGTCCGACTTTTTAAGTTCTTCCTTCAATTCATCCGGCACATGAATACCCAGCCATTCCATAAACTGGAGCGTTTTAGCCGAGCCACAGGCAGTAATTGTAAAAATAACCGTTGGAGGAGCGATATTCTTTTCTTTACAACTGATTACCAGGTCTTCAATTACCTGCTTCGCGTAGTCAAGATTGAAAATACATTGTGAAATAAAATACGATACCCCACTGCTCATTTTATCCAGTATCCTGACATCCTCATCCTTCAGCAGGTTATGCCGCTCAGGGATGGTAACGGCACCGATAACGGATGTATCCTGATGTTTGCTCCAGATTTTGTAAGCTTCTGGCAGGCTAGTTTTTACCGGAAAATCTGGTGCTGGTACACCAACAAAAACAGGATAGAAGCTCTGACGGTGCAGTTCTTCCAGCCAATCCGATAGCTCTACAGGAGAAAATTTTCCGGCAGGTCGGTAGATTATTTTTGGGATGTTTAACGAGCCTAGGTGTGTAGAGGCAAAATCAAGCGGATCAAGCGCATTTAAAAATGGGAAAGGCCTTTCTTCTTTTGTCCGGGCCGACTCATCCTGTACATCATACACTACGAGTGCATCGATATCGAGGGTAGTCAATCGTTCAATTGTTTTTTGGGCAATCTCAGCAACACGTTCCGGCGTAGTGCCAACTTTTGGGGGAGTGATGCCGTAAAGTAACACGCCTGACTCGGCAGATTTGATCTTTTCTAGGAACATAAAAGGTAAGTAAACCAGGAATTCAGGAAATGATTTTCTTTATTTTTTGGCCTTCGGATGCGCTTGATCGTAGGTTTTCTTGAGTTGTTCGAGACTGGTATGCGTATAAACCTGAGTGGCCGCCAGACTGCTATGCCCCAATAAATCTTTGATGGCGTTCAAATCAGCGCCCCGATTGAGTAGATGCGTGGCAAACGAGTGTCGCAATACGTGCGGGCTTTTCTTTTCCAGCGTGGTAACTAGCGCAAGATTCCGCTTCACAATTCGCTGAATCAGAACCGGGTAAGCAGGCACACCTTTATCACTGACAATCAAAACGGTTTGATCGGCCAGACCCGAAAACTCCTTTTCTTTCAACTGATTATATTGCTGTATAAGCTCAAACAAGGGTTGAGTTAGCGGGATAATTCGGTGCTTGTTGCGTTTCCCCAGTACCAGAATGGTTTTGTCGTAAAGATTCACATCAGCGGTTTTCAGGCTCGTTAGCTCGCTCAATCGAATGCCGGTGCCGTAGAGTAGTTCGAGTACGAGTTTGTCGCGGATGCCTTCAAACGTATCGGGGAATTCGATGTCGTTGAGCAGCATCTCCATTGGCTTTTCTTCGACATATTGCGGCAACCGTTTACTAGCTTTCAGCGCTTGAATCTTCGTCATCGGGTCTAACTCAATCACCTTCCGACGAACTAGAAAACTGTAAAAACTCCGTAACGTGGCAATTTTCCGATTCACCGACGACTTGTCTATGTCGGCCTCAACCAGACTCACAATCCACGACCGAATATGCCGAAAATCAGCCCGTTCCGGCTGATCGACATTACATTCCGTCGCCAGAAATAAAGTAAACTGCTCCAGGTCGTTCGCATAAGCCGTAAGCGTATGATGGCTCAGCCGTTTTTCGTAACGAATGTGTTGGAGGAAGTCTGAACCGGGATTTAGCTGATTCATTTGATTACTCTGATTGTCTGAACCGGGATTTTAACAAGATTAAAAAGATTTTCAGAATTTACAGTATCTAGTCACTAGTTCTATCTTGAGAATCTTTTTAATCTTGTTAAAATCCCGGTTCAGACAATTGGTCATAAAAAAGCAGCAAACATCCCTGCTTGCTGCTTTTATGTCTTAGTTGACTGTTACTATCGCTGACTGCGCATTCAACGAATTATTTCGGCCAACTACGCACCACCGGCGGATTAAAATCCTATTGCTCGGTGTGGTTGCCGTACATTCTTTCTTTGTACGTAGCCTTAATAATCTCTGTGCGACGCTTTACCGATGGTTTCTGGAAAGCTGTCCGCGAGCGCAACTGCCGTAACACACCCGTCTTTTCGAACTTCTTTTTGAAGCGTTTCAGGGCCTTGTCAATCGACTCGTTGTCTTTTACGTTAATGATAAGCATTGTAAATATTGTGTTTTAGCTAAAAACCGGGTCGCAAAGGTAATAGATTTGATCGGGCCGTCCAAATTTAGGCGTAGCAAATAAGCAGGCAAACAGGAAGTTACAAGCAAAAACGTAAGTCGTTTATACTCAACGCCATCGTTTTGCTTACTGTTTTATCTACATTATTTACGCAAACGTCACATGGGTTCACTTAAAACCCAGTGACAAAATGTTCATTAAAATGAGAACTAGATTTTGGTTTCGTAAGCAACAAACCAAGCAAACAACAAGCCAACAGGGCATTATCTATTTCACCGTCACAATTAACAAAATCCGCTCACAACCACTATCTACAGGGATTCAGGTTATAAAATCCGATTGGGATAGCAAGAAACAACTGATTGTTGGGCCAACAGCACCAGCTCTAAACGAAGAACTTATCTCAGTAAAAAATACACTTATAGAGATAAAAAATAACCTAAAGGCAACCAGGCAAGACGTTACTGCCGAAGCCATTAGAGTCGAATGGCTTCGCGAACAAAGCGGCCCTATATCATTAGCTAAAATCGCCAAGCAGCATACTGAATACCAAGAAAAATTTGGCCGAAATCGAAAAGGTAAGAAACTAAGTGAGGGCACATTTGAGACATATAGGACGTATTTAGCCTACTTAAACGATTACTTAAAGAATAATAAGGTTTCGGAGAATCCCGAACAGATTAACGCAACATGGCTACAAGGTTATGAAACATACTTTGCAAATCGCTCAATAAAACCACTCAAGCAAAAATCAATAAATCTTGGTATTGGCTACATTAAGCAAATCCTTCGCTTTGCAATGGCGAACGAATTAATTACCAAAGCACCAGCACTTTACTACAAAATCAAACCCGCCCTTGCCCCAAAACCACAACCTTTATCTGCCTCAGAATGTAAAAAATTAGAATCAGCAACTTTCCCCGATCCACAGCAAAGAGCCGTAGACTGTTTTCTATTCTTACGTTATACGGGCTTGCACTTTGTGGATGGAAAAAATATCACTCCCGACGCTTTACAGATAGATACAGATGAGATTGACTACCTGTATGTTCTACGGCAAAAAACAGAGGAAGCTGCATATATCCCCTATCATGCAAAGGCATCCTTACTAGTTGCGAAATATGGCGGATTAGACCGATTGCCTTTTACAAATTATGAAGCCCTAACCAAACAGCTTCGCAAAGCGGCCAAATCGGTAGACATAACTAAAAAAATCACGTTCGGCATGGCGCGAGACACATTTGCCGATGACTGTAGTAATAACATGAAAATGAGTGATGAGAATTTAGCTGGTATGCTAGGACATACGACAACCAGTCAAGTGAAAAAGTACCGTAAATTCTCAATAAGGCGAATAGCAGGTGAATGGAAAGAAGGAAAATAGTTACTTTTTAATTCTACTAACGTCAATGGCTTACGTTCAACCTCATTCACCCTAATAGATATGAAAGCTCCATTATTAGCCTTTGGCTTTATCCTACTTGCCTTTATTGGTTGCAAAAAAGAGAATATTAACCCACTAGATCAATATGTAGGAAGTTACGATATAAAGGGAAAGATAACCTACCCAACTATCAGTAATGAGAACACAGATATAATGCTCGTTACCAAATCAGGGAAAAGCAATGGTTTAGTATTAGCATTGTCAACCATTACACTTTCGGCAACTATGGGAGAAAATGGAAACTTTAAACTTGACACCTATAAAGTAGACCAGACTATAGACGGGTTTCCAGTTCACACCGAAATAGATGGAAGTGGGACTATTGTAGGAAGTGATTTAGTAATGACCTTAGAGGGTATCACTAAGGAAGTCGGGAAAACGACAAAGCAAACAATTGCCATTAATGGTAAAAAAAGGGAGTAAAGAATTAACCTCAAACCCGCTCAATCACGAACGCCCGGCCAATTGGTCGGGCGTTTTTATCATTATAAATATACGGTGTTATGACACTTTCTCACATACTCAGTCAGTATGGGGCAAAATGAGACATTGATTTATGAGATAGCGATTTGAGACGTTCTTGAGAAGCTATTTGGGGTAAACACGTATTAATATTTAATATCTTCTAAATAGGGCGTTTATTGAGATGGATTTTACGACAACGCTTGTTGGCTCAACCTTGTGACGTAAACGCCAAGGCTCTATTTATGGTACATGCCATTTATGCAAGGGTAAGTGGCGGATAATCTACAGGTCTAAGTGAGCTCTGTTGCACTAAGATATGGTCTTTCCGCCTCAATAAGACTTAGCCAAGTTAAGTGGATGAAATATTCAATAGCTCTTGAATGTGCAGCTGGGGGATGCCTTCTTAAGTAGGGATAGCCAAAATCTGGACCGTCTGCAAAAGGTTGGCAGTTTGTCGTTAATCTGACTTTATATTGACCAGGAGTAGAGCACTTCGTAACTGGTTTATTCGAAATGTACTAGCTAACTCAAGAATGATGATTTAATAGCAAAGTAGTATTGTTTTGTTTGGGCCTTTGTCAGAACAATATTATCCACCTCATAATTATGTGAAATATCAATTATTCTGTCCCTATACGCTTCTAAAAGGAATACCTATCTTTGCGGCCCCTTTTAGTTGGGGCAACAATACATTTTTTTAGTTAAACAACTGATTATCAATGATTTGTGTGTATGTTTTAGGGGGTTGCCTTTTGCTCCGATTATTAAATTGAAATTTACGAATGAAAAGTTCATCTTCTTTTTTAACAAAGTTTCTATAAACTCATATCGCTTTTATTGGTTGAAAAAATAATTATCTTAATATTGTTCAACTTCTTATTCACAATATTAAAATAATAGTTTCCATAGCCGGTGGAAGTGACATATAATGACCCAGAGTTGCGATTAATTTGCGAAGATGATGATGTAACTAATGAGATTTTTAGCGATTCAATTGCACACGCGATACATAAAAGGATTGCTGATTTTCAGGCTGCAACATCGCTTAATGATATTATAATCGGCCAACTAACACAACTTGATGATACTACCTTTAGAATCAATTTAACTGACGATTACGTACTTTATTTCTCTTCGGTTAATAAGAAAATGACTCAAAATGCACAAGGAGAAATAAATAAAGAGTCTGTCAACCGTATAAAATTATTACGTATCGAACCGTACACCATCACCCTATGAGTTCTTTCCAACCAAATTGGGCATCCAAACCCGGGGATACAATTTTAGATATTTTACGTGAGCGAAAAATATCTACCGAAACATTTGTAGAGCAAATGGGTCAATCTGCTGATCGCGTTCATCAGCTTATTTATGGAAGTAAACCTATAACCACAGAAACTGCATTCCAGTTGTCAAACATCTTAGGTGCTTCTGAGCAATTTTGGCTTAATAGAGAAAAACAGTACAGAGAATCACTTTTATCAATAGATAAAGTTAATGAAGAAAAGTGGCTCAAAGATATTCCATTTAAAGAGATGGTCGAGATGGGTTGGATACAAGACACTCATAATAGGCTTGAGAGCTGTTTGAAGTTCTTCAATATTGAAAATGTAAATCAATGGAATAAACAATATAGATCACATATTAGAGAAACAGTATCATTTAGATCTTCACCAACATTCAAATCTAAACTCATCCCTATAACTTGTTGGTTAAGACAAGGCGAAAAAATTGCAGAGTCAATTAACTGTAAACCTTGGAATCGAGACGCTTTAAAAGGAGCAATTGAATCACTCCGTAAATTGACTAAGGAAAAAAAACCAAAGACTTACATTCCTAAGCTAAAAGCAATTTGTGCTGAGTGTGGCGTAGCTGTGGCAATCGTTCGCACTCCTAAAAAAACTAGTACATATGGTGCGATTAAATTTATTTCAAAAGATAAAGCACTATTAGTACTAAGTTTTAGATACCGTTCAGATGATCAATTCTGGTTTACCTTTTTTCATGAGGTAGGTCATCTTCTTTTACACGAAAATAAAGGTATTCTTGTTGATGGATTAATAAATGATGAGGGAGCAGCCGCTGCAAACTCAACCGTCGAAGAACAGGAAAATGAGGCTAATGATTTTGCAGGCGAAATACTTATTCCCAAAAGATTTCATGGTCAATTGAAAAACCTAACGGGGAATACACGTAAGATAATAGCTTTTGCAAATGAAGTTGGAGTTTCTCCAGGTATTGTAGTTGGTCAAATGCAACACTTTAATTACATAAGTAAAGCTTACTTAAATAATTTCAAAAAAAGATATGATTTAGAGGACATTCCCTTTGAATAAGTAATCTAAGATACATATGTGGTGTTGATGTATATATCTCAACACCACAGAAAATTTATCCTTTAAAATATACGTAAGAAGAAGGATCTTTCTGCCAGTTGCATAGAGAATCTTCGAGTACTTGCCAACCATAATATAATTCTAAATAAGCATTCAATTCCCGTAACTTATCTTCAAGTACTTTCGCGCTAATTTTTGCATCAGTAGACCCTTCAAATAATAAACTGGCTCCACGGCGCGGCCCTGTTGCTTGATTTAAATAGGCAGAACCCGGCGTTATTTTAGCAAGGTCTAATTTACCGATCATTGTTAAGTAGTCAAACTTAGCCGTTCTACCGAATCTAACAACAGCTCTCATTGATTTATAAAGGTGATTGAATAAAGTCTCTTCGTCATTCCCTACACTATCTATTGCGGCATTAATCATTTGATTATGAGATCCATAAGCGCTTATCCAGTTGACATAACTTTCTATTATTGAAGCTGTTCCTGTTGGCTTAAATGCATCTAGAGATTCATATTTTCTATGATTACCAAAC
This sequence comes from Spirosoma litoris, assembly GCF_054776755.1. Lineage (NCBI taxonomy): Bacteria > Pseudomonadati > Bacteroidota > Cytophagia > Cytophagales > Cytophagaceae > Spirosoma > Spirosoma litoris. The sequence goes on along the minus strand of NZ_BAAHBI010000035.1, from coordinate 275,314 downwards.
CGTCCTCCCTTTAGAGCTTCCTGGTTTTGATTAAGCCATATCCTGAAAAGATTTGGCTCATTATTAATCGCCGTCCAGTCCCATAATTGCCCACTCTCCAATTGCCCATAAATATCTTTGACTAACTTCCATTCGTTTATAGAGTGTTTACCAAAATGAACAAATAGAAAAATGAGCCAAAAAGCTTCATCAATATTGCCTTGGCTTTTGTGCCAAATAGCCGCTTTTATTGGATCGAAAAAAATAAAGCTAGGGTCGGAAATTTGTCCTGATTCATAGACTTTTTTCTTAATTGTGGCAATATATTTTATACGTCTTACACTGTCAACGATTTGTTTAATTAAACATTCTAGATTTTTAGTGTTATTGATCCCAGGCATAGGAATATGGTGGCCGAAATCAATTAACTTCTCTTTTAGTTCATTTGCTAAGTCTTTATTTTTCTCTCTCATGGCATTATTGACCTAATTTACTTTCAAGAATACTCAGCCTTTTATTGATATAAATGGCATAAGACTTATCTGTTAGCTGGCTATTTGTAAATTTTAATTGATCGATATAGTCTTTAATTTCATCATCATTAGTAGATAGTTTTCCTTTTCCTGAAAGTGAAAAAGCGTGTAAAATATACACAAGATCACACCAATAAGGATTTAATTCTTCTAGTATAGCTAACTGTATTTCTTTTCCGTTACGTAAATCTTCTTCTATAGTTAATAGTTTATAAATTTCGTTCCAAGGGTCTCCTTTAGGCATTGCAGACATTGGGAACTTTGTTGAATGAAAGCCTACATCTAGATATTCTTTAGCTCCATCTCTATCCTTCGCATATAAATGCAAGCTACCAATGGCATGATTATACTCCCCAAGTTCAACATCTAATGATCGAGCCATAATTTCCTGGATCATCGTAAAAGCAAAAATATCATGAGGCAGTCCTACAAATGCATCATTAGAACGCATCGTAGTAAACATATGCAATTGATCATCACGAATAAGAAACTGCAATGTACAGGTGCAGGGGATTTCAGGATGCTTTCCGACTAGATCTTCTGCATTAAAAAGTTGAATAACTGCCTTCCTAGAGGTGCGCTTTTCCTTTAAAAGCCTCAAAATATTGTCAATTTGGTTGAGTCCCCTTAGATCAAATAAGCGTGGACCGTACCCACCAAAGATAGTTTTTCCATCTTCACTTTCGCTTTTATATCTCTTAATATAATAAGATATAAAATCAAGATTATTGCTCCTAGAGAGATACCACAGTAGTTCACCTAGTGCGCTAAAGACAGTACCTTTAGTTTCATCTCTGCTTAATCGTTGTCTTGGGTCTTTGAGGTTAAGCAAAGCGCCTATTATTTCACTACTAGGGCCTAACTCACTCGTGGAGTTCATTCCTTTTGAGCGAGACGAAAAAATGTTAGCCTCCCTTTCTAAGAGCTTGCCAAGAACTGAATACATTAAATCATCTATCGTTTGTGCGGATATATACATATGAGCTAAATGGTTATTCTTACGCTATGTCTTATACATTCCCACTAATTTATGAACTAACGGAATGTCGGCTTCGGCTAAATCATACTCAAGCAATTTATCAACACTAACCCACTCAACTTGATCGTGATCTGTTAAAGTTATTATCCCTGAAATATATATTGAATTATATGCAAGTAGCTTAATAGAAACAGTCGGATATTGATGAACACTAGTATCGAAGTAGTTCCCAGTTCTGGTACTAATCCCCAACTCTTCGCTTAATTCTCTTTCTAATGCATTTTCAGCAGACTCACCAAATTCTATTTTGCCTCCTGGAAATTCCCATTTACCTGCCAAATGCTTCTGTTTACCCCGTCTAGCAAGTAGAACTTGTCCGTCTTTCCAAACAATTCCTGCGACAACGTCAATCATACTTTTATGTATTTACCAAGTCAAATGCCCTCAAAGATAAATTGATTAATACAATCAATTTGACTGGACTCAATAACTATTACTATGCACTGATTTTGAATTAATCGAACTAAGCACTATTTCAAGTCCAAGTAAGAGAAATTTGAAATGCATTGCAAGCGAGCTAGTTTTGTCATGTTTGTATCCAACCTGTTAGTCGCCCCAGATCAATTGATAGTAGTATTGACTATAACTATGGAGTCGTGTCAGGAGTTGAAGTAAATCTGTCCTTACTCCGTTTGGCGAGCTTGTATTGACTGAAATTTAAGATGCCTGTCGATATTTAGCTACCCTTATAAACTTCAAGACCTGATGAGGTCATTCGGTATCGTATTCCATCAGCCATTCATTGACTACATATTGTACCTGTCGGATATTCGTGAAAATGTGAGTATTTAAAAACTTCTTGATGAAAAGTCCCATTTAAACACTCGTTTCGCGATATACCCAAACCTCATTCACAAAAAACGCCCGGCCAATTGGTCGGGCGTTTTTTGTGAATCGCTCACGCTAGTTTAAGAGTCTATACCCGAAGCCTTTTCGGCTCGTTTTTCCTTAACGTGAGTAATTACCTTATCTAGTAATTCGTCGCCTACATTAATCAGCAGATCAACAACAGCCCGAAGGAACCACCGTTTTTGTTGGGGTTCACCGGGGATTGCTTCTAACTCGTGGTCTTCTACTTGCATGGTATTTATTGTTTAAGTGAGTGCTATGTATTTGAGTTGGCCCGTACTGTCTTTAATCGCTAGGCGGCTGTTGGCTTGGTCTTGCATCAGCACACCAGCCGGAACCGATGCCGCCTGATTAATGGGAATTAGTACGTATTGATCGACCGGCACAATGGACAAATTACTGACCCGTAACACGTCGGCCATTGATTCAAAATTGACCTGAAAGGCTAACCGGATTTTGCGACTCTGTACCTGAAACTGTGCATTGGCCACGGTGCCAATGCCGCCAAAGACAAAATCCACCGTGTACAGGCTATTGCTGACCGCGATGGTATTAACCAACTTGCCTTTCGGGAATCGGTTTTGCCCGTTGATGTACATGCCATCAAACACATTCCCCGATTCATCCAGAATATGAAAGTAGGGTTTGATTGACCCCGTGTAATTTATCCCCTGCATATCGAAACGGAGTCGATACAACAGGTTCGGATTGATGGGAACGTCGTTGCAGACGTATAATGTACCCTGTATCAGCGTCGGCGTGTTGCTCTGATTGTAGAACTCAATGCCTCGTACCCCGTTGGCGAAAAATTCCCGCATCGGCCCTTGATTGGGCTTAAATTGCTCGTCGTCATTGGTGTTGGTAATAAACCGCCCACCAAACAATAGATTCGGGTCGGCGGCATTAATGGCAACGATTCGCTTTAGTTTCGCCAGCTCACCGGCAAGGCTGGTTAGGGCGGCATTGGTGGCAAATTCGCTTAACGCGCTCAATCGGTCTTCGAGTTGCGCAAGGGTAGCATAATCGGCAAAGCGTAACCCATTCCGGTCTAACCCTTCTCGTAGCCGCTTTATATCAGCGCGAATACTAGCCACCGTTTTTTCTAACTGTTGTTCGAGTTTTTCAAAGTAGTTCATTCCATACCCTCGGTATAAAGTTGATGTAGGTCAGGCACCCCGTTACCCCATTGGGCGGCTAGTTTGGTAATCGTTTTATTCTGCTCGTTCAGCCGGTAAAACAGGTACAGAATCAATAGCAGTAGTATTAAGTCTCGTGTCATATCGTTATGGTTAATTCGGTGTCCGTATAGGTGTAGGTTGGCCGCTTCTCTTGGATAAAGACGATTGCCCCAATGATACCGCAAACGAGTAGGCCGCTGAGAGCCTTTTTGTAGCCAAGCAATGCCCAAACCACCACCAATACCAGCACCACCAGCCCGATAAAAATTTGCTCATTCGGCAATAAGGCCGCAAACGAAGACGGTGCCACGAACCCATTATAGATACTGAACCGGATACTATTTCCGTCCCGGTCATTGGGCGATACCAGACAGTCCGGTAAGACCATAGCTTGACCATTTAGCGAGATCGGCAAATAGCTACTATGCCGGTCGGTCGAACTGGTTTTCTGGAAAAAATTAAGGCTTTGGATATTGTACAAACTGTTCATGGTTTGCACCGGGTGCGTATGAAATCGAAGCGGTAACAGGTCGTTTTGCAGGGCGGTAGTAATGCCCCGTTGGTAGTCGGTGCCCGATGCCTGGAATGTGGTATCACTCGTGGACTGATTGGGTAAAGGAGCAACCTGTACCACCGTTAATGTTCCCGTCGTGGTATTCACCGACGCGTACAGAAAGCCGCCCGTTTCGTGGTCTTTGGGGTAGATGTTGGCTAACTGGTTCAGAATCGTTTTCGGCAGTACGATACGAACGGGCTTCTTTAAAATCAGCGTTTCCCGTCCCTCAGTGGTTACGATCTCAAACAAGCCACTGTTGACTAATTGTTGTGCGTTCATTGCTCACGTCGTTTAAAACAAATACCCGGCGCAATACGTCCGGGTATTATGCCCTTACCCAAATTAATCCGTTCACTTATTGCCTGATTCGATAGAAGTAGACCCCGGCTAAAATCAGTAGCCCAAGAATAGATTTGGCGCGATACCGACCAGTCAAAAGCCCCAATGCCAATAGAGCCGCCAGCCCGTAAATGATGTAGTTAATATTCCCATTGGCGGGCGTGGGTGCCGGTTCAATCGCGTACTGAATTGTGTCAGTGTCGGTACCACTGATGGGTATAGCCACATCGACGCGAGACAGATAGGGGATAGACCCCGAAAAGAAAGCCGTCGTTAAACTCGCATCCCATTCGGACGCAAACAGCAGGTTTCCGGCATTGGTTAAATGTGCGGTTTCCTGATGCAATTCGGGGGCATTCCACTCTGAACCGTTAAAATCCGGCCCTTGCCATAGATTCGGTTTGGTCGCAATGAAGTTAGCGAGTGCTTGCCCAATGGCCGCACTCCCCAGCCGATCCGTTCGGCCCGACGTTTCCTCTTTGACCATCACGATAGCCAAGTCAGGAACCCCGAACTGATTCCGGGTGTAGTCGATGACAAAGTTTAATTCTTCGGTAAATGAAGCCGGGGCAACAGCGGCATCATTATAGCCGTGTTCGGCCAAGATCGCCCGAATACCCGTTTGGGGGATATAATCGCCCATCACTTTTTCTAACGGGTGATAGGGCATCCGTTTACTATAATTGATAAACTGATGCTCGAAGGGGATACCCTTTAACACTTTCCAGTTCTGTTCAATATTCGACCCACCAAAGGCCGTATTATAGAGCAAAACGGGCACGTTTAACCGGGTCACTAGTTTGTCGCCAAAGACCGCCCACGGCCCGGCACCACCCACCAGAAACGGGCCGACCATGCCCGTCAGCGTGTCAAACTGATAATTGGTTTCGTCAATTAGATCGGTTAGGGTAACGACTCGTTCATTTGTCCCGGCAGGGCCGTTGGTGGCTTGCATGAACGAATGCCCCCAACAAACAAGCACTTCGCCCGCGCCGACTTTGCGGTTGGCCGTGTCGATTCCGTCCGTTGCCGTCAGGTTGTACCAACCGCCTTCGGCCACGATGCCACCCGAATAATTCCCGTTGGCATCGGCCACAAAAACGGCGCTCGTGGCCGTGCCGCCATTGGCCGGGGTAAGGTTTACAGTTACGGTGCCGCCCGCCTTGACCCCGGAACCAACCACCGGGATTTTAGCCCGGTTCTGATTATCACGCTGGTAGACTGCGTGGTTATAAGGCTCTGATAAATTAATCATGTTTGAATGCGTAGAAATAGCTGATCAGACACAGGTAGCATAAGCACACAAACCCAATGAATAAAAACAGGCTCGTGTCAAACAGCATCCATAAAAAGTACAGGGCGAACCAGCCACCCACGGCCAGCATGGTGTAATGAAGGCCGACCAGTAGGCAAATGCCGAACAGAAACAGCACATCGCGGGTATTAGTCGTATAGTGTCGAAGCCACCACATAAGCCAGTGATTTAGGTCTACGTTTCATGCGTACCGCGTCATTGCGGTTGTTGTCGCGGTAGACGGTTGAACTCGTGCCGGTGTTGCCCTCCATACTGATATAATAGTCTTTGCCATCGGGCCATTCGACAATAATACCAATGTGGCTGATGCTGCCGGATTTGAAGCGATACCCTACCACATCACCGGGGCGGGGCTTGCCGGGTAGTATTTTCCGTTTGGAGTAAACGAACCGCTTGGGGTCGTTGAACCATTGGGCGGCTTGGGCGGGATTCTTGCAGGTTGGCGGGATTTTGGCCCCGTTGGTTTTATAGGCCCAACAGACGTAATACGCACACCACGGGTCACGCCACCCCTTGACTTTGCGGCCCAATGTCGTAGACCGATAGTCGTCAATCCGGGGGGCATCGTTGTTGCCCTTGATTTCGTGTACCCCTAGTTCGGCTTTGGCCGCGTTGACGACCTTATCGGGCGTTAAAGGGTCACTTGGTAAATCGACGCTAAAAACTGCGTAATCACGTACAATAAGCCCAGCACAAAAAACAGCCGCCCAAAGGCCGAACATTCCCGAAAATCCAGCTCGAAGGATTCGCCCGCTGCCTTCTGGTTCAGGTATTCGGTCACGGTGTAGAAATACCGACGCACCACCAAAAACACGAACAGCAACCCGGCAAAGAGCATGAAGGCGTGAAAGGCTGGTTTGCACAAGACTTGGGCCACATAGCCCACGGTGCCCGTGTTCGCTTCGCCCACAAAATAGAGAATGAACCATGCAGATAAGGACAATAACGATAAGTTGAAATTTCCCCAGATTTGGCGGCTGACCCATGCCCCGTGCGGCTCATTGACTTCGGGCTGAAGTGTAGCCGGTTCTGACTCCATGCCCAATTCGGCCCGGATTTCGGCGGCTGTTTCTTCGCACGATTTGGCGTAGCCGCGCAAGGTTGCCCGTTCGGCTTCGGAGGGGCTTTGACTGGCTTCAAGCCGGAACGCTTTAGCATCGGCAATTAACTGTTCGATTTGCCCCAACTTTTCGACCCGCGTTTGTTCTTCGGCTTGCTGTCGAAGCTGTTCAAACCGTCTTTGTTTGGTTTGAACAGCTTCCATTTCGCCCGCTATCTCGCGGTCAAGAGCATCTAAATCAATGCGTTCCATCTTATTTTACGGGAACAAGATTGATGCACTCAATCAGCACGACCACCGACCCCACATCGTTACCCACGGTTTTAAACGTCACCGTGTCTGCAAAGCCACACATCAGATCAACACCAGCCGGGGAGTTACTGGCAAGGGTGGCATTGGCGGTACTGGTTGGCCGTGCCGCCAGCGAGACACGTTCGCCCAATCCGCTGATTTTGGCGTTCAGATACGTACTGGCATCGTATTCGCCGTAGGGCAATACGTCGCGGGCGTCGCGCTCAGTTTGCCGCACAACGGCCACTTGTTGCAGGTTGGGCGTTGGCCCCCCGGCGTGTAAAGAAATTAAGATTTCGTCCGCCTGTAAGGGAAGGGTAACGGGCGCATTATTACTGACTAGAATGCGCTGAAATTTGCTACGTCTGACTAAGTTTTTGAACATAAGATTTGTTGTTTAAAGGTCTTGCAGGTTGGTCGTGCGATTAGGCCACCACGACCGCCGAACAGTTAATGGGCATCTCGAACGTGAGCCGATAATTACCGCTCGATACTTTCAGGGATTGGCCCGGCTCGATACTATGCAGGGCTTTTAACACCACTTCCTGTACGCGTTCGGGTAGCCCCTGTAAAGACGTGGTGTCGTCATTATTGACGACGAAAACGGCAGACGTGCCGGTGTTCACGATGGTTGCCGTAGCTTTGGAAGCGACTTTAAAGGTGCCGTCTTCGGTAATTTCGGTGTAAGTTTTAGCCATTTAGGTATTGCGTTTTAACATGAGAAATCCAACGATGAAGACAAGAGCAAGGGCGATGAAATTACCGTTTACGGTGCCCGTGGACACGCCAGCCGGAACGTAGCGCGAAATGGCTTCTTTGATTTCGCCAATCGTGACATTACCGTCTAAGTCCTTGTCCAAGACCTTATTCAGTTCGTATTGCCGTTTACCCACTGCCGTAGACGAATAGGCCGTATAGGCTACCTGACTATCCGGTTTACCCAAATAAGCCGGGGCAAAAATGCTGATGTACAGATCGTAGACGTTGCTGATTTTGGCCGCGTACTGCCGAACGTATTTTTCGACGTAATCCAGTTGGGTAACGGCATCCATCGCGGCCAGTTGGTCAAGCGTTATGCCCCAGCCTGCTATACCCGTCTCGGTAAACTGAATCAGACCCACCGCGCCCGACCCGGCATAATTGCGAATCGACGGGCTAAACTTGCCCGCCGTTTCCACCCGCATCACGATCATTAACCAATCGGCGGGCATGCCTAACCGCACGGCTATCTGACCGACTTTGGCCACAAAGGCCGCTCGGTAGGCCGTGGGTACTAATTCTTCGTAAGCGAGTGCCATTACGCTAAGTAGTTAAGTGGGTCAACGAATTGGCCCGTATTGTCTTTGACTGAAAAATGCAGGTGCGGCCCGGTGGTCGTCCCTGTGTTGCCGGTGTAGGCGATTAGTTGCCCGGCTAGTACTTTGTCGCCTGATTTGACCCCGTAGCGGCTCAAATGGGCGTAGCCGGTGGTTAGGCCGTTATCGTGCTTAATCGTTAGCTGGTTGCCGCCTGACCCCGTAGTATATACGTTGGTGACGGTGCCGTCTGCCGGGCACTTCACGGGCGTACCCACCGGAGCGGAAAGGTCGATGCCCGTATGGTCCGTACTCGCGCCTGCCGTAGGGGTAACCCGATTGCCAAAGGCCGATGTAATCCGAACCGTACCGGCAAGGGGCCAAGCCAGTACCGCCCGTAGTCTCTGCCGAATCAAGACGACGGCAAGCGCCAACAGAGTCAGTAACCCAGCTATTACCCGTGTATCCATTAGAGGAATGTTAAGGAGCCTTTATGTACCCAGTAATCCACGTCGTACAAACCCCAAACAGCGGCTTTTTTGATGTGCGCAAAACGCCCCTTAACCCCGTTGATGGTCAGATCGGCTTCGCCCGCGTAGGTGCCGACCTTATCGCCTTTGGCCGCTGTATCGCCCGCGTAGGCGGGTTCTTTATACAAGCGCATGTTGACCGCTTGGGTCGCCACCGCCGTTTTATTCACGAGGCTGGTGACGCGGGTTTCGGTGCCTACCGTAACCACTACGCCCGTGCCGGTGGTGGCTTTGGTGGTACCCGTGTTGCCGGTGGTCGTCGTTCCGCTCGTGGTGGTACTGCCGGTGGTGGTTTTCTTGGCATTCACCAAATTCCAGAACTTCGCCAGATCGGCAATGCTCAATTCCTCCGACAGATCATTTGATAAGTCCGCGTTGTACAGCGTTCGGTAAGCTTTGGCGACGGCTTCGTAATCGGTGATTTGGGCGGCAAGACTCATGACGGCGGGAACGTCCGTACCATCAAAACCCATGCCTACCGGGAATCCCAGCGGAATAAACGCCTGCCGTAATTGTTGGGCAATCATCAGGGTTTTGTCCGAACCAATCGAATCACTCGTGGATTCCTGGACTGTTTGTTGCCAACCCCGCGCCACGATGTAGAGCAATACACCGAGTGCCAAAAACAGCAACACGTTATTGTATTGGCCGTTGTTTACGTCTTTCAAATCCTCTCGAACTGCCATAATCTTACTTTAAAAATCCTTTCAACATGCCGCCTTTGAGTGCCCCGCCAATGGCCGGGAAGGCTTGGACCAAATCGGTTATTCCGATGCTTCCGCCCTTCGCGTCTCCCTTCTTTTTGAGGGCCGTAAAGGCTTTGATATTGTCTTCGGTGAGAATGGTTCGGAATACTTCGCCGTCATTTTCGGCGGTTTCGGCCAGCATCTCAATGAGTTCATAAGCGCGAACGACGCCGGGGTCTTCCGGGGTGGCAAAGGCTTTGCGAAGGGCTACAAATAACCGGATTAACATCGCGGTAGTAGTCTCTTCGTTGATTTCGATTACTTGGGGCTTTGTTAGCGGCTGTGCCTGTGGCTTTGTTTGGGGTTGGGCTTGCGTTTTCATGGTTAATCGCCAAAAAATGAGGTTCCTGTAAATACTTTCTTCACGGCATTGGCCGAATCGGCGGCATTGGCCACCTTCGTCATGGTTTCGGCAAAATCGGGAATCCCGTTGCCGTTCTCGTCCTCGTAGAAATCCTTGCGGAGTTGTTCGAGCTGCTTTTTAAATTCCGGCCACTCTCGGTCAAAGTCCATGAACTTTTGGTACATCTGTTTGAACATAAAGTTTCGCTCGGTGTCTTCCTGAATCTTGGCTAACACATGGTCAGCGATACCGTAGGCGTTGGTGCTTTGGCCGGTCATTTTAGGGAGCGTTTGGGTACGCGGGTGAATGGTTATATCGTGCCATTCGGCCCCGTTGTGTTTGTTCTTGTTGTTGGCCGCTTTTAGGCGATACGTGCCGGGGGGCAGTTCGGCCAAACTCCCTTTAAGCCGTTGTAATGACTCGTCTATATCCGCCGTTTCGCCATTTCGAGCCGTGACGGTTTGGCCGTCATAGAGATACCAAAACGGGGTTGCGTCCTGCCGTAATTGGGTCAGTATGGATTGCTCGGTTTGCATGGGTAGAACGGATTAGCGTAATACCCTAACCGACACTAGGCCGGTTAGGGTAGGACTTATTTACTGTGCTTTTTAATCAGCGTGTCTTTCTTTTTCTTGTCCTTGTCGAACTGTACTTTTTTAACATCGTACTTTTCCCAAGACGAAATAGGGGCTGACTTTTTTGGCTTTTTCGGTGCTTTGCTCATTGGTATAGTGATTTGTTTAGTTTGGCATTGGGCGGGTAAACCGTTGCCAGCCTACCCGCCCGTTTGGGGGTTTTATTCGTTTAAGGGGTATAGCCTAGCGACGGCGACGGCTTGTCTTCATGCCCAACGCGGGGGCAATGACGGGTTTCCAGAGGAGTGCCACCGCGATCAGTAGCACCGCCCACCAATATTTCGACAGAAACGAACTGATTTCGTCGGTAGTCGAAGCCGACTGAATGACGGGGGTGTCGGTCGTACCGCTGGTGGTGCCCGACATTGTACCGCTGGTGGTACCTGATGTGGTGCCGCTGGTGGTGCCGCTAGTCGTGCCCGATGTGGTGCCAACCGTTTTACCGTTTTTCGGAAAACCAGATGCCCAGCCCGTTGCCGTGTCAAAGCCTTCGACCCATTTGACACCATCCCCTAAATTGGCTTGCGCCGGGAATCGACCGTCTAAGGTGGTCGCGTTGTTTGCGTTTAAGCTGAGTGCCGAAATGAGAACACTGTCGGCGGCATTCTCATACTTGGCTTGCAGATCGGTAGCAAAGCCCATGTTGGCTAACCAAGCGCGGGGCTTGAAGACCATAACATTACCCCCGTCGCATCCCATGATATACTTTTTCGAGTCGATAGCGACCTCGAAAATGGGCAGGGTTGCGGCCTGTTGCCCTAACTGTGAAATTACTGTTGACATTCGTTTTTGTTGTTTAGTTGTTCTGATTTACTGACAGTTATCTCTATTTCCGGGCCGGTGTCGGCTTATTAAAAAACAGGAAATAGATTAGAAACATGACCACGAGAAACGTGACCATAATCACGGTCGGGCTGGAAAAATCCAATCCGAAAATTTTACTTGACTGCAACGGTGCGGCCTGTGTTGGGGTGGTGGTTTGACCAATCACGATCTTACCGTTTGCATCCTGACTGACATTGCTGTAGCCCGCTTGAGCGAGTGACGGCCCGTCTAACACCCCGGCAGCGACCAACGCGGCTACTGCTTTTTCACCGTACTTGAAGACCAGATCAAGCGTGTTGACTAGCTTCGTATTCCCCGACTTTTGGGCGGCTGTTTTGGCAGCTGTAAAGTCGGACAGCATTTTCGAGTCGGTAATCGCACTCGAATAATCGGTGTATAGGTCGCTGGTTAGGTCAACGCCCATATCATCCAGATACGAACTAATGTCGGTCGTTGACACGCCGTTTAGTTGCTTATCCAGCCACCCGGCCCACCAATCATCGGAGTAAGTTTTGCCCGCTACGGGTTCGGTATTGTCGTACATGGTGGTTCGCGTTTAAAATTTTGGTAGCGTAAAGTCAAAGCTGTTTTTGATGGGGATTTGGAACCCTTCGGCGTAGATAAGTCCGTCGATTTCGAGTCCGACCTTGCCACCCGTCAGGGCCGTAATCACGCCTTTGGTCGCATTGAGCAAATCGAAGTACTGAACCCCCACGGCCACGTTAATAACTGTCTCCGAGCGCGGCCCGATGGTGACGGGGCTATCAATTGTAGCCCGGCCCAAGTATTGCCCAGCGGTGTTCACGTCGGCCTGAACGCCCTTTAAATTGATCGTGCCGCCCGATGGGTTAATGACCCGCATCGGTAGCAGGAATGAGAGTTGACCGCTTTGCAAACTGATTTGTTTGGGCAAGCCAATCTGATAGTCTAGCCGTTGGGCCGTATTGACTTTGTAGAGAACCCACAAGGCCAAAATGACAATCAGAACAATGAGTATAAACGACTTTTTCATTAGCGTTTGCGATTTCGTTTCTTAGTCATATACAGGAGCAATAAGACCAACAGCACGGCCCCGCCATACCAGTAATAAACCGTTGGAACTGCTGCCGATGCTGCCGGAGCTGGTGTATTGCCGGTGCCAGTACCTGAACCTGTACCCGTATTGGATGCCGCCGTATATTCGGTGAGCAGTTGCTTTTTAATGGCCGCTAAGTCAGTAATGTCCTGTACGTAGCGGTTGTAGATTGCCTGTGTAGTGGCTAGTATTTCGGCTTGGTCGGCTTTCTTAACCGAGTCGATTAGTTTTTTGGCAGCCGCCCCGATTACGGGAATAACAGCCGCGCCAATCGTTAAAATGGCGTCTCCTACGACATTATCGACACTGCCCCCATTCGCCACAATAGTAGCCTTGAGCATGTCCGTCCGATCTCGAATAAAATTCGTCCGCAGGTCAACGGCTTTAATTCGGTCGGCTAACCACGCCGTGCGGTTTTGGTCGGTCGTGTATTCCAGCTTTACCCCATCTACGGTTGACTGAGAATCCGCGTTGAATTGGTCAATCGCGTCTTTAAAGTCTTTGTACTGTTCCGGGAATTTCTCGACCAAGTTGACCGTCTCCTTACTTCCAATACAAACACCAAATGGGCCGTTAACCCCGTGACAAACCTCAAAAGGGATGAACGAGGAAAGCGTCTCTACATAGCCGTTGTATATTTTGTTCAGGTCTGCCATATCCCTACAAAATTCCGGGTTCCCTATAGCTTACACGAACGGGTTACACGCTATTTGTGAAGGAGTTACACACTATTTTGACGCGTAAAAAAAGCCCATTCATTTCTGAACGGGCTTTTTTATGTGGGCTATCTAGATTTCTATGCGAATCAATTTAACCAAAAGAATGGTGAAAAAATAAATTGTCAAATACTTTCGATTTTATAAACATTATTAATTTTTTGTTCGGTGAGCGCAAAAGCAACAATTGCATATATTGATATATAATCCCAAGATTTAGACTCGTATAAAGTTATGAGAGCCATAATAACCATTAATACATTAAAAAACTCAACTTTCCTTTTATCTATTAATCTAACTCCTCTGAAGGTTTTACTGTAATTATATATAATTGTCCAGTCATCTATAATAAAAAAGAGTGCCCAGTTTAATAAATTTACTATTACACTTTGGTAGGATATTTTTGCGAAATGCCAAAGAACCAACATTGTAAGTACATAGAATCCTATTTGAGCAAAATAAACAGTAGAATAATTCATGTAACTAAACACATTTACTCCAATGTGCAATTTGTCTCGCCTTACAAATTTCAAGCCTAACCAATAAAACATTATTTGTAGGTTAAATATTTCTGAAAATAAAAATCTTATTAGATCAAATAGGATAACTAAGCTTGATATTCGTAATGTTAATAGTCCACTACTAATTTCATTTTTAAACCAATCTTCTATACTCTGTGCAGACAAATAAGAATATATTCCATTAAATACTCCAGAGAAGCTAATCCATAATCCAAAAAACAATACAGATGTTGCAAGAATAGTCCTATACACTGGAAAGCCATTCATGAAGAATAAAAAGAAGTATGCTAAAATTATGGCTATTATTAATAATATATAATTTGAAACTAAATCATTGAAAAAAAAGATAATAGAAGTAGCTGTAACTATAAACAATACACCTGCTCTTAAAAAATGCTTCCATGAATAATCTTCATATATAATTTCAAAATTTAAATATAATAGAGTAATTGTAAAAGAAACTGCAATAGCTACACTATATAAAATTAAACCATTAAGGTGAAGGAAATATTTCACAAGCAATAAGAACAAGAATAGTGACACAGGGATAAATAATCTATATACTAAAGATTCTCCAATGTATATTAAAAATACTAATGAAATAATAAATGCTATTGTAAATGCAGCATAGTTTCCGTTTAAAGCTGTTATTGTTAAACTTGTTTGACTTTTTTCTAGGAAGTCAAACAAATATTGATTTCTTAAATGGAAATATTTCTCTAAATAATAAAATGGTAGATAGGTTGAAAAAGATAAAATTACTAACCAAAGTACTTGAGTTGAGTATATGAACAATACTCTTATATAAAATATAAAATCGGTAATATATTTACTGTTTACTAAAAATCCACTTCTTTCATTGAATCTATAACGGAAATAATGCCGAGCATGTGAACTTATTATAGATACATAAAAAATAGTATATAAGATAACTGTATCTAGCAAAAACTGACTTGACCATGTGCTTTTGTATTTATTGATTTTCGAAAACGATAAATTTGTTATTACAATAAACGGATCACTCTTAATTAATTGAACTTTGTTTGAATGCAAATTTTGATATATATAATAAAAAAAATGTATAAAAAGAAAAAGAAAAAAGCAGAATAAGAATAGATCTACTGTGTCTAAATTCTTTTTTTGAAGATTCTTTAATGTAATGTATAAACATATAATGCTTATTAAAAATGCAAAAGATAATATATTAATATTGCCCAGAAACAGATCAGTCATTTTCATTATATAATCTCATTATAAAAATTTGCACTTTAAGTATTTAAATAGTGCCTAGCACCACTGGCACATAGTAGATATTTGCCTTGCTCTAAAATAAGGGAATTATGTAGCTAGGATACTTATGGTAGTTTACTGAAATGACTTAACGGTAGGGTATCTTATTGCATTCTATAAGCGTTTATTATCTATCACATACATATAGATTACAACAGAGACCGTCTAATATTGGACGGTCTCTGTTGTAATCTATATGTATAGTCCTCTGTATAGTCCTGTGCAAAGTCCTCTTAAAAGTCCGCTTTACACAAGACTATTTAACTAGAATGGCAAATCATCGCTGCCAGATTCGCCCGCTGATGTTGGCGGGGTAGAGTCCTGCGGTTTCGAGTCCTGATTTTGGGTTTCTGGTTTTAGGTTTTCACCGTTGGCCGCGCTCAATAATTCCAGCCCTCGAACCTGAATGCCGAAGTCAATCCCTGTTTCATTGTTCTTGGTTTTGTAGGTGCTGACATTGGGTTTACCTTCGACATACACCCGTGTTCCCTTTTTCAGATATTGAGCTACGGCCATTGTCTTCGGTTGATACAGGCAGTTGTACCATTGCGTTTGTTCCACCTCGATACCGTCCCTATTCTTAAACCGCTCATTAACGGCGACTGAAAAGGTAATAAACTCGTTACCATTCCCTGATTTGATGGTTGCGTCTTGTCCAACGTTACCGATTAACATTACTCGTTGCATGGTGATTGTTGCGTTTAAATTGTTTAGGGTTTTACTATCTGATTTATTTGTTGACGTTTAACCGGGTCGGTCAAATAGGCTTGCATGAGTTGGTATAAATCAACATCGCTAAACGAACCGGCTGGAAGGTTTAAGGCATCGGTAAAAATCACGACTGCCGGGTTAATGTCAGTTATCTTTAAAAACTTGGGATTGAGATTGTCACGGGTTAAGGTTTCCGAAAAGAAAGACGGCCTATTCTCATAGCCTTTGTACTGTGGAAATTGGTCGGCCCAACCCAATAAGGTTTTATGCCTAGACTGTTTGTCTGTGTTCATGGAATACGGATTTAATTTTAAATTGGGTATTGGTTGGCCCTATGGTGCATCAGTTCGGCGCGTGTGTACCGGACTTGATTATAGTCCCTAAGTTCTAACTGTCCTTTTAAGTCATACTTAATGACCTCTTTTAGCGAGAGTTTTGGGGCAATTCGGAATAGGCTACTGTCTCGTTTGTATAAATAGCCTTCATAGGCATTTGGCCCGTCTTTGGTCTTGTACTGCAAATCGGTAGGCTTACCAATCGCAATATCAAATTCAGATCGCCGGGCGGGTTGACCCGTGAAGGGGTTAATAATGCGTTCCTCTACTCCGTCTACACTTGTATTCGCGTCGTATTCATCTTTCCACGCGTCATAGTCTTCGGCTTCCATAAATCCGGTCGGTTGCTCTTCCGGCTCGGTTTGCTGTAACACATTGAAATTCAGAAGTGATTGCCGGTAAAAAGCGCCGAACCGGCTATACATCCGTAGGTTTTTAGTGTTGCACAGGATTTCGTCTATCAACTCTATATCATATTTCCCCTCTCTAGTCTGGATACAATCGGGCTTAAAATGATATTTGATGCACTCTAAAACGCCTGATAAGTAGTGATTTAGGTCAGATTGACCCGGCTGAATATAGTCTTTGATCGGGTTGCCCTTCTTATCTAAAATGATGTTGTTTTTTCCGTCCCGTTTCCATGTGTACAGGGTTTCATAGTGGATACCGGAATAGGTAGACTCGTTGCCCGTCTGCTTTCGCCATAGCCGATCTATCACCGCCCGTACATGCTCTACACTGTAAGCCGGATTCTGTAAAATGAAGCTATGTAGGTGAATATGAAGCCCGTGCCCGTGTTTCGACCGCTTGACCTCAATGCCATATTCCCCGGCGTACACGTATTGTTTCCATTCCGGTTCTTTACGCATCGCGGTAAAGGCTTTGATTAATTCCCTCGCAAAGAAGCGTTTACCTTTCCATAGGCCGTTTTCGTGGGGCACCGTCAGTACCATGTGAACCGGCTTATAGTAATCCAGTAGTAAAACCCCGGCTTCGTCGGTGGCTGTTTCTAAAAAACGATAATAGCGGTTACGGATAATCTGGGATTTGCGCCAGTTCCAAACGTTGTCTAAGCGGTGCTTACTATACCAGAAGGCCAACGGTTGCAGTTTTTCGGCCCCGCCGTTCTGGAATCGGGCATAATAACCCTTTGTGTCTCCTACGGCATAGCGAAGGTTTACCAGTTGCTCGAAACGGCTTTCGAGTTCATCGCCGAAGCGGTCACGCTGGTAGATGTGGCGGGCATTGGCATTGTGAGCGGTCTTGCTATCGGGTAGCTGTATGTCGTACTCACTTAGAAAGTCATCAATTTGAGCCTTGAGCCTGTTGTTAAGAACCTGTTTGTTTCGGACAGTATAGCCGAAACGGTTTTGCCGCGTCAGTTGAGTCGCAACAGTGGGGGAAAGTTTAGTCATTCGGGGGGAGTGAGTCAGGGGAAATCCTGAAAGATGTTTCTAAATTTATCGAGAGAGAGCCAACAGGCTAAATTTCAGGTCGTTAGTAAATGGCCTTATTGGGTTGGCTGAATGGTCATTAGGAGCGATAACGGTAGGACTAGCGAGACTTTACACCCGGCTACGTAACTGTATAGATGTAGGCCCGTATTCGTGATCTTACCCACGTTAAAGCGTAGATTTTTGCACAGTATATCAGCCGACCACACGTCGCCAATCCGCTCGAATAGAATGGTTTGGGTCAGCTTGATATGAGCCGAATTTTGGAACGTTGCTCGGAACGTGTCTTGCGTCGAAGACAGCCGGTTAGTAAGCTGTTGTTTTAGGTTCTGTCTCATGCAAACATGTTGGTTTGAATGGCCGGGGCTACACCGTCCCAAGTGCCGACGTATTCCAGATTTTTGAGCATTTCGGAGAGTTCCAGTAACATTTTAATGTCCTTCTCGCGCGGGAACTCGTGAAGGTTGGTTTCGTAATGCTTCCGTTGTTTGGCGTTTAAAGCCATGATGTAGGAGTCTACCAAACGCCGTTGTTCCTTGAAGGTGAATTGTTGTCTCTTAATCTTTGCCATAGCCGTTTGATGGGAGAGCAGTTGTAAGGCTTCGCCTTACGACGGTTTTGCCTACGTCGGCTTGTCTGGTGCAAGTTCAAATGACTGTCTTATCATTCTTGTTTGTACCCGGCGCGTAGGCTTCAAGCTATCATACGCGCCGGGTTGCTCCAGCATAAGCACACGCTACGTTATCCGGGTAGAACCGTCAGAAACTACTTGCGGAATATCCTACGTGCTGAACCCGTCCGGGAATCGAACCCGGTCTAACCGTTACGGGTTACGTAGCCGCTCAACCCATCGGGCGGCTACTTCAATGAAAGTGATACCGAGGACGATAAAGGCGGCTATCATGTGGGCGTGTTGTTGATTTGATAGAATCGTTCACCCTCCTGATTCGTGTAGCGTCCACCGAAGTATAAATCATCTCGTAAGCGTTCGGGTAAGTCTTCAAATGCTACCTGCCTGAATATGTCCGGGCGTTCATCTATATCGCCGTCTATATCCAACCCATACCGAAGAGAGAGAAATAACACCCGGCTATTGTTGGCTACTATGGCTAGTTCAGGGTCAGAGTAGTAGCGTCTTAAAATGAAGGTGCCTACCATAGCTATCGGAACATTTTACGGGCTATCTGAAAATCAACCTTTACTGGCTTCTTATCCTTAATCCGGGGTTCGCCGTAGCTGAAATACTTGGGGTCGTCTTTGTACTTGGGATTACCGCCCAAGCGGACGGCAGAAAAACGCATATCGGGGAAAACCGACGTGAAAAAGTCTACAGCCTTTTCTAGTTCGTCGGCGTCTTCGGAACACAACCGTATCTTAACCATTGGGGTAAGGGCTTAGAATAACTGTTGACAATTGCGGAAATAGGGAAGGTGACACCGCAGACGTGCCGGCGTAAAGTAGGTCGGGCGTTCTACCAGAAAGGGCAATAAGTCCCCGTCACAGTTGGCCCGGTAGTTAATGGCCGCATGTACGCCAATGGGTTCGGGAATCCCGTTGAAACTGCTAATAGTCTGGTTATGTACAGAAATGAACGTAATCGGGTAGTTCGGTTCTTCGACCGTGATGCGAATGGTTTTCATTGGGTTTATTGGGTAGGGGTTTGTAAGTGCGTTTATTTCGTCTTATCGGTTAAGAGATAGCGTTTTGCCGAAAAGACTTCGTAAGGCTGGAAATCCAGATTGTTGCTTGAAAACTCATGCAGGGATACACCCAAGTAATAACCGATAATGGTTATAGCTTTTGCTTTAGCATCGCCTAAGTCGTTGCCTTCAACAGTCAAGAAACTTTTAAAATGCCACCATAATTTAATGGCTTCTAATTCGGCTTGCATTTTGTCACGTTCGGAGCGCGGCAAATCCATAAACCGCTGATAAAGAGCGCGATTAGAGCTAATCGTAGGAATTTTGGGAGGGGAGGGAGCTATTGCGTTCACAGCTTTACACTTTGTTTTTGATAGCCTTACACTAAATATTTTCGTACAGAATTAAGCTTTTGGCTGTACTTTAGTGTCAAATGATGTGCAATAGTAACAGTTTTTACTTTTACTTGTCAAGTTTTTACTTATATATTTTTTAAAACATGCAAGCAATATCAGCACATATGGGCGAAAGACTCAAAGAGTTGGCTCATAAAAAGAATATATCGGCGAAGCATATAGCCGATGAAATTGGAATTACTCGCGCTGGGGTATATGACACCTATAAGCGCAAATCACTAAGCACCAGAACATTAGAAAAATACTGCCAAATAATAGGCGTAGACATAAACGAGGTAATCCAAGTAAAGGAGGAAAGTCTTGACATTATTCAAGAAAAAACTGGAAGTCAAGAAAAATACATACAAGAATTAAAGGCAACTATTGCAGAACAGAAAAAGCAGATTGACGACCAAGCGAAGCTATTAGCTCAACTAGCCCAATCAAATACTGCATTGATCGAAAAATTGGGAAAGTTTAATGCAAGCGGATTGCTGGCAGTACTTGACGCTTAATTTTTTTTAGCGTTTTGCTTACTGTTTCGCTTGCTTAGGCCTAAAAACGGCCTTTCCAGCCTAGTTTGCGGCATAATGCAGATGTAATAGATTTGCAATTATGAAACAAGCCATTATTGACTTAGGCACCAACACGTTCCATCTCTTCATCGCTGAAATAGAAGGCAATACACCTAAAATCCTATTCCGCGAAAGCCTCCCAGCTAAAATTGGTCAGGCGGGTATCAATAAAGGGATAATCACCGAAGAAGGCATAGAGCGTGCGCTGGGCGTACTGACCTATTTTCGACAGGTGCTCGATCAACATAACATAGCTCCCGAAAAAGTAGTAGCTCTTGGAACAAGCGCCATTCGAGTAGCTCGTAATCAACAGGAGTTTATTGATCGGGTTCGAGAGGAAACAGGTATTCCCATTCGAGTTATTTCGGGCGATCAGGAAGCGGCCTATATTTATCAGGGTATCCGCGCGGCTGGTGCGTTAGATGACTCAACAGCTTTAGTCATCGACATTGGTGGCGGTAGCGTCGAATTTATTCTGGGGAATCAAAACCGGATTTTCTGGAAGCAAAGCTTCGAAATCGGTGGACAACGGCTTCGAGAACGATTCATGACGACTGATCCCATCAGCCCTTCCAACATTCGTCGGTTACACGATTACTTTCAGGAACAACTGCTGCCACTCGCGAACGCCATTCATCAGTATCAACCCGCCGTGTTAGTTGGTTCGTCAGGTTCATTTGATACGTTGGTCGATATGTGGTATATGCACGAGCAAGGGCACTTGCCCGATCCAAATCAGGCTGCGTTTACGTTACCAATCGTAGAGTTTTATCGTGCCTACGAATTACTCATCACGAAAAATCACGCGAAACGAATGGAGATTCCGGGTATGATCGAACTGCGGGTCGATATGATTGTGGTCGCCGTTTGCCTGATTGATTATGTACTCAAAACGTACGGTATTTCGCAAATCAGAACGTCGACCTATTCACTGAAAGAGGGCGTATTTGCTTCACTGCGTTAATGAATAATGCATAATGTAAAATGAATAATGGAGGCAGGTATGTTTTTCATAAAATCAGCTTTTCATTGTACATTTTACATTATTCATTCGTCAGTAAATGAAAGCTGAAACCAACGATCGCTCGTCTTATCAAAATCTTATTTTTACGGCGCTCCTGATTGCATTTGTCGGGATAGCTTTCGCCTTTCCAGGGTTGTTCCTTAACATTGGCGATTTCCCCTTGAAAAAGCTAATTGTTCCGTTACTGCAAATCATTATGCTGGGCATGGGAGCTACCATGTCGATTAAAGATTTTGAGGGTGTTATTCAGCAACCACGCGCTGTATTTATCGGCGTAGCCTGCCATTTCCTGATTATGCCGTTGTTAGGCTATACGCTGGCAAATACGTTTAGTTTCCCGCCCGAAATTGCAGCGGGTGTGGTGCTTATCGGTTGCTCACCTAGTGGTTTAGCTTCCAACGTAATGTGTTTCATTGCCAAAGCTAATGTGCCTTTATCCATTACGGTCACAACTATGTCAACGCTGTTAGCGCCTTTGCTGATGCCTGCGCTGATGAAATTACTGGCCGGTCAATTCATCGAAATCTCGTTCCTAAAAATGATGATTGAGATTATGGAGATCGTTATCGCCCCAATCATAGTAGGGCTGATTTTGAATCGCATTTTTCGCAAATCGGCAGTGATACTAAACCGCATTATGCCTTTAATGTCGATGGGTGGCATTATTCTCATTGTTGCCGTTATCACAGCCGCCGGGCGCGACAGTTTATTAAGTGTAGGCTGGATACTCGTATTTTGCGTATTAGCGCATAACCTTTGCGGTTTTATGTTGGGGTATTGGTCGGCGCGTTTGTTTGGTATGGATGAGCAAAGCTGCCGGACAATAGCGATCGAAGTAGGTCTGCAAAATGCGGGACTAGCCTCGGGTATTGCCGTACAACTGGGTAAAGTAGCCACGGTAGGTCTCGCCCCTGCCCTCTTTGGCCCTATTATGAACACAAACGGCTCCTTACTAGCCACCTACTGGAGCCAGCACCCCATACAAGGAGTTGCTTTGGACGAAACAACTAATGAGCCTGTAAATGCGCAGGATGCTTAATTTATCAGAAGACGGTTTGCCACATTGATTGTATCGAGAAAACGTTCATCGTAATACATTACTAACTAGCCTGTTATGAATGAACAGGCTATATTTTTAATCTCTCTAAGTTGCATATACAACTTTCGTTTCTAACCTTTACAACATGAGCTCCGAAACCTACTGCATTGCGGGTCGCTTGCGAATGTTAGCCAGGATTATAACCGGCCACTACAACGATGCCTTCACGCAAGAGGGGGTTACGTTCGCGCAGGCGGGTTTGCTGATGCACATTTTCCCACAGCCAGGGGTACGGCAAGCCGTGTTGTCGAAACGATTGCAGATTGAGAAATCGGCCATGAGCCGGGATGTGCAGCTATTACAAAAAAAAGGCTGGTTGACCGACGACCTGCGTCACGGCCTGTTTCTGACAGAAGAAGGACGATTGTTAGCCAAACGATGCCATAAAATCTGGAAAGCCCTAAACCTACAAGTTCACGACACACTTGGCCTAGATGCAGTTCAGGGCCTGTCGACTTTTTCTGATAAAGTAATCGCATTACAAAAATGAAAACTGAACTCTTATCTCAAATCTGGCAGATGAACCAGGTTTCAGCCCAAGGACCAATTCGGAAGCTAACCCTCGATAATTATCATAACCGCTTAACACCTGAAACGGCTTCGGCAGGTTTTATTGCCTTACACATGGCTGAGTCGATGCAACGGATGGCCAGCTTACTTTTTGGGCGCGAGGTAAGTATTCCCATTCAAGCTAGTGGCGGTATTTCCGACAAAGGTCAACTGTTTGACTTAGTGTCAATTCAACAAACGGTGAATGATAGCTTCGCGATGATTGCGAAACAGATTCAACAAACCAGTGACGAGCAATGGACCGAAATCATCTCCTCGCCTTTTGGCGAAGTGCCTCGTATGCAGGTATTGGTCTTTCTAATGCATCATAACTCTTATCATTCTGGCCAAATCGCTCAGGCGATCAAAAAAGGGCAAGCGTTTTCTGTAGTCAGTTAAGCCATAAGCGACTGGCGCGAGTATTTACTCGTGCCTTTAATTTAGCCAGCATTCGCTGGCCCATAGATTGACGGAGCGCCAGCGAATGCTGGCTAAATTAAAGGCACAGGTAAATACCTGCGCCAGAGTTAGCCACAAATGAAACCATCCTTCCTACAAACTAACCGCAAGGAGTCAGCCAAATCGTGGCTCTTTCGAACAGGGCTGAACTGGTATCCGATGTTTTTTGGAACAGGCGGTAAAATCCTGTTCTGGTCGAGCGATTGGCGGGAAGTCCACGTTCGATTGCGCCGTAATATCTGGACCTACAACTACGTAGGAACCATCTTTGGCGGCAGCCTATTTTCTGCCACCGATCCATTTTACATGGTTATGCTGCTTCGTATTCTGGGCAATCAATACGTTGTCTGGGATAAATCGGCCAGCATTCGATTTCGCAAACCCGGTCGAAGTACGCTCTATGCCCGTTTTGAAATCACGGATGAGCAACTCGAAACTATTCGGGCCGAAGTAGCGACTAATGGTCAGACGGAGCATGTGTTCAACATTCAGTGGCTCGATAAACAATCCGTTGTGCACGCCGAACTCGAACGCTTGTGTTACATCGCCGATAAAACGCATTACGAACAACGCAAAAACGAGAAACAACAATCACGATTTCGACGATAAGATGACAACAGAGCAAAACGAAACGCAACGTACACGAACCTACTCGTGGGAAGATCAGACCATTGGCGCTAAAGTCGGCGCTACCTTATCGGGCATGGAGTACTTGCAGGGAATTATGACCGGTCTGTATCCTCCTCCGGCCATTGCCCACACGCTGGACATGGGTCTGGAATCGGTTGAAGAAGGGAAGGCTATTTTCTCGATTGTGCCACAGGAGTTCCATTATAATCCAATTGGCGGGGTACATGGCGGTGTTTTCTGTACTATGCTTGACTCAGCCTTAGCCTGCGCCATTCACTCGACATTACAGCCCGGAACAGGCTACACAACCCTTGAGCTGAAAGTTAATTTTATCCGCCCATTAACTATCCGGACAGGCAAAGTGCTGGCTATTGGCACACTCATACATGCAGGCCGGTCGATAGCCACCGCAGAAGGTAAAATCGTGGATGAACAAGGCAAACTCTACGCCCATGCTACCACAACCTGTATGCTGTTCCCCTGGAAATAATCAACTGACAATCATGACCGAACATCACCTGCCTGTTCAACGAACGGCCCGTTATTATACAATTGGCTCTTTAACAGAGCAGACGAAAACTATCTGGTTCTGCCTGCATGGCTTTGGGCAACTGGCGCAGTATTTCGGCCGAAAGTTTACGGGGCTGGATGATGGCGAAACGTTCGTTGTTGTACCGGAAGGATTATCTCGGTCGTATACCGATAGCAACTATCAGCGAGTTGGCGCTTCCTGGATGACCCGCGAAGATCGGGACTATGAAATCAGTGATTATGTTCTTTATCTGAACTCGCTTTATGACCGTGTTCTAAACGGTCTGAAACCCGACGAGACAGGTTTACAAATAACGGTTTTAGGTTTCTCGCAAGGTGCCGCTACGGCCTGTCGATGGTTGAATACCCAACATGTTCATGCTAATCGACTCATTTTATGGGCCGGTTATTTACCTCATGGCCTTGCCGATCTTATTAACCCAGCTACACTTGAAACGACCGAAACCCATTATATATATGGTCGGCAGGACGAATACCTTGTAGAACTGAACGATATCAATGGGTATTTAACCCGATTGCAAACCGATATACCTACCTTACAAATTACTGCTTTTGACGGTGGCCATCGGGTTGAACCAGACATATTGAAAACGCTAGTGGCCGTTACGCCGACGATTTCGTAGCCGTTTTAAGAGGGGAGCTTTTTTCTGCTCTCCAGCGACTTTGTATCCGCCAACAACAACCACTTCTCCCAGCATCTTTTGATCTTCATATAGCACTATTGAGAGGGGCGCTGTTCGATCTGGGGGTAGCTGTATTTCCTGAGTTATAAATCCGATAGAACCGATTATCACAGTAATTAGATCATTTTTGATTTCCGTTGGTACTACCACCTGGAAATGTCCCGTCGAATCGGTATTAGTCCCTCTGGATGTTCCTTTAATAATAACGTAAGCTCCACCTAGACCTGCTTTCGTCACATTATCCACTATCCGGCCTGTAATTACCCGCGACGAGTCTGTAACTATAGTGACTTCAGTCGACGGTTGATCAGCTGTAGCAACAGAACGTTGCTCGGTTTGTAAAGTTGACGGACGAGCAAGTGTTGAATGGGCATCAGCCTGAACCGTTTGATAGCCTAACAAACCTGCGGTTAATAGGCTAAAAAAGCGCCCTGAGGAATGAGCCGCAGGTGTAGGAGCCTGTAATGTTCTGTCGAGTTGACTTACCCGAAAACGGCCACAGGTTGAACTTGACGACCGACTTATACTACTAACAATCTGCTGATCGGTCATGCCGGAAAAGTCAATGACCGTTTTCTGGCAGCTATCACAAAAACGGCCTGTTTCGATAGGTGTCATGTCCTGCCAACGCTGCTGACAAGGTGTATCGACAGTCAGTTGAATTCGTTTCGTTGCCATATAGGTCAGTACGTCATTATTGATTTTTTACTAAACCAACTGCCCTACTCAATGTATATCGAGTAACATTGTCCGTCAGGTCATTCAGTCCAATATAGAGCCAAAAAGCGCGTTCAGTCATTTCCTCTACGTCGAAATGAGTGCTGTATGCAGCCGAACCCATCTTAAAATAATATGATTTCCCTGGCTCAAACTTAATAAAAACTGGCTTCCGTTTCGGGCTTGAAACAGGCGGTTGATAATCATTTTCAGCATAAGGTGACTCCCGAATAATTCCCAGACTGTCCGCATCTGTTTCAATCAGGACATAACCATTATTTTTTACCTTGATGGGCTTGCTGGGGTTAAGGGTCGTATAAAACTGAATGCCTCCTAACGTCTGTGCTCCATTTTTAACAAGATAGATTTTGGTTGGAATTGATTGAGCCTGCCCTAAAAAAGTCATCAGGCAAAACAGAAAAATGAAGCTGGCCGTTTTCATTGTCACGTTATCATTTTGTATCGTTAGACACTAAAACACCAGTATACTACACAATACCACCAAACAAAATTAAATTACACTTAAAATACAGAAAGTACAAATTCAACATTGTAGAGAGTGTTGTTAAAAAGCCGCGTCGCAGTTGTTTTTGATGAATTGCGACGCGGCTTTTTAGCAACGCATTAACCTAATTATTTCCGATAAATAGTCGTTGCTGCTGCCTGTGCCCCGGCTAAAATCGTCATATCGGCAATCGTAACATGGGCCGGAGCCGTTACTGCATAAACAATCGTATCGGCAATATCTTCTGGAGTGAGCGGTGTAAATCCGGCGTATACTTTAGCGGCACGCTCGGCATCGCCTTTGAAACGCACGACCGAAAACTCTGTTTCAACAGCGCCCGGAGCGATATTCGTCACTTTAATACCATGCTGGGTCAAGTCGAGTCGCATACCTGCACTGAGTGCTTCAACGGCCGCTTTACTAGCGCAATACACAGCCCCATTGGCATAGGTCTCCTTACCCGCTACCGAACTTAGGTTAACAATATGGCCCCGCTGACGCTCTACCATACCCGGCATAACCGCTTTCGAGACATAAAGCAGGCCCTGCACGTTTCCGTCAATCATCATATCCCAATCCTCGGGCGATCCATCCTGAATCGGCGATAGACCATGGGCATTCCCCGCACTATTCACCAGAATATCAATCGCCTGCCATTCTTCAGGTAAGCTACGAATAGCGTCGTCGACTTCAAGCCAGTTACGCACGTCGAAATTGAGCGTTGTAACGGCTGTTTGCTGACTCAGGCGTTCCTGTAATTCATCTAAGCGCTCCTGCCGCCGTCCACAGAGAATCAGTCGAAAATCAAGGTCGGCAAAAGCTTCGGCGGTAGCGCGGCCAATTCCAGAAGTGGCGCCGGTAATAAGTGCAATGCGAGACATAACAAGGACTAAAGAAGTTGATGTTACAAAGATAAACCCACGGTCGAACCATCAAGAAGAACAACCATTAATTCTCCGGCAACTGATCCAGCCAAAACCAATGATAAGCATATAATCATTTATCTGCCAATCGCTTAGAACTCAGCCCGGAACTAGACGATACTCGTTAACCAATTTTGGTCAGGTTTTTGCAAGGCGTTGATTAGGCTGTAATCCAACAAATAACTACTGAGCTTATATACCTTTTCATTACCAGTTGTATGCTACCTGAATTTTCGGTTGTGATCCCAACCTATCAGCAACCGGCCCTGCTTCTTAAATGTCTCGATTCACTTGGGCGTCAGCGGCTATCGCGCGACCAGTTCGAAATTATTGTGGTCGATGAGGGAAACTCGCCCGAAACCGAAACCGCTGTTCAGCTTTTTGCGAAACAGGTAGCCCGCGACGGTGGTCCAATCGAAGTCCGTTACCTCGGTCAGCCCGAACGGCGTGGCCCCGCTGCTGCCCGAAATCGGGGTTGGCGAGCAGCCCGTGGGCGCATCATTGCCTTTACCGACGACGATTGCCTGCCCGAATCCGAATGGCTATCCTCGGCTCTCCTATGTTTTCAGCGTGGGGCACAGGTCATGAGCGGTCAATTACGGGTTTACTTACCAAATCAGCCCACTCCACTCGACCGAACGGCTACGATCTTAAAGCGGGCCGAGTTTATGTCATCGAACTGTTTTTGCCGAAAATCGACACTCGAGCGAGTCAATGGTTTCGAGGAAGCATTCGATACCGATTGGCGCGAAGACAGCGACCTACAATTCAAGTTTATTCAGGCAGGTATTCCGATTGGGAAATGTACCGAGGCCGTTGTTGTGCATCATATTCGTCCATGCCCCTGGTACGGACTCTTACGCGATGAGCGCAATAATAGTTACGATGCCTTACTGTATAAACGCCATCCCAATTTATTTCGGGAGCGTATTCCCTCCTTCCGTCGGCAGGTGCTTCAATATTACGCATCTGTCATCAGTATCAGCAGTGGGCTGGCTGGATTAGTAACCGGGCATTTTGTTATCGCTCTAATTGGGTTAGGCATCTGGGCGCTGCTATCCACCTACTTAATTATCAGGCATCTACCCAAATCGCCACTTAATTCGACAACCGTTAAACATGCCGTACTAACGGCGCTGGCCACGCCATTTTTATCAGTTTACTGGCGACTTCATGGTGCCTTTAAATACAAAGTGCTGTATTTATAAGCAGGGAGCACGGAGCGTGGAGCCGGGTTATTGAGAGTCCGGTATCCCTGCCCCACGCTCCGTGCTCCCTGCACCGCGCCCCATGCTCCCCGCTAATCGCTTATTTTGGCCATTTATAAGGAACCATTAGCGATTCGATTGTATTTTTGAAAGATAAAGGCAGTGGTACTCAACTACCTTTATTCGTTCATGAATCATTTGCATCAGGCGTTCAGTGTTCGGTTTACGTACACTGTTTTCTTTACCAATCAGCTTTTCAAAAAAGCAAACTCACTGCTATCCGATTTTTTCAGTCAGCAGTCTACGGGTGATATTCGAAAAAAGCTTCTTTTCGTCATTGATTCGGGGGTTATCGACGCCCATCCTACTCTGCAAGCAGAGATTACTACCTATTTCGACCAACATACTGATATAGTTGAGCTTATCCCCGATTTATTAATCATTCCGGGTGGCGAAACCGCCAAGAATGAGCCAGTCTATGTGGAAAAGATTGTGGATGCGGTGGATAAGTACGGTATTGATCGGCATTCCTATGTCGTCGCTATCGGGGGTGGCTCCATTCTCGATTTAGTTGGCTACGCAGCGGCTATTTCACATCGGGGTATTCGTCACGTCCGTATTCCAACCACCGTGTTATCGCAAAATGATTCGGGCGTTGGGGTAAAAAATGGCGTCAACTATCGCGGCAAGAAAAACTTTCTGGGCACGTTTGTCCCACCTGTAGCGGTCTTTAACGACAGTTCTTTCCTGACTACGCTTGATGATCGGGATTGGCGATCAGGCATTGCAGAAGCCGTTAAAGTGGCCCTGATTAAAGATGCCAGCTTTTTCGAATGGATTGAAGCAAATGCACAGGCACTCGCGGCCCGCGATTCGGAAGCGATGGATTACCTCATCCACCGTTGCGCCCAAATGCACCTGGAGCATATTTCGGGGGGCGATCCATTTGAAATGGGATCATCCCGTCCGCTGGACTTTGGCCACTGGAGCGCCCACAAACTGGAACAGCTCACCAATTTCGAGCTCCGACATGGCGAAGCCGTAGCCATTGGTATTGCCATGGATAGCGTGTATTCGAATCAACTCGGCTGGCTAACAGAGCAGGATACCCATCGTATTCTGACCACGCTACGCACCCTTGGCTTTTCGCTCTACCAACCCATGCTCGATGCCAACGACAGCGCTGGAGTACTGAAGGGCCTGGCTGAATTCCGCGAGCACCTGGGTGGTCAACTTACCATTATGCTCCTGGAAGCCATTGGCCGAGGTGTTGAAGTCCACGAAATGAATCCTGATCTCGTTCGGCAGGCAATTGCTACCCTCAAAGAACAGGAACAACAGGCGCAACTCGTATGAATAACCTTGCCCTTGGCCACCTCGGCTATTGTACCAACATCCATGCAGGCGAAACGTGGGCCGATCATTTCGCATCTTTACAGAAAGCCATTCCAGAATTAAAGCAACGGTTGTCGCCAGACGCCCCTTTTGGAATTGGCCTACGCTTGTCTAACATAGCCAGTGAAGAACTGGAACTGCCCGAAAATTTAATTGCCTTTCAGCACTGGCTGGCGAATAACGAGTGTTATGTGTTTACCATGAACGGTTTCCCGTTCGGTGGGTTTCACAATACGATCGTTAAAGATCAGGTGCATGCCCCCGACTGGACAACCGAAGCACGGGTTGAGTACACCAAACGGTTATTTCGGATTTTATCGGTTCTGCTCCCTGTCGATGAGCTGGGCAATGCCATTCAGGGCGGCATTTCGACCTCGCCCCTTTCGTATCGCTATTGGTTCGAGTGGGACCAGCCTGCTGCCCGCGACTATATTTTTTCGCAAACAACCCAGAATATACTTGAAGTAGTGGCCGATCTGATGCGCTTACGCCAGCAAACAGATCGGTTGATGCACCTTGATCTGGAACCCGAACCCGACGGCTTAATCGAAACAACTGACGAGTTCATCACCTGGTTTACCGATTACCTGTTGCCTATGGGCATCGATCAAATCAGCGAACAGTTTGGGCTAACCGATGAACAGGCCGAAACCGCGATTTGCGAACATGTTCGCTTATGCTTCGATGTTTGCCATGTGGCTGTTGGGTATGAAAAACCAGCCGAAGTGTTGGCCAAGTTGAAGGAATACGGTTTGCGCGTTGGCAAAGTCCAGATCAGTGCCGCCCTGAAAGCTGAATTCCCAGACGATGCCGAAGGACGCGAAACGGTAAAACAAGCCTTTGCGCAATTCAATGAACCAACTTATCTGCATCAGGTAGTGGCGCGTACGCGGTCGGGCGAGTTGTTACGTTTTGCTGATTTGCCCGAAGCGCTGGCTGCTTTTGATGACAATCATGTAGAATGGCGCGCCCATTTCCACGTACCGATATTCATTTCGGAATATGGGGTGTTGAAATCGACGCAGGACGATATTCAGGCTGTTCTTAACTTGCAGGCCACCAATAAATTCACGAACCAGATGGAAGTAGAAACCTACACCTGGGACGTTTTACCAGCTGATTTAAAGCTTGGTCTAGTTGACTCAATTGATCGGGAAATGAAATGGGTGTATAAATCAATCGGGGCCGCCCGTGCGGATGAATGATGAATGTCCTTGCGGTATTCATCATTCATCATTTATCATTATGAAAAAGACTGTAGTACTCGATGTTGTTGGTCTGTCGTATTCGCTGATTGGCGAACACACGCCTTTTCTGAAACAGTGGTTCGCTAAGAAACACCAGGCGACCATTGATCCTATGCTACCGGCGCTAACCACATCGGTACAGTCTACATACGTAACGGGCAAATGGCCGAGTGAAACGGGTATTGTTGGCAACGGCTGGTACGATCGCACCGATTCGGAAGTGAAATTCTGGAAACAGTCGAACAAGCTGGTAGCGGGTGAGAAAATCTGGGAACGCGCCAAAAAGATCGACCCCAATTTCACGATTTCCAAGATGTTCTGGTGGTACAATATGTACTCTACCGCCGATTTTTCGGCAACTCCTCGCCCACAGTACCCGTCGGATGGTCTGAAAATCCCCGATTGCTACACCCATCCCGGCGACCTCCGCGACAGACTTCAGAAAGAACTGGGCACGTTCCCCTTGTTCCAGTTCTGGGGGCCTGCAACAACCATCAAATCCTCGCGCTGGATTGCCGATGCGTCGATGCTGGTCGATAAATGGCATAATCCAACGCTCACGCTTATCTACCTGCCTCATCTGGACTATTGTCTGCAAAAGTTCGGGCAGGATTTCTCAAAAATTGCAAACGACCTCCGCGAAATCGACGACGTTTGTCGCGATCTGATTCAATATTATGAGCAACAAGGCGCCGAAGTAATTGTACTTTCGGAATACGGCATTACGAACGTCAGCAAGCCCATTCACATCAATCGAATTCTGCGCGAAGCGGGTATGATTCGCTATCGTGAAGAGCGCGGTCTGGAAATGTTCGATGCGGGAGCGTCTCCTGCCTTTGCCACCCCGGATCACCAGATTGCTCACGTGTACATCAACGACCCGTCGGTTTTTGATAAAGTACGGACATTACTGGAAAAAACGCCGGGTATTGAACTGGTTCTGGATAAAGAGCAACAGAAGAAATACCACATCGATCACGAACGTTCGGGCGATCTGGTTGCCGTTGCCGATGCCGAAAGCTGGTTTACGTACTATTACTGGCTCGACGATGCTCGTGCCCCAGATTATGCCCGGCTGGTGGCCATCCACCAAAAGCCAGGTTACGATCCGGTTGAGATGTTTATGGATCAAACGAATCCGTTTATCAAACTCAAAGCGGGGTATAAGCTTGGCCGTAAATTGCTGGGCTTCCGGTATCTGATGAATGTAATTTCGCTGGATGCTACACTCGTTAAAGGATCGCACGGGCGAATGGATACTCCACCCGAATATCATCCGGTATTTGTTAGTAGCAAAAACGTAGGCAAGTCCTTGTCGGCCATTGATGTATATGATCGAATCTGGGACGCCTTATCAATGGAAACCGTTGAAAAACAGATGCAGTGAGTTCTTGGTTATTCAGTCGAAAGCCAGTAATTTACCTGTATGAAAGCATTCTACGCCCTCGTTCTGCTCGTTTCTGGTTGCATTTCGAATCGACCATCGGCAATTAATGCTCCTGCCGACGGTGCCGAATATTATCAGCCCAATCAGCCTATGGCGGTTGTGCAGTCTCGGCTATATCCGGACCCACAGGGTGGTCTTGGGCACTCGCAGGACCCCGATATTCGGGTGACGGATATAAAGTTGACGGCCAGCTACACCGTTTTATATCTGACATTCGGCAAAGACCGAACCGCCCGCGACAATAATTACTTCGGAACCAGTAGTATTTCGTTCAACCCCAAAGCAGTGCTTGCTTCGGCCGACGGGAAAAAGACGTATGCCCTCCTCAAAACAGAAGGCATACCCATGACGCCCGACTCCCGCGAGATTAGGAACGACGAAAAAGTCCCGTTTGTCTTGTACTTCGAGCGGCTGGATAAGGGCGTGGAATCCTTCGATTTGTTTGAGTGTAAAAGCGATAATCAAAACTCCTGTTTCAACGTAGCCGGTATGAATATCCATAACCCGCTTACGCCAACAGCCTCTCAGAATTAGTTTTTCTTCAACATCCTTTCGTGGTGTCGGTTACTTATAACCGACACCACGAAAGGATGTGTCTACCTTCCCAATCCAATAAAAAAATAAATTTTCTGCCAGCGTTTTCTACGAGTTGTTCGTCTATGCCTTTACAGGTCAGCTACTGACCCTATCTCTCTTGGACAGACAACGTTAAACCCTTATGAAAACGACTCTTCACGTTTCGTATACGCTTCTGGCCAGCGTATTTATCGGCTGGTTAAGTGCTGGCTGCAACCACAGTTCAAGCGACGCCAATCCGCAAAGCAGTTGCCGAATCGAACAATACACATCGAATGCATCGTCCAAGTTTTACACTACAGTGATGCAGAATACCTATACGTACGACCAATCGGGGAATCTCGCCAAAGTGGTTTCAACGATCGACCGGAAACCGACGACCGGAACAATTGGGACGCAGAATGGAACCACGACCGAAACGTATACCTACAATGCGGATGGCTATTTGACGGCCATGAATTCTGAACGACAAACGAAAAGCATTGGGGTAAATAACCAGTCAACCACCGAATTAGTATCTATTGTTAAAAGCTACTCGTACACCGCTGGCCGACTCGTTAGCGTAGCACAAACGTACAAAGGCTCGTATACGGGGTCAAACAGCAGCTCAACGATGCGGTATGAGTATGATTCGGATGGTGATTTGACGCGGATAATTAACGAACCTACTGGTGGAAATGGGTATCAGCAAATTATCGTATACCAGAAAAATCAGCTTGTTGACTACATCGAGAAAACAAGTTCGGGCGACCATCACCCGTACACTATTCAAGATGGGCTCGTTACAAAAATGGTCTTTTCTGGCACCAATGAACTGATTATAAGCACATCGTTCGATGGCAAAAACCGGGTTATTAAACGGGATCAGGTAATTGATGGGCAATTGAATCAAACGGATACCCAGACCTGGACCGACGCCAAATCAGCGTCATCGTCGCTACCGCTTTTCAAAGGGTTTCCAGCTCCCGACCCGGACACTATATTTTCAGGGCAAGCTGGCGTAACCGCTACTCAAAACACCTCGTTCTGGAATTCGGTTAGCAAGACCATGCAGCCCTATTCCCAAAGCACATCGACCGTACAAACCAATGCACAAGGCTATGCAACAAACGTCACCAAAGTCGTTAACTATCCATCGGCCAGCGATCAGAACGAAACGACTATCGAAACCTATACGTATTTGGGTTGCCAGTAATTCATACTCAACGGTTCTTTCGACTTGACAGAACGTCCATTAGCTGATATTCTCAAAGGCTGCCGACGAGGTCGGGAGGCTGCCAGGCAAGCGTTTTATGAACGCTTCTACAGCTATGCCCTATCGGTCTGTCTGGCCTATGCCAGCGATCGGGAAGACGCTCGTGAAATGCTGAACGATGGTTTTCTGAAGGCATTTCGGCATATCGATGAACTTAAAAATGAAGCCGTTGTTGTACCGTGGTTACGGCGCATTATGGTCAATACGGCTATTGATTATTACCGCCGAAACCGGAAACGGGTTTTGGAAGTCTCAACCGATTCGGTTGACTACAGCCTTGAAGAACCTTATCTAAATGAAGAAGCTATTTTTTCGCAGCTTTCGGTCGAACACATTCTAATTGTATTGCATCAATTACCAACTCCATACCGTATGGTCTTCAGTTTATACGTTCTTGAAGGCTATTCGCACCGTGAAATTGCTGACCAACTCAACATTGCTGAAAGCACATCAAGGGCACACCTATCCGAAGCAAACCGATTATTACGTCAGGCATTGATTAACCAACTTCCCACTACCCATGAGCGAACAAACCGATAAACCGCTCCATGACTGGGTACGTCAGTCAATGGATGCCTATCGTCCCGACTACAATCCAACCGATTGGGTAGCGTTACAGCGCACGTTACGTCGTCGGCGATGGATGCGTTGGAGCGTGTGGGGAAGCGGGAGTTTGTTGCTATTGGGATTTCTTAGCTGGTTTATTCTTCGGCAACCAACAGATAAAATCGCCGATGCAAACAAGGCAACAAGCACGAACAAAACAACGAAACGTGAGGATGCTCAAGCGACGACAATACCGTTTGCAGCCAGCTCTTTACCAAATGATTTAGCTCAACACAAACTAGTACTAACCGTATCGAAGAGTAATCCGGCCAAAGCCATCCAGAGCACCGAATCGGGAGCGGTTCACCTACCCGATTTGCCTCTGAGCCGTTCAGCCTTAAAAAGCCAGCCGACTAACTTAACTGACAAGATTCGCTATAGCCAACCTGTTGCGTTCAGCCCGGAAGAGACAACGATAAAACAACAAATGCTAACGGGCGATTTTGGCTCGGATTCAACATCGTATCAGGCATTGGCTCGTAATCTACACGCATGGCCTGAGGCCGTAGTTGTCTGCGATCTTACAACCAGCATGTACCCCTACACGACTCAGCTATTCGCCTGGTTTAAGAAAAATGCCCGAAATCCGGCCATAAAGGGGCTGGTATTCTTTACAGACTGCGATAGTCTGGGCCAGCAAACCCGACCGGGTGGACCAGCGGGCCGTATGTTCATTACGCATGAACTCAACCCCACGAAAGGGTTACCCGTTTTGGTAGAAACTGCCCGAAATACAATTCAAAACAAAGACGATGCGGAAAACGATATAGAAGCGCTCTTAAAGGCCCAACAGGCATTTCCCGAAGCAAAGCACCTGATTCTGATTGCCGATAACATGAGCGCCGTTAAAGACATGACCTTATTGGCTAACGTTCGAAAACCTGTTCATGTAGTGCTTTGCGGAACAACAGGCAGCGATACAACACTAGCTTTTCAACCAGATTATTACACGATTGCCAGCCAGACCCACGGAAGTTTGCACACCTTAGAAGACGACCTCATTCCCAGCCGCTTATCCCGATCCACAACACTTCGGGTTGGCTCAGTTTATTATCGATATAGACCTCGGAAGAAGCAATTTACACCTACACCGTTTGCTCACCGACCAAGGCATTTCCTGGGTTTCCTTTGGTTATGAGGTCTTCTCAGAAAAAAGTACTTATCTTTTTTTGTTCATATATGTACCGGATACAGCGATCGAGCGTTAATAGGAAATAGGATTTCCGTAAAGCTTGTATCTTATCATGCCTCTTTTTCCATCAATTAAGCGTCCTCTTCGCCTATCTATTTTTCTTTTTATCAGTCTGATTTTTAGCTTAGTTACGCTCGCTCAGGTAAATCTCACTTACCGACTGCTTACTGGCTATTTCCTGAGTAACGACGCTCCTATCAATAAAGGAAAACCCACCTTGTTTGTATTTGAACAGGCCGAAACGTTTGATGAGGTTTTCAAACCTGCCGCTACCAGTAAGCGCCCCGATGTAGTGAATTTCGCGAAAGAAATGGTAATAGGCATCGCCCTTTCGCCAACGAACAAGCCACCAAAATTGTCTGTCAGTAAAGTATTTGTGCAGGATTCGGTTCTAACCATTCGGTACATTCGTATGGCAGATACAACGCTAACGCACAATCCACAATCGTTTACAAGTCAGCCAATGTTGCTATTTTCTATTCCGAAGCAGGCCATTTTGAAAACCAAGCTTGTTGAGAATGGAAAGGTGGTGCAACTACTGAAGAAACACGAAGAGGAGTAGTACCTTCGGGTGATAATTTCAGTAGTTCCCTTGTCAATGAGATTCTTTCTGATTTTCTGGGTCAGTGTTTTAGCCTACTTTCCAGCATTCCCGCAGGCTAGCGTATCAAACGTCTATTCGTATACGCTTTTACCAACTGATTATCAGGAGAAAATCTTATTCGAAGGAACCACCCGAGATTACTCCCACTTCCTCATTCAATCCATAACAATAGGCCCCAACCAGCCTGCACAACCGATCCAACAGCTCGATGAAGAAGTACTGTTGCTCGTCAAATCGGGTGAACTTACTCTATCGTTGGGCGATAAACACAAGGCACTAAATCCCGGCAGCCTGGCTATCGTTATGCCTGGTGATGAGTACCGAGTGGAAAATAAAACGGCCCAACCGCTTACTTATTACCAACTCAGGTACACCTCCAACGAAGTTCCGGACCTGGATTTGTATCGGCTGGCGGGCGGCTCCTTCTGGGTCGACTGGCAGGGAATTGACGCCACTCCTACCAGTGAGGGCAGTCAACAGCAGCTGGTCCCCTATCCTACGATCATGAGTAGTCGCATGGCGATGCAGTTGATGACCCTCAAGCCTGGCTTAGAACATCCACCAGTTCATCAGCACCGAGCCGCTGAAGTCATACTTATTCTTGAGAATCCCGTTCAAATGCATATTGCAGGACGGGAAAAAGAAGTCCAGGCTGGGGATATTATTTTTATTGATTCAGAAGTACCCCACAGTATTCACCCAGACAGCCCAACAGGCAGCACTTATGTATCGCTTCAATTTTGACTATACAGTTAGACTGTCGGTTTTGTAATCAGCTGATAACCAGCCGTAACGTAAAAAAGTCCCCACTAGCAATTACTAGCAGGGACTTGGTTTACTAAGATAATTTCTAGGATAGTAAGTTATTAGTAGTAGTACGGTAGCAGTATTTATTTCGATTTGAAGTAAAACATTAGTTACCGAATACGCAAATACATTAATAAAACTTACAATAAAAACCTACGATTATACAATTAAAACGGTTTGTTACCCCAAAAAGTAGTCTACTTTCCAATCCGTCTACCAAACCGTAATACAGTATAGGCTGACGAAATTGGTTTTATGTAGTGTTTTTTTGGGCTCAGGTAGATGATTAATTGGCGAATTGCGGTATTCACCCAATAGCGCAAAGCAGTGTACATGCTTACTAGCCAGGCGTCTATTGCTCAAAAGTACAGTATGGGATACTGCTTATATCAGGTAAGATTATAGGCTGTCAAGGTTAACTACAGCCACAAGGCTTTGAAGCAAAGCTGACCAATGCCATACCAGAACAGACCTGTAAGCAGCAGTAAAAGCGCCCAGGCCCCTATATTGGTCAGGTCAGTTTTCGTAATATCAGTGGTAACAATGATACGTATTTTCATAACAGCAATGGAACATGGAAATACTCCATTGCAAGCAAAGTCCGTACCAAAAACAGGATATACTCCTTGCCTTAATCAGCTTATAAGTAGCTCTTCTTGGCCTCTTCAATATCAGTCTCCGTTAAAAGACCCATCTGGCCAAGGGTGGTTAATCCTTCAACAACCTGAGCCCTCTTTACATCGTCAGACAAATCTGCCGGCGTCTCTCCGTATACTGCCTGGTCAACGGCTACCCGCAGTTGGATAACATTATCTAGCGCAAATACATCATTGAAATGAGCCATTGGCTCATCGTTGGTAGGCTTAGCAGCCAATTTACGTTTTGCCATAGAAAAAGAGCGTTATGTTTCTCGTATTAACCAGAAAACATCCATTAGGTTGGAAATACAGGGGTTTCTGATAAAAAATGGTACTTGTTATCAGTGGTTCTTGTCTATACTTGAGTTCACTACTTGTCAATGGATCACCGAAATCAAACCAATTACTCAGCAATTATTGGTACGCACACAATCGGTAAACCTTTTCGCGGCTTCGCTTAATTCTCATTTTAACGGTACTGATCTTCAGATTGTATAACTCAGCAATTTCTTCAATCCGCATGCCTTGCTCATACTTAAGTTTTAGGAGCGTCTGCTCATTGGTTGACAGACTGGTCATAGCCTGCTGAAGCACTTGAAGCGAATGTTCCTGATTTTGAGTCTCCTGATTATCGACTGCCGTATCCGGGCCATCCGTCTCTTCAAGTGACGAGAGGGGAAGTCGTTTGGCTAAACGAAGTTGTCCGGCACAGTAATTGAATGTAATTGAGTACAGCCAGGTAGAGAAAGTTGACCGTTCATGAAAAGTATCTAATTTACTGAACATCTTGATAAAGATGTCGTGCGTAAAGTCATGGGCATTGTCGGTGTCTTTAGTAATAGATAAACACTGACGATATACTTTATTGGCGTACCGATTATACAGGGTTTCGAAACATTGATTAGGATGCTCTGGCATGTATTGCCGGATCAGCGCTTCGTCGGTTAATGCAGTGGACATAAATGCGTTTTGTAGTTGTAGACATGTAGTTTAGTGGAATAAAATTGCTAGTTATGTAATCGATTAGTGACTAGTATTCGATGAATAGCACAAATCGGCGGTTTTTGGGTAATTATTGGTTTCTTTTCGCTCGATCAATATACCTCAACTGAGATTTTTCCACTGCCCGCAGTGGCAGCGGATTGTCAGGAATAAAACCAGTAGTCACTATTTTTTATAATATATTCTCATTAAAAACACATCCCAACCTCAATAATTATTTACATTAGTATCTAATATTATACTTATAATGTAGGAAATGAATTTATTGCAGACTTATGATCATTACTACAAGTATTAGGCTAAATCATATGGATCAGAATGATGTAGCAATACAGATTACGAGTACGCTGGATACAGCTCGACTAAGCGAATTGTATGGCGATG
Organism: Spirosoma litoris; assembly: GCF_054776755.1. Classification (NCBI taxonomy): domain Bacteria; kingdom Pseudomonadati; phylum Bacteroidota; class Cytophagia; order Cytophagales; family Cytophagaceae; genus Spirosoma; species Spirosoma litoris. Next base: position 235,587 of record NZ_BAAHBI010000035.1, on the reverse strand, counting down.
ATGCAGATTATGCCACCAGCATGTTCGAGACGTTTTTAGACGATATATTGCCCGAATTCAATGAATTTAATGAGTTAATGCAGCAGCAACGCTGGGAAGAAGGACGCCAACTGGCCCATAAATTAAGACCTACACTGGGTATGGTTGGTCTATCGGATCTGGAAACCGCACTGGCTCAGTTGGAGAGATTAATCATTACAAAAGTCGAGCCCGAGCAGGTTCGGAATTATTGGCGCTTGTTCTATAACAGTCTACTCAGTAAAAAATCGCTGGTACAGATCGAGTGGGAGCGCCTTCTGACAACTAATAAGGTATGATTCTTAAATGTATAATTGTTGATGATGAAACAATGGCTCGTAAAGCATTGCAACGACTCTGTGAGCAACATGAGTCATTGCAGATAATAGCTATTTGTGAAAACGCAACTCAGGCATTGACTGTATTAGCCGATCAGGAAATCGATCTGCTCTGGCTGGATGTCGAAATGCCAGAATTGTCTGGTTTTGACTTACTGGATCGGCTTCCCACTATGCCGCAAGTTATCCTGACAACGAGCAAAACCGATTATGCATTTGATGCCTTTCAGTATCAGGTTACCGATTATTTAAAAAAACCCATCGCCCAGCTTCGCTTCAAACTAGCCGTTGAAAAGGCCCTGGCCGCCCAGAAAAAACAGGAGCAAATCCAGATGGGCGACAAGAAAGCCATCTACGTAAAGAGTGATGGCCGCTACGTTCGCGTACCTTACGACTCCATCATGTACATTGAAAATACAGGAGACTACGTGAAAATCCAGACCAATAGCCAGCCATTTGTGGTTTATACGACTATGAAATCGCTGGAAGAAAAACTAGGCACCCAATTTCTACGCGTCCATCGGTCCTACATCATCAACCTGGATAAAATTGTAGATATTGAAGAAAGTAACCTGGTTGTAGCGTCGAAAGTGATTCCTATAAGCCGCGCCAATAAGTCTGAGCTAATGAGCCGCTTGAATTTATTATAATTAGATACTCATAATCAATCAATTACTAAGTAATCTAATCAAAATCTGCGGCTTATATTGCGGCAATTACACCTAATGTAATAATAGCCATAGCCAGCAGTGTATAGATAATGTAGTTTAACAGAGTTGAGTGCCTACTACGTGTGTGCATGACAGTTAATTATGAGGAATGCTTCTCTAGTTTAGACTGCAATTCACTTATCAGTCACTATAGATTTATTAAATGGTATAATTGACAACAAATCAGGCATAAACATATGCCTCATCTGGCCGTCCAGCAAGGCCGCCCGAAGTCTACTTATTGCTTCAGGAAGTCAGGCAAAAATAAGTTCAGAAAGCCAAGTACTTCCACATGTACTAAAATGGACGTTCCGTGTCCACAATCGTACACTTCAGCTTCGACCAAATAACGACATCTACCTATATATCAACTACTTATCTTTTTGGTATAGTAGTTGACTTAACACCATTGTGTTTCCATTAATGCACTCAGCCAGTACTAATTCATAGGATAGCAGCATTGCAATGGAGTTTAGGTTAAGAAAACGTGAAGGCCATGCTCACCTTGAAGCATGGCCTTTTTGTTGCTATCATTCAAGGTGTTAGCTCTACGTAAGGTCTGTATGTGAGTAGATTATACCCACGAGCCCGCTTCCGGTTTTGTTTTTATCAACCGGCATTGGTAGATAGCAACAAATTAGAAAGCCCTTATTACCTATGACTACGAAAACCCGCATCGCCAACCAGTGGCTAATTATTAGTAATCTACTCTTAGCTGCTTGCTATGGTCTGGCCGCTACGCTACCCACTCGTAGCGAATTACCCGGAATTAGCCAGCAAGCCCAACCCGCTACAGCCAACGGCTGGCGGCAGCTTTTTAACGGTATCAATTTAACCGGTTGGAAACATGTAGGTAAAGGCAGTATGTCTGTCGAAAATGGCCTCATTCGCGGGCATGGTGGTATGGGTTTGTTATACTGGACAAAAGAAAAATTCGGCAACTGCACCATTCGGGTGGTTTACAAAATGCAGAAAACGAATAGCAATTCGGGCGTTTATATACGAATACCCCTCGAACCTCGCGAAGAATGGATGCCCGTTCACTATGGTTATGAAGTGCAAATTGACAACCACCCCGAAACCTCTAAGGAAGATGACACCCACATAACAGGAACGCTCTATTCATTAAACAAACCACTCGCCAAACCCGGAAAACCTGGTCCTGAATGGAATACAATGGATATTACGCTCGACGGGCCGCGCACTATCATCTCGGTCAACGGGGTAAAAGTGACCGATTATAAAGAAGGCGACCCTGTTCCGGCGCGCAAATTCGATTTTGAGCCTTACCGTGGTCTTCGTCCCAATGAAGGCTATATAGGCTTACAGAATCACGGCGAGCACGATGTTGTTTTCTTCAAGGAGGTATCGGTAAAGCCACTCAGCAAAAACTAGCCCTTTTCTCCAGACTGATCTCTGTTACACATGAAATACGACCAGTTACCGCCTTTACGCCAGTTCAATACCACGAGCCGCTATGGGGCAGTCCTATACACAGCAATCCTATTGCTCCTCGCGACGTCATCGATTATAGCTCAAATCCCGAAATCATATAAAGGAAAGCCATTTCGAGATGCCGACTATACCAAGGGTGCTCAGTTAATCCCTGGTCGGGTTGAGTTAGCATATTATGATCTGGGGGGCGAAGGTGTTGCTTATCATGACACAGACCCGATCAATAAGGGCAGTGGCGAGCTAAATCGTAAACCCGATCATCAACGGCCAGGTGTTCCGGAATACCTGGTGCATTTTAGAGAAAACGAAGGTGTCGATATTTCGTTCACGAAAGACTTCGCCGATTTCAATCACCCCAACAAAGTCGACCCTAAAGTGAACCAGTTGTACATTGGCTGGCAGGAAGATGGCGAATGGACGAATTATACCGTTAACGTACAAGTGCCAGGCCAGTACCGAATCATCACCGTCTACGGTTTTCAAGACAATAAATCGTCGTTATGGCTAAATAATCAAAAAGCGGTTGATCTGGTTATGCCTGAAAACACAGGCGACTATCATCGTTGGACACAGGCAACAGTAGGCGAGATTACTTTCCCCGTTGCCGGGCCTAACCTGCTAACCTTACACTATAACAAAGGCTCAAACCTGGCTTATCTGGATTTTGTGCTGGTTAAAGAAATGCCAGCAGGCAAATGATGCAGGCGTCATATTTCGACCTCGACCGTTGTTCCATTATCCACAAAAACCCGGAATGTACCCCCTAGTTCCTGTGCGCGGGTTTGCATATTTTGCAGTCCATAATGGTGGCTGGAAACCGTTCCATTAGCCCACGTAAAACCCTGACCATCGTCATGAATCTGTAGATTGATATGGCCACTGGGGCTAACCTGCAACTGAACCGTAGCTGTAGATGCCTGGGCATGTTTGACAACATTGGTCAATGCTTCCTGCACAATTCGAAATAGATTCAGCACCTGCGTGGAGGAGAGTCGTTGCGTTTGCGAACCCGTTACCACTACATCAACATTCAGGCCGTCGTCCTGATGAAAGTAGCGATTGATATATTGATCAAGTCGCTCGCCAAACTCTTCGACCGTAAAACTTTCCTGATGGATTGCCCAGATGGTTTCGCGCAGGAGTTTGACAGCTTCACGGGTGTGCATCACAATGTTCCGTAGTCGACTCGCCCATTGCTTGCCATCTTTAACCGACTGTTTCTCCGCCTGATCGCTAATCTGAGTCAGGTTTGTTACAATAAACGCCAGATGCGCGCCCACATTATCATGAAGATCACGGGCAATGCGCTCTTTTTCGACGAGCAAGCTATTTTTCAAGGCCAGCGTCTGCACTTCAGACTGATACGCCCGCTGCTGCTGAACGATACTTTCTTTGACAAGGCGCTCGGTTTGATCGCGGTCCATTTTATAACGATAAGCCAGGGCAACCGTTAACATGAGCACTTCAAACAAAGCGGCTGGTGCATAATAGGCAAAATTGGCAACGGGCTCGTAGGTGGGCAATACACCAAAATTGGAAAAAACCTGCGCGAGGTTTAGCGTATAAAACGGCAACACAGCCAATGAATACAACCAGGCTTCGCCGACATGATATCCTCGAACGATGCTAACGACGATGTAGGCGATAATAATGGGCAGTGGGAGCCAGTAAAGTGCCGAAAACGCCCGGATCATGATCAATTCCAGGGTGGGCGTCAGCGGAATAAACCATTCCGCCGTTAAGACAATCAGGCAAGCGACACCCCCAAATAGAACCCACGTCCCGATTATGTGCCAACGATGTGATGGCGTGTTACGAAGGCTCAGGAATGTACGAACAAAGGTCAGCTGGGAATAAAACAGAATTAGCGGGAACAAAAAGTAAACATTCTGCCTGGGCATCCAGAATTGCGCATCGAACGCAAACTGATTCATGAATCCGTCGTTGATAAAGAAAAATCCAACGAGGCCCAACAGACAAAAAATATACTTCGAATAAATTTGGTCGAATGTCGTCAGAAAAAAAATCAGGCTCATAAACGCCACAAACGTCAGCGTAAACAGCACTCCTCCCCAATATAAATAACTACGCTGTACAAATGAGTTATAGGCCGATTCCCGAACGAGTTCGATGGGAACAATTTGCGTACCCCGATGTTTCAGAACGCGCAAATAAACGGTTACGTTTTGCTGGGCAGGAACGGTAAACGGAAACCAGAAATGACGGTGAGAGCGGATTCGTTGATCGGCCCGTACTTTCCAGCCCATTATCGGTGAGGTCGATAACACCTGATTATTGGCGTCAACCACAAAAAGCTGAAGCTCATCGAAACACCAGAAATCGATTTCAGTAAGCCATTTCTGCTCCTCATGCGATTGATTCTGGGGCCGAAATCTGATCCAGATTGGTTCAGCCAACTTTGTACCCGTAATAATACCGAAGTTAGGAACTGGCGACGTTATTGGCTGGAAAGCAGGTCCAGCAGCCAGCTTGATAACATCGGCGATGGTCTGGGTATGTGAAGAATCGTGTAAATAAGCCAGTCGTCCACTCAATGACGCCCGCTCATCGTGCTCAGGTAGCGCAATGACAGGCTGATTGCTCAATGGCTGTGCCGTTAGTCGGAAAGCCAGTAAACAACAGGTCAGAAATGAAAATACAAATTGGCGAAAGCGTCTCATCAGTGATCCGAGGTACCACTAATGTATGAATTTATTTAAAGAGTGAACGAATGAATGAGTGAAAGAGTGACTGTGCGGTGAAAGTCACGCGCTAGCCACTCTTTCACTCATTCATTCGTTCACTCTTTACAATGTATACCCACCATTATATTGACGCCGAACAAACTGATTGGCGTAGTCGAAATTGGTGATTTTCATGTTGTCGCCGTCCCAGAACAGTTTTTTACGACCCGTGAATTTCCCTCCTTCGCGAGCCAGATAGGAGCGCGTAGCCAGATTGCCCATCAGCACGGTTTCGGTCAGTGGTCCTGACTGATCGAATGACGAGGATGTGTATGCCCCAAATCCCTGTTTGCAGGCCTTTACCCACTGTTGCTGATGGCCTTCTGTTTTACCCTCTACCAATGGCTTTTCAGGCTTTGGCAATTCTTTACCGCTAAACTTGTCGGCAGGCAATAACTTAGGATCATTTCCAAAGAGCCCGCCCGTCAGCATTCCTTTGGTGCCAATAAACAGCATGCCTCCGTCAATTTCCCGGAACACATCGTTATAGTCTATGCCTTCAGGCAGTTGCGGGCGAATACCCCCATCGAACCACGAAAATTTAATCTCTTTCACTTTCTTGTCTTCCGATGGAAACGTTAGGTGAATGGCTGAAGAGGGCGGGCAACTATCGTCATAAAATGCTTCTTTGAAAAAATCGGAATAAACCGAACCGACACTACACTCAACAGACGTTGGGTATTTGAGTTTCAGCGCGCGGAAGGGAACGTCCATAAAGTGGCAGCCCATATCGCCAAGCGCACCTGTTCCGAAATCCCAGTAACCGCGCCAACGCGTAGGCATGTAGGCCTCGTGATAATCACGGGCTGGAGCGGTACCTAGCCAAAGTGGCCAGTTCACTTCGGCCGGAATGGGCTGCGATTCGCCTTTCTCTCTCGGCGACTTAACGCCCTGCGGCCATACGGGTCGATTGGTCCAGCAATACACCGTATGCACATGCCCAATCATTTTGTTCTGGATAGCGGTTTCGATGATGCGTGTAGCATCGCCCGAACTCCCCTGATTGCCCATTTGAGTCACGACTTTATATTTTTGGGCAGCTTCGGTCAGCATCCGAGCCTCGTAAATGTCGTGCGTCAGCGGCTTTTCAACGTACACATGCTTGCCCATTTTCATAGCCGCCATTGCTATGGGTGCGTGCATATGGTCGGGCGTACTGACAATTACGGCGTCGAAGGTCTTCCCCGCCTTATCGAACATTTCGCGGTAATCCTGAAAATAGGGAGCGTTGGGAAACTTAGCGCGGAATTTTTTCGCCTGTCGATCATCGACATCGCACAAGGCTACGAAGTTATCGGACCCATTATTGTAGGCCAACCGGATATTCACATCGGCCTTACCGCCACAGCCTACAGCGGCAATATTGAGCTTATCAGACGGGGGAATAATCCGCGAGCCATCCGCCAGCTTTCCACCCAGCACATGACGCGGCACAATAAAGAAGCTAGCAGCGGCTACTGCACTACCTTCCAGAAATTTACGACGAGAGGGTTTAGACATAAAGGTGAAAGAGTGAAAGAGCGATTTGTCAAGCTTTTATAGTGCAGTAAGTCATAAAATCAGATCTACTACTGCTTCATTTCGCTCTTTCACTCATTCACTCTTTCGCTCTTTAATCTAGCCCATAATCTGACCCATTTTCATGGCGATGCCCATATCACCTTTGATTTTGAGCTTGCCCATCATGACGGCCATCATTGGATTTAAGTCACCATTGCTCATTTTAACGAGATTATCGATCGTTATTTGCAGTTCGCAATCGGCGGGTTTATCGTCATTTGAGACCGTAACAGGCGATTGAGTAGCGTCGATATAAACAACTCCCTGATCAGTTACAAGCTTAACTGTAGCATTGATACTGTCGGCGTGTGTAACTTTGTTCCGAGTTTGCTCGGTTAGTTCTTGCAGAGTCATCAGATTTGGATTTCGTTGTTGAAAAGAAACTCAGCCGCGAAAATAAGGTTTTTGTAACGCGGGTGAAACCCGCGCTTGATGAATATAAAGCGGGTTTCCACCCGCGCTACTTATGCGTTCTCAATATTTAACTCTCCTTTGCATCCTCACATTTCTCAGTTGTGCCTGGGGTTTAGTCGACTCGGCCGTTTCATTCTTTCAGACCGATGCCGTATCTGAAACGACCTACGTGGAAGGTTCCAGCAAAGAGCCTAAGAAAGAAAAAAAGGTCGACACGTACTATGAAGATCGCTCGGCGGGCGATGCACCCACGCCCAGCGATCCTGTTCAGGTGAAGTCACTGGCCATTGCACAGTTTGGTTATTCGTTACTCACACTCATTGGGGCTGTACTTATGTTTCGGCTTCAACGAGTAGGCTTCTGGATTTATGTGGCAGGAGTCGTTGTTGGGCTTGTTCTACCGATAATTCTGGGAGGTGTCGTTGCCTTAAATACGTCCTTCGGTGCGTTTTTTAGTATAATTTTCGCCGGACTATACTGGATTTCACTCAAGGAAATGCATTAATTCTAGTCGATTTTGGGGCAGTTTTACATACGCCATATCTTGAAGATATGGCGTATGTAAACGAATTATTTAACGTGCCAATCGACAAAACCTCTTTTCATACGTTTATATAACACGACTTTGGCAAAAAGCCGTGCCATCGCAACGGCGAGAGATAATTAATCTTGCCGCTTCATTAAACTGTGGCCCGTTTTTTTTGCCAAAGTCCTGTATACTAAAATCACTCACGTATGAACCCGTTACGCTTAACCACATTGCTCCTGATTGTTTGCTTTTCATTGGCTTCCTTCGCTTCCAAAGCCGACGATCCCGATGCGCTTTTAGGCAAATGGCTCAGTTCCAAAAAGAGAAATCAGGTTCAGATTTATAAACAGGGTAATAAATACTATGGCAAACTAGTCTGGATGCTGGAACCTAATGAGCCGGGCACCGGAAAACCAAAAGTCGATAAAGAAAATCCTGACGAAAAACTGCGAAATCGCCCGCTTATGCACTTAGTATTGTTAACGAACCTGACTTATAAAGGCAATAACCAGTGGGGCGACGGGGAGATTTATAACCCTGAAGATGGCAAGACCTATAGTTGCGAAGTGTCGCTCAAAGGTCCAAACGCCATTGATTTACGTGGTTATGTAATGGGGCTGAGTTTCCTGGGAAAATCCAAAACCTGGACACGCGTACAGTGACGTTTGGTGAGTGTGTCATTTTGGATTTAGAATCTTATCGGCCTTATTTTTTGTCATCTCGACGCAAGGAGAGAGCTTAAAATCTCCACCTTGAGATCTCTCCTTGCGTCGAGATGACAAAAAATAATCACACAACATGACTTTCCAGAAGAGCTTCTACTCAACAATCCAGCGCGAGAGGTGATTATACCGTCCTTCCAGTACGATCTTAAAGAATCCTTTAGGGAAAGTCGATACATCGATCGTAGCGGCTTCGGCTTTTACGGGAAACTCACCAAGAAACCTGTAATCGTCGCGCTTGCCTTCTTCGAAGTGATTGGTGGTCGAAACCCAGACTTTTACGGTTCCTTCTGACTCTACAGCTTTCCAGTTCAGCGCAATCTTGCTGCCTTCTTTTTTAACAGTTGGCTCCACAATCGACAGTCTGCCCGTTAGTGGGATGCCATCTACTTCAAAAGCCTGTTCTTTCGGAATTGTCAGTTGCAGATGCCGCGCCATTGTTGGCATAATATCGACAATGCCGGGTGTGTTCTTTTTAAACTGACTGTTAAGGTCTTTGGCGTTGGTCACGATCCAGGTGGCTCGCTCCCGATCCGACTGCCCACCGTGGTTTTTACCCGTTTCAACCGTTCGGCCGTGATCGGTGGTGACGAACAGTTGCCAGTCTTCGCCATAGGTTTTCTGACGATATTGGATGGCCTTCCAGAGCCTCCCCATTTGGTCATCCATAATGTTAACGGCTTTGTAAAACTGCTCACTATCGCCATACTTGTGCCCCATGTCATCGGTATATTCAAGGTACACCCACGATAAATCGGGGCTTTCGTTCTGAATATACTGAGCGGCTTCGTTGACGACTTTCTCATCAATCTGATGAATATACTCCGACTCTTTATCATGCCGATATAGCAGGGTATCATGCTCCAGGCCATCGAATGAATAATCGATTCGAAGATGGCCCGTTTGGGGTAAATCTTCACCGATTAACTTGGTTCGATTATCGAGCCAGGTAGAGAAAACGGCACTTTTTTTGAAGGGATACTGGCTTTCAAAAAAGCGAAAGATGGTCCAATACTGATAATTGGGCGCTTTAATGCTATTGTCCCAGACATTGTGTTTATTGACCCAGGTACCCGTGAGCAGACTGTTATAACCTACTGCCGAAATGGTTGGCGTTTGCGAATACGTGTTTTTCTGACCACCCACATAAGCACGAACGTAACCTCCTTCTTTGGCAATGGCTTTGAGATTTGGCGTGGGTTGTTTTTCAATAACATCCGCCGAAATCCCATCGACAATCACGAACAGGGCTTTTTTCGGTTTCGTTTGCCCCCAACTGTAGTGAGTAAAGAGTAGCAACCCACTCATTAAAAGTCGTAATGTCGATGTTCGTTTCATAGTGTAAATTTTTGACAGGATTAACAGGATATCCATATCACTTTTTAAATCCTGTTTTATCCTGGTAATCCTGTCAAAAATAGAGCTTGTCGTAATATCAACGCGAAACGGCTCAAAATTTCACAACTTCATAATACGCCTTCTTGGGTTTCAGATTCGTGTCGAACAATAGCGGGTAGTTCTTTCGACCTGCTACAGGATGGGTATCCAGCCAGGAACGTTTGTCTGATACATTCCAGAAGGTTACGCCCGTGATTGCTTTTTTCTTTTCGCGAAAAATCCGAAATACATTCCGATACTGTTCCTCTTGTTTCTGCGCCATCTCCGGCGTAAACGCATCCGACTCATCGGGTCGTTTTTCACGCTTGCCCTGCTCCGACGGATATACCGATACATCCAGTTCTGTTATTTGTACCTTCAATCCCAGCGACGAAAATTTGTCAATTGCAGCCTCTAGCGCTAATTCGCCCGGTTCATAGATCGACCAGTGCCCCTGTAAACCCACGCCATTAATGGGCACTTTTGCATCGACTAACTTCTTCAGCAGTTGATAAATTCGATCGCGCTTGCTTGGGCGCTCGGTATTGTAGTCATTATACACAAGTTGCGCATTAGGATCGGCTTCGTGGGCGTATTCAAAGGCTTTCGCAATGAATTCTTCTCCGCATATCTGCGACCAGGGGGAATCCCGAAGGAACTTCTGCGCGTTATCGTCAATCGCTTCATTGACCACATCCCACTGATAAATCTTGCCTTTGTAACGGGTCACCACTTCGATAATGTGGTCTTTCAGCCGTTTCAGCAAGACCTCTTTCGATACCGTTTTACCTTCCGCATCTGTAAATAGCCATTTCGGCGTTTGCTGATGCCAGCAAAGGTTATGTCCCCGAACTTTCATGCCGTGTTTCTGCGCAAAATCGACAATGGCATCCGCATCTTTCCAGTTGTACGTATTTTCTTCTGGATGAATCGGCCCCATTTTCATGGCGTTCTCCGCCGTCAGGCTATTGAACTGCCGAATTATCAACTCGGCTTCAGGGCCAGTCAGGTTACGTGGACCAACAGCAACGCCAATTGGAAAATAATCTTTATAAGCGGATTTGAGAGTCGGTTCGGCGACCTCTGGTTTTAAGGCTGAACCGAGGAGGAGCGCAGAGCCTAAGAGCGAGGAGTAGATGAATCGTTGAGTCATAACTGCGAGCTAATTTGTCGTTGGTGTCGAGTTCTTCAACCCGACACCACTACCACCAACAAGGAAATTTTAAAACCCAATCGAATTGCCCCCATCAACCGGCAAAGAAGCCCCCGTGATGTATTTGGCGGCTTCAGAAGCCAGGAAAACAGCGGCCCAGCCAATGTCTTCAGGCTGACCAAATTTGCCCATAGGCGTCCGGCGCATGGCACGAGCGAAACGGTCGGGGTCGCCACCCATCGCCGTTTTACTCATCGCAGTCTCAATAAAACCAGGCGCAATAGCATTAACCCGAACGCCATTGCCAGAAAACTCCGACGCCAGCACTTTCACCATACCTTCTACCCCGGATTTAGACGCTGCATAAGCAGCAACCCGGTCGATACCGTAGTAGGCAGCCATGGACGAAATCATGATGATAGAGCCTCGTTGGCGCGCCATCATCCGTTGGGCACAGGCACGAGTCAGGCTAAAAACCGAATTCAGATTGGTATGCACGATCCGATCAAAATCCTCGTCGGAAACCTCCAACGCGGGCTTTTTCATATTAATCCCAGCATTGTTTACCAACGTATCGATCGGGCCATAGGTCGCTTCGATTTGCTCTACCAAGCCATCTAGTGAGGCCCGATTCGTCACGTCGTTGACCACGTAATGCGCCCGTTCGCCCAAGGTAGCAACAGCTTCCTGCAACGGTTGCTCCCGCCGACCCGTTATAACAACTTGCCCGCCTGCCTTCACCATACAACGGGCAATATCAAGACCGATACCACTACCACCTCCGGTGATCAGGGCCAGTTTTCCTTCTAGCGAAAAAACGGAATAATTGGATGACTGTTGGGTATTCGTCTCAGCATTTTGTACTTGTTCCACTAGCGTAATTTATAAATTTCAGTTAATTGTTTCACATCTTCCAAGGTGCGGGTGGGTTTCTGAAAAGGAGACGGAATGGGTTGTTTTGAGTACGTCTGGAGGTACAGAACCCAGGAATCGCGCCACCAGATGGCTTCGGTATGCTGGGTGGTCAGGCGACCGGTTATGTCAGCAAAAATTTCCGGATCAACGGCAGGTTTGACCTGCGCCCATTGCTGTTGCATCCATTTGACAGAATCGGCACCAGTGTAAAAACGGGTACAAAGTTCATCCCAAAGCGTTCGCCCAGAGCTTAGTTTTTTAGTCCACGGCACATGATGAAACCAGAGCAAATACGGCAGTGGGCAAGTTTCGGGGTTATTCCACTGTTTCTGCACTTCGGGCCGGTATTGTGCCAGGGCATTACTACCCGATGCAGTCCGGTCGAAGCCGAGACCAATGGAATCAGCCCGGTGATAATAAATGGCTGTCCAGTCGGGTCGGGCACTTTTTTCCTGCCAGGGTTCAGGAGCAAAGTGCACACCCGCCCAGGGGCGTGATAAGCCAATAGGTGTGTTGTAGTCGACATAAATCTCTCGCGATTTTAGCATCAAATCCTTAATGGTATTGACGGCCTTCGGCTCCTGAGTGAGGGTCATCTTTACCCACTCATCGGCAATACCTTCCGATGATAAGGTATGATCCCAGGCCAGCCGCCCGTACGCATACCAGTTGGCTTGCGCCATTGGGTTACCGGTCCAGTTGCGATCGGAACCGGTGTTGGCCACGCCCGCAATGGCCGTTAATCCATAACCATGCAAACTTCCATCAACCACTTTTGCGACAGTCGACCCTTGCCCTTTTACATATGTATCCGATTCCAGACATTCTTTAAAAATCGGAGCTTCATAGACCCAATGCGTTGCAAAACCGGTGTACTCCTGCGTAATCTGAAATTCCATCGACAGGGGCGTTTTGGGCATGTTCCCGAACAACGGCGAAAACGGCTCACGCGGCTGAAAATCAATCGGGCCGTTCTTCACCTGCACAATCACCTTCTTGTCGAATTTACCATCCAAAGGCGTAAATTCTTCGTAGGCCGCTTTGAATCGGTCGGCTTTAGGATCAGCTTTGTAAACAAAGGCCCGCCACATCACAATACCATCGTAAGGGGCCAGTGCTTCGGCCAGCATATTTGCCCCATCGGCATGTGTACGCCCATAATCCTGCGGCCCCGGTTCGCCCTCGGAGTTAGCTTTAACCAGAAATCCGCCGAAATCAGGGATGAGTTTGTAAATGTCCTTGGTCTTATCGGCCCACCATTTCCGAACATTGGGATCAAGCGGATCGGCTGTTTTCAGGCCACCAATAACCTTTGGAGCGGGGAAATAAACCGACAAATACACCCGAATCCCGTAATCCCGAAAGACATTCGCCAACGCAGCCACTTTCTGAATGTACTCATCGGTCAGAAATCGAGCGCTGGCGTTTACATTATTGACCACAGTGCCGTTAATACCAATCGACGCGTTGGCACGGGCATAATCGCGATAGCGCGGATCAACTGTTGCGGGCAGTTCGTACCATTTCCAGAGCGACTCGCCCGCATACCCGCGTTCGATCGTACCGTTCGTATTATCCCAATGATTAAGCAGCCGGTAGCGGATTTTGGGGATGCTGACTAGCGAAAGACTGGCTATCGACTGGCTCGTTTGTAGTTGCCGAAGTAAGGCAAAAACGCCATACAACACCCCAGAATCTGTTTTACCTGAAATGGTAATATTACGTTGTTTACCACTGGTCAGTAAGTAGCCTTCCTTAGCTAGCGCCTGAGTAGTAGCCTCTGGAACAATTGTCAAAATAATCCCTCCTATTCTATTTCCAGCACTAGCGACAATAGGAACAGATTTACCCAATAATCCCCGCAAACCTATTTGCAACTCATCGGCAGCTGATTTCAAAATCGGACTGCTGCCATTAACGGCAATAAACTGCACCGAGCGAGCATATTCTTCCCGTTTGGCTACGTCTTTAATCAGGTCGTATTTCAGCCAAAGGCGATAGCCATCGTCAGCGTGAGCAAACGTACTGATGAGTGTCAGACAAAGTACTAAGTATTTCATTCTATCAGATTGTCGATTTCTGGCCCGGGTTTGAACCCGTGTCTTTTTATGTCGTCAGCATTCGCTGACGCATCAATAGCTTTTAAACGCCAGTGAATACTGGCTATATTAGTAAGCACGGTTTCAAACCCGCGCCAGTTTCACAAACTCCGTTCAATCCCCATTTCTAAACCCCGTAACTCTGCCAATCCGCGCAGGCGACCAACGGCCGAATAGCCGGGGTAAGTTTTCTTATGCAAATCGTCGAGCATCTGGTGGCCGTGATCGGGACGCATAGGAATGTTGATTACACCCACACCCAATTTTTCACGACGTTTCTGTTCCAGCACAATTTCTTTCACAACCGCATACATATCAACATCGCCCGCCAGATGATCCGCTTCGTGAAAATTGCGTGGGTCCTCTTCTCGCTTGGTTGTTCGTAGGTGAATGAAATGAATTCGTTCGCCGAAACGACGAATCATGCCAGGCAAATCATTATCGGGCCGAATACCTAATGAACCCGTACAGAACGTAATACCGTTGGCTGTTACATCACTAGCCTCCATCAACTGCGCTAAATCAGATTCAGTGCTGACAACGCGGGGAAGCCCTAACAATGGGCGTGGCGGATCATCGGGGTGGATACAGAGGTTAACACCCACTTCCTGCGCCACTGGAGCAACCTGTTGAATGAAATAATACAGATTCTGGCGAAGTTCAGCGTCGCCAATGGTCGCGTATTCGTTTAGTAATCCTTGAAATGTATCGAGCGTAAAGGCTTCTTCGGAACCGGGCAATCCCAACAGCACGATGTTTGATAGCTCGGTTACTTGCTCAGTTGTCATGCGGCTGAACTTCTGTTGGGCCGACTCGATGATTTCGGGTTCGTAATCAACTTCGGCACCGGGGCGTTTGAGAATATATAAATCGAAAACGGCAAAGTCTTCCCAAACAAATCGAAGTGCCCGCGATCCATCGGGCATTTCGTAATTTAGGTTGGTACGCGACCAATCAAGCACCGGCATAAAATTGTAGCAGACGGTTTTGATACCACAAGCTGCCAGATTCCGAATCGACTGCCTGTAATTCTCGATATAACCAGCACGCGATGGTCTCCCCTTTTTAATGTCTTCATGAACAGGCAGACTTTCAACGACCGCCCAATGCAAGGTCGAATACTGTTGATTGGCTGCTTCAACAAGTTGCTTACGCTCATTAATGGCCTCAATTGTCCAGAGGTCGCCCACTGGAATCTGGTGAAGCGCCGTAACAATGCCCGTGCACCCCGCCTGCCGAATATCCATCAGTGAAACCGGGTCATTCGGACCGAACCACCGCATGGTTTGTAACATTCCCATTTTACTTGACGTAGCCTGGACGGCCACGTCCAGGTGAGATAAAAACATTAATATAAAACCCGGACGTGGCCGTCCAGGCTACTACTTTTTAGAAAATTCGCGTTTAGCAAACTCCAGAAAAACAGGCCAGTCGGGCGAATCGACGTGACCTCCTTCGTGATTCCGGAAAGCCAGTTCGCCATCAATCAGCGCAACATCGGGTGCGGGCATTATGGTGGTCCCTACGCCTTTTTTGCCCAGCAATTCATAAACCGGACTAGCCCCGACGCAAGCCAGGAACTCACCTTTGGGGTCGGCCCAGGTATCTTTGGTGCCACCCGTAATGAACAGTGGACGAGGAGCAATGAGCGCCATTAACTCGTGGGCATCAACTGGCATGGCAGTCCAGTTTCCGCCATACTTCAGGAAGTTACCTGCCATCCAGTGGTATTCACCTGGCCCGGCTACGTTGTCAATCGTTTCGCCCACGTTACGCTTTTCCAGAGATGCCCCCAAAGAGCCAGAACAGCTCGCAAAAACAATGGCCCAACGCGGGTCCAGGGCGCCAGCGAGTAGAGCGGTCTTACCCCAACGCGAATGTCCCTGAACACCAATTTGTTTGGCATTAATCGTATTATCTTTTTCAAAGTGATCGAGAACACGACTCAGGCCCCAACTCCAGGCAGCTAACACGCCCCACTCATCGGGTTGACGATCTTTGCCACCGTTCATCAGACCGATGATTCCTTCATGCAAACCTCCTCCATTATCAGCCTGAATAGCCCCGGTATTCACTAAGGCTACGGCCCAACCAGCATCAATGAGTTTCTCAATGTTTGCTATCGGTTGCGGGAAGGCACCCCACACAATCACCATGAGCGGAATCTTACCCGATGCATTCACGGGTCGATAGTACGTAACCGGAATACTCGGCGTAACAGCCGGGTAACGGGAATTGTCGACGTTGCCGACGATCATTTTTCGGATAGCTTTCCCGTTCAGTACTGTACTGTCGATTCCGGTAGGCGCAAACGTTACCCTAGGCGTATTGGCGGGTATTTTTCCGTAAATCTCCATTAGGTAATCGTTCAGAATTTCGGGCCTGCGCTGCTTCCACCAGGTAGTAGCATCTTTTACGGGTTTACCGTTTCTCAGCTTCAGCGGATCTGGTAGTGTGTAATCATTTGCTTTAGCCTCCTCATAATTTGTCCAATTCCCCCACCCTGACCGAACGTGGTTGTTACCGGCTTCATCGTACCAGTTGTTTGTGCCTTCTTTGACTTTGAGATACGAAGGCCGTTTGGGATCGTCGGCAGGTGGCGGTAACGTGGGTAGTTTCAGATTGAGCTTGTCCATCATCTTCTGCCAATCTTCCTGACTCGCGGCCCGCATTTTATTCATATAAGCCGTCCGCTCCTCCGGCGTCATTTTCTGGAGATTAGGGGCTTGAGCGTTACCGTATTGGATGGCCACTAATTGGCAAAACAGAAGTACATACGTGCTGTTTTTCATAGCAAATTCAGGGGGATGGCGCGGGCGTCAACGTTCGCGCTATCAGTAAACTCACAGTGTCAGATTTGAGCACCTGACACCACTCAACTACACAAAAAACGGCACGTCTTTCGGAGCGTATTTCCGCATACCTTCTTCGTTGATTTCGACGCCAATACCGGGTTTGTTGGATAGCGGGATGAATCCCTTTTCCACCATAGGTCCGTCGAATGTGACGATTTCCTTGAACATCGGCTCCTCATGGAAGTAAATCTGCCACTCCAGAATCAGGAAATTTGGCACGGATGCACAAACGTGGCTCGACGCCATCGCTCCCAGATACGACGCTACCATGTGGGGCGCAAACGGCACGTAATACAAATTGGCCAGGTTCGCAATACGCTGAGCTTCACCCAGTCCACCCGCTTTCTGTAGATCAGGCATGATGATGTCGACAGCGCCAATTTCGAGAAGTTTCCGGAATCCGTGCGCCAAATAATGGTTTTCTCCGGCGCAAATGGGTGTATTCGACGCTTCCCGAATTTGCCTGTACGCTTCGGGGTTTTCGGCCGGGATGGGTTCTTCCAAAAACAATAGGTTCAGTGGCTCCATCATCTTGGCCACCCGACGCCCCGTTGTGACATCGTACCGGCCGTGCATATCAACACAGATGTCAATCTTAGGGCCAACCGCTTTTCGAACACCGGCAATCTGATTGTACATCCGCTCCAGTTCGCCCTGACTGGCAGTCCAGTTGTAGGCATCGTATTTGTTTGGGTCATTGCGTTCGTCGATGTCATACTTTACGGCCGTAAAACCCATATCGACGGCTTTTTTTGCACTTGCGCCAAACGCATCGGGGCTGGTGTCGGTTTCGCGATAGGCTCCGGTATCGCAGTAAACCCGGATTTTATCCCGAAATTTTCCGCCCAGCAACTGATAAACAGGCATCCCCAGCGCTTTCCCCGTCAAGTCCCAAAGCGCCGTTTCGATAGCCGACAATACGGATATGTAAATCCCCGCCTGGGCACCTTCAAAAAAGCCTGATTTCCGAATGTCCTCAAACAATCGGTTTACATTGAGCGGGCTCTTACCTTTGATCCGCTGGCCCATCATCTTCACCAGATGGTACGTCCCAACGGATGCATCGACCGCTTCGCCACAGCCCCAGATGCCCTGATTCGTGTGAATCTTGACGAACAGACTATGGCCATTGCGGGTATAACCGCATTTGATATCGGTAATTTTCAGGTCGGAAGGAGCTGAAGATAAAGGGGCATTATGAACAGCCGTTTCCAGCCCTTCGCCGAAGCTGGCCAGAGCGCTGGCGCTAAATACACTGGCTAAAGCACTTTTAGTCAGAAAAGAACGACGAGATGTTGTCATGAGGAGGAAAAGGTTTATGGTTTATGGTTTACAGTTGGCTGACACACCAGCGTATTTCTGAGCCAGTCAACCGTAAACCATAAACCGAATACTATTTTACCAGGTACGGGTTTTGAGATAATCCTGAATTTGCTCTTTCGGAACAGGGAGTTCGCTCACGTGATCGTTGAGCCATTTCGAGAAATCCTTTTCAATTTCATCCGACCAGCGCGAATCAATCTGGCCCGGCGTGTATTTCTGTTCGCGCAGGCGCAGGTGACCGAACATGTCGCGTAACCGAATGATCTCTGACGTTTTCACCACTTTCTCGGCCAGATGGGGCGGAATAAACGCAACGCCCCCATCGCGACCGAGCACGACATCGCCTGGCATAACCATTACCTTACCGATGCGCGTTGGGCGGTTGATACCTACCAATGTTGTATTCAGATCACCTTCGGGATTGTGGTGCGATGGGTGATAACTTCTGAAATAAGACGTAAATCCACCGATTTCTTTCAACCCAGCTACATCCCGAACAGCCCCTTCGTAGACAATTCCATTACCCGTTTTGGCATAAATAGAATTACCCAGATTGTCGCCGATGGTTGGGCCATCTTCATGCATTCCAAACTGATCAACCACGTACACGTCTCCTTTGACAAGCATGTCAATTGGCCAGGCATTCTGCGATTTTACGCGACCATCTTTCGTGTGCCCTTTTTCATCCGTAACCCGGTGTACATCCGGCCGACCGGGCATAAAGGTAGCCGTGAGTGCCCGGCCCACCAATACGCTATCCGGATTGATTGTTTGCCAATCCCCCGCGAACTGGTATCGGTATTTTTCGCCCTTCATAACGGCCCAGGCTTCTTCGTGCGTCACCAGCTTCATGCGTTTCAGAATCGCATCTGGTACTTTTGGGCGTCCATCGGGGAAGCGTTCGCCTTTCCAGTCGGGTGTCAGAAAGATCAGTTCTTCTTTAGAAATCTGTTGTGCAACCGATACCGAAGTCAGCCCGGTCATCAACAGCCCAATCGCCAGTACAAATACCTGTTTCATGGTTAGTGAAAAGAAATTAAAAGGTTTAGTATACGGCTGATAAGGAGCCCAATTAGCAGTTCTACCCGACCAAACACATGGAATTCTTGTAATGAAAGAGTCTTTATGCAACTAGTCTGTTTGTTGCATAAAACTTACCCCTCTGCTGAGCTCTGGAAGCACCTATTTATGCAACAAGCCATTTTTTCGCCTTATTTTTAGCTAAAAAAATTACCCACCTCAAATCTGGGTAAACGGCTAAATCCATATCGAATAAGTAAAGGAGTCTATTCTGTTGGTTTATAGTGTCTGCAATGGAAGCTCGCTAAACAAACGTCCTTAATGCGCAAAAATCCCATTTCCCACATTTCACTTTTACTCCTCTTTGCTCTGTCAATCGGGCAAACACATGCCCAGACGCTACGTCCACCAGCTTATCCGCTAATTACGCACGACCCTTATTTTAGTGTCTGGAGTATGACCGATAAGCTCACCGATTCGCCAACGCGCCACTGGACCGGCAAGCCGCAGTCGTTGGAGGGAATTATACGCGTCGATGGAAAAGCGTATCAGTTTTTGGGCGCTGTTCCAACCACTTACGAACCCATTTTACCAAGTGGTGAGGTACAGGCTTATGCCGCCCAATACACAATGACCAAACCCAGTGCGGGTTGGGAAAAAGCAGACTTCAATGCCAGTGGCTGGAAATCGGGACAGGGGCCATTTGGCGATACGCCCGAGGCTAAAACAAAATGGACCAATAGTGACAATGCCGGCATGAAAGACGGAATTTATTACCGTCGTGAATTTACCTACGATGGCAAAGCCGATCCGTCGAAATTCCTGCTCTCCATCAGCCACGATGATGACGTAGTTGTTTATCTGAACGGCACCAAGATTCTGGATAAGCCTGATTATACCAATGAATATATCCTTTTGCCCTTCCCAGAAGCGGGTCAGAAAGCGTTGCAAAAGGGCAAAAACGTATTGGCCGTACATTGCGTAAGCCCTCGGGGTGGTTCGTTTATCGACATTGGCATTGTAAATCCGATCAAGTCATCAACGATGGAGACTGCTACGCAAACAGGCGTAACGATATCGGCGACACAAACCAACTACGAGTTTACCGCCGGTCCCGTAAATCTGGCTCTTACGTTTCTGTCGCCTTTATTGCTGGATGAAGTGGACGTAGCCGCCCGACCAATCACCTACGTAACGTTCGAGGTTCGCTCGGCAGATCGGAAGTCGCATGCGGTGCAGGTTTATCTGGGTGAGTCAGGTACACTGGCCACGAACACAATCGGGCAGGAAGTCGTACTGAAAGCTGGGCAGGCTCCCGGCCTCATTTATCAAACCGTTGGCACCCAGGCACAATCCGTTCTCGCCAAGAAAGGCGACAACGTGCGGATCGACTGGGGCTATGCGTATCTGGCCACTCCACAGGAAAAAGGTAACCAGACCGGCAATGGCATGGCACCAGGCCTGAAACACGCATTTTTGACAACGGGGCAACTCCCTACCGATAACAAGGCGTCTGTACCAGCCAACAAACCTCGGGCCGCCGTCGATGTAGCCGTTGCCAGTGTTCTCGATTTTGGCAACGTAACGAAAGCCACCGAAAAGCACCTGATGCTGGGCTATGATGACTTGTACTCGGTACAGTATTTTAAGCAAAATCTGCGCCCCTGGTGGAATCGGACGGGGAAAGTAACCATGCCTGCACTGCTCCAGGTAGCTGAGAAAGACTATAACCGACTCCGGGAAAAATGCACCAAATTCGATAGCAAACTTCGTTCCGACGCCCGCAAAGCTGGCGGTACCGATTACGCTGATTTATGCGTACTAGCTTATCGTCAGGCTATTGCTGCCCATAAGATTGTAGCAGGGCCCAAAGGTGAAACGCTTTTCTTGTCGAAGGAAAACTTCTCCAACGGCTCTATTGGTACGGTTGACGTAACGTATCCATCGGCCCCACTCTTTCTACTTTACAACCCAACCTTGCTAAAGGGTATGATGGAGCCTATTTTCTATTACTCGGAAAGTGGCCAATGGAAAAAGCCGTTTGCTGCTCACGATGTAGGAACGTACCCACTAGCCAACGGTCAGACCTACGGCGAAGATATGCCTGTAGAAGAATGTGGTAATATGCTCCTGCTCGCTGGCGCTATTACCGGAGCCGAAGGCAACGCCAATTATGCCAAACAACACTGGAAAACCCTGACGACCTGGGTTGAATACCTCAAGAAAGATGGCTTTGACCCTGCCAACCAACTCTGCACCGACGACTTTGCCGGACACATTGCCCGGAACGCTAACCTGTCGGTCAAGGCTATTCTGGGCATTGCTGCCTACGGACAGATGGCGGCTCAACTGGGCGACAAAGCAACCTCAGAAAGTTACCTGAAAACAGCACGGGAAATGGCGGCTAAATGGCAGCAACTCGCTCTCGACAAAACGGCGTCGCAACTACCACATTACGACCTGACATTCGAGAACCAATCCGATACCTGGAGCCAGAAATACAATCTGGTTTGGGATAAGCTACTGAACATGAACGTCTTTCCAAAGGAGATTCCGCAAACCGAAATTGCCTATTACCTGACCAAGCAAAAGACATACGGACTCCCTTTAGATAGCCGAAAAACCTACACCAAGTCCGACTGGATCATGTGGACGGCTACGCTCGCTAAATCAGACCGCGATTTTGAAGCATTTATCAAGCCCGTCTGGAAATACGTCAACGAAACACCAACGCGTGTTCCCCTATGTGACTGGCATGAAACGACCAACGCCAAACAGGTTGGTTTTCAGGCCCGTTCGGTAGTGGGCGGCTATTTCATCAAAATGCTCGAAGGGAAATTGAGCAAGTAAGTTTTCTGCTTTTTTGTCATTCCAACTCTATACATTCATGTTTTCCACCCGAATCCTTTCCGCTGCGCTTAGCCTTACGCTGCTAGGGGCAGGAATGGTGACTGCCCAAACGCCCGTTTCGAACCAACCCCGTACGGCTCCGATTATGAGCCGATGGGAAAAACAGATAACGCCCGAAAATGCCTGGCGCGAGTACCCTCGCCCGCAAATGGTTCGTCAACAATGGCAAAACCTGAACGGCATGTGGGAATATGCTATAACCCCTAAAACAGCTCCACAACCCACTCGCTACGACGGCCAGATTCTGGTTCCGTTCTGTCTGGAATCAACGGTATCAAAAGTGAACAAATCACTCACCGCCGATCAGCGGTTGTGGTATCGCCGGGAAGTTAGTTTACCGAAAGACTGGGCAGGCCAGCGGATATTGCTTCACTTCGGTGCAGTTGATTACGAATGCAATTTGTGGGTCAATGGCGGTCTGGTTGGTTCACACACGGGCGGTTCCGATTCGTTTAGCTTCGACATTACGGATTACCTGAAAGACGGGCAGAATCAACTGGTATTGGGCGTAACCGACCCAACCTCCACCGGTGAGCAGCCTCGCGGAAAACAGTTGATGAATCCTCATGGTATCTGGTACACGCCGGTTTCGGGAATCTGGCAAACGGTTTGGATGGAACCTGTTCCGAAGCAGACGTACATTGAGGAAGTGAAACTAACGCCAGAGCTGGATTCCAGCCGCCTTCGGGTCGATGTGTTGCTGGATAAACCGGCCGACAATTTCACCACAGCGATTCGTCTGACGGCTATGGATGGCAATCAATCTGTTGCCACAACGCTCGTTCGGGCGGGAAGAACGGGTTGGCTGAACATCAAAACGCCCAAACTATGGTCGCCGGATAGCCCGTTCCTCTACACTATAAAAGTGGAGTTGGTTACTGTAACTGACCCCTTCGGCGATACGCCCCGTAACAAACGCACACGTCAGGATGCACCTATAATCGCTGCCTTTGCGAATGCAACCGTTGTCGGAAACCCAGTCGATGTGGTGACGGGCTATTTCGCTATGCGTAAAATTTCGGTCGGTGCTGGTCCAGTGGCCAATCAACCCGTGCTGTTATTGAACAATAAGTTCGTGTTTCAAAACGGCCCACTCGATCAGGGATGGTGGCCCGGCGGCTTACTGACTCCTCCGTCTGATGAAGGCATGGCGTTTGAAATTGATTTCCTCAAAAAATCGGGGTTCAACATGCTCCGGAAGCACATCAAAGTTGAGCCAGACCGCTACTATTATCTCTGCGATAAACTAGGCATACTGGTGTGGCAGGATATGCCATCGGGATTTCTGGAAGGTCAGAATGAACATCCCGGCGATCAATCGGAGCCAATTCGTCGGTCGAAAGGAAAAGAGCAGTTTGAACTGGAATTGCGTCGGATGATGAATCGGCTGCACAATCACCCGAGCATTGTAACCTGGGTGGTGCATAACGAAGGCTGGGGACAATATGAGAACAAACGGCTGGCCGACTGGGTAAAAGCACTCGACCCAAGCCGAACGATCAACGCATCCAGCGGTTGGAATGACGTCGGTGCGGGCGATTTCTACGACATTCACACCTACGAAGAAGAACCTAAGTCTCCGACGCCTAAAACGAATCGGGTGGTGGTGATCGGTGAATTTGGGGGCATCGGCTGGCCGGTCCAGGGTCATCTCTGGAACCCAGAAATGCGCAATTGGGGCTACCAGACCTATCAATCGGCAGATGTGGTGCAGAAAGCGTATGAAAAGAAATACGCCAAAATCGTCGAGTATTATAAGAAACAGGCTTTGTCAGCAGCAGTCTATACTCAAACGACAGACGTAGAAGGCGAAGTGAATGGCTTATTGACCTATGATCGGGAAGTGATCAAGATTCCCGTTGAAACGTTACAGAAAATTCACGCGCCGTTGTTTAAGTAAAAATAGTTTCGTGTTGGCGCGGGTATTCATCCGCGCCTTTTTATATAGCCAGCATTCGCTGGCGTCTGAATAGTTGGCCGATGTACCAGTAAATACTGGCGTTTATGTATAGGCACGAGTAAATACTCGCGCCAGTCTGATACTCGCGCCAGTTTTGCAGTTCCAAATTAATCATGAAGAATATCAGGGGCTTTCTCCTATTCGCTACACTGATTGGGTTACTCACGACGTTTGCAACTGCACAGTCGTTGAAGCCAGCCATGATGTTTGGCGATACTACGCACCGGAAACCGGGCTTTGCCAAAGACCCACACGTGGTTCGCTTTGGCAAGGCCTACCTGATGTATTATTCGGTACCACTTTACAAAGATTCGAGTGGAACCGATCACTGGGGTATTGGTATTGCGCGCAGTACCGATCTGACTAATTGGGCAAAGGTGGGTGAGATTACGCCCGTTACGGATTATGAGAAAAAGGGCTTATGTGCTCCCGGCGCGCTTGTTCGTGATGGGAAGGTGCATCTGTTTTACCAGACCTATGGAAACGGACGCAACGATGCGATTTGCCACGCGGTTTCGAGCGATGGTATTCATTTCGAGCGGAATCCAACTAACCCAATTTTTCACCCAGCCATCAGTGACTGGTCATGCGGGCGAGCCATCGACGCCGAAGTTATCAAGTTCAAAGACCAGTATTTTTTGTACTTCGCAACCCGCGATCCAGCGTATAAAATTCAGCAATTGGGAGTAGCTACAGCGCCCGCCAATACGAACTTCAATCGGGAAGACTGGAAACAGGTAGCTACCAATGGCCCAATTCTAAAACCAGAATTACCCTGGGAAGGCGAATGCATTGAAGGCGCTTCGGTTATTGAGCGGAACGGTCAGCTCTATATGTTTTATGCTGGTGCGTACAACAACTGGCCGCAGCAAATTGGAGTTGCTCGAAGCACAGATGGTATTCATTGGGAACGGGTTCAATCTGAGCCATTCCTCAAAAATGGCGCCCCTGGCACCTGGAATTCCAGCGAATCGGGCCATCCGCACATTTTCACTGATACGAACGGGAAAACCTATCTATTCTACCAGGGGAACAATGACAAAGGCCAAAGCTGGTTCTTGTCCAATGTACCCGTCGGTTGGACGAATTTAGGGCCTACGTTAACAAAGTGAATTACGAATGATTCAAAAGCGTAATCCCGCTATTAACCACTCAGTTGCTTAGAACGCTTTGTCATCCTGACAAAAAGAAGGATCTTAAACTGTCCCAACAATCAAATGAGTATGCCTTAAGATCTTTCGTCAGGATGACAAAAAATAGAAACCCCCTTTTCTGAGTCAGAAAAGGGGGTTTCTATTTTTTACAAACAAATAACTAATATATTAGTTGTAAAACTAATATATTAGTCATACATTTCGAACATAATCACCAGTCTCCTGTGAATCATGCAGATACGCGAACTAACGAAAGCCGAAGAAGAGATAATGCGGGTTCTTTGGCAGCTAAAAAAGGGCTTCGTAAAAGATGTGCTAGCCGAATTGCCTGAGCCGAAACCCGCCTACAATACCGTCTCGACGATTATCCGTATTCTGGAGAAAAAGGAATTGGTTGGCTACACAGCTTACGGTAAAACGCATGAGTAC
Organism: Spirosoma litoris; assembly: GCF_054776755.1. NCBI lineage: Bacteria > Pseudomonadati > Bacteroidota > Cytophagia > Cytophagales > Cytophagaceae > Spirosoma > Spirosoma litoris. The sequence goes on along the minus strand of NZ_BAAHBI010000035.1, from coordinate 209,902 downwards.
TATCCGCTCATCACCGAAGAGGAATATCGTCGTTTCCAGACGGAGCAACTCATGGCAAACTACTTCGATAATTCGCTCAAAAAACTGGTGTCGTTTTTCGTGAAAGACAAGAACATCAGCCTCACCGAAGCTGACGAGATTATCAAACTCCTAAACAAACAGAAAGATCAATGAACGCCCTTGACTACCTTCTGAAAGCTAACCTCTACGGCTTGCTATTTGCAGGTTGTTATTGGCTGCTCCTTCGTCGGCACACGTTTTTCAGTCTTAACCGAGCATATTTGCTGGCTTCGGTTATTCTGTCGCTGGTACTTCCGCTGGTGATCTTACCGACGAAAACCGTCGAAACGCTTCCGGCCACCATGCCTGTTGGTGTCATTGCGCTACCTGTTTCAACAGTTATAGCTGCCCCGATCGAAACAGGTCCCGATTGGGAGCAAGTAGGCATTTGGGCCTACGCGCTGGTCGCGTTGGTGTTGCTTATCCGGTTGGCAATACGCGTCGGTCGGTTGGTCTGGTTGATCCGGCGTTCACCTCGCCAAGTCCACGAGAATTTTATACTCGTTCAGCCTAACGACCCAACGCTCCCCACCTTTTCATTTTTTCAATACATTATTCTTAACCCAGTCGATACACGTAACGAACTGATTCTTCAGCACGAATTGGTTCACGTCCGACAATACCATAGTGCCGATGTGCTGGGCATGGGCTTATTACAGGCATTTTGCTGGGCCTGTCCAACGATCTGGCTCATCGATCGGCTTTTACGCCAGGTGCATGAATTCCTGGCCGATAAGCCAGCCAGTCAGCCCACTGAATATGCCCGGTTCTTAGTGGCTTATTCCTTTGGTACGCAGCTTGGCCTAAGCGACCCCGACACGTTGACGAATAGTTTTTTCAATCCATCGCTCCTGAAACAACGGATTATGATGCTCCAACAGAAAGCCACCACCCGCTGGGCTTTGAGCAAGTATATGCTGGTGCTCCCACTGGCATTTGGTTTACTGGCTATGACTACAGCACGAGAGGAGATTGCCGCTGTGGTTGGGCAGGCGACCGATGATACCATTACAGTTGCAGGTCGGGTAACGGCTGCTGATGGAAAGCCACTACCAGGAGCGCACGTAATACTTGAAGGCACAACAACTGGTGCAGAAACGAACGCCAAAGGCTATTATACGCTACCTAATGTTCCTAAAAACGCATCATTGGTCGTCAGTTTTATCGGGTTTGACTCTCAGCGAGTAGCCGTTAAAGGCAGGAATGTTATCAACGTAATGATGGCTCGTGCCGTTGTGCTGGATAAAGTAGTTGTAACTGCCTATGAACCATCAGAAAAAGCCGCCCCACCTGTTTCATCAACCCATTCTCTTGCAGGTAATGGAGAGGTCTTCACAGTTGTTGAAGAGGTTCCTGAATTTCCAGGAGGAATGAGTGAGTTAGGAAAATACTTAATGAAAAATCTGCGCTACCCGGCTGACGCACGAAAAGCTCATGTTGATGGCCAAGTGTTTATACAATTTGTCGTAACAGAAACGGGCGATATTCAGCAGTTAAGAATCCTGAAAGGTATCGGTTTTGGTTGTAATGAAGAAGCTGTACGCGTCGTGAGCCAAATGCCCAAATGGCGACCAGGCAAGCAAAATGGCAAACCAGTGGCTGTACAGTATAATCTTCCTATTCAGTTTACCCTGGAAAAAGGGGAAGACAGGCGCACTGGCCAGGTTGAACCAATGCCTAAAACAGGCTCTGGGCAAAAGACTGGCTTTGTTCTCGACAAAGATAAAAACTCTCAGTTCTCACTCGATGATCCCACGTCTGGCAGCAACGAGCGATATAGCATGCGTCTGCCTGATTCCTTAAGAAACTCAGGGCCATTCATTACAATTCGCGGGCATAATTCGTTGAGAGGCACTCCGCTCTATATTCTTGATGGTATTGAAGTACCAACTATTTCTAACCTGAATCCTGAAGATATTGAGAGCATAACCGTACTGAAAAATCCAGCTTCAAGAGTCCAATACGGAGCAAAAGCAATATATGGCGTCGTTCAGATAACCTCGAAAAAGAAGTCCCAACTCAGGCTTCAATTCATGGGCGATAAATATATTGATAATCAGTAATTTAACTCAATAAAATTAATTATTAGATAATCAATCAGGTAGATACGTCCAGTCAAAATGTCAACTTGAAACCCGAATTGAGCCAAAGAAATGAACACACTCCCCTATCTCTTAATAGCCAGCCTATACCTGCTATTATTCTATAGCTGCTACTGGTTGGTCCTTCGCCGAAACACGTTTTTCAACCTGAACCGCTGGTATTTGCTGGCAACGGTTGGGCTGTCGTTTGCCTTTCCGCTGGTCGAACTGCCGATTGGCACGGCGGAGTCGTTACCGATTGGCACGCTGACATTACCCGCTTTTACCGTTGGAGCTTCCAGCCAATCGGATAGCCTGACGACAACGCAATGGCTCTGGCTTTTATACGGTCTTGGCGTAGTCGTGATGCTGCTGCGATTGGGATTGAATCTGGCCTCGGTGTTTAAACTCATTAAGCGAGGTAGCTTAGCCCGCACTCCAGATTATATCCTCGTCCGGCTTCCCGACGATTCGACGCCTTCGTTTTCATTCGGACGTTATCTGGTGCTGAATCATACCGACTCGCTTACCGAGCCCGACGCATTGCTGCGTCATGAAGAAGCCCACATCCGCCAGCGCCACACGGTCGATGTACTGTTTGTAGAAATTGTACAGGCTGCTTTATGGTTCAATCCAGTGCTGTTGCTCTACAAACACGCCTTGCAGGAAGTCCACGAGTTTCTGGCCGACCGGACTGTCCTGAAAACACCTCGACCCGATTATCCTCGTCAGTTAGTGGCCTACGCGCTCAATATGCCCGTTACGGCCCTAACGACTCCTTTTGTCTCTAAATCAACCCTTAAACAACGGATTATTATGTTACAAAAACCCGCATCCCATCGCCGAGCCTTGCTCGGTTATGCCCTAATTCTGCCCATAGCGGCCGCCCTGGTTATGTGCACGCAATCGGGTCAGGATCAATCTCAGAGTGCGATTGTACCCGCTAGCGAATCTGCCCGTAAAGCAGTGAAGGTGGATGGGAAGGTGTTTACTGTGGTTCAAAATCAACCTGAGTTCCCGGGCGGTATGAAAGAACTAGGTGCTTATTTGGCTAACAATCTGAAATACCCAGCTGCTGCACAGAAAGTAAAAGCAGAAGGCCGCGTATTTGTCAATTTCATTGTAACAAAAACCGGCGAGGTTACTGATGTTAAGATATTAAAAGACGTTGGTTTTGGCACTGGCGAGGAAGCCGTCCGCGTTGTACAAAACATGCCTCGTTGGCAACCAGCCACTCAGAATGGCAAAGTGGTGAATGTTCGATACAACCTGCCCATTAATTTCACGCTAGAGGATAAAAGTGAGCAGGAAACCACAAACAAGATGCCACCACCCCCTCCTCCGGTACCAAATAAGGAAGGAACCACATTCAGCCAGATAGACTATTTTATCCTTAATGGTAAGGCAACGACAAGGGAGGTAATAGCCGCGCTCCCAGCCGATAAGATTGCCAAAATGAATGTCATGAAGGATACCAAAACGATTGAGATCACAACGAAATAGGGTTTTGTAGTAGCAGACTATGGTTAAAAACTGGGGCTGTTCGTTAATCTGCCAGTAGATTAACGAACAGCCCCAGTTTTTAAGTTTTTAATTTAGATTAGAACGCTTTTTTCAGTCTATTTTAACTTATCCTGTAGAATAGTTAAAATCAGGTGCTGCGTCTGTTGAATATCAGCGACGGTTGTTTCTAAGCGAGCCTGACCACTTTTCAGCTCTGATACATCTGTTTTCAACTCAGCGATATCCGCTTCTACTTTATCAAACCGTTTATCGACAGCGTCAAACCGCTGATTTACTTCTTCAAACCGCTGATTTACTTCTTCAAACCGTTGGTTTACTTCTTCAAATCGCTGGTTTACCTCTTCAAATCGCTGGTTTACCTCATCAAACCGTTGGTTTACAGTTACGGTCAAGTCAGCCAAGCCTCTGGCAATGGTTTCAATCTGCCGCCCCTGGTCAACAGAAAGGTGTTCTAATTGCTCTACGCGTTCTTCCAGATACATACTCAAATATACAGTTTTATTTGATTCAAGTACTAGGACGTAAAAAATGGCAAACGTCATTCTCTACTCCTTTATTACTTTCTTAGTCGCCGTTCCGTTTGCCGTTTGAATTTGCAGGAAGTACAGCCCTTTAGGCAAGTGGCCAATTTCCAGGTTGGCTGTGCGCTGGCGACCGCGAAGAACGGGTTGTAGGATCGTGGTTCCCGTAAGGGTTTGAAGTGATAATTTCTCAACGGTTTCCGTTCCAGGCAATTCGACGGTTAACGTACTTCCCGCTGGATTCGGATAAACGGACAATGCATCAGCCCAGGTGGGTTCGATCCCCGTAACGGTCAATACGTTGAAGGTTCGCTCCACAGCTGTTGCTGCCGCAAACTGATCGTTACCATTCTGGAACGCCTGCACCGTAACGGCACCAACGCCCGTAAATTTAAGGGTTGTGCCACTCAACGTAGCCGGGCCACTTTTCACCAGAAAACCAACCGTCAGATTCGATGAGCAGGTTGCTTTTAGCGTCAGGTCACCCTGATTGGAATAGCGGTCAGCAATGGCATCGAACGTAATCGTTTGGGCTGTTTTAGCCGCGCGGGTACCTTGTGTGTACCAAACGGGCCACTTCGCATCAGTGTACAATACTGTAGCCGAGCCTGATGGGGTAATTTTATCGGCGCCCAAATTAATTACTGCTACATTTTCGCTCGAATTAGATTCGGTACTGAACACAAGTCTGTTATCGAGACGCGAGTAGCTTGGGAAGCCTAACGTATTGTTTTCATACACAATATTCACCTTACCCGCATTCAAGTCAACAGCAACTACCTCGTACGTATCGTCAGTTTCGTTCAGGTAATCGAAGGCGATTACGTCGGGCGAATTTTTAGAAAAGGATGGATTTCCAATACTTTCGCCTTCGTCCAGATTAGAAAATAATTTTTCAATCTCGCCTTTGGCAAAGTCTTTAGTCGTATTACTCCAGACATTGATAAAGCCCACATCCCAATAGTCAATATCATCACCAGAGCTGTTTTTAAGAGCGTTGTAAGCATCGTAGACAATGTTTTCGCCCGTGAAATCCCACTCAAACGAATCGGCATATTGAACGTCGCCGGTCTGAACTCCCTGCGTATAAGTTGGATTATAGAGCTTAAATGTTACCCCTTGTTTCTTATCATAGCTATACACATAAATGGAAGCATCTTTATCGGCAGTAAGCGCAGCTAGTTTGGTACCATCTTTCGAAATGGCTACGTTATCCCAAATAGGATCATTTGAAATAATCGTTTCGGTTGGAGTGCCTGTCAGATTCACTGAGCGAATACGTTTATCCGTCGTTACGTAATACGCGTATTTTCCATCGTCGGTCACGCTGGGACGATGGACTAAACCCAAGGCCGATTTCTGGTCAAACTTCGATCCTGCACCTACTGTTGTTGAATACAACTTCGATGTAGTCGCATCGGCCAATAAGAGTAAATCCTGACCCGAAGCCACCGGTACGTCAGGTGTTTTGGGTGTAGTTGAAGTTCCTTCCGTAATTCCGACAGCGTCAAACGCACTCTTAGCTGCCGACACTTCAGCGCCAGTGGCCCCATACAAATCGCTAGCGGCTTTGATAACAGCCAGGCGCAAATCCAGGAATTGGGATGTCCGGACCAGATAGGTCGTTAGGGCACGATAGTAAACTTTTTCGGCTTTTTCTTTCCCTACAGCAGTTGCGAATTTATAGAACGCAAAGTTTGGGATGCCACTGTTGATGTGTACTCCGCCGTTATCATCACTAGTCGTTTCATACTGCGACATAGTAGCAGGCTGATAGCCGTTGGGGTCTTTGCTCTTGCCACCCTGATTGGGGTTCGATAGGTTCCGCAATGCTCCTGATGGCAACACAGCAGGGGTAGCAATCGTCTCACCAATGGTCCAGTTATCCCGATCAATCATAGCGCCGAATACATCGGCTAACGATTCATTGATGGCCCCTGACTGGCTTTTGTATTGAAGATTGGCCGTGTTCTGGATAACCCCGTGTGTCATTTCGTGTCCGGCAACATCTAACCCACCCGCTAATGGTTTCAGGAGTTTTCCATTTCCGTAGGCCATCACTTTTCCATTCCAATAGGCATTGTCCATGGCTTTCCCGTCATCGTCGGGCATGTTCACAATAGATACCATCGTTTCGCCGGTGCCACTCAGCCCGTTTCGATTGTGGGTATTTTTATAATAATCGTAGGCGATTCCTGCGTTGTAATGCGCCGAAACGGCCGTTGGCGTCCAATCGGTATTGTTGGTGGAGGTAATCTGATAGATTTTCTGATTATCGCCAAACGTATTGCGCGCATCTACTGTCCAGAGAGCGCCAACCGGATTATCGGGCATTTTAGATGTTGAGCTATTAAACATCGACCGCGATGCATCGATCAGGTAATAGCCTGTGTTCGTTTGCTGGTAGGTTTGGAATGTACGCGTTACCCCATTCAAATCCTTACCGGTTGCCTTAATCGGTCCCACGAACGAACAGGTATGATTGTACTTGTCGAGCACTTCGCCAGTTTGGGCATCAATCACATATTCCCAGCGTTCAAGCATGTTGGGCCGGACGGTCAAGGCATAGGCTAGTTTTGCGGCACCAGCTGGCATGGTGAACACACATAGTTCGCCTTCCGTCGATTTCATTTTCAACAAATTATCACCAAACGATCGGACTATTGACGTTTTGCGAACGTCCCGGAGTGCTTGTTCTGAAGCATCTGAAATCGTCAGTTTAGGCGTTGTTACCAAATCGGCTGACACAGGCTGATAATGGCCATTTAGCAACGTTACTTCATTATCCGCCAGGTGTGCAACAAGTTCAGAACCCAGCACAGGCACGCCCCGATGCGTTTGTGTTAGGCGAATGTGCATCTGGCCCAGATCATCAGTTTCGGTGCGGGAAACCGTAAAACTGGCTTCAGGATTATCAAGTTTCAGCAGTCCACGCACCTGCCCCATAAACTGATAAGCTGCCGATGCCGCAGCCGTTGCTGAAAGTCGCGCTCCCTTCGCTTTAGCCTGACTACTGGTTGAACTGGGGTTGATTTTTCGTTCAATGAATATAGGCAAACCCGTCTCTGCATTCCGCACAATCCGCAACCGAAGTGGTTCTGGATTAAGCTGTGCCCCGCCCGTTAATGTCTGATTCCCAGTTCGGTTTTTGGGTAGTGGAATCGCCTGAACATTCAACCGTTCGGCCAGACCAATCGTTGGCGTTGTGGTTTTCAGCTTACGACCAAAGCCAGGATTGGGTTGCTGTCCCCAGGCCGAAGTCGTCGTTAGAAGTGTCAGAATTAGGAGATGAGTTTTCATAATGTATAAGCTTTAGGACTAGTACTCTTATTTCAAGCGCAACGAAGCCGGAATCATGGCCATAAACGAATCGTAAATTTTCGGATAATTGGCAGGTACGGTTTTATCCGCAGTGCCCCAGGCCACTTTGTAGTTCAGTTTGCCTTTTCGCCACTGGACGAACTTATATATATTGCCAGGGTTATCGAACTTGGTCGTTTTGATTTTGGCGCTCACTTCAACCGAACTAAATACCCGTTTTGTGTTTAGGGCCGTCTGCTGACCGATGTACGTAAAATCCGTATCGCGCCCACGACGGCCAAACAATTTCCCGTTTTCCAGCAGATAATACGTCGTTGAGGCTCCCGTAATGCCTCCCCCACTGCCCACCATAATCTGGCGTTGTTTGTAGGTAGCGGGTGTAACAGCAGTAGCGGTTTTGCGAACTTCCGGCATCTTATCGCCAGCGGCACGGATACCCTCCTGGGCATAAAGCAGGTTCGATACAGTCAGAAAAGAAAATAGAGTTAGCGATAGGTGTTTCATTGGATAAGTTAGAAATCGACAGGATAGCGAAACAAAGGTATTGTGACTTACCAGCCTCGTTACTAGTGCATTAGTATGACTTGTGGAAAACAGCGTATGAGACGACATATAACCTTGATGAGTCACTTACGGCGGGGTTATCTGGCCATAAGTCGTCTGCGAAAACGTAACGGATTTGCGAAACAATCCACGGTGGAGCTTTACCTGCAACAGATTATCAAAATCGCCTGACTCAATTTTAGTCATCGTCGGTTGTGCGCCCAGCCCTTTGGCGATTTCCAGAATTGTATTGCTATGCCCCGCAATCAATACGGTTTTGCCCTTGATACCACTGACTCGATTAACAATAGCCTCAGTAGGTTTCGCGGGGTAATCAACCACCTGAATCCCCAGTCGCTGGGCCAGTGGTTGAACCGTTTGACGGGTACGCCGGTAAGGCGTTGAGAAAATGGAATCAATGTGTTGACTACCTAAACGTTCGGCCAACGCAGCTGCCCGTGCATAGCCCGCCGGACTCAGATTCGTAGTATCGGTTTCGTTCACTTTCTCTCCATGCCGAACGATATAGACGGTGGTTGTGGAGCAGGCAGTGGAAACAATAATCAGAAAAGCAAAAAGTGTAAATAAGCGCATAAGTAATTGGGGAAATTTTTGATTCTGGGATTCTATTGGTTCTATTGACGCAATAGCATCTAAAGAATCAATAGAATCCCAGAATCAAGTCTGGCTGACAATGTTACAAAAAAGCCCCCGGCAATTGGCCGGGGGCTTTTTTGTTCTTCGTAAACGGTCAACTTCTACAGCTCCCGAATCCAGATATTCCGGAAACCAACTGGGTTGCCGTGATCCTGAAGCAAAATTGGACCAGCGCCGTGAGGCTGTACTTTTGGATAACCAATGTATTCGGTTGTACCGCGAATAGTTGCGTGATTTTGTACCAGAATACCGTTTAGTAATACAGTCACATACGCGTAGTCGGTCATCATACCCGCTTTGTTGAATTTAGGGGCCTGATAAATGACATCGTAGGTTTGCCACTCGCCGGGTTTACGGCTTGGGTTAGCCAATGGAATCGCCTGTTTGTAGATCGAACCCACCATACCATCTACGTACGTTGGGTTGTTGTAGTTGTCAAGAACCTGCAACTCATAACGACCTTGTAAAAAGACACCGCTGTTACCACGGCCCTGGCTGTTACCTTCTACTTTCTCAGGGGTTTTGAATTCCAGGTGAAGCTGGAAATCATTGAATTCCTTTTTCGAGCGAGCCGAGAAGCCTTTGGTCGAATACAACACGCCATCGGTTACCGGCCATTTCAGCGGCCCTTCGTTGGTTTTTTCCCAGTTAGCAGGCGAGTAACCTTTGATAGCCACCCATTCGTCGGTGTTTTTACCGTCGAAAAGGACAATGGCGTCAGATGGAGGAGTTGTACCGCTTGTATTCGCCGAAACAACACCAGGTGTAACAACGGGAGGAACAGGCTCCCAAATCTCGGTCGACTGGGGCGTTTGTTTGCTAGGTTCAGTTTGGGCTACAGCCTGATTGGTGATGGCTAAGCTCGCTAGGCCGACACAGACAGCAAGCGATAGGTGTACGTTTTTCATAGAAAATTATAAAGAAATTTACTCGGGTTAATGGATTCTCAGGTAAAACGCTCAAAGATAAGTCTAACTGTCAATTGGCAGTCTTTTAAAGGGAAAAAATGTAACTTTCGGCCTTAAAACTACATGATAAACGTATGGTAAACCTATCCATTTCAGCTCGTCTCAGCGGACTGCTGGCTGTTGGCTGGATTGTGGGTATTGGCCTGGCAACCGCCCAGCCAACCCCTGCGCCGGGTATCGCGCTCCCGCTCAACGACTTGAGTGCTTTTGTATCTCCCACCTCCAACTGGCGTATCGCTGGTGGCGTTCGGGCCGATCTTAACAAAGAAAATACGCTCATAACCGAAAAAGGAACGGGCGTGCTAGTTAACATTCCGCTGGATCATCCTAAAGCTGATCCCAAAAATCCGTACAAATATGATCTGTTCACAACGCTCCAGCACGGGGATGTCGATCTGGAATTAGATTATATGATGGCCTCAAAGTCGAATTCGGGGGTGTATTTGCAAGGTCGCTACGAAATTCAGCTTCGCGATAGCTGGGAAATTCGTACGCCCAATGTACACGACAATGGTGGCGTTTATGAACGCTGGGATGAAAAACGGCCCGAAGGTCATAAAGGCTACGAAGGTCACGCTGCCCGTCAGAATGCCAGCCGTGCGCCTGGCTTATGGCAGCACATGAAAATCTCGTTTCAGGCCCCCCGGTTTAATGCCAACGGACAGAAAACCGAAAATGGACGTGTGATTCGGGTTGAGTTGAACGGTGTCGTCATCCAGGAAGATGTTGAACTGACTGGCCCAACGCGTGGCTCTGCCTTTGCCGACGAAAAAGCGCTCGGCCCCCTCCGTATTCAGGGCGATCATGGTGCCGTAGCGCTTCGCAACATCCGTTATGTCACCTACGACAAGCCTCGTCCTGAACTGATGAATCTGAAATACGCCGTGTATAAAGGCAAGTTTCAGAAAGAACCCGAGTACGACAAAACCGCTCCAGAATCGGAAGGGGCCACAACCATATTGTCGGCTTCGGTTAGTCGCATTCCGAACGAGTTCCTGATTCGCTTTACGGGCACATTACGGGTTTCGGAACCCGGTGAATACAGCTTCAATCTGGGCGTTCCAGGCGGTGGTGGGTTGATGAAAATCAACAATCAGTCGGTCATTGCTCCCGGCGAGTGGAATGCCAAAGGCAAAGCAACGCTTCCTAAAGGCGACCTACCCTTCGAATTGCTCTACGCCAAATTTGTCGATTGGGCACAACCATCGCTGGGGCTGACTGTGGCTGGTCCTGGTATTCGCGAATACGTTATCAGTGATGGCGCTGGCGGAACCGGCGAAGAAGTTGATCCTATTATCGTGGATGCACCCACCAATACGATCCTGCGCAGCTTTATGGATATGCCGGGCGAGAAAAACACACAGGGTCGCACGCTTCGTGTAACTCACGCTATTTCGGTAGGTAGCCCAGAGCAAGTTCATTATACCTACGATCTGGACAAAGGCGCTTTGGTACAAGTCTGGCGAGGTGAGTTTCTGGATACTACGCCTATGTGGCACGAGCGGGGCGATGGTTCTTCCCGACCAAGGGGTATGGTACAGCGCTTGGGTGCTCCTGTCCTGTTCCTGAGCAAACTAGCATCACCACAAGCCAACTGGATTGCTGATACAACCGGCTCGAGTTACCATCCGAAAGGTTATGTACTGGACGACAGCGATCGCCCGACATTCCGTTATCAGAGCTACGGCGCATCGGTTGAAGATAAAATCCGGGTCCTGAACGAAGGAAAAGGTATTCAACGCGAAGTGACTGTTACCAACCCAACCAGCGATCTCTACGCCCGACTCATTAGCGGTGCTAACATTAGCGCAATGGAAAACGGTATGTACCTCGTCGATGGCCAGGAATACGTTCGTATCGACGACGTTGCCGGAGCCAAACCAACCATCCGGGAAGCTAATGGGAAACAGGAGTTGATCGTACCCGTAAAAGGCAAGTTAACCTACTCGATCTTGTTTTAAACATAGCACGCAGATTACTATGATAAGGCTGATTTACGTGGATAGAAATTAAAAAGATCTGCGTGAATCTTACTAAATCAGCAGCATCAGCGTGCCATATATCATTATGAAAAAGATACTAACAACCCTCCTTACAATGGCCAGCCTCACGGGGGTTATGGCCCAGGAATCGCCGAAGGAGGAAGATTTTTTCAAGATTCTAAAAGTAACCGCACCCGAGGGCACCCTGCTCGAAGTAGGTGGTTTAACCGTGTTGCCCAATGGAAATCTGGGTGTGGCGACTCGCCGGGGTGATGTCTGGATTGTCGAAAACCCAACCAGCCGCAAGCCTTTCTTCCGCAAGTTCGCATCGGGTTTGCACGAGATTCTGGGCCTGACCTACAAAGACGGTGCGCTCTATTGCGCGCAACGGGGCGAATTGACTAAAATGATTGACTCCAATCAGGATGGCAAAGCCGACATATTCGAAACGGTTTACGCCTGGCCGCTGTCGGGGCACTACCACGAATATAGCTTTGGGCCTAAAATCGCACCTGATGGGCAGTTCTTTGTAACGGGCAACGTAGCCTTCGGTGATGAAGAATGGTGGCGGGGTGAAAGCCGTGTCCCCTGGCGCGGTTGGACTATGAAAATCAGCGAGAATGGTACCATGCAGCCTTGGGCAACGGGTATGCGCTCGCCTTGTGGTCTGGGTATTTTCGATGGTGAATTATTCTACGCCGATAACCAAGGCGACTGGATGGGTTCGGGTGGCGTTGTACACGTTAAGAAAGGTGCTTTCGTTGGTCACCCAGCCGGTTTACGCTGGACGGGCATGGCTAACTCACCCGTTAAACTAACCGCCGAGCAGTTCAACGCCAAGATTGATGAACGCCGGCGCCGGGATGAAAATGGTCGCGCCATCAAACCCGAAAACATCGTTAACGAAACGCCGAATCTGCTCTACGCGATGAAAGAGCAGTTCCCGAATGCCGATATTCAAACGCCTGCGGTCTGGTTGCCACACGGAATTCTGGGTATTTCGAACTCCGAAATTCTGGAGATTCCACAAGGTGCCTTTGGTCCATTTGCAGGCCAATTGCTGGTTGGCGATCAGGGCATGAGTAAGATCTCGCGGGTGTTCATGGAAAAAGTAAACGGCGAGTATCAGGGTGGTGCTATTGAATTCCGTAACGGCTTCAAATCGGGCGTGTTGCGGATGGCCTTTGCCAAAGACGGTTCGCTGTTCGTAGGTGAAACCAACCGCGGTTGGGGCTCGGCGGGGGATGCCAATGAAGGTTTACAACGTCTGGTCTGGAACAATGCGGTGCCTTTTGAAATGCGCACCGTAAAAGCGATGCCCGACGGTTTCGAAGTTGAATTTACCAGCCCTGTTGATCGCAAATCGGCCGAAGACCTGGCGTCGTACCGGGTTGAGAGCTTTCTGTACAAATACCATTCGGTGTACGGTAGCCCGACGATCAACAAGGAAGCTCTGCCAATTAAAGGTGTAAAAGTTTCGTCGGATGGTCTGAAAGCCCGACTGATTGTAGGCGACCTACGTAAATACTACATCCACCAGCTAACGCTGGATGGCGTTCGGGGAGCTACGGGTTCGTATTCACTGGTTCACCCCATTGCGTATTACACGCTCAACAACATTCCCGATGGCGCAAAATTAGCTATGAGCGAAGTAAGCACGAAGAATTCGGCGGCTGCTCCAGCAACTCCTGCTGCCGCACCAGCAGCTACCGAAACTGGCACATCCATGCCGGGCAAAAAAGCGACTCCAGCCAAAGCTGGCGCGAAAACAACCACCGGTGGCAAACCAAAATTGGTGGAAGGTCAGGCGGTAACGATGGCGAAAGCGCCAACCTACGAAGAAGTAAAAGGTTTGCTAACCCGCCACACTTGTGCCGCCTGTCATCAGGCCAATAAACGTCAGGTTGGCCCAGCGTTTGCAGATGTAGCCAAACGCAAATACACCAACGACCAGATTGTGGAGTTGATTTATAGCCCTAAACCACACAACTGGCCCGACTACGCTACCGAAATGCCCCCCATGCCGCAAGTCCCCAAAGCCGACGCGCTGAAGATTGCAGCCTGGATCAACTCGATGGCACCAGCTAGTGGTAGTGATTCGAAAGGTGAGCCGAAGCCGTAAGTTATTGTGATTATCAGTAAACAAAGCCCCTAGCTATTGCAAATTATAGTTGGGGGCTTTGTTTTCTCTATGAGGCTGTTTAAACTTTTCTTTCAATGGCTTTTTTGTCATCCCGACCGGTCCGCCGGTGCGGCAGGAGAGACCTTCGGGGACAGATTAGCCAATGGATTCACCCGAAGATCCCTCCTGCCGCACCGGCGGACCGGTCGGGATGACAAAACGCACTAATTATGGCTGGATTAGAAAAAGTTTAAACAGGTTCTTTAGTTATCACTCTCACTTAATTGCCAACACTGCCTGAATTCGTCTTACAGGGGAATCTGAAGGTTTTAAAGCCTTAATATTGAAATCTATTCTTTATTTTTAACCTCACAATCAGCAAACGAACCGAACTATGACACGTTTTTTTGTGGCCGTCCTACTCGCTAGCCCGTCGATACTCTGGGCGCAAACCGGCTCATATACCCTCAAGGCAAAACTGGCCGGTGCCAAAGTTCCTGCTAAAGCGTACCTCCGCTACATGGAAGGTAGCACCGCAAAAATGGACTCTGCACAACTTCAAAACGGGGTATTTTCATTCAAAGGAACCGTTGAAAATCCGACGCAGGCGACCTTATTTGTTGATAAACTGGGGACGGGTTTCAGCCGAAATCGACCCATAGCAACTACTATCGTCTATCTGGAACCGGGCACAATTAGCGTAATTAGCCCCGACTCGCTGGAGAATGCCGTTGTTAGTGGAACTCCATTAAATGCCGATTATCAAAAACTGACCATCATGCTCAAGCCTACGTCTGACAAGATGAGCCAGTTGATGAAAGAGTACCGGGCTTTAACCCCTGAGCAGCGTAAAAACAAGGAAATTGAAGAGAGCCTGGACAAACGATACGAAGCCATTGAAGCGGATCAGAAGAAAGTTAAGGCTCAGTATATCAAAGAAAACCCGAAGAGTCTGGTTAGTTTGAATACGCTGCAACGCTACGATTATACGCCCGAATATGCTGAGGTAGGGCCAATGTTCGACGGCTTATCTGATGCTTTAAAAAACAGTAAAGACGGAAAAGAATACGCCAAACAATTGGCCAGCGTCAAAGCAACTTCGATTGGTGCGATGGCTCCCGAATTTACTCAGGCTGACACGGCTGGTAAAGCCGTCGCGCTGAGTTCATTCCGGGGAAAATATGTACTGGTCGATTTCTGGGCGAGTTGGTGCGGTCCTTGCCGGGCCGAAAACCCGAACGTGGTGAAAAACTTCCACCAGTATAAAGACAAAAACTTCACCGTATTGGGCGTTTCGCTGGATCGACCCAATGCCAAAGAAGCCTGGTTGAAAGCCATTCATAAAGACGGTTTAGACTGGACACAGGTATCGGATCTGAAATTCTGGGATAACGAAGTAGCCAAACAATACGGCATTCGGTCGATTCCCCAGAACTTTCTGATTGGTCCTGATGGCAAGATTGTGGCCAAAAATGTTCGGGGTGAAGAGTTAGGCAAGAAATTAAACGAGTTTCTGGTAGCCAAGCCCTGATTTCGTTCTTGCCCATCGTCAAGCTGATTATCTTTTTTTACCCGCAAAGTGTGTCCACCTTTGCGGGTCATTTTTTATCAATACCTATGACTTCATCTACCGAAACCAGCATCAAACCGGCCATTCAGGAGAAATTTGAACACCTGTGGCATCTGGTGGGCAATACGCCCATGCTCGAGCTTTTTTATACCGATCAGGGGCGACCGCGTTCGCTCTATGTTAAATGCGAACACTATAATCTGACGGGCAGCATGAAAGACCGAATGGCGCTTCATGTATTGCATCAGGCGTATCGGCAAGGACATATCAAACCTGGCGATCGTATTGTGGAAGCCACCAGCGGCAGTTCGGGCATTGCGTTTTCGGCAGTGGGCAGGGCATTAGGGCACCCCGTTACGATTATTATGCCCGCTGGCATCAGTCAGGAACGGATCGATATTATCCGTAGTTTGGGAGCCGATATCGTGCTGTTTACTAAAGAAGAAGGTGGCTTTATGGGGGCTATTCGTCGGTCGGAAGAACTGGCAGCCAGCGATCCAAATGTGTTTTTACCGCGTCAGTTTGCCAATCAATATAATGCCGAAGCCCATCGCCTGACAACGGGCAAGGAAATCTGGCTGCAACTCCAGGGAGTAGATATTACGCCCGATGCTTTTGTGGCCGGAGTGGGTACGGGCGGCACCGTAATGGGCGTAGGACGCTACCTCAAATCGCGGAAGCCTGATATTCACATTCACCCACTCGAACCTGCCGAGTCGCCAACGTTATCAGTGGGCTACAAAACAGGTACGCACCGCATTCAGGGCTTTTTCGATGAGTTCATCCCGGATATTCTGAAACTAAACGAACTGGACAAAGTAGTTCAAGCCAACGATGGTGACTCTATTCTGGTCGCGCAGAAACTGGCGCTTCAATTAGGCGTTGCCGTCGGGATTTCGTCGGGGGCGAACCTGATTGGAGCCATCAATCTCGTGCGCGAATTAGGCCCCGAAGCCCGCGTTGTAACGATCCTTTGCGACAGCAACAAAAAATACCTCAGCACCGATTTAGTCAAGGAAGAACCCATCAAGCCAGGGTACGTAGCCCCCGACATTGAATTCACCGACTACCGGCCTATTAGCCGGTTACTTGTAGGCAGACCGGGGGTATTTTAGGGATTAAACTGGCGCGAGTGTTTACTCGTGCCTATTAATATTGCCAGTATTTACTGGCGCACTGGCTATGTTGTCCCGTCAGCGAATGCTGACTAAGTAAGAAGGCACGAGTAAATACTCGCGCCATGTAAAAAGCCGCTCCCGATAATCAGGAGCGGCTTTGTTATATTACTAGATGTGATTACTAATTCAGCGCGATAACGCGGCTTGGGGTTACAGGTTGTTGGGTGGCAATCGTTATTTTGTGCGAAGTGGTTTCGACACCGTTGGTAATCTCGACCTGATAAACGCCATCGGGCAAATCACTCAGATTCAGGCGAGTGCGGTATTGGCTTTCATTTTTGCCAAGATGACGCGAGTAAACGATTTTGCCTTCGGCATCTTTCAGGCTAACATCCACGGTACCTCCTTTTTGCTTGTCAAGGGCAATGCTCAGTTTACCAGCAACGGTTGTGTAAACAGCTGACTGATAAGAGACTGCCGTTGTTCCAGGATTAACTTCGGCAAAGGTAGCGGCAGAGGTAGCAACACCTAAAGTAAGAGCTAATGCGAGTGATTTGATGAGCGTTTTCATGTTCGTTATGTTTTTTGTTGTTGTCTACTGTTTAGCGGGGTTGTTCCCGATTGTTGAGTCAAAGATATAGGCTTAAGATGGTACTATGCATTACAAACTACCGGAACGGTTGCCGGACTTGATGAGTGGCAGGAAACCAAGGACGGTTGAGCAAACGGGAGCGCTTTATTTCAGTTAAACTTCTGTTAAAAGTGGGCCAATGCGTTCTATTTCGTGTTAATAGCTTACCTGAGGGATAGTCAACCACACGAATCAACGCATGGCAAACACAGAAACCCAGGCTCAACTTGAGCCATTCCGCGCTAAATGGACGGCTACCGATGTGCAGCATTTGCTCCGACGCACGATGTTTGGCGCGAAACCCGCCGACGTGGCGCATCTGCAAACGCTCTCGCTCAAAAAAGCGCTGAATGAACTGCTGGCCGATGAGCCCGCCCCACTCCCACCCATCAATAACTACAACGACGATAAATTCACCGACGACGAAATCAACCCCGGCGAAACCTGGATAACGTCCATCAACTATGATGGCATGAATAACTACCGCCGGAAAAATTCACTCAAAGCGTGGTGGCTGGGCCTGATGCTCAATCAAAACCGGACGTTACGCGAGAAAATGGTGGTCTTCTGGCACAA
Organism: Spirosoma litoris; assembly: GCF_054776755.1. Lineage (NCBI taxonomy): Bacteria > Pseudomonadati > Bacteroidota > Cytophagia > Cytophagales > Cytophagaceae > Spirosoma > Spirosoma litoris. The sequence goes on along the minus strand of NZ_BAAHBI010000035.1, from coordinate 192,228 downwards.
CCATTTCGTTACGGAAAGCAACATGGTCGACAATGCGCTGATGTGTTATCGGAACAATGCATTGATGCGGACCCACGCATTAGGAAATTTTAAAGAGTTGGTAAAAGCCGTGACGAAAGATCCGGCCATGTTGAAATACCTTAATGGTAATTCGAACAACAAAAAAGCGCCGGATGAAAATTACGGTCGTGAATTGCAGGAACTGTTCACCGTAGGGAAAGGCCCCGGCTCACACTACACCGAAGCTGATGTCAAAGCCGCTGCGAAAGTGCTGACCGGCTTTCGAAACGACACCACCACGTTCGTCAGCATTTTTGATCCTGGTCGGCACGACAGCAACGACAAAACGTTTTCGGACTTTTACCAGAATACGATCATCAAAGGTCGACGGGGGCCAGAAGGTGAACAGGAACTGGATGATCTGCTGACGATGATTTTCGCCCAGGACGAGGTAGCTCGCTTTATCTGCCGAAAGCTCTATCGGTATTTCGTTTATCATGAGATCGATGCCAATACCGAAGCCAATGTGATCACGCCCCTGGCGGCTGTATTTCGGGCGAATAAATACGAGATCAAACCGGTATTGCGTGAACTGTTTGGGAGCCAGCACTTTTTTGACGCGAATAATCGGGGAGCGCTTATCAAAAGCCCCCTCGATTATACCGTAGGGCTTTGTCGGGAATATGATATTGCGTTTCCTGATGCCACTGCCTACGTCGATCAATACGGTCTTTGGTTTGCTATTCAGAATCAGACGGCAAACATGCAGCAGAATATCGGCGATCCGCCGAATGTAGCGGGTTGGCCTGCCTATTATCAGGAGCCGATGTTTGATCGTCTTTGGGTAAATTCCGATACGCTGCCCAAACGCAATGTATTTTCGGATGGCATGACTAACGGCAACATTAGCCGAAATGGCAAAAAACTGATGATCGATGTTGTAGCCTTCACCCAATCGCTACCCAATCCCGGCGATCCTGTTGCGCTGATTGACGACGCCGTTCGGCGTTTATATGCCATCGAACTGCCCGACAAAGACAAACAGTACATCAAGACGAGCATCTTGCTGTCGGGTTTACAGGGCGGTATGTCGGATCATTACTGGACACAAGCCTGGCAAAACCTAACCGCCACGCCCGACGATGTAGCCAACAAAACCAACGTAACAAAAAAGCTAAAAAGCCTGTACAAGTACCTGATGAATTTGCCTCAGTATCAACTCACTTAATGGCGAAAGAATGAATGAGTGAAAGAGCGAAAATTGCTGACAAGCCTTATTCGCTCTTTCGCTTATTCGCTCTTTCACTCTTTATCTATGCAACGTCGAGACTTCATAAAACAGACTGCGCTCGCTGGGGTTGTGTTGCCCCAGTTCCTGAGCGGCTATTCAGTTCGGGCAATGGCGCAAACGTCGCTGATGCCTGCTATTGGGCAAGATTTGCCGAATGACCGGGTGCTGGTATTGATTCAACTGGTTGGCGGCAACGATGGGCTGAATACAGTGATTCCAGTCGATCAGTACGGCGCGTATCAAGCCGCCCGCCCGAATATTGCACTCCCACAAAACAAAATCCTGAAACTGAACGGAGCCGATACGGTAGCACTACACCCTGCACTGACCGAAATTCAGCAGCTTTTTAATGAAGGAAAAGCAGGAATCGTTCAGGCTGTTAGTTACCCCAAACCAAACTTCTCCCATTTTCGGGCAACCGATATCTGGATGACAGGTTCCGACTCCGACAAAATCCTGAACACCGGTTGGGCGGGCCGATATCTGAACGACACCTTTCCGGGGTTTCCCGAAAAATATCCGACCGAATCCATGCCTGATCCATTGGCGATTCAAATAGGGTCGGTTGTTGCGTCGGCGTTTCAGGGACCAGCGTTCCCGATGGGCCTCGCAATCAGCAATCCATCTTCGTTTTATGATCTGGTTGAAGACAAAACCGAAACAACGCCGAATACCCGTTGGGGTAATCAGTTGGCCTATCTGGAGAAAGTTTCGCAGAAGACAGATCAATATGCGGGCGTGATCAAGAAGGCGGCTCAGAGCATTACCAAACAGTCGGATAAGTACCCCGCACCGGGTAAAAACCCCCTTGCCGATCAGCTAAAAATCGTAGCCCGGCTCATTGGTGGAGGGTTACGAACCAAAGTGTATCTGGTGAGTCTAAGCGGTTTCGATACGCACGCAAAACAGGTCGAAGCCGACGACACAACGACGGGTGCGCAGGCTCAGTTACTGCGCCGGGTATCCGAAGCTGTTGGTGCGTTTATGGATGATTTAAAAGGGTTGAATGCCACCGATCGGGTAATGGGCATGACGTTTTCTGAATTTGGCCGACGCATCAAATCAAATGCCAGCGGTGGCACCGATCACGGCGCGGCTGCGCCGGTTTTCTATTTTGGCAATACGGTTAAAGGGGGCGTAATCGGAACAAATCCGCAATTGCCAACCAATGTCACCGTCAACGACAACGTAGCGATGCAACACGACTTCCGGTCGGTTTACGCAACGGTTTTACAACAGTGGCTCAATCTGCCATCCAATGATATTCAGACGGTATTGATGGGCCAGTTTCCGTTGTTGCCGATGGTGTAATATAACACGGAAATCATTGTTCATAGTAAATCTGGCATATTTCTGCCCCCTTAGGGGCCTAACAGCGCAGCGTTGGTAGAAGAAGCGATTTGCAAGACTAACTAAGCGTGCCGTAGGTACGCAACGAACTGATTTGTTGCGTACCTACGGCACGATGGTTCTAGGTAGGGATTATATTTACTACCGACGCTACGCTGTTTAATCCCTACGGGATGTATCGATCGGTTATTTTGTAAACATCAATCCTGTCCACGCTACTAAATTACCGCTTATCCCACCACACTTTGCTTAAGTACGAATCGCCACTGGCGAATCGAGCGACGGCGGCATCGTAATTGGTTTTATTGAGCAAGGCTTCCTGCGTAGAATACACCGACCGACGGGGAATTTGCCCGTTTGTCGAGCCCAGATTTGGTCCGGGTGTCAGCTTAGGATAGCCCATTCTCCGCCATTCGATGAAGGCTTCATACGAACGGCCAAACAACTGAATCCATTTCTGCGTCCCAATTTTTTCGAGTTTTTGTTCTTTGGTCAAACCCGTGAACGACAGTTCCGTGTACGTAGCCGGAATCGTCGTTACGTTGTAAGGTGCCATCGACATAGCCGCTTTAACACCATCCTGGTAGAATTTCTCTGCCTGATCGGCTGTTGAGCCCCATCCTTCCAGAGCGGCCTCCGCTTTATAGAAACTTACATCCGCAAACGTAAACTGGGCGCAGGGAATGGCAGGCGAGTACGCTTTATTAAAAAACGTGGTCTGCGAAGCGGTCGAATAGTCGTCCTTAATGATGGTTTTCAGCAGGGCGTCCGTCAGGGCTACACCAATACCTTTATAAGCAGGCTTTCCGGCTTTCACCGAATTAACGGTCGGTTCAACCAGCCGTGGCAAACGAGGATCGCTTGTGTTAACCAGTTGATTCACAAACGTATCGGCCAGGTATTTCAAGTCAGGACTTCCGGCCAGCCAGTGATTCAACACGGGGTGGACGTTGGCGTTGGTGGCATCGTTGTAGGTTGGGATGACGGCATTATCAGCATTCGACTCCAGCAACGGCTGACCCATGGCTTCGGTAACGGTTTTCTGCGCCAGCGCTGGATCGGCATAGCGAATTCGCATACCTAGCCGAAGCTTCAGGGAGTTACCATACTTTTTCCATTTCGCCACATCGCCTTTGTAATAAAAATCGGCGCTGCCGTAGCTTTCGTCTGTCGCATTCAGCTGGGATATGGCTGCATCGAGACTCGTAATCAGCGATTTATAAACCGACTCCTGCGTATCGAACACAGGCTGATTACTCACATTCTCGACGCCCAGCGCACTTTGCGAATAGGGTACATCGCCAAATAAATCCGTTAACCGCTGCCAGATCGAAATCTCGACAATCCGGGCAATAGCTAGTTTGGTTCGGCCTTTAGGATCGTTTTCCAACCCTTTTAGGAGTTGGTTTCTGATCTGACTAATGTTCCGCAAATAAACATAATGGTTTGCCCAGAGATCGGTGTCGGCCTGCTGAATATAGCGCGAACTCGAAATCAGTACACCACCCGCCCAGTGCTGTACCCACGAACCAAACTGGTTATTAGGATATTCGAATCCTTCGGCAAAGGCCGCATCGCGTTGCACTTTCGAGAGCACCAGACCGGGATCGATAACCGTAACGGAGGTGGGCGGTGTATTTATTTTTTCAAAATCATCTGTACAAGCCTGCGACATCAATAAAGCCAGGGCAATGCAAATGGGTGTTAGTATCTTTTTCATTAATCAATCAAGTTTGGCGGATTGAATCCCATTGATTCAACGCATGATTTACAGTTCGCAGTTAAGGCTAAATCCAAAATACCGGAGCAAGGGCAAGGCGGTCGATTCCAGACCCAACGAGGAGTTATTGACGTTGAACGACGACGCTTCGGGCGCAAATCCGTCTGTTTTCCGCTGTAAATAGAAGAGGTTCCGACCATAAACACCCGCCCGAATGTTGCGGAATGGCGTTTTGCTCACCCATTTGCTTGGAATACTGTAATTAAGCGTCATCTCCCGAAGCATTACGTAGCTCGCGTCATTCAGCATCTCTTCCGATACGACGTTGTCTTTATCAGGCGCAATTACGTTCCAGTAATCCTGGGCGCGAACGGTTTTGGTATTGACCTGTCCGGTTCCGGTCCAGGTTCCATCGGCCGATTTCGAACCAACGACACCCTCAGCCACATAACTGCCATCCCGACCGGGCAAGGTCTTCTTAATGGTGCCATAAATCAGCTCTTCCCGCAAGCTTTGCGAGTAAACTTTACCACCCTGGCTGACGTCGATCAGGCCTGACAGCATCAGCCCTTTATAGCGGAACACGTTGTTGAAACCACCAATCCATTTCGGTAGCGCATTACCCATTTCGTAGAGGATTTTGGCATTCGTTTTCACTGGCAGGCCCGTTGATGGATCGATGATGCGGTTCCCATTCCCATCCCGAAGCCACTGGAATCCGTTGCCGAGAATAGTACCGAATGGTTTACCCGGTGTGGCAATAACCTGTACACCTCGGTCGCTGCCCAAAATGTAGGTTGAAACGCCTTCAGCCAGCGATACCACTTCGTTTCGGTTGTGCGAGTAGTTCAGCGTTGCATCCCAGGAGAAACCGGACGCCAGTTTCACAGGCGTTGCATTCACAGACAGTTCGATACCGTGATTCTGAATTTCTCCCGCATTGATCAGTCGCGATGTAAACGTACTCGACGGTGGCAGTGGCACGTTCAGAATCTGGTTTTTGGTGCTTGCATTGTAATAGGCAAACGTCACCCCCACCCGATTTTTGAACAAACGTGCTTCCAGACCAAATTCATTTGAGGTCGTCAACTCGTTTTTCAGGTTCGGATCGGGGATGGTAGAGGCAAACGACGCCAACGGAATGCCACCCTGAGTGTATTGATCCAGCGAGTAATTCCCGTTCAACTGATACGGGCTACCCGAACTACCCGCTTGCGCCCAGGAAGCTCTCACCTTCAAAAAGCTCAGTGTCGAACTCTGTAAACGCAATGCATCGGTCAGGATCAGACTTCCGCTGATGGCTGGGTAAAAGAATGAATTGTTCTTGGGCGATAACGTCGACGACCAGTCATTCCGGGCTGAGAAATCAATGAACGCCATTTCCTTATAACCAACCGATCCCGAACCATACACCGAATTGATCGACGATTCGGTCAGACCAAACACGTACGAATTGGTAAGTGTATTATTGATAATGAACAGATTAGGTGCAATAAATTCATTACCCGTATTACCCGTTGTTCGGGAATAATACCGCTGGTGATTGGCTCCAACATTCAGGGCAAGGGAAAAATCTTCCGAGATTTTGGGCGTAAGGGACAACAGTACATCGCTGTTATCTTCCCGCGTGCGGGTGACCTCTTCGTTAATATCGCCGTTTTTGTTGGTCGTTACGTACGTCCCCTTATCGCGGTAGCGGAACCGCTGATCGGTGTAAAAGTCGGTACCCGTCCGGGCTGTCAGGCGAATCCAGTCGTTGAACTGATAGCTCAATTTAACCAAGCCGATAATCCGGCGACGATCGTCGGAGTTACGAGTGCGCGTCATAGTCCAGTACGGGTTAGCCGTCGATGAGTTGGTGGCATATGTTTTTTCCAGACCAACGAAGGGCGTTGTACCATACCCCAGTTGCTTGGCTATATCAGCAGCCGTCCAGGAGGAATTGGCCAGAATGTCCATTGGCATGCTTCGGGGCTGGCTGATAAAGATATAAGCCGGGTTATCGGCCGCATCCGAAACTGTCGGACGGTTCACCCCCGCCTGCGCGATATAGTTCACTTTCACATCGGCCTCTAACTTTGAGGTTACTTTGGCCACCGTCCGTAAGCTGATATTATTTCGAGTGAGCGTATTGGTAGGCACGTAGCCGTTGATGTTCGTATTGGAATAGGCAATCCGATAGTTTACGGCCTCATTGCCACCTTCCAGACTCAGGTTATTGACTGCCTGCTTTTCGGTGTTGAAAAACGTCTGGAAGGTATTGGGCTGTGGAGTCAGGCTCAGCAAATTCCCCCATTGGTCTTCGTATTGTTGCCCTTCCATCCGAGGACCCCAGCTAGCGCGGGTGAATCGATCACGACCGCCACTCATTTTGGGTACGCCCTGAATACCAGCAGCCTGCGCAGCAGCCCAGGTATAAACTTTGCCATCGTTACCCCGAAAATTGGTGAATGTACCATCCAGTCCTTGCCCGTATTCGTCCTGAAAATCAGGCAAAACCAGTGCATTACCCATCGAATAGTCAATGCCGTATTTAACCCCAATCCCCTTACGATTTTTACCCGACTTGGTTGTAATCAGGACAACGCCATTACTACCCCGTTGCCCATACAAGGCCGCTGCATTAGGACCTTTCAGCACAGAAATCGTTTCAATATCTTCTGGGTTGATGTTCGAGATACCATCACCATAGTCAATACCCCCTGAGCTACCAGGTGCTTTGGGATTCTGGTTATCCATCGGAATCCCATCGATCACGTACAGCGGCTGGCTATTCCCAACCAGCGAGTTAGCTCCGCGAATAATCACCCGCGACGAACCACCTGCGCCATTAGCCGAACGCGTAACCTGAACACCTGCCATTTTCCCAGCCAGCGTAGTTGCTACGTTGGCTTCTTTGGCAGCGGCAATATCCTGCCCATTCAATTCCTGAATCGAATAGCCCAGCGATCGCTTATCACGTTTGATACCCAACGCCGTTACGACAACCTCGCTCAGAACGGCATTATCTTCCGAAAGCGTCACTAAAATATCGGTTTGATTTCCGATGGTAACTTCCTGTTTAACAAAGCCAACGCCGGAAAAAATAAGAGTAGAAGCAGGATCGGCATTGACCGAAAATTTGCCAGAAACATCGGTAACCGTTCCGCGCGTAGTACCTTTCACCAAAACGTTGATACCCACCAGTGGCTCCTTTTTGGCATCCAGAACCGTTCCCTGAATGGTGGTCTGCGCCCATACGAATCCAGAAATCAAAAAGGCTATCACGGTGAGAGATAGCCTTTTGAGTGGCAATTCATGGAGAATTTTTCTCATATTTTTAACAATTTGTTAATAATTATTTAACATATTCTTAACATAACCAATCTCAAATTTACTATTGAAAATCGAATAAAAGCAAGATAAATGACGGATGCTTACTAGTTTGATTCAGAGAGAAAAGCCCCCTTTAAAGCCATATTCGTGAAGTTTTGAGCAAAAAAAAGCCCCTTTGCAGGGGTTTTTCGATGAAGGGAAGATGGATAAATAGCGCGGACATCCTGCCTTCGCTACCAATCACCGGGTTAATAAACCCGCGTCCAGCACAAACTGCGATCCGGTTATATAGCGAGCGCCATCCGAAACCAGATATAAGACCATAGCCGAAACATCTTCGGGTTCAACCCAGGGAACAGGGAGCAGATTTCCTGCCGAACGTTCGGCGATTTCCTGTGTTGTAGTGCCTTCCAGCTCGGCCAGACCGTCGTTCATAGGCGTATTGACGCCAGTTGGGTGAATGGAGTTGACGCGAATGTTATACGGAGCCAGTTCAATCGCCCACGATTTGGTCAGGCCAACCAGGCCCCATTTCGAGGCAGCGTAATGACTCAGGCGATTCATGCCCCGAAGTCCGGCAATAGACGAGTTATTGATAATAACGCCCGATTTCTGCTCCATCATCACCGGAATTACCCGTTTGGCCACCAGCCAGGCGCCTTTCAGGTTAATGTCGAGCATAGCGTCCCATTCCTCTTCGGGTAATTCATGAGCCAGTCCGTAGGCGCAAATGCCCGCATTGTTGAACAGAATATCGATCCGTCCCAATTCAGCAACAGCCGTATCAACCGCCGGTTTTATATCGCTATCCCGCCGAACGTCGCCCTGTACAGTCAGGCAGGTTACGCCCAGGGCTTCGACTTCCCGTTGTAGCGATTCCAGCTCACTTTCAGAGCCGAGAGTGTAACCCGGATACGTCAGTGGTTTTGCCAGATCGAAGGCGACAATGTGCGCTCCAGCTTTCGCTAAGGCCAGTGCTACCGCCCTCCCCTGTCCGTGAGCAGCGCCCGTAATGAACGCTACCTTGCCTTGCAAATCACTCATTTGTCAGAACTGGTTTGTGGTTGAGTCAACGGAAGGTACGGATAGAGGTATTCATCGACGTCTACCTCCAGCACATTATTAAATACGTTCGTAGCAATCATCTGACCGGCAAACGCAACCAGCACAACGATCTGGGCATCGGAATAGCGTTCGGCAATGGGCGCATAACGTTCATCCGAAACCTCCCCCTTATTCTGGGCAATAGCGCTGCCGAAATTAACGATCTCCTGTTCATGATCCGTCAGTTCTATATCTTCAGGTCGTTCACCATGATCGATAATGATCCGCCGAAAAAACGTGGTGCATACCGGACAATCCGACCCCTCCGAAATCGCGTGCGCATACAGGTACGCCAGTCGATCGCCTAAAATTCCTTTGACCTGCTCATACAATGGGTACCATTGCATGTAGATCTGAAACGACAGCAACGAGCGACCCAACGTAGCTTTCATGTTGGTGATGCGGCTACCGGCATAATCGGCAACGTGTGCATCAAAAGCGGCCTGAACATCGGGCGTCGCTTCGTCGTAGGGAAGAGGTTTGATGCGAGACATAGCTAAGGCTCAAACAGGCTCCGGCTGTTTGTTTATTCGTATGATCAACGTCAAACAGCCGAAGCCTGTTTGGGCCTATAAGTTACGCAATCGCTCGGCGGCTTCGGCCAGAACGGCGTCATCTTTAGCAAAGCAGAATCGCAGGATTTTGTAATCGTTTTTCTGATGATAAAAGACCGAAACCGGAATCGACGCCACGCCAATTTCTTTCGTTAGCCGAATGGCCAGATCATAGTCCGGCTCATCGGTAATGGCAGTGTACGAAACCGTTTGGAAGAAACTCCCCTCCGCTGGTTTCCAGGTGAACCGGGAACCTTCTAAGCCAGCCAGAAACAGGTCGCGCTTACGCTGGTAGAAATCCGGTAATGCCTGGTAATGTTCAGGCTCTTTCAGGTAATCGGCCAGGGCGTATTGAATGGGCGTAACGGTACTGAATGTCAGGTATTGGTGAATCTTTCGAAACTCGATACTTAAGGCAGCAGGCGCCAGACAATAGCCAATTTTCCAGCCTGTAATGTGAAACGTCTTGCCAAACGATCCGATAATAAACGTGCGCTCCCGCAGTTCAGGGTGCGTCATGAGTGAATGATGAACGCGTCCATCGAATAGAATATGTTCGTACACTTCGTCGCTCACAATCCAGATATTACGATCACGGACCAGATTCGCCAACTGCGCCAAGTCATCCGCCGTCCAGACATGCCCTGTGGGGTTGTGCGGGGTGTTGACCATAATCAGCCGGGTTTTATCCGTGATTTTGTCGTGCACTGCCTGCCAGTTAATGCTATAATCGGGGGGCGTCAGTGTTACGTAGACCGGTACACCACCGTTCAGATCGATGGCAGGTACGTAACTGTCGTAGGCGGGTTCCAATACTACAACTTCATCACCCGGACGAATGACGGCTGAGACGGCCGCAAAGATGGCTTCGGTTGCACCAGAGGTAACCGTGATTTCAGCTTCGGGATTATAATTTACGCCGTACTGATCGGCCGTTTTCTGAGCAATCGCTTCTCGTAAAGTCGGAACGCCCGTCATGGGCGCATACTGGTTAAACCCGTCCCGCAAGTATTTCTCAACCAGCGAAACCAATTCGGGCGAACAATCGAAACCCGGAAAACCTTGTGATAGATTGATAGCCCCGGTTTCGGTCGCCAGTTTCGACATAACCGTAAAAATCGTTGTGCCAACGGTAGGTAATTTGGATTTCAGATTCGCCAGTGTCGATGTATGATTCGTCATTAGTACTTACAAAGCCGTATTATGGCCATCGGAAAATAATTCACCCAGCGATAATTTGTCGATATAGGGTTCCAGTTCGCTGGTGTCGGTCAGAACGCGCACCAAATTAGCACTATACTTTCGCTGGCAAATCCACATCTCCACAAAAAAAGTATTGACGGCATACAAATGCAGCCAGAAACCGGGAATCCGTCGTGCTTCGAGCAGAATTCCCTGCTGCCAGATCAGGTTCAACTGATCCTGATAGGCCAGATTATGGAAGTGCTCGGCTCCGTTAGCGTTGAGATTACTCTTCATGTAGGGAAGGACGAATTTAGATTCTATTGCTCCTATTGATTCTTTAGATTCTCTTGATCCTTAGCAAAGAACTACGCACCCAGACCCGAATGACCAATGGACATGTGTTAATTGCTAACTATCCCATTTTCTAGGAATCTAAAGAATCAACAAAATCAATAGAATCTACCATCATAAAAACTAGTGCTCACTGTACCGTTTTTCGCCCGCTGTAATGGCCAGTGCCAACTTGTTTTGCTTCGGCGGCAAGGGGCAGGTGGCAAAGGTTGTGAAGGCACAGGGTGGATTGATCGCCTGATTGAAGTCAAGCGTGGTTGTGCCATCGGGGCCTGCTTTGGGTGCGTATAAGAATCGGCCAGTGCCGTAGGTATCTTGGGTGTTGGTTGGGTCGCCGAATAGGATAAACAATTTTTCCCCTTCGCCTGCCGCATCCAGGCGATAGGTTTTGCCCCCTCGCTCAAAAACGAGTGTACCAGCCAACGGATACTGAGAAATCTGCCCAAGTACATCCATAATCGGAATGGTTTTGGGTTCTGATGGGACTTCCAGACGAGCTTTTACCTTCCAGCTTTCATCCACTGGATAGCGGTTAATTCCACGAAACTCACTCAACAGTGGGCTTTCCAGATCGCGCAACCGAACCCCGTATTTTTCACCCCGTTTGATGATGAACCAGCGGAGTGATCCGTGTTGCAACACAACGGCCTTTTTGCTTTCCGGCGAAAAAATCGTTTCGGTTGTCAGCACAGGTTGTGGCTTTTCCGTACCTATAGCCGACCGGTCAACGAGGACAGTCGCTTCAGGCGCCGGAGTAAATAAGACCGCTCCTTTGGTGAGTTGAAAGGTTCCTAATTGAGCGGGTGCTTTGCCAGATGGAAACGCGATATCATTACCAGGATCGCCACCCACTTTATTTTCGCCCTCCTTCAGCCAGAATAAACCCGCGATGTTCAACCAGCCGGATTCACTTTTAAGTGACTTCAGGCGGTTTTGATGCCATTCGTCAATCTGTGCTTTATAGGACGGTTCGTCGGTAGTTCGCCAGCCAACCGACGCGAACATAGCCAGCAACCATAAACCGAAAAAACTACCCGAATAGATGTTCAGGGGCTTGATAGATGAATCCGTGTATTTCATAGTGAGGAACCGTATAACAACTGAAAATATCGTTTTTGAATACCAGAGAAATACGCCCAAAGCGACAAGGCACCAATGTAGCCCAGCACAATAATCATGGGGTAACCTAACACACTATATAAGGCCAGCCAAAGCACTGCGACCCGCCCAATTTCAAGATATAGTACCCACTGTCGCTGTTCGAGTAGGGCACCACAGTTAATCAACGTTAAAAGTATAAACAGGGCGGTCAGAAACTGGAGATAGCCCGGTACATACGATTCCATCAGCAGGAAGGTAAACAGAATCAACAGTATACCAGCCATCTGCCCAATAACATACCCTTTAAACCGGCGACTTTTTGTATGAATAGCTGTCCGACTGGCAGCATCGCCCGATAAAAATCGCTCCTCCAGTTCCTCCCGAATATGCGGGTCGACCGAGTTGGGGCGCCCAAATAAAACCTTCCACTTCGCCGACCAGCCGCTTGCCCGCCGGGTGGCAACTAACACTTCCAGCAACCCATGAAAATGCTGCCATAAAAAACTATGACTGTCGAGCGGTTTGGTTAAGCCATAAACGGGTTCTTCATTTTCTTCCACAAATGTGCCAAATAGCTTGTCCCATATAATAAGTACATCACCGTAGTTTTTGTCCAGGTATTCTGGGTTACTGGCATGATGAACCCGATGATGCGAAGGCGTCACCAGAATATATTCGAGCCAACCTAATTTGCCAATCGTACGCGTGTGGATAAAAAATGGGTACAGCCCATGAAGCAGCAGAATGGTCGTAATCATGGCTGGCGGAAAACCAATAATAGGCAAAATAGACCAGAATCCTGTGCGAAGAATTGCCTGAAAAACAGTAATTCGGGCCGAAACCGTATAGTTGAAATCATCGCTCTGATGATGCACGATGTGAACAGCCCAAAACACGTTGATTTCGTGCGCCAACCGGTGGTACCAATACCAGACAAAGTCTGTTGCGATGAACACCCCGATCCAGCCCCAGGCACTCGCCCGAATATCGAGAAACGCGTAGTGCCGATGCAGGTAATCATACCAGAAATAAAATACCCCAACGGTGAAACTGTCCAGCAATCGTTCGGCAATACCAACGTTCAGGTTGGCGATTGAGTTATTGAACTGGAAATAGGTCTTCTTCTGCCGTTTCGCGACAAGATATTCCACCCCTATAAAAAATAGGAAGAGCGGAATAGCAAACGCAAGCCAATTAACATGCATGAGTAAAATCGTATTGATATAGGCTAGCGCGGGTATTTACCCGTGCCTTTTAATTCAGTCAGCATTCGCTGACGAAAGTATAGACAGAGCGAGAGCCCCAGTAAATACTGGCTACACTAAAAGGCACGGGTAAATACCCGCGCCAGTTTACTCCCACGCTTAATTCTGGATTCTGGCCGCGAAACGGTGATAAAACGGCGTTTTACTGGAAGCGCTTTTTGGCTGGTAATCGCCTGTAATAATGGGAATGTACATCACCCGACGGCGACTTTCGGCGCCCAGTTTAGGCGACTGCTCGACGCGATGCCATAAGCTGCCATTATGAATAGTTAGATCGCCTGCTTCGATATCGAACCCAACCTCACGCCGATCGGGACGGTGGTCGATGAACTGCCGCTTCCGGAACAAGGTCATCAGGGTATTTTGCTTATGCGTACCAGGCAACACACGGAGGCCACCGTTACTCTTAGGGCAGTCATCTAAATGCAAACCCACGTTCAGCATTGGGCGAATACGATGACCCAGGAATAGATCACGCGGACTGTCGGTATGCCAGCCCATGCGCGAGAAATTGCTTTCAGGCGTGCGAACGTAGTGGTTGACCACTAAACCGTCTTTCTCCTCCTCACTAATACGACCGTCGTAGGGTTGTAGTAAGGATGTGAGCCCTTGTAAACGCTCATCGTGCAGGAACTCGCGCAATACAGGGCTAAACAGGGAGGCAAACGCAAATCGCTGTACAATAGGCCGCCCGTTTTCGTCACGACCGAATTTCAGGGGCGTTCCATTGATCTTATCCACTTTCTCGGCAAGCCAGTTCGCTTCTATGCGCTGTAGTTCCTCCAGAAAAAGCTGTACTGTATCGCGATTAACAAAGTTTTTAATATGTAGAAATCCGTTTTTGTTGAAAAAGGCTACTTGGGCATCAGTTAAAGTTGCCAATGGCTGGATGGCAACTGGGTGTTTAGTGAGTACCATTGATGTTCAATTAAGTTAAAATTACTATAAATCTATTTAGTATACAGAATTACTATAGTAATTCTGTCAATGAAAAGCAAACTGTCGTTTGCTGAAAAAATCAGGTCATTAAACTAAAAAAATCACTTCTAAAGGCCGATTAATGAACGACAAAAGTGGTTTTGTCCAGCATTAAGTCATGCTCAAAGGTGTTTTCAGTTTTACTCAACAAAGAGAAAAACGGCGCAACACACTGTTACTAAGCCTCTTCCCGAAAAGAACACTCGTTTTCGAACCCTTGAAAACACCTTCCTTCTAGGTTTATGGACAAAGGTGGATATCACTTTTCAGTATTCCAAATTTTTTTTAATCTGATCTTGGAACAGAATATAAATAGTGTCAAATTCACACTTTATTACATAATAACTAAATAAGATTAATTTGTCTTATTTAGATACATAAGTAAAAAAAACAACCAATCTGTCCTATAATGAAACACAATGTACGAATGAGGATGAGCGCCTGTTGCTTTTTTCTTTGGGCCGCCTTCTTACTCACAAATCTGGCTCAGGCGCAGGATCGCCGAGTCACGGGCCGCGTTATATCCAGCAAGGATCAACAACCCGTTCCTGGTGTCAATATCCTGGTCAAGGATACACAACTCGGAACGACCACCGATGGGAATGGTAATTTTACTCTGAACGTTGCGCCCAACGTTTCCCTCGTTTTCAGCTCTATTGGTTTTGAGGGTCAGACCGTGGCTATTGGCAATCAGACCCAATTAACTATTACTCTGAAAGAAGCCGAGCAGAGCTTGGGCGAAGTAGTTGTAACGGCGCTGGGTATCAAAAAAGAAGCAAAACGATTAGGCTATGCTACAGCCATCGTTAACCCGGAACAGGTTACTACTAACCGCTCGGTTAACTTTATCAATGCACTTCAAGGTAAAATTGCGGGCGTAAACATCAGCAGCCTCGGTACAGGCGCAGCTGGTACCAGTAAAATTCGCATACGGGGCCAATCGTCATTTTCGGGGCAGAACTCACCCCTGATTGTTATCAATGGTGTTCCCGTCGATAACACCAATTTTGGCCAGAACAACGGGAATACAGGTAGTGACAACTCCATTAGTAACCGCGATCGGAATTACTCCGATGGTGGTGACGGATTATCTTCAATCAACCCCGACGATATTGAAGGAATGACCGTTTTGAAAGGCGGCACGGCTGCTGCTCTCTACGGCTCACGGGCCAAAGACGGTGCCATCCTGATTACCACCAAAACCAAAGGAACGGGTCAGGGAATTGGGGTTACCTACAACATGAACTTCACATCCGATCACCCATTAGACTACACCGATTATCAGTATGAGTATGGCCAGGGGGAATATGGTGTTCGGCCTACGGCTCCTAACCCAACCTCAGGTGTATGGAGTTTTGGCGAAAAGTTTGCCGGTCAGACGCAGGTTTTGTTTGGGGGCGTAACCGTTCCTTATGCTCCGGTTCGGAATCGGATCAATACGTTCTATCGCGACGGCTCCACAATGACGAACTCCATTGCCGTTTCGACAGGTAATGAGAAAGGTGGTCTTAACCTGTCGTTGTCAAATCTGGATAACAAAGGTATTGCCCGAAATAACACCTTTAGCCGTAAAACGATCAACCTGGGTTTCAGCTATAATCTGTCACCCCGACTCACAGTTACGGGCACGCTCAACTACTCCAATGAGTACAACAAAAACCCACCTCAGATTGCTCAACAGGATAACAGCACGCCTACGGTAATTTATACGCTGGCCAACTCCATGCCACTTGATTTACTGGAAGCGAACCAAATCAATCCAGCAACGGGTAATGAGTTTATCTATTCACGGTTTATGAACCGGACGAACCCCTATTTCGTCATGAATTATAAATTCGAGAACATCCGACGGGACCGCTTGTTTGGCAATGTTTCTGCCCGCTATAACGTCACGGACTGGTTATATGTGCAGGGCCGGGTTGGGCAGGATTACTGGTCGCGAGATCAGGATTATAACTTCCCAACGGGTCAGGCCTCGTTGGCCGCTGCTCCAGCCGGGTTCGTCAATGGTGCGTATGTACAGGAGGCTCGTCGGTTCCGTGAGTTGAATACGGACTTCCTGATTGGTGCCAATCATAAATTCGGGGTCTTTGGTATTGACCTTACGGCAGGGGGTAACCAACTGTATCGCCGGAGTGATCTGAACAGTGTTCTAGCCACTGACTTTGTTGTTCGGGGGCTTTATACACCTCAGAATGGCCGGGTAAAAGACCCACAGTACAGCTTGAGTGAGCGGAAAGTAAATTCGTTATATGGAGCCGCCGAGTTTTCGTACAAAGACTTCCTTTACCTGAACGGAACGGTTCGGAACGACTGGTTCTCAACGCTGTCTCCGGCCAACCGCAGCATCCTGTATCCGTCGGTAACGGGTAGCTTTGTCTTTTCTCAAGCCTTCAACAACTTACCTTCCTGGTTGAACTTCGGTAAGTTACGAGCGGCTTATGCCGAAGTGGGTAGCGATGGCGACGTAGGCCCCTACTCGAATAATCTCTTCTATGGCGTCAATGCCAACCTCTTCCCAAATCCAGCTGGCAATGGTCAACCGCTGGGGTACATTACCTCTAACACGGTTCCAAGCACCACGCTCAAACCAAGTCGCGTAGCCGAAACGGAGTTAGGCTTGGAATTGAAGTTATTCAACAACCGGGTGGGTTTAGATGTGGCTGTTTACAGCAAAATCACCAGCGACCAGATCGTTGCCAAGCAATCGTCTGATGCGTCGGGTTATACCAGTTCGCTTATCAACAGCGGTCAAAGCCGCAATCAGGGCATCGAGGTATTGTTGAACCTGTCGCCGATACGGACGAAAAATTTCTTCTGGGATGTAACCTTCAACGGGTCTTATAACCAAACCAAGTTACTCCGGCTCATAACCGACACACCAGGTGAGCAAATTGTTGTAGGCACGGGTATCTACGTCGGTGAATTACGGCAGTTAGTGGGCCAGCAATTGGGCCAGTTGTATACCTATGGGTATAAGCGCACCGCAGATGGGCAGCTTATCAATGGAACCGACGGTCTGCCTGTACGAACCGATGCACCGATTTCGTTTGGGTCTGCACTACCCCGTTTCGTAGGTGGTATTACCAACGGGTTCAATTATAAAGGAGTGAGCCTGTCGGTACTGATCGACTTTAAACTGGGTGGCAAAATGATTTCGGGCACTAACCTGAATGCCTTCCGGCACGGACTGCAAAAGGAAACCTTAGTAGGACGAGGTGACCCAGACAACAAGATGGTTGGCCCTGGCGTAAACGAGAAAGGCGAAGTCAATGCCGTTCGGGCATTTGTGCAGGATTACTATTCCGTAGGGCGCTCGAAAAGCCTGGGTGAGCAGGTGGTTTATGATGCAGGTTTGTGGAAACTACGTCAGATTAGTCTTGGCTATGATTTCACTAAACTATTACCCAAAACCTTGTTCATCAAAGGAGTACGCCTGAGCGCAGTAGCCAACAATGTAGCAATTCTGAAGAAATGGGTGCCCAACATTGATCCTGAACAATTCGGCTTCAGTTCCGATAACCTGATTGGTCTGGAATCGACTGGTTTACCCACCACTCGTAGTGTTGGTTTCAACCTGAACGTTAAATTTTAAACGAATTTCATGAAAAAGATATTTTTTATACTACCACTGCTTGCCCTACTTCTGGTCACTAGCAGTTGTGACAAAGGGTTCGATGAACTGAACATCAACCCGACAGCGGCAACAACGCTTAATCCCGTATTTACGTTTAACAATGCCATGGTTGGCACCTCGTTTCCGGGGTCAATTCTGGTTTTTGAGGAACCTATCGTTCAGCAGATATTCACCCCGAACTCTGGTATCAATGCAGGGGGTAATTTCAATATCGACAACAGAGGGCCCACCGGCAACAATGGCGGTATCTGGCGTCAATATTATCAGAACGTAGTTCGCTATCTGGTCGATGCAGCCAATCAAACCAAAACGGATGCCAATCGGACTAACCTCTATAATATGATCCGTATCTGGAAAGCCTATGTCTTTTCTGTACTAACAGATACCTACGGCGATATTCCCTATAGCCAGGCTGGACTCGGGTATATTTCGGGAAACGTTATACCGAAATATGATACGCAGGAGAGCATTTACAATGACCTCATTAAAGAACTAACCGAAGCAACGGCCGCTTTAGATGCAGCCAAACCCACAGAAGCGGGCGAGATTACCTACGGGGGCGACATCGCAAAATGGAAAAAGTTCGGCAATTCGCTGTTGTTGCGGGTTGGTATGCGGCTCTCGAAAGTGAATCCTACACTGGCACAATCGACGGTACAGAAAGCTATTGCCGGTGGTCTGATGACCTCAAACGCCGATAATGCAGTTATTCGCAATAATGCTAACTATACGAATGGTGTGGGCGCTACTGTCAATTCGACCGAAGCGGCCAACTATTACCTCACGGGTGCCTTTGTGAATTACCTCAAAGCAACTTCCGATCCTCGCCTGGTGTCTATTGCCGTGCGTTACGTAGGGGCTAAAAGTGGCCCAGAACAAACCGCTGCGAAGGCCAATCGTGACCCGTCGGTACAAATTGGTATGCCAATGGGCTATGATAATGGTACGATTGCTGCCAAAGCCGCGGCCGACGGACTAGCCAGTTTTTACGATTATTCGCAGTTGGATCGAACCCGGATGGGGAGTCAGTTTGCCCCATGCTACTTAGTTACGTATGCGCAAACACAATTACTGCTGGCTGAAGCGGCCCAGCGAACCTGGACAACAGGAAACGCTGCCGACTTTTATAATGCCGGCGTTACAGCGCACATGAAACAGTTGGGCGATTATGACGCTACATCGCTGGTTTCGGATGCAAACATCGCAGCTTATTTGCAAAAGAATCCCTATGATCCCGCAAAAGGGCTTGAAGTGATTAACACCCAGTATTGGATTGTTTCGTTCCTGAATGGTCCTGAATTGTTCGCTAACTTCCGACGTAGTGGATTTCCCGCGCTAACACCGAACCCTTATCCGGGTAAAGAAATAAAAGGGAATTTCATCTACCGCTTATCTTATCCAGATTCTGAGCAATCTGTCAATACAGCTAACCGCCAGGAAGCGGTTACTCGGCAAGGCCCTGATAATCTGGATACCCACGTGTGGTGGGACAAGCAATAACCCAATCTTACTTTTTCTTAACCTAAACTATGTGCTGCAAGCCCGACCGTAACTGGTCGGGCTTGTTTGTTATCGCTCAAACACCACATCGGCAAAATATCCTTTGCAATCGGTAAACCAGCCCGTCACCGAAAAGCCCGTTTGGTGAGCCAGGTTTTCGATCTGTGCCCGTGTAAATTTCCGGGAAATCTCGGTATGAATGATTTCACCGTAGTCGAACGGCACGGTCATGTCTAATGCGCCAATTTGAACGGTTTGCGCTTTCTGGCTCACCAGATACGAGCGCGCTTCGCCTGTTTCGGGATTGTATACTTCGTAATGATCAAAAGCGCTCAAGTCGAAATTAGCATCTAGTTCACGATTGATTCGTCGGAGCAGATTCAGATTGAAAGCTCGTGTTATCCCCTGCTTATCATTGTAAGCAGCATGAATAACAGCCGGATGTTTCTGTAGATCAAAGCCCGTCAGCACCAAATCACCGGGTTGGAGATGGTCGTGCAGCTGCTGGTAAAAATCGATAGCATCTTGTGGTGCAAAGTTGCCGATGTTCGAGCCTAGAAATAAAACAACCCGACGAGCGTCTGATTCTTCCGACAGTTGCTCGAGGGCATTGAAATAGTCATCATGGCGGGGGTTAAGCCGAAGATCGGGCCATTTCTGGCGAAGATCAATCACTAACTCATCCAGTGCATCAACCGAAATATCGACCGGAGCATAGGTAAAGTCGGCGTTTTTATCGGCAAAGAATCCGAGTAGAATTTTCGTTTTCAGGCCGTCGCCTGCACCCAGTTCAACCAGTTCAAATGGACGGTTATCAGTTGCAAATTGGCGAAGTAAATCAGCTTTATACGTATCCAGAATTTCATACTCTGAACGGGTCAGGTAATACTCTGGCGCATGCATAATTTCCTGAAACAGCCGGCTCCCCTCGGCATCATAGAAAAACCGAGACGACAATCGCTTGGGGGTTTTCTGCAAACCCGTCCGCACTTCATCGGCAAGTGGCAAGGAGACAGGAGCAGGGAGTAAGACATTAACATCATCTATAACTAACTCAGTACTCCCTACTCCAAGCACCGCGCCCCCTGCGCCATGCTCTTCGCTTATTCCACCAAGCGTATTCCCGTGTACTGCCATCGTTTGTCTGGTTGAAAAAAATTGCGATAAGTCGGCCGCGAATGACCTTCGGGAGTAGCTACCGAAGCCCCACGCAGAACGATTTGGCCACTCATAAATTTACCATTGTATTCACCTACGGCCCCCTCTGCCGTTATAAAACCGGGGTAAGGCAAATAGGCCGAATTGGTCCACTCCCAACGAGTCCCCCAGTTAAGTTGACGACTAGTCGACTGTACTGGGGCCGAGTCCACGGCGGCCACTTCCCATTCAAACTCAGTAGGCAAACGAGTTCCTTTCCAGCGGGCATAGGCATCGGCTTCATATTGACTCACGTGGCAAACCGGAACAGCCAAATCAATCGGCGTTAGGCCGTCGAATGTATAATTCCACCACTCGCCATCAATCTGGTGCCAATACAAAGGAGCCTTTATAGCATTAGCTTTTACCCACGCCCAGCCATCCGACAGCCAATGGCGGAAATTCGTATAACCACCAGCTTCTATAAACTCCAGGTATTCGCCATTGGTAACCAGATTTCCATAGAGTGTTGTATCGTTCAGATAGACCTTATGCTGGCCTAGTTCGTTGTCGAAATGAAACGATTGGGAGGTAGACGGATGTCCAACTAAATAGATGCCTTCCTTTATTGAAACGGGCGCTTTTTTTTCCTGTCGCTGGTGCTCAACGATAGGCATCTTAATAATCGGCAATAGTGGATTGTGACCCAGAATGTACTTAATATCGGTAATAAGCAATTCCTGGTGTTGCTGCTCATGATTCAGGCCCAATTCAATAAGCGCGTGAAGTTCAGGCGATAACTCTGCCTTATTTAAGAACCGGCTCATGTGCTCATCCACATAATCACGGTACATGTATACGCCTTCCACAGTTGGGCGACTCAGATTCCCACGATCTGTTCGCAACACACGCTTGCCAACTGTCTCGTAGTAACTATTAAATACGTAACTAAAATCGTCGTGGAAGGGTCGATAATTCGGTGCGTTAGGGATTAAAACGAAGGTTTCCCAGAACCAGGTTGTGTGCCCCAAATGCCATTTAGGCGGACTAACATCGACAATGGGTTGCACTACATAATCTTCGGTTTCAAGCCCCTGACAAATTGTTTCGGAGTGGGCTCTTACCCGAAAATATTGGTCAGTAAATGTTTGTTCGGCAATCATTCAGGTACGGTTTTGGGTGTGCGATCGGCATAGGATTAGTAAGCCTATATTAATCGTGAAAGTCTTAACCTGAATCGTGAGCTCCTTGTTTAATAATTTGCCATTTGTTCATCTACAAAACACCACAACCATCGTTCGCCCGGTTCGGATGAGACCACAACAGGGTGCTCACTGGCCAGAAAATGCTTTGTAGCATGTTTATTGGGCGAAGAATCGCAGCAGAGTGTTGTACCGCAGGTTTGGCAGGTACGTAAATGCACCCATGAGTCGCCAGTTTTAATGCACTCTTCACATACGTACTCACGAGCTGTACGGATTTCTGTTAAAGCAGACAGGTGTTCGCAAATAGTTGATCTGATCATAGTATTGAGTTTGAGTAAGGTGTAGGATATAGGGTGTAGGATATATGCTATAACTGACGCGAAAGCAATACATCATACTCCCTATATCATACATCAAGTAATCAGTTTTCGGCCAGGTATTTATGTACAAAACTCACGGCCATGGCACCTTCGCCAACGGCCGAGGCAACCCGGTTCATGGCCCCGGCTCGCACATCGCCAGCGGCAAAAATGCCCGCGCTGCATGTTTCGAGCAGGTACGGCTCCCGGTCGTGTTTCCAGACTTGCTTGAAGTCGGCGTAACGAGCCAGATCTCGCCCAGTCGCGATGAATCCTTTGGGATCTTTGATGATATTCATTTCGATCCAGTCGGTCAGGGGTTTAGTGCCGATGAAGATAAACAGACCGGCTGCTTTTACGGTCCGCCGTTCGTGGGTGTCCATGTTTTCCAACACCAGACATTCCAACAAATCATTACCTAGCCCTTCTACAACCTCTGTACAACCCAGCACGGTAATATTGGGAGTTCGTCCAATCTGGTCGATCAGGTATTGCGACATCGTTTCGGACAAATCAGGGCGACGAACACAAATGAATACTTCCGATGCCGTTCGGGATAAATACATAGCCCCCTGCCCTGCCGAATTGCCACCCCCGACAACATAAACGGGTTTTCCTTTGAACGCATAAGCTTCGGTCGTAGCCGCCCCGTAGTAAACGCCCGCTCCAGTAAATTTATCGAGGCTTTCGTTCTCTAGCTTATGATACGAAACACCCGTACTCAACACAATCGCTCGTGCTACCACCTCACTATCGTCGGCCATCTTAATGTGCTTGTATTGCCCCTGCGATTGAATGGAGATAACTTCCTGAGGAGCCAGAAATTCGACGCCAAAGCGTTGCGCCTGCGCAATAGCCCGACGGGTCAAATCAGCACCACTCAGCCCATTAGGGAAGCCGAGGTAATTTTCAATTCGCGAGCTCGTACCTGCCTGTCCACCAGGCGCCCGTTTATCGACCAGAATGGTTCTCAATCCTTCGGAGCCACCATATACCGCAGCGGCCAGGCCAGCGGGGCCTGCCCCGATAATCGCCAGATCGTAAAGACTTTGCGTTGCTTTAGGTTGCAAGCCTAGTTTGCTCCCCAACTCGGCAATTGTAGGGCGTGCCAGGACGGTTCCATCTTCCAGTACGACAGCGGGTAAATCATTCCGATTTTTGTCGTGCAAATCAAGTAGCTCCTGCGCCTGAGGGTCATTTTCAATATCGAGCCATTGATAGGGGAATAGATTGCCCGCCAGAAAATCCTTTAAATCATGCGACTGTGACGAGAACTGATAGCCTATCAGCTTTAAGCCCTCAAAAGCAGGCCGATAGTCTGACTGCCAGTCGCCGAGCAAATCATCCAGAACCGGATAAAGTTTTTCTTCGGGTGGGTCCCAGGGCTTGGCAATGTAATAGTCCAGTTGAACTTCATTGATAGCCCGAACAGCCGCATCGGTGTCCGAATAAGCCGTAAGCAAGGTCCGTTTGGCATTCGGAAAAATCTTGCGGGCCTGCATCAGAAACTCGACGCCCGTTAATTCAGGCATACGCTGGTCCGACAGAAACAGGGCCACTTCCTCCCCTTTCTTCTTGAATTCGGGCAACGAATCAAGCGCTTCGCGAACGGAGCTGGTGGCTATAATTCGGTATTGTTTTCGGTATTTTTTTCGCAAATCCTGCTGGATCGCCTGTAATACCTGTGGATCGTCGTCAATGGCAAAAATGATAGGAAGCTTCATTGGTTAAAGAGTGAAAGCGTGAAAGAGCGAAAGAGTGATGATCCGGCTAGAGCACTTTCCTTACGCTCATGCACTCTTTCGCTCTTTCACTCATTGAGTTGGAAGACAAACACTAAACTCCGTTCGGCCTGGCTTTGACTGGACTTTGACAGAACCATTATGGTGTTTCACAATGCCCTGAACAATATCCAGACCGAGACCCGTGCCTTTACCAATTCCTTTTGTTGTAAAAAACGGTTCAAATATTTTGTCCTGAATATCGCTCGGAATACCCGAACCATTATCAATTACCTTAGTCAATACAAAGTCTGAACCGTCAGGCTGGCTGCTGATTTCAAGCGTTCCACCATCGGGTAGCGCATCTACGGCATTGTCAATCAGGTTCGTCCAGACCTGATTCAATTCACCCGGCCAGCCACAAACGTCGGGCAAATCACTAGGCAAGTTGAGTGTCAGGTTAATGTGTTTGCCTCTGACTTTATGATCCAGCAAAGTAAGTGTATTCCGAATACCTTCTGCCAGTTGGATGCGTTCTTTCCCGGCTCCCCGGTCCATGTGGGTATAGTTTTTAATGGAGTTGACCAGCGTCGAGATTCGTTTAGAAGCCTCACTAATATCCAGTACTAATTTCTCAGTCACCAGATTATTAACCAGCCAGGTAACGACACCTAGTAAGTTCTTATCGCCAATTTTTTCCAGAATCCAGTCCAGATCCTCAACCGTAAAGCAGTATTCGACTAAGGGGCCAGCCAAATCCATCGAGTCATCTACACCATGATCGTCGAGCCAGTCGGTCAGGTCATCTTCGAGACTACTCCGTTCCAGCAACGTCATGGGCGAAGCAGATCCTTTGGCCAGACATTGATCTAATTTCCCGAAAAATACCCTATTGACCGAATCTACCTGCTCATCGGTCAGGTTGAGGTGCATGATGGTTTTGAAGGCTTCGGGGGTGGCTCGCATATGTGTTTTCAGCGTATCGGCGGAGCGCACAACGGCGGCCACGGGATTATTTAGTTCGTGCGCCAATCCTGCCGATAAGCGTCCAAGCGATGCCATTTTTTCATTCTGCTGCGTCAGTTTCGTAAAGTCCCGAACGCGGGTAGTCATCTGATGCACTAACGCTTCGGTCAGTTCGTAGCAGCTATGAATCAGGTCAGGCAGTTGGTTTCGGTGAAGACGAAGCAACCGGGTTTCCTTTTCGGTCACCATCCGATTCGGAATGCTTTTCATCCGCGAAAAGGGTAGCACGCCCAAAATGGCATGGGCATCGTAGGTCAGAATTTCATCACCTGAGCTGTTGGTGCCTGTATCAATCCGGATGCGGCCTTCCAACAATAACGATAGGTAATCGACGGGGTCATTCGCTTTATAAATAATCGTTTCGGCAGGAATGGTAACCTCTTCAGATCGATCAATGACCCACTGAAGCTGTTCATCAGGCACACCATCGAAAGCGGGAAACTGACGCAGGGTTTCTACTAAATTCATAGGAGGAAGAGGACTAATAACTGACTAGTGCTTTACCAAAGTAGATTTTCGGGTTCGCCCGTGCGGTTGATTCTGTCGGGTTCTATTGATGTCATTCTATTGATAATCAACAGCTAAACGATCAATTAGAATCGAAAGAATCTCTAGAATCTAAATTGGACAAGTACTAGATAACTAATTGTTTTGCGCATTGGTTAACATCCGAAAGCAAACTGAGGACACAATGTGTTAAGATAGGGGCTTTTTTTGACAGAATTATAACCTAGCCACCGTTTGGATTGCTATCTTAGAATCTTTCAAAATAACTTTGTCCGCCATTTCGACAAAGAACTTTCTACATGATGCGCTATCTATTACCACTGCTTTGCTGTCTGGCCATTGCCTTCCGCGCCGACAAACCGGCCTATCGATTATACACACCTACTTTAAAATCCACAACCTACGCCAAACTACTTCGTCAGGCCGTAGAAGCTGATGTTGTGCTATTTGGCGAATTGCACAACGACCCCATTTGCCACTGGCTCGAATTCCAATTAACCAAAGATTTGCAGGCAGCCAAAAAAGGCAATCTGATACTCGGCGCCGAGATGTTCGAAGCAGACAATCAAACCGCTCTCACCGACTATGTTCAGGGTAAAACAACGGCCAAAGAATTAGCCACGCAAGCCCGCTTGTGGTCTAATTTCAATACCGATTATAAACCCATTGCCGATTTTGCCCGCGAGCAGCATATCCCATTTATAGCCACGAATGTACCCCGCCGATATGCCCGACTGGTATCGAAACAGGGGTTAGCCGCGCTCGATACGGTTTCTGCCGAAGCAAAAACCCAGATGGCTCCGTTACCCCTCACCGTCGATTTAACGCTCCCTGGCTATAAAGGTATGATGGATATGATGGGTGGAAGTTCCTCGCCAGGTAGTACTACTAGTGCCGCCAGCGCCAATCCGCATGGAATGACGAGCGATATGACGGCCAATTTCGCTCGTGCCCAGGCCATTAAAGACGCAACGATGGCCCATTTCATTCTGCAAAACCGGAAACCCGGTCAGACATTACTGCATTTTAACGGCGATTATCATTCCAAAAATTTCGAGGGAATTGTGTGGTACCTGCGTAAGCAACAACCTACACTCAAAATCCTGACGATTTCCTCAGTTGAGATCCCCGACATCGACAAACCTGCGAGCGAAAATCGCAATCTGGCTGACTTTGTCATCGCTATCCCCGCCGATATGACAAAAACGTATTAACGGTCGCGTTCGATAAGTTTTTAATCTTTTGTTTCAGGTTCAAGGTTTCAGGTTAGTGCTTTAGCAAACTAGCTTCTAGGAGAATCTATCGATTCTTTTAATCCTATTATACTGATAATCAAAGATGATAGAATCCACCGCGCGGGCGGCCCCGAGAA
This sequence comes from Spirosoma litoris, assembly GCF_054776755.1. Classification (NCBI taxonomy): domain Bacteria; kingdom Pseudomonadati; phylum Bacteroidota; class Cytophagia; order Cytophagales; family Cytophagaceae; genus Spirosoma; species Spirosoma litoris. Next base: position 165,550 of record NZ_BAAHBI010000035.1, on the reverse strand, counting down.
TCGATAGAAACTAAATTGGACGAGTATTAGTAAACTCCCAAAGGCGTTGCGTCGAAACGTTGAACCTGAAACTTGAAACAATCTAAATGATCAAAGACTTACTCAACCTCGCCGATAAAAACGCACTTGTCACGGGTTCCAGTCAGGGGATTGGTCAGGCCATTGCGCTGGCGCTGGCTGAATTTGGAGCAAACGTCATTGTTCATAATCGGAGTGGCGACAAAGAGGCCCAAAACGTAGCCAACCACATTCGACAACTTGGTCGTAAAAGTGCTGTGATCGGCGTCGATCTCGCAGAAGAAGATGCTATTGAGAAACTATACCAACAGGCCGCTAAGGCACTGGGAGCCATTGATATTCTGGTGATTAATGCATCGGTACAAGTCCCAGATCAATGGCAGGAAACCACACCCGACGATTTCGATAAACAGGTAAACGCCAACTGGAAGTCGACATTGTTGATGATTCAACGATTTACACCCGGTATGACCAAGCGTGGCTGGGGCCGAATTCTAACCATCGGGAGTGTGCAGGAATTGAAGCCTCATCCTGCCATGATCGTGTATGCGGGCACCAAAGCAGCCGTTGCCAACATGGTTCGAAATCTGGCGCTACAACTCGCCAACAAAGGCGTTACGGTTAATAATCTCTCACCCGGCGTTATCAAGACACCGCGCACCGATGAACCTACGCCACCCATTCCCGAGCACATCAGCGACCGCATGAGCATTCCAGTTGGCTCCGAAGGTCAGCCCGAAGACATTGCCGGTATGGCTACGCTCCTCTGCTCCGACGCAGGCCGGTACATTACGGGGCAAACAATTTTTGTCGATGGCGGTATGAGTTTGTAAGCTGTAGCGAACTCATCAGACACTACACTTTCTTTTTGCCTTTTGCCACTGCTTTGACCTGGTTTTGAGTAACCCGATACTTCGTAATTCGGGTGATCAACTCTAACGGAAGTGGTTGATCAAGCGGAAATTGAACCGATCCTTTGGCACCTTTATACCCAGCTAATTCTTCTTTAAACTCCTCCAAAGCCCTTGGTGCCGGATAAAAGCCAATATGATTTTTAAAAGCCCCGAAGTGCACCAGGTTTCCGTTCAGTTTTAAGGTAGGAAGTCCATAGCTGATTGCTTCCTCAGCCTCTGGTGCAGCCTGTTTAAGCGTCTGCCTAACTTGTTGCAAAAGCACCTGAGTCGCATCCGGGAAATCGGCGATATAGGCGTCGATATTGGTTGGTGTTGTCATAGCGGGTTTAGTTTCGATTTTAGAAAATTTTATGACTATCTCATTTTGTACAACGCAGTACAAAATCACTCAATCCAATACTCACTTTAAAGTACAAAATTCCGATTAAATAATCGAGCCTAATTCCAGGAATACATCATACGTCCTACATCCTACCTAAAACCATCCCCTCCGCCACCAACGCCCAACTATGGGCTTCGCATTGCCAACGCATTTGCACAATAGATCGGTCGGCAAAACGGCGTAGCCAGGGTTGCTCATAAGCAGTGAGTAAACCCGCAATGAAGAAATGAAAGGTTTTAACGTCCTGTTCGATACCATCAAGCGATGGAAGGGGGACGGTTTCGCCTAAACGAACCAAAGCCGTTGTCAACATAATTTGCTCAACACGGTTCGTGGCTTTTGCCAATTCTCGATAACCATCCGCAATCAGTCGGGGGCGAATGGGCTCCAGTTCCGAAATAGGAAATGCAGCCATCAACCTCGCCAGATGATAAATAATCAGGGAGGTTCGGGCGTAGTGGGGCGCACACCGAAATGGCTCCGATACGTATTGCCCTGATTCGACAATTGATCGTAAATACGTCAGTGAATCTGCATCGTGCTGATTTAACGGCAACTTGTACTGATAAATCCAGTAGAGCAGGTTACTCAAGGCGCAGGCATCGAAATCAATGCCCATGTTTTTCCCAAACCAGGTTGAGTAAGCGCGTAGCTGCCGGTATTCTGGATAGGTATTCCGAATTTTGTGGCGTTGACTGCCGTTGGCGTGCTGAGTCAGCTTATTTTTTAACCAATGTTTATCGGCGTCGGGTTGATCGGTCGTCAGGTAAACCATAGCCGTATCGTCGATGTCGTCGGGAATCCGAAAATGCTCAAACCGATGGAACAAATGCCCATTTGGAAAATGTTGGGACGGGCACGTAGGCCAGAAATTGTAGGTATTCAGGCCATCTTTGTTCCGAAAAATGGGGTAAGCAGCAATCGCCTGTTCGGTTATTTGGTCAATCAATAATCGAGTTTCTGGCCCGACACGAGCACGCAGCGACTGCAACGTAAAAACCGTAATCGCCGTAAAGAATACATTGGTATCCTGCCGTCGATACCCAATCGTGTCATTTCGACGAACAGAGGGAAACAAGCCGGTCTCCTTCTGTAAATCGGCAATGCGCTGAATGATGGCGTCGGTTTTCGAGACAGTCATAGTTTTGGTAAAAGTACTGTTTCATGTATTCTTTTTTTAACGATTAAGGTTAGATATTTGCCATCTGATCCATTGACTTACTCAATGCCGAACCTGATTTTATTTGACGATCCGGTTATCCGAACAGCGCTGCTGCCCTTCACCTTTACGCGACCGGTGGCGGGTATTCGTGTGGGTATCCAAACGCTGGCCGAAAAATGGGCTGATGTGCTTGGTCAGACGGAGTCGTTTTTGACGGAACCGTATTTACGGGCCAAATTCGCTCAGAATGCAGGCTCCGACAATTGGTATATCAACGGGGCTGTTTGTCCAACGCCAGCACTGCATGAGGCCATTTTAACGCTAACACCCGGTGCAGGTCTCATAACCGCAGGTGGTGTTGTATTAGCCATCCGAACGAATACTAAATTGACGGTTTCGCCCACGATCAACGGCGGCTATAGCTTTCAAACGTTCAATGAGCCACTAACCATTATCTATAATCTGTGGGATATTTTCGTTCATAATGGCGACCAGATTCGTGCTGATTTTGCCCGATTAACCGCCGGACGAACATCGGCACCTATCACAGACCCCTTTACACGTTGCTATGCGCCCGAAAACATTTTTTTAGAACCCGGCGCGACCATTCGGGCCTCTATCCTGAATGCCGAAGGTGGCCCCATTTATATTGGGCGCAACGCAACAATTAGCGAAGGTTCTATAGTGATTGGGCCATTTTCGCTTGGTGAGGAATCGACCGTGAACTGGGGTGGAAAAATGCGCAGCAACACCACCATTGGGCCATTTTGTAAAGTAGGTGGCGAAGTGAGTAATTCTATCTTCTTCGGTCATAGCAACAAAGGACACGACGGCTTTTTGGGCAATTCGGCTATTGGCGAATGGTGCAATCTGGGGGCTAACGTAAATAACTCAAACCTCAAAAACGACTATAGCAACGTTAAACTCCACTCCTACGCAACGGGACGACTTGAAGATACGGGTCGTATTTTCTGTGGCCTGATGATGGGCGACTTTACCAAAGCGGGTATCAGCACCATGTTCAATACGGGTACTGTTGTGGGCGTTAGCGCCAACGTGTTTGGCAGTGGATTTCAACCTAAACACATATCCTCCTTCTCATGGGGCGGAGCGATTGACGGCTTCACCACTTATCGACTAGAAAAAGCGCTTCATGTAGCAGCCGAAGCCTTTAAACGACGCAATAAAGTATTTGATAAACAGGAAGAAGACATCCTCAGAGAAATCTTCACGCTGGAGCGAACCCGATCCTTTAATAACTCATCCCCATTCGATTTATAGCTCCCTTTTTTAGAGCCTATTTAGTACTCCGCTTTAGGCCCTATTCTTTTCAGGCGGTCTGCCGTTACGGGAGGGATTACGGTGAGGTCAAAGTTTCCACAGACTTATGCAATTTTCTGAAATAATTGGCCAGGAAGAAACCAAGCAGTTATTGCTGCGGGCGGTTCAAACGAACCATCTTGCACATGCGTTGCTGTTCGATGGTCCCGAAGGAAGCGCGAACCTGGCGTTAGCCTTGGCCCTGGCTCAATATGTCAACTGCGAGGATAAACAGGCCAACGATGCCTGCGGGCGATGTGCATCCTGCATAAAAAGCCAGAAGCTGGTTCACCCCGATCAACACATGGTTTTTCCGGTGGCCAATCTGGGAAAGGGCAAAAACTCCGAAACGTATTTAGCCGACTGGCGAAAATTTCTGATTGAGCAACCCTATCGAACATTGCCCAACTGGCTCGAAACGATGGGAGCCGACAATAAACAAGGCAATATTTCGGCCGAAGAAGCCCGAAATATTCTGCAAAAGCTGTCGCTCAAAGCCTATGAGGGAGCCTACAAAATCATGCTCATCTGGCTTCCCGAGCTGATGAACGTGACCTCGGCCAATGCGTTATTGAAAGTACTGGAAGAACCACCGACGCAAACATTGTTTCTGCTCGTGACGAATCAGCCCGATAAGCTGCTCATCACGATTCTGTCTAGAACCCAACGGGTGGCCGTACGGGCATTTACGGATGAGGAAGTGGCTACTTACCTACGTCAGCACCTGAATCTCGATGAAACCACAGCCCGTCGTATTGCTTATCTGGCCGACGGGAATCTGGCCGAAGCCCTACAACTAAGCCAGAACGATACGGCATCGATGGATCAGCACAACTGGTTTGCCGAATGGATGCGTACCTGCTACCGACAGGATCTGATTTCGCTGGTTAAACAGGCCGATCAATTCGACGGTTTCAACAAGGAAAAGCAGAAAGGGCTATTGGAATATAGTATCCGTTTGTACCGCGATCTGTTTCTTTGGCAGCAGGGAGCCGCCGAATTATTACGCTTGCCAGACAACGAAATGGCCTTCGTTAAGAATTTCGCTAAAATATTAACGATCAACCACATAGAAAGAATCGTACACGATCTAAACGAAGCAACTTACCACCTCGAACGCAACGCTCGCGCCAAGATGATTATGCTCGATATGTCCTTAACATTTAGTCGGTTGATTCGCGCGTGAATTGTTTCATGTTCAATGTTTCATGTTCAATGTTGTTGTATCCATAAGAATACTGGAGCCAAACAGACTATTTTGTTCTAACCTGGAACATTAAACTTGAAACAAGTTACTCCCCCATGAAAGCCAAAACGCCTAAGCCTAAGCAAATTATCGGCATGACAGACCTTGTCGATTTTCCAGACTTGAGTCTTTTCGATGTGCAGGCTAAAATCGATACGGGAGCCTATACATCGGCCTTGCATTGCAAAGATGTTCGCCTGGTAAAGTCGGGCGTTCGAACCATGTTAAGTTTCTTATTAATTGGTAAAAGTGGCGAGGAAGCGCGGCCGTTTTATAGCAACGAGTTCAGCCAGCGCATGATTCGCAACTCATTCGGCGTGGCGGAGAAACGCTATGTCATTAAAACCCGAATCATTTTATTCGGACGAACCATTCGGGCTGAGTTTACCCTCGCCGACCGGGAAAACCTCAAAAATCCAGTGCTATTAGGGCGAAAACTGCTCCGTAACCGCTTTATCGTAGACGTTTCTCAGAAAAACTTATCGTACCAGAAAAAAAAGTCGCAAGTCCACAGTCAAAAGTAGTTAGTAAAACGAATTATTCGCTTTTACTGGCCTAGCGTATCGACTGATAATCAGCGACTACCCACTTTTATGCGTATTGCTATTCTATCGGCTAAGCCTGATTTATACTCAACTCAACGACTTCTTGAAGCCGCCAGTCAGCGTGGTCATCAAGGTGTTGTTATCAATCATTTAAACTGTCAGGTCATGATCGAAGGCGGTAAGCCTTCGATTCTCTATGAAGGGACTGAACTGGATTCATTCGATGCCGTGGTCCCTCGCATTGGGGCCTCTGTTACCGACTATGGCTGTGCCGTTGTCCGGCAGTTTGAAATGATGGGCGTTTTCACAACCGCCAAATCGCAGGCCATTATGCGTTCCCGCAACAAACTGCGGAGTTTGCAGGTCCTTTCGAAAGCAGGCGTTGGCTTACCCAAAACGGTTTTTGCCAACCACCCTAAAAATGGCGATATCACCCGACTCATTAACCTCGTTGGTGGCCCGCCCGTTGTGATTAAGTTACTGGAAGGAACGCAGGGCATTGGTGTCGTACTGGCCGAAACGACTAAAGCAGCCAAGTCGACCATAGAAGCCTTTTATGGCCTGAAAAAGAACGTATTAGTTCAGGAGTTCATCGCCGAATCCAAAGGTGCCGACATCCGGGCGATTGTTATTGGCGGCAAAGTGGTTGGCGCCATGAAACGCCAGGGGGCCGAGGGCGACTTCCGGTCAAACATCCACCGGGGTGGCAACGCTTGTGCCGTAGAACTTACGCCCGATCAGGAAAAAACGGCGATCGATGCGACCCGCGCCCTCGGGCTGAAAGTTGCCGGTGTTGATATGCTCCCCTCCGATCGGGGCCTGCTCGTTCTGGAAGTCAACTCGTCGCCGGGCTTGGAAGGCATCGAAACGGCAACAGGTATCGACATTGCCTCGCAGATCATCACCTATATTGAAGATAAAATCCGCACCGACGAAGGTGATACGGTGGGAGTTTAAATGAATTACGGGTTACGATTTACGAATTACGATTTGCTTACGAGTCCAGCTAAATCGTAATTCGTAAATCCAAAATCGCAAATCAGTATGCCAGCCCTTGACCCTGACCTGAAGAAAGCCATTGTCCGAATGCCGGGCACGGAGAAAGATAAATTGCTGCTACGTTTAATTGCCAAAGATGCTGTGCTGACCGAGCGGCTTCAGTTTGAGCTGGTGGAAGAAGGCCAGACGATCGATGAACGGCGCAATCTAATCCGGGAGTTTATCGATCGTACGGCCAAACTTCATGCCGACACGGCGGGCTGGCTGATGATGGACATGCGCACCGTAAGTGGCTATATTAGTCGCCATCTGAAAGTAACAAAAGACAAGTACGGTGAGGTAGACCTGATGTTGTATATGCTCAATACGTTCTACGACAATAACGCTCATCTACTCCGTAAATACGATTCCCGGACTGATAAAGCGGCTGAGTACATCGCCAAACGCACGGATCAGGTTCTAAAAAAAGCCAGCAAACTCGACCCCGATTACCACATCGAGTTTGCCGACGAGATCAATAAACTGTTAAACTGGGTCAATCATACTGCTTCGGCCCACTACGCTCGTCAATTGGCGCTACCGAAGGAATGGTTAGTGTGAGATAAAGGTTTACCCTATTTCTTTCTAACCATAGCTGTCAGTTTCTTAAGCGGATAGGCTATGTTCAGACTTATGGAGCGCGTTTTGGTTTTGTCATCGCCACTGGCGGGGTCGATATTGACTAATCCCAATTCATATTCCAGGCTCAATCGTAACGCCTGCGCCAGTTCATAACCTGCCGTGAAGGCCACTCCGGCATCGAAGCGCTTGTAACCCGTAGTCTTGTCGAAAGCTGGATAGGATTCATTACCGCCCTGGTAACTGTAACTGTTTTTTCCCCATAAGCCATAGCCTAGGTAGATACCAGGACCACCAAATAGACGGCCTTTACCATTAGGCAGATCATGGTTATACAGTACATAACCCATTGTTTCCAGATAGGTCATTCGTGTTTTCGACGTGCCGAAATTATCATCATCTTTCCCCCCTTTACCAATTAGCTGAAAACCATACAGCAAGCTGACGTGGCTTAAAAATGGAGCTTTCTCGGATGGAGCCGTAGGACCAGGCAAATTCGTATTGGTAGCCAGCAAGGTAGTTGGATCGGCTGGTTGTGGCTTGCGAAACGAGCTATTCTTATTTTGGTAATAGTTAAGCATCTGATTCACTAACCTCTTGTTATTAAACTTAATAGCCAGGTTCAGGACCAGTACATCGGCAGGGTGATTTCGTAAATCGTTAAGACCTGGTGTATACTGATACGATGGCCCAGACAACCGTAAACGAGCTAAATCAATTGATGCCGACAGAAATGTTTGGATTTGCTTATCCGCTTCGGTCGGCGTTGGCTGAGGTAGGTTTTGCCCCCAACCAATCTCGGTCAACAAACTAAAAAATAGTACGACTAGTGCATATATTGTATTTTTCATGGCTGTAATTAGTTGAGTTGACTTAAAAGCTTCTTAGTCTTCCGCTCAGAAACTATAGGCAAAGGCGAGTCCGAAAGCTCGAACCCCATAATAAGGTCCGTTTAAGGTGGCTGTAATTGTCGGCAGATTCAGGGACGACTGTACGGTATAAAGTGGCAGTTGCGTATTGTCGATATCGTTTTTCAGCTTTACGATATCGGCTGGTTTCAGGCTGGGCCAGAGGGGATCTTCGCCCGTAAAAGTGGACTTCACATTTGTTCCATAGAAAGGCCCCAGCAACCACAAATCGAGGCCAACGTGTTTGCCAAACAACCACTGATAACCTAATAAAATACCAGCTCCGCCCCCACTAAAACTCGCATTCAAGTGCGCATGGTGCAGGATACCATCGCTGGGGGTGTAGGTGTAATCGTTGCTGATATCCATGCTCGCATAGCGCACAAAGGGTGCCAGATACCAGCCCGTAGGCGCATGACCTGCCAGATAGAAACGGTATTCGAGTGTACCAATCTTCTTGTTAAACAAGGTAGTTTCAATAGCGCGTCGGGCATCCTGGTTATCGCCGTATTGATCCAGAAGGGCATTTTTGAACGGAACTGGCGTGTTGCTGGGTGTATAACTACCCGACAGCGTGATGGAGCTATGTCGATTCAGTACCCGCTCAACCTGCAGGGTATAGCTATTGATAACGGCACCAGATAAGTTCAGTTTAACGACCGTCCGGTTCGTAAGTACCTGTGCCGTTGTTGCTTGCAGACACAGACTGAGCATTAACAAAGTCAGTAGAAATGATGATTGCTTTTCCATACGGGTGAATAATTAAAGCGTAGACGTTGATTTACTCAACAAAACTCGCCTTAGCCACTCCGCTATGAAATAGTTACTGCTAACGATTTTTGAGGTAGTTCCTTCTTTACACCAAGCCCTGCTCACGGGCGAAATTGACCAAACCTACTGGCGTATCGATCCCAAGTTTTCGGGCAATGTTACGTCGGTGAGCGTTGATCGTGAATTCACTAACGGCAAGTTCATCTGCGATTTGCCGGGTGGTCTCTCCCCGACTGATCAGTTGAATAATCTCGACCTCGCGTTTCGTCAACTGGTATTTTTGCATAAAGGTATCTTCCGACATATCCACCGCCGAAGTATGACGAGTAGAGTCGGCCACAGGCTGTAGCGTCGGGAACCACGGCTTACCCGACCAAACTTGCTGCACAGCCGTTTTGAGCGTTGGGGCATCGGTCGATTTGAGCAGGTAACCCATGCCGCCCAACGCCTGTACTTCCCGAATTCGCTGCGGCTGGTTGTAGCTGGTAAACACGATCACCTTCACCGTAGGGAAATCCCGTCGAATCTGTTTAAGGGCTGTCAGACCATCCGTTTTGGGCATATTCAGGTCCAGCAAAACCATATCGACCGGATGTAAGTGCAGGTAATCGAGCAGTTGGTGGCCATTGGTAACGGGCGGCAATAAATCCGTATCGGGTAAGTCGGACAGTACGCTTCGCAGTCCGTCGAGCAAAAGAGGGTGATCATCGGCAAGGAGAAGACGCATAGGAGTAGGTAGCCTGTTAAATGACTTAAAATTCTGATCTACAGCGGTCGTCTGAAATAGTTATCCCTAACTAATTTCCGATTCAACAGGCTCATTTTTGTTACCCACCTGATTCGGGACTTCGAGATTGTCGATAACCACTAGTGTCCCCCCCTCGGCTTTACGTTGTACATCCATCTGCCCATGACGAAGCGCTACTTTGGCCCGAATTGTCTGCAATCCCTGCCCATCGCCTATTGCGTCTGCTGGCATTCCTACGCCATTGTCTTCCACCAAAATCGTTACGTGCTGATCATGCTCAATAACCTCAATAGTGGCTTCGGTAGCCTGTGCGTGCCGGATAACGTTATGCACTAATTCCTGCACAATTCGGTAAAGGTCACTCAGAAATGAGATTGGCAAAGACTCTTCAAAACCAACCACAATCGTCTGAATTTTAACTTTCTCCGACAGATTGATACTCTCGGCCAATTCGTCAACTGCTCGCTTGAAACCCTGTTGTTCAATGAGTTGCGGGGTCAACCGATGGCTGATTCCACGCACCGTACTCGTTACAGAAGCCAGCACGTCCTGCGCTTTACGTAGTTTTGGTTCTGTGGGCGTATCCGATTCTACTGTTTCCAGCGCCGACGATACGTTCAGTAAAACCACCGCCAGTAACGGATTTACCTCATTATGAAGCTGATCGGCAATGGTCAATCGTTCGTTTTCTTCGGCCTGCATAACGCCATGCATCAGATCGATTTGCCGCTGTTTTTCAAGCTGCTCTAACTGACTCTGTTGCAAGGCTTCTCGCTGGCGGGCGCGAATCTGCCGATTTCGAACATAAAGGGTTAGTAAAACGATTGCCAGCAAGGCCAGCGCCAGGATGACTCCGTAGAATAGTCGTTCGCGCTGGAGCTGCCGTTCGCGCGCTGCGTTTTCAGCATTCAGACGACTGATTTGCTCTTCCTTATCCCGAATGCGCACACGAGCCAGAATCTGCTGAACAGCCCGGTATTGATTCAAATTCGTCAGCGAATCCCGAATGGCATAGTACGTCCCTAAGGCTTCTCCATAACGCGGATAATCGCCCTGTGCTTTGTTGAGTTCGGCCAATGACTGATAGTAATACAACCCAATAGCCGAGTATTGATTAGCCGTTGCCGCTGTTGTTAAAGGCAGCAACATTTGCCGCGCTTTCGCATAATCGCCCAATCGAAGTAACGCCCGGGCATAGAAAAGCTCGGGCGGAATCCGTGAAAACGAAGCGGCCGTGGCACCTTTTGTCAGCGATTGTTTGTAATAATCGGCGGCCTTTTTTAGCTGTCCGTCGTACTCAGCCAATAGACCAGCCGCCAGGAAGTAGCCAGAATATGGAATCTCACGCTCTACGCCACCAAACTGCCGCCGACTCGAATCAACAAATACTCTGGCTTCCTTAATCTGCCCCTGATAAAACCGTATCGCAGCCATTTCAGCATTAAAATAAGGGACATTGGGGGCTTTGGGGTTAGGACGAACCAGCGCATCATACACCATATCGGCGAACTTACCGGCATTCTCGTAGTCTGTCAATAACAGATTCAACTGGGCCAGCTTGAAAAGAACCGTAGGGCGAGCACTACGAAAATAAATAGTCGTTCGCTCATAGAAACGAGGATTTCGAGCCAGGCTGCTGTCTTTAGCCAACTCAAGAAGACTGTCGAAAGCCATAACCTGCTGCTGTGGATCGGCCAGGCAATACGAAGCACGACTATGGAGCGCCATAAAAAGTGCATTCTTATTCGGTAAGCCTTTTGCCAGGCGAATGGCCTCATTGAAATCGGCACACATAGCTTCGGTTTCTCCGGTCCTATTGCGGGAGGCAGCCCGAAAATTCCGCAGGAAGGATAACATCTCTCGATCATTAGCAGCACGAGCAGCCTGTTCGCCCAGGGCTAAGTAACGCGCCAGCGAATCGGGTTTATCCCAACTATGATACAATTGAACCGTATACGTCAGGGCATCATCATAAAGTTTGGGAATAGGTCGGGCATTCTGCCGAGCTTGCCGAAACAATGGCTCAGCTTCATCGAAATGGTTCAGCGATTCTTTCGCCTTTCCCCAGTTAATGAGCAGGATATGCGTCCAGCGTCGATTACCCATTTTCTGCACTTTAGGGACGTACTCGGCCAGCCATTCGTAAGCCAGCGGCAAGTTGGTTTGGCCCATATCCTGAATCAGATCACAGGTTTCCCGAAATGTGGCTTCCGTAATTGACTGGCGCTGAATTCGTGCCCAGGCAGCCCGCCCTTCGGCTTCAGTATAGGTTCGTGCCCATCCGGCAGTATAGGTTAAAAGAGCTACGAGTACAAAACCTATAAGTTGCCGAATAGTCATAACGGATATCGTTTAACGCTATAGAACATATATACGTAAAAATAATAGCCCGACCGAGTGGTTTTCATACTTTTGATTAAATGGGCTAAAGGCCAATCATTTACACGATAATCCGGGTAAGACCTTACCTCATTTCTAAAAACAACCTGTCTGTACGGTGCGTTATAAGTTTGTACCCACCAACTCGATTGCTGACGTATGAATGAAACAGTATTGATTACAGGGGGCACCGGCTCTATTGGTCGGCGCTTAACCCAATTGCTCCAACAGAAAGGGTATCAGGTCTCGCTACTAAGCCGATCGCTAAAGACCATTCCCGAAGTACGCGTATATCTATGGGATGTAAAAAAAGGGCAGATTGACCCACAAGCGATTACCACCGCCGATCATATTATTCATCTGGCCGGAGAAGGTATTGCCGATGAACGCTGGACTGATGAGCGAAAAGATGAAATTCTGAACAGCCGGACGCAATCCACCGAATTGTTGGCCCAAACCTTAGAAGAAACCGATCACCACGTAAAATCATTTATCGGGGCATCGGCTATTGGCTACTATGGAGCCGATACGGGCGACCGGCCACTAACCGAAACCACCGTAGGCGGCACCGATTTTATGGCGCAGGTAGTTCGGGCGTGGGAGCGTTCGGAAGATCAGATTGCCGCACTCAGTATTCGTACGGTGAAAATGCGAACGGGTATCGTATTAACGATGACGGGTGGTGCGTTACCTAAATTAGTCCAGCCAATTCGGCTTGGGGCAGGCGCGCCCATTGGTTCGGGACAGCAATATATGTCCTGGATTCACCTCGACGACCTCTGTCAGATGTACATTCAAGCCTTGGCCGATGACTCGTGGCGAGGAGCTTACAATGCAGTAGCACCCAATCCAGTCACAAATGAAACGTTGACAAAGGCGATTGCTCAGGTGTTACACCGACCTACCATTTTGCCAAACATTCCCGCTTTTGCGATCAAGCTTCTCTACGGCGAAATGGCGATTGTTGTTACTGGGGGGAATTATGTACTGAATAAGCGCATCGCCGAAGAGACCACGTTTACGTATCAGTACACCGATTTGACTAAAGCACTGGAGGATTTGTTAGGGTAACGCGGACATCCTGTCCGCAGTGTGAGATAAATTATTTCTTTTCTACACTGCGGACAGGATGTCCGCGTTACATTAACTCCATTCCCGATCGGCAGAGTCTCTTGTATTCCACATATCGGTGGGCGCGAACCAGGTACCACCTTTCTTGAGGAATTTTTTAGCAACTTCCTCATTCAGTTCAACGCCCAAACCTGGTTTATCTGGAACGCGGACAAAACCTTTTTCAACGATTGGTTTGATACCCGTTACCAAGTCTTCCCAACCGGCCACATCTACACCGTGATGTTCCAAAGCGACAAAATTCTCTGTAGCAGCCGCACAGTGTACGTTAGCCATCATTGATATGGGCGATCCGGCAAAGTGCATGGCCATTGGAATCCCTTTTTCTTCGGCATAATCGCCTATTTTCTTGGTTTCCAGCAACCCACCTGACGATGCCAGATCGGGGTGAATCATATCGATGGCTTTCGCATCGATGAGTTTAATAAACCCTTCTTTCAGATAAATATCTTCACCAGTCAATGTTGGTGTGTCGATAGCGTCAGAAATCTGTTTCCATTGATCGGTATAGAACCAGGGAACAAGATCTTCGAGCCACGCGAGCCGGAATGGCTCCATCGCTTTACCAATTTGAATAGCCGTATTTACGTCGAAGTGGCCAAAGTGATCGGCAGCTAAAGGGGTATCGTAGCCCACAATGTCGCGTACCTTACCTACGTGCTCAACCAACCGATCCAGCCCTTTTTTCGTAACCTGAATGCGTGTAAACGGGTGTTTTGTATTAGCGTAGTTGCCTAGTTTCCCTGGCTCACTATCGTTCCATTGTCTTTTCACACTCCAGTTGTTGGCATTCACCAGCATACCCGGCTGATCGGCCAGCATACCAATACCGAAATCCATTTTCAGGAACGTATAGCCCTGATCCCGACGTTTTTTCATATTCTCAGCGAACCCTTCGTAGGTATCAGCTTCGGGTGTGTCGGCATACAGCCGGATGAAGTCACGGTATTTGCCCCCCAGAAGTTGATAGGCCGGTACGCCGTATGCTTTACCAGCCAGATCCCAAAGTGCCATTTCAACGCCACAAACGCCACCAGCTGCCCGGCTTTGCCCGCCAAACTGCTTGATCTGCTTGAATATCTGTTCTACGTTGCACGGGTTCTTACCCAACAGCCGACTTTTCAGCATAAGCGCGTAGTTGGCACTAGCTCCGTCGCGAACCTCACCCCAGCCCACCAGGCCCTGGTTCGTATCGATTCGAATAATTGGGCTACTGAACGGCACACCTTGCAGAATAGCCACCCGCATATCCGTAATTTTCAGTTCCGATGGTTTGGCAAAACGGCTTACTTTCTGCGTAATAAATTCCATCTCCTGGTCTGGCGATTTATCGAACATGAGACCAAGTGAGAGTCCGCCTAATCCCGCTTTACGGAAAAAGTCACGGCGGCCAGAGGAGTTGTCGGGAGATGACAACCGGGAAAAAATGTCTTTCATAGTAGAACTTGAAGGTTAAAGGCTATTCTATACAGAATTTTAGAAATGAGTAGGGTGCATTCCGCGGCAAAATTGAACGAGCGCCTACTGTGGTCCAACGTTCTCGTCAGGGATGTATATAAGTAGACTAATGCCAGTATTTTACTTATGCTTTAGGCTTTTTGATGCATAATTCCTCTAAAACCCTTCGTTTCCCAATGACAAAAAGAACACTCGTCGTATTGACAATCATCACCCTTTCGGTGAGCTTTTTTGCCCAGGCCCAACGCATAGGCTCATCGCCCGAATACATAACGGCATTGACCTCAAACTGGAAAGGTGAACGTTTTCCAGATGGCCGCCCGAAGATTCCGGACATCGTGCTGGAGCGCTTACAGAACTGCACATTAGAACAGATTTGGGGCTATCTGGGTAAAAAAGGCTACCGAAATCAGGTTGAGAAAGACTGGGTTATTCTTAAACCCGGCGAAACAATGACTGGTCGTGCCGTAACGGCTCAATTTATGCCCACCCGCCCCGACCTCGATAGCTTGGTACGGGCGCAGGGCAAAGCCGAGGGTCGTTCGCAAAAAGGCGGCATCAACATCTGGCCCATTGACATTCTAACAAAAGGTGATATTTACGTCGCTGATGGTTACGGTAAAATTAAAGATGGTACACTGATCGGGTCGAGTCTGGGAAATGCCATTTATGGAAAAACAGGTAAAGGCGTCGTTTTTTACGGGTCGGTTCGCGACATGCAGGAATTGAAGGACACCAAAGGGTTCAACGCCTGGGTAAAAGGGCATGATCCATCCTACATTAAAGACATGACCCCAACGTCCATTAATGCGCCGATTCGCATTGGCGAGGTTACTGTGCTTCCTGGCGATGCCGTTTTTGCCAATGAATACGGTACGGTATTTATCCCGGCCCACCTCGTTGAAGGATTGGTATCAGCGTCCGAAATGACCGCCTTACGCGACGAATTCGAGCGGGTTCTTTTGCAACAAGGCAAATACCCATCGGGCGAAATTCACGGTGACTGGTCTGATAAAATCAAAGGTGAATTCAGAACCTGGGTTGGTAAATACCCAAAGAAATTAGCCATTACCCAGAAAGATATTGATGCCTATCTGGCAAAAGAAGGGCATTGAATACGCGTTTATTTTTTGTCATTCCGACGTCAGGAGGAATCTCAAGCTTTGCTAATATGTGAGCTTAAGATTCCTCCTGACGTCGGAATGACAAAAAATAAACATATTGGTTAACCTACTAGAAAGCTCAAATTAGAGTCTGTTTAATTAACTACACGAATGAAATTCAATAGTGCATTTCTATTTTCTTTTATCACTGCATTTTATACCGCAGGCTCTTTATCCGCACAAACAATCCCTAAAGACGAATTGATCTTTTTAACCTCGGAGTGGAAAGGCGAGCGTTTCCCGGATGGGCGCCCTAAAGTTTCGGATAACTTAATCGAACGGGCTAAACACATTGGGATTGACGATGCCTGGACGGTTTTAAAAAACGAAGGCTACACCAATCAGTTTGAAGGCAACTGGAAACTCATTCACAATGATGTTGTGGTAACCGGACGAGCCGTAACGGCTATGTTCATGCCTAGTCGGCCCGATGTTGAGAAAACGATTAAAGAACGTGGTATTACCAAGCAAGGTCGAAAAGGCAATACGAATACCTGGCCGATAGAAACTCTGACTAAAGGCGATGTGTATGTAGCCGACGGTTTTGGTAAAATTGGTGGGGGAACCTTAGTCGGCGCGACTTTAGGTAACGCTATTTTCAGCAAAACGGGCAATGGAGTTATCTTCAATGGAGCGGCCAGAGACTTACAGGAACTCGAAAACATAAAAGGATTCAACGCTTTTGTTCGCGATTTTCATCCCTCCTTTCTCGAAGAGATGGTGCTAATGGGCCTTAACACGCCAATCCGCATCGGTAATGTGATGGTTCTCCCCGGCGATTTGGTGATTGCCCAACGAGAAGGCGTTCTTTTTGTACCTGCCCACATGGCCGAGCAAGTTGTCAGCACTGCCGAGTTTGTTGTCCGTAAAGATCAGTTTGGCTTTGAAACCGTCAAGTCGGGCAAATACACCACCGGTCAGATCGATAGTCAATGGACCGACGAAATCAAAACCGATTTCCTGAAATGGTTAGCGCAGCATCCAGAACTAGGCTCCATGACCCGCCCTGAACTGGATAAAGTAATGAGTAAGCGGACATGGTGATGCTGTAGCGCGGACATCTTGTCCGCGCTACTAAACAAAAAGGCTCCCTCTTTTCAGTGGGAGCCTTTTTTAATATCAATCAACTCTTACTTTCTAATAGAACTTCGCCCGGCGATCTTCTACTTTCGATGCGTCTTTGATAGCCTCATTGATATAGAAACCTACACGCGAGGTGTTGTTTTGCTGAAGCTGTGTTTTGTACATTGTGTAGTCAGCAATAGCTGGAGCAGGCGTCAGCGAGGCTGTTTCCATGATCAGAACACCGCTTTCGCCAGCGAAAGGTTTCGAACGTTTGCCAGGCTTCAGACCGAATGCTTTTCCTAAAGCAACAGGATCGACGCCCGCGCTACGCAGGAAGCCAGTAGCCAGGTTCACATCATCAGCCAGTTCAACCAGCGCACCTGAACCGTATTTTTGAGCAATGGCATCAAGGGTACCGCTTGGGTTGCCTAATTTGCTGATAATCTGCTCAGCTTTCAGTTCGTTACGAACTTTAGCCGTCAACTCAGCCCGGTAATCGTCAACTTCTACTTTGTCTTTATCCGTTTTGTTGGTCAATACGGCAATAACGTACTGATCACCAACTTCAAAAGGCTCTGAAACTGAATTCAGGTCGGTTTTATCATTGAAGGCCCACCGAACAATCTGACGAACTTCGGTGCCGGTCAATGCATTGATCTGAGCAGCTCCTTCTGGAATCCGATCAGCCGTAGCTACAACCAGCGATTTATCTTCTTTCACTTTGGCATCAAACTCTTCTTTGCTGTGAACCGTCGAGGCAAACTCATCGGCTTTGCGCAGCGCTTCATCACGCGTTGTTTGGCTTGGTGCAATCGTTTTACCGATAGCGGCTACACGGTAGAGCGTATTGGTTTTAGGCTGCGTTACCTTGATGATGTGATAACCAAATTCAGTCTCTACCAAGTGGGGAATCAAACCGGCACCCGTAGCGCCAAAAACAGCTGATTCAAATGGTTTCACCATCTGACCATTGTTTTTGAAATAACCAAGGTCGCCACCTGCCTGAGCAGAACCATCCTGGCTGTTCGCCTGTGCCAGTGCTTCAAAGCTAGCACCACCCTGAATTTGCTTCAGGATGCCCTCTGCCTTCCGACGAGCCTCTGCCTTAGCCGAATCGGCCAGGCCTTTGGTTTGGATCAGGATATGGCTGGCGCGAGCTGTATAGCTCGTGTCTTTCTTGCTACCACCGTATTTGTAGATAAAATAGGTGTTGTTTTCACGGAAGGGACCATAAATACCACCTGGTGTGAACGTTGGGATAGCCGCCCGGAGTTGTTCTGGCATTTCGCCTGCGGTCAGGTAAAGGGGAACCCGAACGTCGCTATTTTGCTGAGCAAAAGTCGAATCGTTCGAAGCTGCGCCTAATCCACGTGCCAGCGATTTGATTTCGTTGTACAACGTAGCACTATCTTCTTTAGACGGAGCAACTGAGAACGTTACGTACTGGATTGACCGGCTGTCGGTACCAGGATACTCGTCTTTGTGCTTATTAAGATAATCCTGCAACTGCGAATCCGTTACCTTAACCGTCGTATCGCTGATCGTGTAATACGGCACGAACAGGAACTTCACGTTCGCTTTCGAATTCTGTGCCTGATATTCTTTCTGCGCTTCAGCCGTAGTAGCAAAGATCGACATACGCATCAGGCCTTCGTATTTATCACGCAGACGGTTCGAGCTTAAGTTTTTCTCGAAACTAGCCCAAGCAATCTTTTGTTGAGCAGGCATCCTTTCAAAATCTTTGAGATATTTGACAATTGTACTTTTATCAAATACTCCAGTTTGAGGATCTGTGAATGCCTGTCGAACGGTAGGGCTGATATTATTACCCTGCACCATATCAATGAGTTCTTCTTTAGAAACCTGAAGGCCTAGCTTGTCGAACTCTTTCTGGTAGGCGATGTCGAACAACAGCTGATTCCAGGCTTGCTCCCGAACCTGACCCATTTCCTGATCGCCAGGAGCACGGCCCGTTTGTTGTTCGTATTGCGCCCGGAGTTCGTCCACTTTTGCATTGAACTCTTGATAATCAATGGATTGACCGGCAATTTCGCCGACTTTTTGTTGATCGCCACCGAACAGCAAGCTACGGCCGCCGAGCAAATCTCCACCCACAATGAACAGGATCAAACTGACGGCAATAACGCCTACAGCCAACCCCGAACGTTCTCTGATCTTATTAATGACAGACATTTCGCTTTTAACAGTCAATTTAGCCCGCAAAATAACAATTTTCCCTGTTCGAATACAAGTAGTAACTGTATATCTATCCCCAAAAGTGAGGAGTTGGCTCCACAACTTCTAAACAAAAACGGTGCCACCTCCTGAGAGAGATGGCACCGTTTTCCAAAAAGAGCCTAAACTTAGTTGTCTTTTTTCAATTTATCGCCCGCTTTATCAAAGGCTTCGCCTATGTCACGACCGGCGCTTTTGAAGCCTGCTTTTACGTCTTTCCAGGCATCGGCTGTCGCATTCTTAGCTTTATCGATGTCTCGATCTAAGTCTTTCCGCTCATCTTCCAGCTTCGCTTTCTGCCGTTCGGTTTCGGCTTTCGCTTTATCTTTTTGTTTGTCGGCCTTTGCCTTTAATTCATCAATTTTTTCATCCAGTTTTTCTTTCTGGATTTTCATTTTAGCAACCGCTTCGTCGCGTTCTCGCTTAAAATCAGCAGATATCTCTTCTGATTTGGCATCCGCCTTCTCACCCGCTTCTTTTAAATCGTCTTTCGCTTTTTCGGTCGCATCCTTAGTATCAGCAGCAATGGCATCGCCCGTTTTTTCGAGCGCATCTTCCGTGCGCGATTCTTTTTTACCATCGGAACCGCACGCTTGCAAGAGTGCCAACGAGGCTACCAACATTAGGGTACCGGCAACGTTCTTCAATCGGGTCAGTATTAATTGTGGCTTTTTCATAACGATTTGTGTGTAGTTTGATTTCTACCAACCCTCCTGACAAATGATGTGCCAGAACTTCATACATTGCCTTGCTCCCCTCTCCAGTTTGGGAGAGGGGTCGGGGGTGAGGGCAGTGGCCAACTGAGGAAATTCACCTCACCCCAACCCCTCTCCTACAACAGGAGAGGGGCTAACTTAACCGTCCCCTTATTTCCACTTAATGGCACACCCAATAGGCTTGGTGATGGGAGACTGTACAGGCCGACCGGCTAACAGGCTATTGACAGCCTCATCGACATACCGACGTTGAACGCTGGCTTCATCCTGTGGGCTGTCGTCGATGGTACCTACGTATTCCATGACGAACTGATTATTTGTTTGCTTGAGGACATACACCTGTGGTGTACGGGTGACTCCAAAAGCACGGGCCGTGGCTTGTGTTTCGTCGATGGTATAGGCATACGGAAAACTCTTTTCGCGAGCACGAACTTTCATATTTTCGAAGGAGTCTTCTTCGTAAGCCGTTGGATCATTCGGCATGATGGCTAGTACTGGGTAGCCCTGGGACGAAAATTTACGATCCAGCGCACTGACCCGATCTTCATAGGCTTTCGCAAATGGGCAGTGATTGCTCATAAACACGACGATCAGCCCTTTCTGAGAACGGTAGTCGGCTAACGAAATCATACGACCATCTATGTTTTTCAGGCGAAAATCGGCGACAACGTCTCCTAATGTATAGCCTTTCGGTTGAGCCTGTGCCGTTGATAAAGTCAGTGACACCAGCAAGGCCATTAAGGCAAAGCGAACTAGTTTATTTGTTTTCACCGGAGTGTTCTTTTTTGGTTAGACAACAAATACAGCATAAAGATTAGTTTACCCGTATTTTAGCCCAATGAATCGACTACTACTTGGGATAACTTTCGTGTTGCTTATAACCAATATCGCTGTTGGCCAGCTGGTACGCATATCCAACGAAAGTAATCTGGAGTTAGGCAGAGATAAGTGGCAATTTATGCCCGGCGATAATATGAAATGGGCTGATTCTGCCTTTAATGACAAGTCATGGAAAAAACGGTCTATTGAAACAGCAATCGAACTAAACGATACGACATGGTCAAAAAACAGGGCCTGGTTCCGACAATCGCTGTATCCCGGAAAAAGTCTTTCTCAGAAAGATCTTCGTCTTGTTGTCAAGCAATTTGGTTCTTCTGAAATTTACCTGGATGGTAAGCTATTCGCTACTCTCAAACCCGCCCGGTTTGATTCAGGCGGTTCTCAGCGACTTATTCGATTTATTCCCATTCACTTTGCCGATACAAATCGGCATGTTTTAGCCATTCGATACCAGTTTCGACGCGATCCAATTGTTCAGGCATCGACCGATATTTCTCCGTTAAGCATTCATTTTCAGGAATCCGATCAGGTGGGCATTTCGTTAGTGGATGAAACCCAATGGCCAGCGATACTCAATGGATGCTTTATAGGTTTATGTGGCGTATTGGCGCTACTCCATTTTCTATTTTACCGGGCTAATCGGAAGCAGCCAATTAACCGGACACTGGCCTGGGCTATGCTGTTTTTTGCCCTTTCGGCTGCCATGTCGGAGTTAAATGACTACGTCGGTACACTCACCTATGTTTCGTTGACCGATTTGCTGAGCGATGTAAGTCTTCATGCAGGTTTCATCCTGATTCTCACTGCGGTTTATCAGTATCTACACCTCCGCCGAAGCTGGATTTATTATGGTATTCTGTCCATAGTTTTTCTTGACCAGCTTTATCGAATAGGTATGGGTAGCCTCCTCAACGAATTCGGGTGGATTCCACTGGGTTTGGTCATTGTCGACTATATCCGTGTGAGTTGGCTCGGCCGCAAAATAAAGGATGCCGATGCCCGATTACCCTGGAATGCGCTGAAAGCATCTTTATATTGCTTTTTGCTCATCATTGTATTTGGCATTATTACCGGCATTTTCGAATCGCTTCGGAATAACGTCATAGAGTACATGATCGTCGTTTTCGTTCTACTCGTTGCCGGTGCCATCATCAGTATTCCCGTTGGTCTCTCGCTCTCCTTGGTACGCGATTACACCCGCACTTATAAGGCTTTGGGCGATAATCTCCGGGAAGTTGAACAACTTTCAGCCCGCACACTGGCTCAGGAACAGGAAAAGCAACACCTGCTGGCTCGCCAAAATGAGGTACTGGAAGAACAGGTACAGGAACGGACAGCCGAACTCCACCAATCGCTGGAAAATCTGAAGGCAACGCAGGAGCAGTTGGTTCAACGAGAAAAACTGGCGTCGCTGGGTGAATTGACGGCCGGGATCGCACATGAGATTCAGAACCCGCTCAATTTTGTGAACAACTTCGCCGAAGTGTCGGTGGAACTTGTGCAGGAGATTAATGAAGAACGGGCAAAGCCCGAAGGTGAACGCGATACTGAACTGGAAACCGATTTGTTAAGCGATCTTGGCCAGAATGTACAAAAAATCAGTGACCACGGCAAACGGGCCGCTAGTATCGTTCGGGGTATGCTTCAGCACAGCCGGGCCAGTTCGGGCCAGAAACAACCGACCAATCTGAACGCCCTCGTTGATGAATACCTGCGGTTGGCCTATCAGGGACTACGCGCAAAAGACAAAACCTTCAATGCCCATCTGAGCACTCATTTTGCGCCTGATTTGCCCAACATCAACATTGTACCCGAAGAGATTGGGCGTGTGCTTGTTAATCTGTTTAATAATGCCTTTTACGCTGTCCAACAGAAGAGTCAATCAACACCTGATTTTGTGCCGACGGTTTCCGTAAACACCTCACAGGAGTCTGATCGGCTTGTTATTCAGATTCGGGATAATGGTACGGGTATTCCCGACGACGTTCGCCAGAAAGTTTTCCAGCCCTTTTTCACGACTAAGCCCACCGGCCAGGGAACGGGCCTGGGCTTATCACTCAGCTACGACATTATTACAAAAGGGCATGGCGGCTCACTCAGCGTAGAAACCGAACCTGGAGAATTTACCGAATTTACGATAACGCTGCCGGTTGAGTGAAGAGAGTTAACCAGGCTACCAGTTTAGTATGACCCCATCGGGGTCAAATGCTTATAGTAACTAATTAGCCACTATAAATATCTGATCCCGACGGGATCACACATAAAGAAGTCATGAGAATTCTATAATAGCCTACTCCGGTACTAGTCCGTACTGATCAATCGTATTCCCCGTCTTCCGGCTTTCAGCAGTACGTTCCAGGCTTAACGACAGGCCATCGGGTTCGCTCAGAATATAATATTCAATGTTCCCCCCGGTATTGGTTGGCTTCGGGTTTAGATTCGACAGAATCAACCGTTTGTTATCGGTCGATACGGTCCAGTTGCCAACGGTCAACCGCCCATCAACATCCTTCAACCGCACGGTATCTGCCTTACTTAGATCGAGCCGAAAGTTCGTGTAGCCGGGTTTGATATTATTGGTTGCACCCAAGGTAAACACCAGCAGATCGGCTTCTTTCACCGTGTTGGCCTTCCAGACTTTGTTGATCAACGACGTAATGGGCGTAACCGTTTTGGGCTGACAGGCTGCCAGACTTCCAAGGATAACTGTAATCAACAGGTATATAACAGGCGTTTGCTTTTTCATGGCAGCAGAATACGTTTGGCAAGTTTGCGCCCATCGGCAACAATGTTGATGATATACAGACCCGTAGGTAGCGTGTCCAGATTATAATCCCAGCGATCGGCCGGGCGAACTTTTCGGTTGTCGGTCAATACCGTTCCTCCACTGGCCGTATGAAGCTGAATCGTCGTCTGGGCCGTTGTAAACCAGTTTGTAATGACGTGTAGGGTGCGCTGACTCACAAACAGTGTGGTATGGGTTTCCAGCTCATCTTCCACAGCAATGATCACTTCTTCAACCCGAGCCGTAGCTACGTTGGAATAGTCCGAACTACCTGCCGTATTTATGGCTTTAATCCGGTAATAATAGGTTGTGAATTCCTGCAAGCCCATATCCACATAGCTGGTCTGCGAAGCCGGGATTTGTTTAAGCTCAGAAAAAGGACCGTTGGAATTCGTGGCTCGTTCGATAACAATGGTAACCGCTTTAGCACTCACGGCGGCCCAGGTTAGTTTTATCTGATCATAATCAAACACCTGAGCAACTAAATTAGTCGGAGTTGCTGGTGGAGCTAGGGGCGTTGTGGCGCAGGCTGGGTCGGTATAAGCCGACGGGCCAGCCGCATTTTTCGCTCGTACCCGATAGCAGTACTGCGTATTGTCGGTCAGGTTCTTGTCTTCGTACGTAGTCGTATTGGCAGGTACATCCGTAATTTTGGTGAAGGTGCCTGTCGCGCTATTGCTTCGCTCGATCTCAAAACCACTCTCGTTGTTCGACAGATCGGCCCAGACCAGATTGATCTGGCTGGTCGATACGACAGTAGCGGTCAGTCGGGCGGGAGCGGCTGGCGGTACATCGGGTGTAGCCGCATCGGCGACGTTACTATTATTCCCCGTTCCGCTCACGTTAGTCGCCCGAATGCGGTAATAATAATGCTGATTCTGCGTCAGGCCGTTATCTGTATAGCCCGTTGCCGTACCCGTTACCGTCGTGACAGAAGTCCAATTATTAACACCGTCAGGGCTGCGTTCAATAACGATAGTGGCTGCGTTAGGGATCGCCGTCCAGCTTAGGCTAATCTGCGTTGTTGAAATAGCCGTGGCTTTCAGGTCCTGAGCAGCGGTAGGTGGGCCAACGGGCGTAGTTGCATCAACCACATTGGAGTTGCCCGACGGTCCGGCTGCGTTTACAGCCCGAACCCGATAATAGTAGCGCGTTTGGGGCGCAACTGTCTGATCGTTATACGTAGTCGTGTTGGCAGGCAGGTCGGTGAGCTTGGTAAACGTAGCCCCATCAGGCGATCGCTCCAGTACGAACCCACTTTCGTTGGTCGAGTTGTCGGCCCACTGCAAACTGATTTGATTGTAGGTCACCGACGTAATCGTCAGATTAGTTGGCGCTGTTGGAGGTACATCAGGCGTAGTGGCATCAGCTACGTTACTGTTATCCCCGGTTCCACTCGCATTAGTCGCCCGGATTCGGTAATAATAGTGCTGATTCGGCGTCAGACCGTTGTCGGTATAGCTCGTTGCCGTACCGGCCACCGTTGTGAGCGAATTCCAGTTACTTGCACCGTCTGGACTCCGTTCAATGACGATACTGGCCGCATTGGCGATAGCACTCCAGGTCAAACTGATTTGCGTAGTTGACGTGGCTGTGGCTTTCAAATCCTGAGCGGCAACCGGCGGACCAGCGGGTGTGGTTACGTCTGCTACATCGGATGGATTCGACGAACCGGCCGCATTGACTGCCTTAACCCGGTAATAATAATGCGTCTGTGGTTGTGCCGATTGATCTGTATAGGTCGTCTCGTTTACGCCCGCATCCGCAATTTTGCTCCAGTTGGTTCCATCCGTCGAGCGTTCGATCTGAAATCCAGCTTCATTGTTCGACAGATCAGCCCATTGCAAGCTAACCTGATTATAGGTAAAGGAAGTAATTGAGAGCCGGGCCGGATCGGCGGGTGGTACATCGGGCGTAATGGCATTGACAACACTTGAATAATCGCCTGGTACACCAGCACTGTTCACCGCCCGAACCCGATAGTAATAGCGCGTATTAGGTGTCCGTCCATTATCGGCAAAGGTAGTGGCTGTTGCTGGTGAGGGGCCAATCTGTTGCCAGCCATCGTTACCATTTGGGCTTCGTTCGAGCTGATAACCACTAGCTCCCGCTATCGCATCCCAACTCACATTAATCTGGGTGGTTGACGTAGCCACAGCCGCTACATTTTGTGGAACGCCTGCGGGAGGTGCGGGCGTTGTAGCACAGGCTGGCGGATCAGTATAACCGCTGGCACCAACGTCGTTGACGGCACGCACTCGATAGCAATATTGCGTACTCGCCTGAACGCTCTGATCGCTATACGTTTGCGTATTGGCTCCAACGTCAGCAAGTTTAGTATACGTCCCCGTTGAGCCATTTGTAGATCGCTCAATCTCAAATCGGGTTTCATTATTGCTCAGGTCAGCCCATTGTAGATCGATTCGGTTGTACGCCACGGCCTGAGCCTGCATTCGACCCGGAGCCGCCGGAGTGCTCTGGAGGGTTGTTTTGCAGACTATTGCCGAATACTCATGTCCACTTTCACCAATCCGATAACAGTATTCTGTGTTCGACTCCAGCCCCGTGTCAGTAAATTCGCCACTATCGGCCAGCCAGTCTTTGATCTTATCGAAATTACCCGCTTGCCCTTTGCGTCGTTCAATCGTAATACCCGATTCTTTACCGTAGGGTGTCCAGTTTAGCTTAATGGAACTACTGCTCAACGTGGTTGCGGTTAAGTTTTTGATATTGGTCGGTGTCAGTGGAATTGTCTGGCAAGCCGGTCCAGCATAGCCCGATGAGCCCCCAGTGTTCACCGCCTGAACTCGATAACAGTATTGCTGGCCGCCCTGCACCCCATTGTCTGTTAAACCGGGCGACCGGCTGTAGGAAACGGTCTGGTACAGACTATACGCCCCACCTTGTACAGACCGCTCAACCCGATAAGTGGATGCCGTCCCACCCGAGCCATTGCTCCAGCTAAGAACCACGCTGCCATTCTGCAACGTTGCCGTAAAGCCGGTCGGTACTCCCGGTGGTTCGGGAGGTGTGGTAATGGTGAATTCGTTGGAGTAACCCGAAGCGGCTCCCGTCGCGAAAACGGCTCGTACCCGGTAGGTTCCTCCGCCGGTTGTATTGTCGGTATAGGTTGTCACATTAGCGCCAACTTCACCGATTTTTGTATAACTGGCGAAGTTGTTTCGTTCGATTTCGAACTTAGTTTCGTTCGTCGAATTGTCTTTCCAGGTGAGCACGACCCGGTTGTACGCGGGTGCCGTTCCCGACAGATTCGTTGGGGCGTTGGACTGCGCGAACAGATAAGTTGACGCCAGCAGCAGCAAGCTCGGTAGTAGAAAACGTATGCGTGATTTCATGGCTATTTGACGTCAATTTTTACCCGATTCGAGAGGCCCGATTCGCGCCCATCCTGATAAATTACTTTAACAGCGTACTCGTATTGCCCTTTCTGAATGGCTCGATCCGTAAAAGTCAGTTCACGGTTCACGGCATCGTACGAGCGTAAGATCCTGGCCTCGTTGGACCGATAAATGACAAAACGAGCGTACTGATCGGGGTGCTTCCAGTTTAGAACAACGGTCTTGCCATCGGGACTTACCTGCCCGCTGAGCTGCTTAGCCGGACGAGGCACCATCTGTAACGTACTCGTATTGAGCGGGAATGATTCGACCGACCGTAACCCAGCCGAATCAATCGCCACAAGCATATAGCTATATTGGGTATTCGGTTTCACCTGCTGATCTACGTAGCTATTCTGTTTCGGCGTCAGTTTGCCTAGCTCATGCCAGTTTTCGGTACTGGCACCACGCCGGTACAAAACCTGCTCCCGAACGTCTTCGCTGATGCTGGCTACCCATCGCAGGGCAATAGCGGTGTCGCTGGCTACATAATCACTAATAACCGGACTGGTCGGTGCTACCTTATCGGGACGAGCCAATTCCAGCATATCGGATGGTGGACTTGGGTTGTAGTTTTTGTCGTAGGCAACAACGCGGTAATACAGCTTCCTGGTCAATGTGGCTAGTGTGGTGCGGTCTTCGAACACACTGGTTGGCAGATAGCTGCTGGTGCGATTAGTGAACACATGGTCGGCCTGATTCGCCATCAGAACGGCATAGCCCAGTATATCCGGCTCGGTGTTTGGGTCCCAAACAATCCGCACGAAGCCTGTTGTGTCAATATAGCCCTGCAAATTTTTGGGTTTTGCCGGCCCCGTCACATCCTTGAAGGTGCAGTAAGCGGCCATCGACGGGTTCGAATTTTTCGCCGTGTCGAGGGCAATTACCTTGTAAAATGTTTTCTCGTAAGGGTTCGCCGTTTCATCGACATATTCACGAACCGCTTTGCCCAACACCTGCTTCGTTAGCGGACTCAGTGGCTTGTTTTCGTCGCTTCCCCGCGCAATGATGTACCCAGCAAAATCGGAGGATAGGCTGGGCTGCTCCCAGGTAATACGGACTTTACTCCCCCCAAGGTGTTTCGCCTGCACGTTTCGAGCGCCAACGGGTGGCGTTAAGTCGACACCCTGTGCGGTTATAACGGGCGATGGAATACTTCGCTCAGCAAAGGGCGAGATGCCCACCACGCGGTACTGGTATTTCACGTAATTCTGTTTTAGCGAATCGACGTAGCTATACAATGCCTGTTCCGACTGAATAGGCGCCTGCGTGTAAGGCAGTCGATTCACGCGTCGAAACGTCCGTCCGCCATCCTGCGACCGTTCAATATAATAGGCCGAGAATAGCTCGTCAGTCACCTGCCGGTCCCAAATGAGTTTGATGGCGCGGTCTTTTTGCTCTGCCCGAACAACTGGCATCGGTGGACGAGTGTAGGGCCCTACATTGCTCACCAGTACCTTCTGCTCGTCAACCGACAATAGTTTACCATCGTAACGGGGTGTCAGGTAATAAAAATACTGGACACCTTTTTTAACGGCCCGGTCGATATAGCCCAGTCCCATCCCTTCGGCATGGCGCACGTTTTCGTCGGCCAGCATCAGCAGAAACATCAGTTGAAAATCGTCCCGGCTTTTCTGCTGCACCAGTTTATCGAGCGTCACAGGGTCGTTGGCCGACTGGAGTACACTGCTTTTTCCGTAAATCAACTGGGCACAGGCAGCCGCCAGGCTATCGGTACGCGAAACACGTTGTTTCCATTCGTTGAGGGTCCAGACTTTCACATCTTTCTGAAAATCGACCTGTAGCCGTCCATTGGCCCCCAGGCTCCGACGCGTTAAGATATATCCGCCACTGCGGTTGATTTCACGATAGAGTATAATGTTATGAGGAGCCCATCGAACTACAACGGAATCGCCAAAGGCTCGACCGATCATGGATAGTTCGAAATGAGTATCATTGCTGGACGTGGATGTTTGAGTAGCAGGCCGAGTAGCCGCTGGCGAAGTTGGGCCTGGTGTACGTTGGGCCATCAGACTCGTGCCCAACATACCCATGAACAGGACAAGAAGCGTGACAAATACTTTCATGATCAGGTTTTTGAAAAGAGTCGAGCCGTTAATGAATAGGAGTTGGAGGAGCCGGTGTGCCCGATGATTGACCATTACCCGATGTGTTCCCCGATGACGAATTAGGTTGAACAAGAATGACTCCGTTGCTGCTGCCAGGAACTGTTACCACCCCTACCCCCGAAAAATCATTGCTAACGGATTTGGCCAGATTCAGGGCGTAAGGCGATGGAAAGGGTGGGATACCACTTTTCAGGGCGTACTCATCAACGTAGCGATCGCCGGTGCCGTCGTTAGACGTCACATCGGAAGCCAGCGTAGCGCCTGGTAATTGTTTGAGATAAAAACCAATAACAGAACCCGGTTTGGTTAACTGCCAGTAACTGCCGCCTTTAATCTGCGTGAATGTCTTGAAGAGCGCATTTACCTGTGCGCTATTCGGTACTGTGCCCGTTGGAGTGCCCGAATTACTAAGGCCAGAAACGGCCTGAGAGACGGCCTGGCTTACAGCGCCCAAACTCTCGTTTTTCTTGACTTCGCTCAGAACCAGCGCAACACAGTCTTTGGCCGTATCCCGAATCCGGTCTTGCCCTCGGCTCGGATCGCTACCCTGCGGAGCCATATAAGTCATATTCGGATTGTATTGCGTAATAGAGGCTTCTCCCGAGGCCGTTGCCGCATTGCTTAATCGCCCCTGAAAGAAATAGACTCGGTAGTCATCGTTCATCGAGAAGAAATCATCTGTATAAAAATCCAGATTTAACGAGGTGGTGATACTCTTCATAAATTTTTCCCGACCAGCCTGGCTCATGCTTTTAGGCTGCCCCGTTTGTGTGCCAACCGCCATGTGGTATTCATAGGTCAAGCCATTGGCCATGGTCAGCAGTTTATCGATCAGCGCCTTACGCTGTGGGTAAGCGACATTGAGCGTACTGAGCATGACATCGATATTGTCTTCCAGCCGTTCGACGTAGGCTTTGTACACGGGCGCGTTCAAAAACATCATGCCGTATTTGCCGGGCGTGTTTACAAATGCCTGTCCGCTCAAAGCCGTTGACATCGTTTTTTGGCTCACATCATCCATGGTGATTGCAGTATTGGCAACCTTCGTCATATCCTGCTGGCTCATCTTTAGGCTGTATTGAGCCAAGCCTGTTGATGGCTGTACCAGGCTCATCATCAGCGAAAGTAGCCCGGCAACGACGTAAACCTGGAGTCGATTTTTCGTTTTCATCAGTTCTGTACAATGCCTTTCAGGCTATTTTTTGAGATGGGTTTCTGAGCGTTATCGAAGCCTCCCTGATTAAACAGTACCACCTGCCGCATCAACTGCTCATAATCGACAGTAGCCGCCGTGGTATTGGCCGTCGTTTTGAACAAAATATTGCCATCACTCATTTGGTAGCTCGATAACCCATTGATCAAATTGACCATTGGTTTCACGAAGTCGGCAAACCAGGGATTCGTGGTATCCAGCACTTTTTGAAGCACCAGCGGAGGCAATGCCTTACCGTTAGGCAGTTTCTTCCAAAGCAACTCGTAGCTGTCAAAACCTTCGGGATTTTGAACCGGAATGGTATAAGCTTCGATGTTATCCGTCCGAACGGTTTTCTGTTCAGCCGTCAGGAACGGACTGGCTTTCAGCTTTTCGGCCAGTGTGTTATACTGGCTGGTCTGGAAATAGTAGGTATAAACGGGTTGTTCCAACTGCGTTTTTACATCAACCTCCTCGTCGCTTTTGCCCTTACCTAGCTTGATGTCCGTCATCGCTCCAACCGATTGCCCGGTCACTTTCGCACCAATGGCATTCCCCTGATTGCTATTCACTTTTTGTACAGTCTGATCGACGTAGGCCGCATTATAAGCCTGTGCCAATCCATTCACAGTTGATACTTTACTGCCCAATACACCTGTTCCTGGTCCTAATCCTGGTTTAGACGAAGCCGTAACATCGCTGCCAAAACCAAATTCGGCTTTCTGCCCACCTAAATACTTGTCTTCCAGATCTTTACGGATTTTACCTTTCTGCTGGGCAATAATTTTCTTCTGTTCGGCCACCAGCGCGTCGGTGGGTTCGCGGAAGATTTCGATGCGGTATAAGGTTTTCTTTTGCAGGAACGTAAGCGGAATGCCAAAGCGCAATAGCTTCCCATCGAACTTGGCATTACTGTTCGTCCAGACGCTGCTGGGGTCTTTTTTGTCGAACTTATTTCCTTTCAGCGCGGTATAGCGCACACTGAGCTTGTAGTATTTATCGCTATCAATCTTGTCGAGACAGCAGCCGAAATTACTGGCCAGTTCAACATAGCCGGAAATACCACCGTCGCTAATCGTGTAATACCGTTGCCCTTCGAATGGATAGGAGTACGCAACCGACGGTACCGCCCCATCCTGACTCAGTGAACTGACACACTCGCCCGTTGTGAAGGTGTACGATTTAGTGTCTGAAACCAGTTGGCTCTTGTAATAATAGGGGTCGTATTTATTCGTACCCGTGTTCAACAGATTGACCCCTACGGTCAGCGAGACGTTAAACTTGGCATTGGGTGGCAGCGTAGCATCGCGGAAGAACGTTACATTGAAGTTGCCACCGCCGTCAGGGTCATTACCGAACCGCAGCCGACCGCTGTTGTCCAGAGAACACGCAGGATTTGTGCTACTTGCCTGCAACTGAGTGGTTACAAACGGATTGGTAGGTGTACCACTCGTAAAATCCAACCGGAACGTTCGGAAAGTCGAAATAGGCTGTTTCGATTCAGGATCAACATCATTGATTTGAATCAATGTCCGAACAGGATAGCTGAATTCGGCATAGTAAGGCGCGATAACCGATACATTCTTGCTGTTGTTTTCGGGGGTCATGCCCGCAATGATGGGCAGATCGGCAAACGGATTGGGTTGTTCGAAAGCCGGTTTACACTGCTCATCTTTGTTATACCACATCTCGAAGGTAGTGCTGCCCTTGATACGGCCACCCAATGCCCGATAGCGTAATAGAATGCTACCATGTATCCAGATCGGATTTACCATACCCCCTTCGAGCAGGGCAGCAGCCTGTACTTTGAGCAATTCCAGATAACCCGAATAAATCCAGATGTCGATGTTGATACCGAGCGTCAGCGCCAGGTCGGCGTACATCTGACCGTTGGCATACCAGCCATTAAAGCCCGGTATTTGTCCACCGCTACAGGGAGCCGTTATTTTTTGCAGCGCCAGATCGAAGCCGAACGCGGCATGAAATTTGGCTTCAAAAGGCCCAAATGTAAACTTGTCGTCAGTAATAAAACCTGATCCGAAAGCCAGCGCATCGGTCCCGGCCAACTGCCCGCCTTTGTAGCCCAGCGCAGCCAGATCAGCCGCCGACATACCCCAGGGTGGTGGCGGTAATACCGTAACCCCATCGGGTTTCAGGTTGTGATACATCACAAAATACGACCCAAACGTGAGCGCCCCTAACCCCTTCACACTGATGGCCAGCTTTACTCGCTCCGAACTGGCAAAACAGTCATCGGCATTACCGCAGGGCGTTGCATCGGGCAGACCAATGAAGAAGTACCAGTCGCCGGGTTTCTCTTTACTATAATCCTGCTTTTGATCAGGATTACCCAGGGATGGCGGAAATGAGACGTGTAAGCCCATATCGCCACTTCCAGTCACGCTCAATGCACTGGTTACAGCAGGTTGATAGTGCAGCTTGAGCCCAAACTTGCTATCGAAATAGCCCTTGTCGAAATTGACATCGATAAAGCCTACGCCTGTTGCCAGTGCCTTATCGCGTTCGGGACCGAATAGAGCCGCATCCAGATCTAATCGCAAATCGCTCAAATGGAAACCGTTATCGGTACTCACGGTTGCCGCCATTACCCCGTTCATATCGAGCAGGTCTTTAGTCTGCACCGTTACCTCTACGGCTACTTCAAACCCGTCGTGTTTCTGGCTCGGGGTAAACTTAACCGGCGCTCCTACCTTTGGCTTACCCTTTTCATCAGTCTGGGTTTCCTTGATCATATTGTGGAAGGCACCCCCACCAAAAGCAGCCAGCGTTAGTGGCGTGCCTGGAATGGGAACGGGCGCCGGTAGATCAGCTTTTCCCCCCACCTGCCAGTATCGGAATCCGTTGACCCGCCCAAAATAGCCCCCTAGCGAAAAGCCCGCGCCTAATACTTTAACGTTCAGATCCCCCTTGAAACCAGTACCATAGGGAGCCTCATTATCGAAAAAGTCTGCCGTACCGTCGATTCGCATAAAGCTCAGATTCCCGTGAATACCCACCGAATCGACGCCTATTTTATCGAGACCCCAGTCGGGCCGCTTGTTAGCCCCGAATCCAATTTTAAACCGAACGTAGGGCCTAATAGCCGCATTGATATTCCCTTCCATCAGCGTTATGTCGCCCGTAAATTTGAAATCGTATTTGCCAGGCTGCCCCTTTGTCTTATCCAGACTAACGCTCTTAATTGTCACCGGAAAGCCTTCGTCATCGGCAGCCGCCAGCAGTGATTTCTGAGGTGACGCGAACGAGGAATTGATGGAGCCGGAGGTGAAATAGCTGGTTCCATCGGGAGGGGAACTTTGCAGTTTCATGCCCATAATGGTCATACCCGGCGACACGATTTTGGCATCCACGCTTAGTTTGGCATTGAGCGTAACTGAAGCATTGAAAGCCCCATCTTTATTGCCTTGATTGCCAACCTTAATTTCAGTACCGTCGAGCACGGATAGTTTAGCCGCCCATAAGGCAACACTAGACTCCTCTTTCGGGGGAACAATCAGGAACTGGTAGGTTAGCGCGCCGTTGGCTTTGTCGTCTTTTGAAAGCGTACAGGTATAGGGCCAGATCGACGATTTTTCCATTTTCTTCTCGTCGGTGTATTTAAAGATGGGCATCACAACCCGCCCGGCCAGTCGCGCATTCTTAAACTGACTCATCAGCAGGTTAAGCTTCAACGTATCGGCTGAGCAATACCAGCCATCCAGCGATCCGTCGCCCAGCGAGATAACGGGTGTGGCCATAAAGGCTCCCGTAAAGCCATTGTCATCGCAGATCAGGTTTTCGACGGACACGGTTGACGGATTGCCCTGATTGAGCGACTTCAATACGGTTGTGGTCACTTTCAACTTGGGGAAAAACAAACCTGTCCATTCGGCTCCCGGTTTCTGGCCAGCCTGCGGATAATCGTTCGGTAACTTGGCCGTGTATTCATCTGGCAACTCCGACTGATCGTAAATACCGGGCTTGCCATCCATCGAAAAGATGAAATCGCGGGAGAGTTTATCGACGTAAAAGTCAGGGAATTCGACCGTGGCAGTCCAGTCGTTCAGATCGGCCTTGGGCGAGTCATAAACCACTGTCATTGCCAGTTCTTTGTCTTTATTTTTGCCGTTGGCTTCTTTCAGGCCGGGTGGTTTCAGATCGGCGACAATGTGAAACGTTTTGAAATCCCAGTTGTTGAGATTCACGTTCGTAATCTTCTTGAAATCAAGATTATCGGCCGACTTTTTATTGACGTCTGTTGTCGCTCCTTTCAGCGTCAATAAAGTAGATACGGGCATATCCAGTCCCAGATACAGCGTCATGTCGCCACAGATTGGCTTGTCAGGACTCATGCACACCTTCGTGGCACTCAGCGGAACACCCCCGAACTGTGCGCTGGCGACTTTGAACCAGGTCACGGCGTCGAAATACGCCTGAGCAGGCTCAAATACCACATTGGTGACCGCCACATCTACGTGAGCCGTGTATACGCCCAAAGGCATTTCCCAGCCAATGCTGTTCTTCGAATTCGTAATGCTTTCTTTTACCTGATCCCGGATGGCATCCAGTTTTTTACTGATCGCACCAACATCGGCCGGTTTCAGGTCAAGCGCGCTGAAATCGGGCTTGTCGTAGCCGGGTAACAGACTGGCGTTCTGTTGCAGCAGTCCACGAATTTTACCCGCAATAACTTGCCCACCCGAATTGCATTGCACCTTACTGAGCGACACCCGAAGCTTAATGTACCCTCCACCCACGTACGGAAGCTGCACAGTGCCTGTACCGCTAATTTTCTGTTCACCATCTAGCTGTACACCCGCCAGATCGACCGTAAAACCAGCGACGGTCAATTGCTTCTTGCTGACGGCCGTCTGATTATCGGCTACACTTCCGGTTGTGTTCGAAGGAGGAGTTTTACAGTTACAGTTGGTAATTTTTTGTTCGTAGGGCGTCGATGGAGCCGGTATTTTGTCGGCTATGGCCGTTGCGCCTGCTGGTGGGGTATCCTGTGCATCCAGGCCGGGAATCGGCAAGATGACCGTCGGCTTCTGAACCAGTTCGAATCCTGGCTTCTTGGCCACCGCAGGCAATCCGGTTCCATAGGTGAACGAACAGACGGGGCTCTTACCATCATTCTGGAAATTCAGTTTACCTGAACGATCAATGGCCTGCACACGCCAGGCGTATCGCTTGCCAACCTGCAAAGGGGGCTGGGTCGGGCCATACAAAAATGTGCTCGTCCGTAAATTCCGAACCTCGACACCCGATTTGGGTAACGCAACCGCGTCGATAAATACGTTGGGGTCTACATTCGTTTGGGGCAACTCGACAACCCGCAAGGTGTATTCAACCGATGCGGGCGACACGCCTGCGGGCGGTGTCCAGGTAAACACAACGGCTTGCGGAGTTGTAGCCGTTACTTCCGCATCGCAAAGGGGCGAAATCAGAATGGGCGGCTCTACCGATTTCACAACAATGGGCGCCGAACAACCCAACGGGAATTCGGAGGAAAGCGCCTGGCCAAACGCCACAGCAGCGGTATTGGTAGCGGTTTCGTTAAAGGCCCGGATGCAAAGCTGGTACGTACCATCGGGCAGCGGAAAGCCACGGGCCAACAGGTTTTTGTCGATACCCGTTACCTCCACCTGATTCAGATCGAACAGACCTTCCAGGTCATTCCGGGTCAGTAACGTCTGGCCGGGCGGTATCGTTACAGGGCGGGGTGGGCGGTAACTAGGCGCGGTTCGAATTTCAATCCCATTATCGCCCGTTAACTGACCCGTTAACCGAACCTGGTATGTTGTACGGCTGGTGTTGATAATGAACACCCGCACCTGCTGCCCAGCCCCCGGATAATCCTGCAAATAAGCGCTGTAAGGAGGCATAACGCTCACCTGAACTTGTAAGGGAAAGGTCTGCGAGAACGCAGGGTTAACCGCAAAGGCCGCTAAGAAAACCGCAAAGAACGCTACGATTCTTTGCGCTCTTTGCGTAACACGCTGCGCCCTTTGCGGTTTTCTGGATTTAAAAAGAGATTCCATAGCCGAGATTACCTCTGAGTTCGTTAAAAGCCTGTTCCTGAATACCTGTATTCGAATTCAAATAGTTGAGCGATACGGTTATGGTTTGCCGTTTGGCCACCTGATAGCCTCCGTTAGCCGAAATTGTCATGACCTTCCCCGTTACACCCGACTGCTGATTGACCAGATAGCTGGCATTGGCCGATGTCGTTAGTTTCTTATCAAAAAAGGATTGCGTGGCACCCAGCGTCGGTCCGAAGAAGCGAACGGTCCGGTTGGTATCGCCAATAGAAATTGGTAGCTGTGTCTGAGTGTAGGACAGCATCCCGTTGAAGCCCCAGCCAGTAGTTGTTTGCTGATAGAAATAGCCCAGGTTCAGGTTGATGTTGTTGTTTTCCGTCTGGCTGGCGGTGCTTGCATTCAGATCGCTCAGTTTCTGGTAGGTTGTTGTCAAGGTAAACACCTGCATAACATCTTCTTTTTGAAGCGTGTAGCGCGTGTTTACGGTAGCCGACAAGTTATTCTGGGCTAGTTTCAGCGTGTCGATAATGGGCCGAAGTCCGGCCTGCTGGCTAATGCCGTAATTGGATAATTGTACATCAATACCAAATTTGGTTGCCGGGTTATACGATGCGGTCAATGATCCAATGCTGCGGCCTGTACGGGCGTTTTTGTTACTGGCCAGGTTATCGTACTGAACCCCGTAACTACCCGAAAGCCGTAGTTTGCCTTCCATGAGCGTGAGATTGGGCTCAATGGCGTAGCTTTCAATATCGCTCTGGAAATAATAAGCGCCCATCGTCTGGAAATTGGGATCGATGCGCTTGTACTGAAGTTTGATACCTGCCATCTGGCCTTTATAGCCAATAGATGCCTGCGTGGCCTGCGTGAGTTGGGTAGCGAGTCGGGACGTAATCAGTTTGCCGAATAAGCGTACTACCGGATTACTCCCCTCTGTTTGCACTACTGTACTCCGAACATCACGCGTGTAGGCGCTTACAGCTCCATCCAGTTCAACCGTGATGTGTTTCAGGATTAACAATCGGGTTGTCAGGCCAACGACCAGGTTTTCGGCGGGTGTAACGGTTTGGGTAACAGACTGTGGTTGCGAACTAATCGAAGCGGGGTCATCTTTAGCCCGGAGCATGATCAGGTCAACGTAATTGCCGGGTTTTCCGTAGCCCACTTTCACAGCATAACCTGTGCGCTGGTAAGCCGGAATAATATCGGGTTCGGCGATATTGGTGGAGATCGCCTTGTTGAACCGGCCATAAACGGCCCCCAGCCGAAGCATACCAGGATTTAACTCGACACCACCACCCAGAAACGTATGGCCTGCCAACGTGAATGGGGAGAAAGATACGTTTCGGTAGCCCGCATGAACAGTGGCCCATTTATAGGTTGGCGAGACACCAAACTGATTGAAAGGTTGCCGAAAGCTGCTGCCCTGATTTCCCAGCACAGCCGAAAATGGAAGGGAGATTCCACCCGGTAAGGCTACGGTTACAGAACCGCTTATCCCAAAAGGTGAAGTCTGGTTGCGGGCTTCGATACCAGTCGCCGTATAAAAGCCTGCGTAAGCATTTAGGCCACCAGATACCTTTACAGGCACCGATTTACTACTGGGCGAATCGGTCTGAGCCCACACTGGGCAACTCAGCCAAAACCCGAAAAGTAGAAGTAGTAGAGTTGAGCGCATTCTTTGACACAGATTTTACTCGAATATCTTGTATCAAAACTACTTAGCACTCGTGCGTGCATCAATCGGATAAATGTATGATAGGGGAACTACGCGAATACACAAATCATACACAACTCACTACTAAT
Organism: Spirosoma litoris; assembly: GCF_054776755.1. Classification (NCBI taxonomy): domain Bacteria; kingdom Pseudomonadati; phylum Bacteroidota; class Cytophagia; order Cytophagales; family Cytophagaceae; genus Spirosoma; species Spirosoma litoris. The sequence continues at coordinate 127,581 of NZ_BAAHBI010000035.1, read as the reverse complement.
CAATATATTACTAAAAGAATAAAATTAACTCAGGATTGAATTAATACGTAGTTTTACCCAATACGGCGCGGTAGCTACTAGACAATCGCCGACCAGATAGTTCGCACGGTCAGGGCAAACAGAGAGAAACCAATGCCAAAAACAACAGACCATGTTGTAATCCGAATAAGCTGATTAGCTAAACGAGGACTAATTTTTGGGAGCGAGAACGAGAAGAAGAAAGCCGACAGAGGCAGTTGCAATGAGTACTTTTTGACAGACACGGTTAGTTCGCTTTTGAATTAAAGTTACAAGTTAGATGCGATCATATAGAAAAAGTCACAAACGATTTTCATGAATGTGATCAATAGATATACGTAGAGTATAAATACTTAGATTCAATAAGTAATTACGCAGAATTAAAATAGATAAATTTTGTATGACCCCTTCAGGGTCACATGTTTATAGAAAGGCCCTATTTACTATAAACATGTGACCCTGAAGGGACGGTCGGCCGCTGCCGTCATATTATGAAGCTGCATAAGCCAGTTTAAATTTGCTTGATTACTTAGTTAGTACCTTAATTTATCTGAACTAAAACACCTGTAAATCAATCGGATATAACAGATAATAGTGCCGCTACTCAGCTTTATCGTAGCTTTTAGGAGCCTTAAAAATCCCTAATTGAAAATAGCGCTGGCGACAAGATGAACATTGTAAGGCTCTGCCAGGAATAAGTTTCTGTAATCCAACTCGATGAATACGTCTAGCATCGATATTTCCGCAAGCAGGGCAGCTGATGGAGAATTGGAATGAGTTAAAGAGGTTGATTGACAAGATGCTATACTAATGAAGTGGGTAAACTATCTATCTAACAAGTAGAACAAAAAAAAGTAACAATATGTTACTTCAAATTTTCTTAAGCTATCCCTTCGAATAGTCGTAGTCTGTCCCTCCCATCGGTATCGACACCATCAAAAACTCACCTGCATGCTCTGCACAACCGGGTTGAGTACGCGCATGGCTGCCAAAGACGATAAAAATTCACTGTCGCCCATCAGTTTGTTATAGGCTTTCTCCTGGGCCGACGTCTGCGTAGCCGAAGGCCCAAGACCTATCGAAAGAAACATTTTTTTGTTGGCTGGCTCTAGTTTTCCACCCTGCCAATTCGATACCATACCGCCATAATCCCAGGCGAAACCCCACAATTTAAACGGCTTTCCATTTCGCTGTTCCAGTTCCTTTAACGTAGTTCCTATACGCAGGCCGTCGGCTGTTGCCCAACGCGTAGGCATGACATTTTTAAGGGGCTCGCCTTCGTCATCAGTAAGTTTCGGACGAATGAGAATCGTTTCGGGCTTTGTTCGTTTTTCGTCGGTATAAATGATCTGCACCTCATCTGAAGTGTCTTTATAAAGCGTTGTTCCTATAAATTCGGCACCTTCAGGACCATACAGGGTATCACCAGCCGTAACTACCGATGGTCCTAACAGCTTAAGTAACTCAGCCTCCGATGTAGTCGCCTTGATTGGCCCGACCTGCTTGCCGGGTATAATCAGGAAATCAGCAGCGGTCGTTTTCACATCGATAGCCCCCTCCGATTTAGTAGTCTGAACTGTAGTCGCCGAATCCGTTTTTACCGGTTTTCCAGTCTGCTCGGTCGTCGATGGTTTTGACTGGCAGGCTACTAGTGTAGCTGCTAACAACAGTATTGGCAATGGAAGCGTAGTCATGCAGTAAAAGGTTGCTGGCAGACGGGGCAATGGTGTGGATAGAGCGGGTTCTGATCAATTCGAAGGGTCGCCGGTAATAGCAGGGCGAATATCGATCCAGGCTTCTGCCCGGTCGCGAATGGGTGTCTGTACCGAAGCCCCCATCTTGGCTGATGTTACGTCATTTTCAAGATATACTTCGTGCGGGCCAATCATCAGCCCATCTTTTTTACTATAAATCCACGACAGATCGAACGTCTGGATAGCCTGGTCATTTATGCCGGCAGGCATAGTAATACCGGATACCACGGTTGAAATATCATCGGATGGCAAACAGGCTGTTACTTTACACGTCCGAATCTGGTAGCCTTTGTTAACCGGGAAAGCGGGGGTATTCCGGCGGGTGAAATACGCTTTCACCGTGTAGGTTATCAGTCCCCCTTGTCCGGCCGGAGCTGATTTTTTGGCCTTGTTGAATGGCAATTGCGTAATAGCAGGCTGCCCTTTCGCAGGTTTTACCGTTCCCAGCAACGAGCCATCATTTCCGTAGAACTCCAGTTTATCGAACGAAAACTCGCAGGCATAAGGCCGATCTTTCCCATTCGTCAGTTTACACGGAAGAAGAATTGGCGGAATCTTTTGCAGTTTCTTAGGATCGAACTTAATTGTCATACTGCCGGGCTTGGTCAGCGTGTATGAGAAGGGCTTTTGCGCATACAAAGAGACGGACAGCATCAGCGCCATCCATGTCAGAATTAGTGGTGTTTTCATTGGTACCAATAGCTAAGAGATAGATAAGACGATGTAAGTTTATTTCAACCTGGTTAGTTGCATGTCCAGAGTGTCTTTCCAGATAATTCCATGTAGCTTCATGGCTTTATCTGTGCGTTGAGAAACCGTCGCCCGAAGTGTATCCTTCATCTGAAAAATCACCTGTAAACTATTTTTTGTATGATCGAACAGATAATCGCCCATAAGGCTTTCGGCAGGTTTGTATCGATAAGGATTGGGACTAAAGGCACAGGAATTACCCTCCGCAAAATAGAGCCGATTCCAGGCCCGTGAATCTGTCAGCCAGGCATTGGCCGATAATGCCTGACCGTTACGGATTAGCTTTTCGACTTTCCAGGTGCCTCTCAGCGCTTTGTCGCTCTTGTCGGTCAGGACAAACGACTCAATCGTGGCAAATGCAGCAGCAATAGGCAGTATGCGCAGACCATGTTTTACCCAATTGTTGCCCAGCGTAACCGGAGGTAGACGATCGACCAGATCCCAGAAAGCCGCCTTGAGTTTCTTTATGTCGAGTACTAAGAAAAAGACAAGGCTAAGTGTGTAGATAACCGAGTTAAAAAAGGCTCCGACAGCAATCTCATAAAACAGATTGATCAGAACAATATTGACCATTACTGGCAGCAAAATCATCACGCCCAGTAGCGTTGTTCGACGATATAGCAGCAGGATTGAGCCCCCAATTTGGAACAGTGCAATGATAACAGCCAGTGTGTACGAATAGCCGAAATAATACCAGGTCAAGCCAAAACCGCTAACATCACCCATGGGCATGTCCAGATGGTAAGATGGCGACTGGAGTTGTGTTTTAAGGATTTTAGCGAACCCATAGGTTGAAATAGAAAAGGCCAGCCAGTAGCGAATAATCCCCTGCATCCAGGCATGACGCAAACCGCTGTTTAGAGTTATCGTCTTTTCACGTTGTTGCCAGAGAAGGCTGTACACCAGGCCACTTACCAAAGCTAAACCAACCATACCAATCAACACGTAGTTGAAATACTGGCCGTACTTCATCCAGAACGACGACGGCAGCAACTCAAGCGGTATCAGCAGAAGATTCAACAGCGCAATGACCGCAAGGAGGCACTCACAGAATTTGAAGAACCAACTTGTACGATCGAACAATTGCGCCTGAGTCATGGATATTTTTGTGGAAATGTGGATAACTCTATGTGTTTATCCACATATTTATTTAAAAAGCCCCGTTTTTAATGCTTTCGCTACCGCTTCGGACTTGGAGTTGACGTGCAGTTTCTCGTAGATATTGACAATATGTGTGCGAACCGTACCCATGCTGATACCACAATGGTGTGCAATCAGCTTGTAGCTGTCGCCCTCCACGAGTCGTTGTAGCACTTCTTTTTCTTTGTCGGTAAGTAGGAAATCATCGGCTTTAGGTTGCCGAAATGCCTCCAGTACTTTTAAGGCAATAGAGGGTGTCATGGCCGCTCCCCCGTTCATCACTTCACGAATGGCATCCATGATCTTATCGGCGGGCGTTTTCTTCAGTAAATAGCCTACAGCCCCAGCCGAGACAGCCGCAAAAATACGTTCCACATCTTCAAACACGGTCAGCATCAGGATTTTGGGTCGGGTTGTCTGCTGACGAATAAGTTTAACGGCTTCAATACCCGTCCGACCGGGCATATCAATATCCATCAGAATCACATCGGGTTGATTCATCAGAACAGCCTCAACAGCCTGGAGGGCATTCGGATACTGCCCGGTCACAATCAGGTCGTCGGTTGCGTCGAAAATCAGGGCAAGTGTTTCCCGAAGCGAGTCATTATCATCAAAAATAGAAATGCGGATCATAAGCTATATAGGCTCTGGCTGCTTATCTGACAAAAATACTGCGCCTACGAATACTGATAAATCGGATAAACGTATGACCCCTATGAACTAACTACCAATTGAAGGCGCGTGCCCTGACCCGGCGACGACTGAATTTCTAACGACCCACCCACCGATTTGGCGCGCTGTTTCATACTGTCCTGCCCCGTTCGTTCACTGGGTTGGGCCGGATCAAATCCCCGGCCATTGTCCTGAATCACGACCTGGAGCTGACTACTTTTTCGCTCAAAACGAACTGTTGCCTGAGTAGCCCCAGAGTATTTAACCAGATTATTAATAGCCTCTTTCCCAATCAAATACAAATTTCGGCGCACATCCATTGAGATGGGGGCTTCTTCCAAAGCAGCATCGATCTGGAACGAGCATTGAATATTTTTCGACTCCATCAATGGCTGAGCATACTCCTGCAATCGCAGAACAATCCGATGCAGGGAGTCGTTGCCTGGGTTAATGGTCCAGATGATTTCATCAATCGATTCGAGAATCTGACGCGCATCGGTATAAATTTTCTGAACCATTTTCTGAGCCGTTTCGGGTCGATTCTGACTCAGCAACGTATCGGTATGTCCACTCAGCATCGAAATACTACTAAGTGTACTACCTACCTCGTCGTGAAGATCATGGGCAATCTGTTTACGCAACTGCTGCGCTTCTTCGAGCCGTTGGAGCCGAGATCGGTTGAGTAACCAGGCGCTCACGCTGGCTCCCAACAAAAGCAGGAGCACACTACCGGCAATCAGTACATTGGTTCGGAAGCGAGTACGCTCATGCTCCTGCTGATTGAGTTTAGCTTGCTGCTGAAGTAGTTTAATTTGGGCTTCTTTCTTTTCGGTTTCGTACTTGGCCATCATACGTTGCACTTCGGCCGAAGTACGGACGGTGGTCGTGGAATCCATGCGTTGGTTTCGTTCGAGCTGGAAAACGTAGGCCTGCTGGAAGTCCTTCATGCCACCGTACAGATCGGCCAGGCCCTGCGTATAGATGGCTATTTTCGTATTGTCTTCTAGTTCATTAGCCAGGGCCAGTGCCTTTTTCATGTTTAGCTCCGCCTGCTTATAGTCTTTCAACTCTTCATATACCTGCCCCAGATTGAAATAATCGGTAGCCATCGCCCCTTTACTTTCCTGCTTCTTGTTGAGAACCAACGCTTGCTCTATGGAGCGTTTTGCTTCCTCAAATCGTTTGCTCTCTCGTAAGACCAGGCCCGTATTGACTAAAATATCCGCCTGTAACAGCTCTGATTCAGACTCTTTTGCGTGTTTAAGCGCTATTCGGTAGTAGGCTAATGCCTTCTGGTATTGGTTTAGATCGTCATAGCATCTGCCTATATTCTGCTCGGCAATGGCCATGCCATAAGGGTATTTTAAGTTCTGGTTCAGTACGAGGGCCTGCTGAAAATAGCCAATGGCTTCGCGGGGGCGTTTGATTTCTTTCAGGGCAAGCCCAACGCCGGTGTAGGTGTTCTCATTGCGGGGCAGGATGTTATACTGCTCCTGCATCCGGAGCGAACGCAGTGATATTTCGAGGGCTTTTTCGTGCTGATTCACTTGCCGATAAGCCGTCGCGATATTTGTCATGGCATTGGCCAGTGTACGCAGAGGAAGTTTATTGGCCTCAGCAACCGCCAGTGCTTTCTGTAAATACTCCAGCGTTTGTTGTCCTTTGCCCAACAGATAATAATTGGCCCCCAGAAGGGTATTCGCCTTATAAATGCCCCGGCCGAAACTTAATTTAATGGCCAGTTTTTCGGCCACCCGCAACAACGAATCCGCCCGATTATAGTTGGCCCTTGTCTTGGTAGTCAGATTCCCCAACTGAAGCAACGCATTTACATAGTTTGTATCGGTTGGCGTATGGGCGTGCACATAGGTTTCCAGCGAATCGAGCGATTGGGGTATTTGTGCAATTACGATATTGCTACTCAACAAGAGGAAAGAGAGCGTAATTGGCAGGAAAGCGTATAGAGATTTCATCAATTTGGGTAGCAGTGTAAACCTATATTTTATCCGACAATGGCGGTGGTGAGCACTAACCGAGTACCTCGTTCGGGAGCGGATTGTACGTCCAGCGATCCGCCCATCGCTTCAGCTCGCTGCCTCATGCTGGTTTGGCCAGTACGCTCTCGGGGCTGGGTTACATCAAAACCACGTCCATTGTCCTCAATCAGCACCTCAAGCTGATTATCCCGTCGCGCAAATCGAACCGTAGCCTGCGTGGCTTCGGAGTACTTAATCAAATTATTAATAGCCTCTTTTCCAATCAGATATAAACTCCACCGAACTTCCATAGAAATAGGAATATCGGCTAATTCGGGATCGGTCTGAAACGAGAAGCTAATGTCTTTCGATTCCATCAGCGGTTGCGCATACTCCTGAAGCCGCAACGCAATTCGCTGCAAGGAGTCGTTGCCGGGGTTGATTGTCCAGATAATCTCGTCCATAGCTTCCAGAATCTGACGGGCATCGGTATTAATTTTCTGGATAGCGCGTTCAACCGCTTCAGGTCGTTTTTGGGCAATAAGATTGTTGACCATACCACTCAGCAGCGAGATGCTACTCAGCGTACTGCCTACTTCGTCGTGCAAATCGTGCGCAATTTGCCTGCGTAAACGTTGGGCTTCCTCAAGTCGCCGGAGCCGGGAACGATTGAGCAACCAGGCACTTACAGCTCCCCCTAACAAAAGCAACATTGTGCCGCCAATGAGCAGGGCGTTCCGTTGAAAGCGCTGGCGAATCAGCTCTTCGTCATGAAGCTGAGCCTGCTGATGAAGTAGTTTAATTTGGGCTTCCTTTTTCTCGCTTTCGTAGTGCGCAATTAACCGTTGCACTTCAGCGCTGGTCTGAACAGAAATAAGTGAATCCTTGCGGTTATTCTTTTCAAGTTGAAAGACGTAGGCCTGCTGAAAATTTTTCGCCCCACCGTAGAAATCGGCCAGCCCTTGCGTATAGTTCGCAATTTGCTCTTTATCGTCCCGCTCTTTCGCCAGATCAAGCGCTTTTTTAAGATTCACTTCGGCAGGTTTATAGTCTTTCAACTCTTCATAAATCTGACCCAGGTTGAAATAAGCGGTGGCCATTGTCGCTTTATTCTCCTGCTTTCGGCCAATTGCCAATGATTGCTCAACATAAGGTATTCCCTCTTTGGGATGGTTCGATAGTTTTAAGGCCAACCCAATATTGACCAGAATATCAGCTTGTAACAGCTCAAAATCAACTTCTTTCGCATGCTTTAGGGCCGACTTGTAGGAAGCCAACGACTTATCATATTGCTTCAGCCCATCGTAGCAGATACCCATGTTATTTTCGATGATAGATGCCCCACGGATGTTTTTTTCGGCATGCATCAGCGTCAGAGCCTGCCGATAATAAGACAGTGCCTCCTTGTATTTATTAAGTTCACGGAGTGCGTTACCAATGCCGCCATAAGTAGTGGCAATGCGTGGCTGTATATTATACTGTTCCTGAAGCCGCAGCGAACGGAGTTGCATCGTTATGACTTTCTCGTGCTGCTGTAGTTTGCTCAAAGCCGCAGCCACGTTCGATATAGCCCCACAAATAAACCGGGGACTTAGTTTATAATTTTCGGCCGTTGTCAACGCTTTCTGAAAGTATTCTACGGCCAGCGGTTGCCGATCGGTCAGGTAATAAATTGATCCTCGATTGGTATAAGCTTTAGCCAGTCCCATGCCATATTGAAGTCTGGTCGCGAGCTGCTCCGACACCTGTAATACAGAATCAGCCTTAGCGTAATCGGGATTAGCCGCCGAATGAAGTTCACGACCCAGTACATTCAGCGCCCGGACGTAGTTTGTGTCCTGAACCGTGTGGTTTTTCAGATAAACCTGTACCGAATCGATTGAATTAGGCACTTGCGCTAACGCCTTAAAGGATACGCCAGCTAGTAACTTAATGACGAATAAGATGACCAGATAACTATATTTCATATCTTCTATGGAGTCAATCCCCTAAATATTAGTGAATTATTGAACAAATGAAAATTCAATTAGGCATCGGTCATCAATCCACTATAACGAGTAACCGTTTAATTAAAAAACGAAAAAAAATAGACAGACACTTGTTTACTAAACACTGTTCAGTAAGTTTGCGTCGTTAATTAACAAATCGATGGGTATTACAGAGCGGAAAGAACGGGAGCGGGAAGAAATGCGGCAGTTGATTCTGGATGGCGCACAAAAGCTTTTTCTGTCCAATGGCTTCGAGAAGGTTAGCATCCGGAACATTGCCGACGAAATTGAGTACAGTCCAGCCACGATTTACCTGTATTTTAAAGATAAAAACCAGTTGCTTTTTGCACTTCATCAACGCGGTTTCGTCAAAATGATTGGCGAGTTCATGCCTTTACAGTTGCTGAAAGATCCGTTTGAGAAGTTGGTCGAAATGGGCCGAGCTTACATCCGGTTTGCGGTTGAGAATCCAGAATTGTTCGATCTGATGTTCATCATGACGGCTCCGATGGACACGCTAGATAAAGAAGATTGGGTAGAAGGCGATCAGGCATTTGGGCTGCTCATGAGCATTGTTCAGGAGTGCATGGATGCCGGTATTTTTCAGAAGCACAATGTTCAGTCAACGGCGATGATGATCTGGAGCGGGATTCATGGCTATACGGCCCTGTTTCTACGGAAACGATTAGGTATGATTCCAGAATGCGACCGTCAATCGGTTATGGATGATGCGTTTAACCTGTTTTGCGAAACGTTACGGCGAGGGTTGTAATGGGTGGGGTAAGTGGCGTCGGTTACTTATAACCGACGCCGTGAGGTTTCTCAAAACTGAACCAGTACTATCTACGAGGTTTTAAGAAACCTCGCGACGTCAGGTTTAAGAACCTGACACCACCAATCGTAATAAACGTCTCTATTTTTTTGACCATACACTAAACACTGTTTATTAATTGATAAGCGATTATGAGACTTAGTTATAAGCATATCCGCTATTTGAGCCTACTTATTCCATTTTCAGTAGTGGCCCAGTCCGCTCCGTCAAGCCAATCAACGATTTTAGATGGCTATGTTCGGGAAGGTTTGGCAAATAATCTGGCACTTCGGCAGGAGTCGCTGGAAATTAGCCGCGTTACAGAATCGCTCAATCAGGCGAAATCGTTGTTTTATCCACGTATCGCCTTTAACCCAACCTACTCAGTAGCGGCTGGCGGACGGCGGTTGGAGTTTCCGGTGGGCGACCTGCTGAACCCGGCCTACAAAACACTAAATCAGTTGATTGGTGCCGATAAATTTCCCACAAACATCGAAAACGTGAATCAGTTACTGGCACCCAATAACTTCCACGACACGAAGTTTACGGTTCAGTATTCGATCTTCAACACCGATATTCAGTACAACTATTTGATTCAGAAACAGCTCGTTTCGGCACAGGAAGCTCGCAAACGCGTTGTTGAAAACGAACTTCGGTATAACATTGCTACTGCCTATTACCAATATCTGCAAACACTCGACGCTATCCGAATTTTTGAAAATTCACGTCAGCTATTAACTAGTCTGGCACGTTTGAACGAGAAATTTGTCAGCAATAACGTGGCGACAAAAGAGGTGGTTACATCAGCACGTTACGAAATCAGTAAGGTTGATCAGCAACTGGCGGTAGCTCAGAAGAATCGGGAAGCCGCTCGCGCTTACTTCAATTTTCTACTCAATCGGGAGCTAACAACGGCTGTTGATGTCGATTCTACCCTCACCAAAATTCTGCCTGAATCGAAAGAAAACCTAACCGATTTACAACAGACAGCCTTGCACAGTCGGCAGGAACTGAATCAGTTAGGTGGCTCGTTACAGGCCGCCCAAACGCTGGTCAAACTGAACGAAGCCAATGCTAAAATCCCCAATGTATATGTGGGCGGTAATGCGGGTTTCCAGGGATACGGCTACACGTTCCAGAATCAGGCGTATATGGTTGCGCAAGTTGGCCTTCAGTGGGATTTATTTCGAGGCTACGAAAAACGCTCGAAAATTCAACAGGCCAAGATTCAGACCAATGCTCTCCAAACGCGCATGGCCGAGGTTCAGCAGCAAATTCAACTCCAGGTGTTGCAGGCTTATTACGACCTCAATGCAGCTACTGAGAGTTTAGCCGCTACACAAAGTGGCATGGTCAACGCCGACCAGACGTTTCGAGTCATCGACAGCAAATACCGCAACGGCCAGTCGCTATTGATTGAGTATCTGCGCTATCAGAATGACCAGTTAACGGCACAATTGCAGCACTCCTTGGCCCGCACCGATGTGCTCGTAAAACGGGCCGCCCTAGATAGGGCCGTAGCGGTGGGGCAGTAATATCAGTTCAAGGCTAAAGGTTGACAAAATCCAGATAATTCGATGATACCTGCTTTGATAAATTTCACTATTTTATTAACTGTCAGCGGCATCCATATATATTGGGCGCTTGGCGGTAACTGGGGTTTAAGTGCATCATTACCTGAACGCAATGGAACGAAAGCATTTCAACCTGGTCGATTTGCTACGCTGATTGTTGCCATTTTTTTTGGTAGTATGGCTCTGCTTTATTTAGTTAAAATCGGTCGTCTGCCAGAAGTTGATTCACTACTACCGACTTGGGTGCGTCAATATGGCCTTTGGGTATTAGCTGGAATTTTTCTCATACGTGCCATCGGCGACTTTCGTTACGTCGGCTTTTTCAAACGAATACGCAACAGCCGGTTCGCGGATTTAGACACAAAATTTTACTCCCCACTGTGTTTGCTACTGAGCGCAAACACATTCCTGTTGATTTTTTCCCTATCAAAATCATGAAAGAAACTTACAACTCTTTTGCATTAGCGACAGGGGTATCAATTACTCAAAGCGGCTAAACACTGGCATTAACGATCAATCCAATTGTAATCCTGAATATTGCCTTGTTCGAATAACAGTTTGATTTTTTCACAAATGGCAGAACCATCTCATATTGATTATCAAGCGTATCCAGAACAATTAGCTTGACATTCCATTTGCGATAATTCTGTTGATAACTCAGATTCTTATCTGCTGTAACGAGGTATTCGATACCGTCCCGGTTCATTGCCTGAAGCAGTTCACCATTACGTAGCGAATGCCAGCCTTTTTCAGGAACAGTGGTAACCTCATAACCTTCGCCAAAGCGGTATTTGAGTTTTTTGGGTAGGTTTTCGTCTAGGAGAAGTTTAGGCACGAGCAACCGAATTAAGCGTTACAGTTGATTCGGCCAGATCCAAAACAGCGAGCGCCTGTTCGTATTTAACCGATGGAAAATCATCAATAAACTCGATCACTGTATGACCACCTTTTACATAATCGAACAAATTCTTAACTGGAACTCGTGTGTTAAAAAAAACGGGGGTTCCACTCTGAATATCCGGGTGTATGGTAATGAGTTGACTCATGATCGAAAGCATTAATGTCCAATACTCTTAGAAACAGCGACAACTTAGCAAAAGTGTCCTAGCAAACAAATAAGCGCATGAAACTATCACAAATAGTCTACTCTATTTTAGTTGCCGTCGTGCTCTGGTCATGTGGCAGCAAAGCCAGCACAGACGAAAAAACCACCGCCACGGCACCCGAAGACGCCGTAGTTCCAATCAAATTATCACCAGTAAGCACCGTTGTACGGGCCGAGCCTGTCGTGGCATCGGGTCTGGTCTCTTCGGCGCAGGAGGCTCGCTTGTCCTTCAAAATTGGCGGCATCATCAACCGGATGCTTGTCGAAGAAGGGCAGTCGGTTCGGAAAGGGCAGTTACTGGCCACGCTCGATTTAACCGAAATCAATGCGCAGGTGAGTCAGGCTCGACTGGCGAATGAGAAAGCGGAACGTGATTTAGGCCGCGTCAAAAGTCTATACGCCGATACTGCCGCCACACTAGAGCAACTTCAGAATGCCACGACAGGCACCAACGTAGCTAAACAAAATCTGACCATTGCCCAATTCAACCAAAGTTACGCGCAGATTCACTCCACCGTTGATGGGACCGTAACCCGTAAAATTGCCAACGCGGGCGAGCTGACCTCCCCAGGAGCACCTGTTTACCAGATTTCATCAAATCGCCCTAGTGATTGGGTTGTGCGCGTGGGCGTATCTGACAAAGACTGGGCGCGACTCCGATTGGGCAACCGCGCCAGCATCACCCTCGACGCCTATCCCGATCGCACATTTACCGGTACCGTTAGCGAGCTAGCCCAGGCTGCCGATCCAGCCAACAAGCTTTATGAGGTGGAAGTCCGAATTAATCCCGGTGGGGTAAAACTTGCACCCGGTCTGTTTGCGAAAGTGACCCTCGTTCCAGCCCAAAGCCGTAGCTACACCTTAGTACCCATCGAAGCGATTGTGGAAGGAAATGGCAAGGAAGGGTTTGTGTATCTATTGGCCGACGACAAGAAACATGTCCGCAAAGTGCCGATCCAAATTGGCTTTATCGATGGCGACAAAGTACTAATAACGAACGGGTTACCTGGTGTAAAAGACGTAGTCACCGGCGGATCGGCATATCTGACAGAAGAATCAAGCGTAGTTGTGAAATAACCATTTAAACACGGAGAACACAGAGTAAAAACAGAGGAACACGGAGCCCTCAGTGATCTCCGTGAAGCCCTCCGTGACCTCTGTGTTTAGAACGACCTATGAATCTATCCGAATTTTCCGTTAAAAACTGGCAGTTTATGTTGGTGCTGTTTCTGGGCGTAGCCGCGCTGGGCATCAACTCACTGCTTAATATGCCACGGGGCGAAGATCCCGAATTTACGGCGCCTAGTTTTGCCGTAGCGGTCATTTATCCTGGCACCGATGCGCTTGATATGGAAAAGCTGGTGGTTGATCCGGGAGAAGCTCGGTTCAATGCACTGGAGAACATGAACCACGTGATTACAAACGTGGATGATGGTCTGGCCGTGTTCCGACTTGATTACGATTACGGTGTCGATCCTGAAGAAAAATACCAGGAAATTATTCGGGAAGTAAACGCGCTGAAGGCCGAATTACCCTCGGATATTTACCGGATTGATATCAAGAAATTTTCGCCAACCGACGTCAGTATCGTACAGGTGGCTTTGTTGTCGGAAGTGGCGTCTTCCAAAGAGCTGGGTGAGTATGCCGACAAACTGAAAGAAGACTTTGAGAAAGTAAAAAGCCTGAAAAATGCCGAAGATTGGGGTTATCCGGCATCCGTGGTTCGGGTGTCGCTGAACATTGAAAAAATGGCTCAGAATGGGGTAGCCGTAAACCGAGTACTGGGTGCCATTCAGGCTGAAAATCTGAATATTCCGGGTGGAAATATCCAGGCCGGTACGCGGAAATTCAACGTTAAAACTGCTGGCGACTACCAATCGCTCGACGAAATCCGGAATACAATTGTTTCGACCAACGGTCAGAAAATCATCTATTTGCGTGACGTTGCCGACGTTGATTTTAATTATGAAGACGAAACGTACATCACACGTCTGAATGGCCACCGGGCTGTTCTTGTAACAGCAGGTCAAAAAACGGGCGAAAACATTGCCAAAGTTGGTGAGCAGTTGAATCCCGTTATCGATCGGTTTGCAAAAACACTACCTCCACACATTACGCTCGTTAAAAATTTCGACCAGACGGTTAGCGTCAACAAACGACTCGCCCATTTTGTACAGGATTTTGGTCTGGCCATTCTGCTTGTTTCGCTTACCCTGCTCCCACTCGGTTTCCGAGCTGCCATCGTCGTCATGATCTCAATTCCACTATCGCTGGCAATTGGCTTAGCGGGTCTCGACTTTCTTGGATTCAGCATCAATCAGTTAAGCATTGTCGGACTGATTGTGGCTCTGGGTATTCTAGTCGATGACTCCATTGTGGTCGTCGAAAACATCGAGCGTTACCTACGCGATGGGTATTCAAAACGGGAAGCCGCCATTAAGGCGACCGGACAGATTACACTAGCGGTTATCGGCTGTACAACCACGCTGATTCTAGCTTTTTTGCCACTCTTATTTCTGCCCGAAGCTTCTGGCGATTTCATCCGTTCACTGCCGATGGCGGTCGTAACAACTATTCTGGCCTCGTTGCTGGTATCACTGACGATTGTTCCTTTTCTATCGAGCCGAATTTTAAAGGAATCGCATAATCCAGAAGGGAACATCTTCATGCGTGCCCTCAAAAAAGTTATTAGTGGTTCCTATAGTCGCCTGTTGCACTGGGGATTACGCCATCCAGTTGTTACGTTGCTGGTAGCGGGGGTGTTGTTTACAGGTGCTTTGTACATGTTTAAAATTGTTGGCTTCGCGCTGTTTCCAGCTTCCGAAAAACCACAGTTTCTGATCAATATCGATACGCCCGATGGCACCAGTTTGTCAGAAACCGACCGGGTAGCCCGTTACGTGGAAGGCGTTCTGAAAAAGGAACCCGACGTTAAATACGTTACCACAAACGTGGGCCGGGGCCAGCCACGTATTTACTACAACATCATTCAACGAAATGAATCGCCGAACTACGCTCAGTTTTACGTGCAATTGGTGGATGTAGAACCCGCCGAAAAACGCGTATTGATTGATAAGCTACGCGAGCGATTCAAATTCTATCCGAACGCAAAAATTGAAGTAAAAGATTTTGAGCAAGGCCCCGATCAGGAGGCTCCGGTAGCCGTTCGCGTATTTGGTGAAAACCTTGACACCCTGAAAGTGATGGCGGCTCGGGTTGAAACCGCCTTCAAACAAACGCCCGGTCTGATTTACGTCAACAACCCGTTATCCAGTCAGAAAACCGATTTGCGGGTACGCATTAACAAAGAGAAAGCGGGCCTGTTAGGCATTTCTATTGCCGATGTAAACCGCACTATCCGACTCGCTATTGCAGGTCTGAACGTAGGTACCTTTAAAGAGCCCAACGGCGACGATTACACGATCAACGTAACCCTTCCCAAAGGCAAAGTAGCCGACCAGCACGTTTTGAGCAATCTGTATGTCAATACCTTAACGGGATCAGCAGTACCATTGCGCCAGATTGCCGATCTCGAATTTGAGAGTAGCATGAACCAGATTCGCCACTACGATAAAGACCGTTATGTGACGATCACCGGCTTTGTAAAAACGGGCTATCTGGTCGATAATGTATTCAATGGGGTATTATCAAAACTCGACAAGATGAAGTTCCCGACGGGTTTCAGCTACAAGGCTGCTGGAGAGTTGGAAAGCCGCGAGAAATCATTCGGTGGTTTAGGCACCATTATTCTGATCACCATTTTTGGATTCATCGCTGTATTAGTATTAGAATTTGGTACCTTTAAAAGCACATTGATTGTGCTATCGGTAATTCCGCTGGGCATCATTGGCGCCGTGCTGGCCCTATACTTTTCGGGCAATCCATTCTCATTCGTAGCGGTTATTGGGTTGATTGCCTTGATTGGTATCGAAGTCAAAAACTCTATCCTGCTGGTTGACTTCACCAACCATCTACGCAAGTCGGATCGTAGCCAT